>JANOAU010000135.1:0-23022 GCA_031411275.1 Saprospiraceae bacterium | reverse complement strand
AAGCTATCATAAAGCTATCATAAAGCTATCATAAAGCTATCATAAAGCTATCATAAAGCTATCATAAAGCTATCATAAAGCTATCATAAAGCTATCATAAAGCTATCATAAAGCTATCATAAAGCTATCATAAAGCGGAACGCCATGCAGAATTAGCTAGCTCTAAAGAGTTGTCATTAGAAATAGCGGTCAAAGAATCGATAAAAGAAATTCGCCAAAGAATGCCACGAATAGGTGGCGAGAAGTTATGGATAATGACCCAAGAGAAATTGTCTTCTTTGGGATTAAGCATCGGACGGGATAAATTTGTCGACTTGTATGCTGATTTAGGCTTTATCATCAAAAAGCGGAAAAAGCGAAAAAAAACAACCGATAGTAGTGCCTGGCAGCGACAATTTGAAGATTTACACAAGGATTTGATACCAGATCGACCAGAACAATTGGTTGTTACGGATATTACGCTGATAGAACAGAAGCAGGTGATGCGTATATGCCCTTGGTAACAGATGCCTATTCTAAAGTGTTATTGGGTTATGAAGTGGCACATCGGATGCGGGCAGAGGAGTGTTTAGTCGCGCTGAATATGGCTATCAAAAATCGGCAATACGCTGGTCCGTGTATTCATCATTCGGATAGAGGATCCCAGTATTTGAGTACAGAATATATCCGCGTTCTGCGCGACAATAATTTTGTCAGTAGCACAACGAAAGATGGAAGCCCCTACGATAATGCCGTTGCTGAGCGTATTAATCGCATTATCAAAGAAGAATTTGGCTTTGATGGTGTGACAAAGAAATTTAAAGATGCAAAAGAAGCGAAGGCTTTGATGAAAAAGGTAGTGGATATTTACAATAAAGAAAGACCACACATGAGCTGTCATATGCTCACACCTTTTCAAATGCATCAGCAGAATAAACTGCCCATCAAAAAATGGGGCAAAGATTATTCGAAGAAAAACAAAAATGGTTAAAATCAATGCAACAACTATAACTATAACTTTTATTTGGTTATACTTATAGAATTTTTGTTGTTGTTTTCTTTTAATTGTACTAAACCTTTTTTAGGGTAATACAAAAATTGGGACGACACATATTTTAGGACGTTACAAAAATTAGGACTAGTCACTATTTTAGGACGAAACATAATTCACAAAAATCAAGCATTGATAAACCCACTATTACTTTATAATAAACCACTACTGTCCGCTTATAAGTCCCAGAGAATCAATTGGTTAGAAGAAGCTACATCGAAATTTTGTAATTGCTTTTTCATCAGTAATTGATTTACAGGGGTTTTATCTAAAAGCGAGACGCTTAAAATTTGTAATAATTCGTACATAGAATGTAGAGTACCGAGCTTTTTTCGCAAAATAGCAATGAGCAAATAGTTACAAACGGCAATCCAAATTTGGGTATAAACAGCATTTTTAGACTGCCCCCAAAAAGTGAGAACCTGTAAGTGCTGCTTAATCCACTTGAAAAAAAGTTCAATCTTCCAACGGTTTTTATAAAGCGCAGCGACCGTTTGAGATTCTACTTCAAAATTATTTGTTAGAAAGAAAACGTTTTTTTCAGTTCTTTGTCATAAAACTTTATTAATCGAAGTTTTTCAGGATATTCTTTACTTGATTTCGGTGTTTTAAATTTTATAGTTTGGTCAAATTTCACGCCTGTTGTTTTATCCGCCTGATGAGAATATAAACGATAATAGCTTGTATTGGACTTAGCCCGAATGACAAAAAATGCACCGTTTAAGTGAATTTTATATAAACGTGCAAAATCCAAATACCCTTTATCCATAATGTAAAACGCATTTATCTCAAATTAAATAATATCTAATGAATTGAATTCGTGATATTTACCATCTGAAATGTGAATAAACGTTGGTACAGAACACTTAATGTCAATTTGTGTATGCAGCTTAATAGCCGCTTTAGTTTTACGAAAGGGTAACGGACAGACAAAGGTCTATCGTTGAAGCATCAATAGCGTAAATATTATTTTTCAAGCCTAATGCCGTGTCATCTGTGTCATTATAGAGTTCACGAGATCCTGAAATGAGATGCTGTGCAAAGTCTTGATAAATACGATAATCACGCTGTTCGTTGGCATCTGCAAGCGTAGAACGGCTCACGCCATGCGTAATGCCTAAATGATACAGCTTGTTTTCATGGCTTTCCAAGCATAATACTGTATCTCGAAGGCTATCTTTTTTGCCTAATTGTCCAAAACTCATACACAAAAACTGATGCTAACAACTAAAACGACGGATGCGATAGTTGCCTTTATACCGTTTAACATGGCGATTAAATTCATTGGCATCTACCAAATTCATCAGTTGCGAAAATACATATTGACCTTTATTCATCTTTTTAGTGGTTTTTATCCTTGAAAAGACAAAGGTCATTTTTGCTAAACCAATTTCAAATCGTTTAAACGCAAAACCTCTATAACTTAGTCATTTGTAAGTATTTATGAGGGTTTGTTTTTTTTAAGCGGACACTAATGATAATAAACTTAGTTCTCTATATTGCTTCACAAAATCATCTACCCCATACAGCGCCCGTTCTTCAGGGGTGAATTCTGCCACTTCGTGCTGCATAAAGTCGTGGATGCTTTTGTAGAGGCGGCGCGTTTCTAAAATTATATCATCGCCGCCATTGGGGATACGCATCACGACAGTTTAGTTATCGGCTTTAAAAATAAAAGGCTCACCTCGATAGACACCAGTTAATTGTCCATCCCAAGTGTAAAAGGTAGTATAATTGTCTTTTTGAACATAAAATAATGGTTTGTCTCGATTGAACGCACTGACATAGCCTTTGACGCTCCCGTATGTTTTCCTTGTCCAATCACTCAATCGCGTACTATCCCCATCACAAGTCAAAAAGCAGGATGAATCCCGATTAAACCCACTGACTTTGCCTTTGACGCTCTCGTATGTTTTCCCTGTCCAATCACTCAATCGCGTACTGTGCCCATCATAAGTCAAAAAGCGGGAAATACCACCGCAAACAACATCTTCCAATAACGCGCATATATCGCATCAAAAGCCGCAGTTTTGCTTTCGCATAGCCCAATAACAAGTTGTTCATCTGTAAGAGATTAGTAATTCATACTTAATATTATCTTGTTGTTATATAGCAGACAAAGAAAGGTAGTCAATCCCTAAATCAAAGCCGTGTTTTTTTTAAAAGACTTCTTTTATCGGGCATTTATCTATGCTTATGGAGTGAGATTTTGCTTAAAGTAGAGTAATTTAAAGGGGCGTGCTTCATTCTTGCGCGACAACATCTTCGTTAAAAAAATGTCTAAATGCCCTTGCAAGGGATTTTTAACACCCGTTTTTCTTGAGTGTAAGAAATTAACTTTCAAAAGATTTTGTGAATTCAATCGTTCTAAGAGTACCTTTACTAATACATCTTTTTCTTCTTCATTTTTATCCCAATCCGCCCATCTGCATAAGTTTTCAATTATACAATACCTGTTTGCATCCCGAACGAGTATACTAAATAAAAAACGAAAAACGAAAAATATAAAACGTTGGTTATGAATGATTTAATTGCATTATTTTGGCAAACCATTTTCAAATGAGTATAAATGCCTGTGAGAGATGTCACTTTATATAATTTCTTTTAAAAGATTCATTTGAATTGTATAGAAAAAAGGCATGTTTAATGCATGTCTTTCTCTATGTCCTGCAACACGATATGACCCTTAGCAATAGGTTTTTCGAGGATTGGTTTTATTAAAAAATAACGATTTTCTATCCAGTTGCACTTGAATATTGAATTCGCCAATTTAATCTCAAATTGGCGTTGCATATCGTTGTATTTTGACAGGGTTCTATATTATATACTAAATGAAAAGTGAAAAATGAAAAGTGAAAAATATAAAACATTGGTTATGAATAAATTAATTCTATTATTTTAGGCAAACCATTTTCAAATGAGTATAACAAATGGAAAAAGAATTGAATTGGGATATATCGAAAATGTAATACCCCTCAGTAAACAGGAGGGGCGCAACGCCATTGTGACCTTATCAGAGTCCCTCTTGTCTTACTTTTTTGTCGAAAAAGTAAAGCGGCTGATGCGTGAATTGCAGCATAAGTTTTTTGCCAATGAATATCGCAGCGAGTATGAGTGTATAGGTGAATGTAGCAGTCATAATCTTTTGTTTTTTAATTTGATAAAACAATTATGGTTTTGGATAACTGAAATCAATAGGCAAACCTCCAGCTTTCAATACCCCTTTTTCTATGGTTAGCTTTTTTCCCGAAGGGACAAAAACCAACACGCGTGCGGCATCGGCAGGAATTGAAAATACAACTTGTCCACTCACATTTTTTAAGAGGAAACGACGGCTGACAGTGTCATAAACATCGGTTTTCTCTTGACCGACATTGGTTTCTACTATTTTTACCTCTTGATAGGGGTTGAAGAATAAATAAGTCGGAAAGGCTGCTTGTCTTTTGTACAAATCGGTCAAGCGGCAGTCTATTTGCAAAATTTCAGGCACATTGGTCTTTTGGATAGTGCCTCCGAAAAAACCAACATGGCTGCTGCCATATACCGAAAACATCGTTTGTGGTGGCATTCCTTTCTCCCACCGAGGTCCATCGCCTTGTACAAATGGTGTAACACCTTTGAACTCGGGGTAGCTTGATTCTTTAATGATGCCTTCATATGCAATCACATTCTTTGTAATAGCTTTATACTGAGGGATGGCTTGTAGGGAATCGGGCATATCATAAGGATAACAAAAACGGGCTGCATTGGACGCATTCAATGCCCACTTACCGACCGCACGGGCATAACTCTGGTCATACCGAACCATAGCAGAGAAGGGCATCATGATATCAAAAGTGTTCATCAAAAAACCATAGCCGCCGTGGTCAATGGTGCTGCCCAGCAAGCCACTGACATCGTAATCACCCCATTTGTCAGCAAGTATGCCCCAACCTTCACGCCCAACAGCAGTGCCGTCGAATGTCCAATTGAGGAAGCGTTGTATGTCGTAGTTTGTGCCGATTTCGGCGTTCATACGCGCACCGATATATGCTGCAAAGGGTAGCATGGCTTCATAAAAACGGTTTTCTTTTTGATTGTATAGGACGTCCATCGCATTTTTGGCTGCCTTTAAGTATTTCTCATCACCAAATTTTATATACGCTGAATAGAGGATGAATGCATAACCGCCTGCCACATCTTCTTGCGTCGGAATGTGGTTCTTTTCAGGCTTCATTTTTTTAAAATCAAAATAAGAGTAGCTGTAACTGTTGCCCATAACAGAATCGGACTTGTAAAACTGCTCGGCAATACCCCTCAGTATTTCGTCGAAATCATTCTCATTTGGATAGAAATTGGCAACGCTGTAAAAGAGCAAGTTGTTATGCACTTCATACCAAAAGTCATTGCCATACCCGCCGCCAATGTGCGCGCCTTTGTTGGTGAAATTCATGATAACATTCCAACCATTGTCTTTATTGTAGTAGTTGCGCAACATTTTAACATAGTTGTGTCCGTCTTGATGGCTTTTATCAATGCCGACAAGAGTTGCACCTAAGACGGCACCCATCGCCCCCAATGCTTCATGGTTTTCCCCATTGTTTACGGCGGCTCCCATACGTATATCACCTAAGGCTGTATAAATGCCAAAGGTGGTATCCCGAAAATTTCGCTTCATACCATCGAGCCAAATAAAGGGTAAGTTTTCGCCTTTCTGATTGAAATCAAAAATGTAGTTGTCGAAGTCTTTTGCTTTTTGTTTCCAATCTTGATATATATAAGGTTTGGGGTGATTGGGCATCTTATCCACGCGCGGGATGGCTCTTTGTGCGACCGAAGTTTCATTGAATACAATTGGTTGGGGTGCTACACAACCCATAAAGCAGAGCGCAATGGTAGAGAGGATGAATATTTTTTTCATACTTTAGGTGTTTAGATTTTGATCTCTTCAAGTTTGATTTCTTGTCACACGCCATCATGTAATATAGTGAGGGAGGCTACTTCATCCGTTGTTATCTCATCCGTTTTTAAATCTTTGACAATACTTTGTGCCATGAAATAGCCCAAAAAATGAAGAATAGCAATGACCAGTAATGCGTAGCGCAAAGCAATGTCCACACTGACATAACGGGCTAAAACAATGAATAAACCACAGCCAAATAAGCGACCAACATACAGACCCAGTTCGTGATTGAATATATAAGCAAACGTATTCCGTTTTTCTTTTTCCGCAACCATGTCTATGACTTTTAATTGAATAGGAAAGTAGGCTATGTCCAATAATGGTCGCGCAAAAAGGAGGCACAAAACGAACAATATGACACCTACAGCCGAATACATCACGGCATTGAACAAAGCACCCACAACGAAGAGCGTGCAACCGATACCATAAATCAAAACACGGTGGTTAGGTGTTGTTACCCTGCCCAGTATATAGAGTAAGATGGCAGATATAGCGGCAGCAACGCCTTGTATGAGTCCTAAAGACCCTTCTTTGCCGACATGTGTCATGACCAACATGGTCGGTGCTGTAACGATATAGCCTTGTGCAATCCCTTTTAAGGCTGCCAAACGAAGCATCTTATTCCATAATTTATCAAATTTAAAGAATAGAAAAGGGGCTTTAATCGGGTTTTGGAACTGTCCACGATGCACAAGGACAGAGGCAAAAGCCGAAAGCGCAAAAACGAAAGCTGTAATGATATAATATGCCATATTGACATTGCCACCAAACCAACCGTTCTGGTCAGTGACAGCAATAAAGGCACCTGCTGCTAAGGGGATACCAATGCCTGTAAAAGTATAGAAGAAAGTCTCAATCCCGTAATAGTAGTTACGGTTGTCGTCTTTGGTGGTGTTGAGGGCAAGGAAGTCGCGGTTTGCCCAAAAGAAGCCATACGATAAACCCATGATGAGTCCTGCGACAAAAACCCCGACGGTGCTAAGTTTATCAAGGGTCATCATTGCGGTCATAGAGACACCACTCAGTATCATACCCAAAGAATAGAGCCTTGAAATGGGCAGTTTGTTTAACAAAAAACCATTAATCATAAACGTTAAAGGGATACCTGTATAAACAGCTAATTGAAATATGACGACAAGGCTTATGTCTTCAGAATTGCGCATGATGTAGGCACCAATAAACAATTCAATGATAGGCGTGACCATGCCGTAGATAAGATTGGTCAGCAAAAGCACGCGCATACTGAGGGGGTGTCCTTTGAAGAAATTTAATTCTTTTGTTAATGTACTGAACATATTGGTTGGTCTTTTAATTGAATGATTGAATTGAGCATTTTGTCTCTATATATCTAAATGTTCCAAAACAACGGCATCTAATAATCCCGATAGTATGTTGTTAATAGAAAACGTTGCGCCGCAAATAACTTCATCTGAAGCACCATAATACATCGTAATCTCATCACCTTCGACGATATGCCCATTCGTAAACACGACATTGCCAAAGAAACCTGTGAGTTCGTAAGGGGCTGTCGGTTCAAATAAGGGTTCATAAGAACGGGCGATGACTTTTGTAGGGTTTTTGAGGTCGAGAAGTACCGCTCCCAATGCGTAACGATTGTTCTCGTCTGCACCATGATAGATTTCCAACCAACCTTTGTCGGTTTTGATAGGTGCAGCCCCTGCTCCGACACGGGCAGAATCCCACATTCCCCTGCGGGTTTGGAGAATGCAATGGTGACTACCCCAATGGATGAGGTCTGTGGAAGAGGCTATCCATATAAAATTGCCGCCCAGAGCAATACCCGAAGGGCGGTGAAAGCAGAAGTATTTGTCATTTATTCGTTCTTCAAATAGCGCGCAGTCCTTATTGTGGGGCGGTAGTATCATCCCGATTCTGTCAAAGTGCTGCCAATCACGGGTTTGCATAAGCCCTACGCCTACGCCTCTTTCAGAAACTTGGGTATAAGTCAGATTATAAATGCCCTCGATAAGACTGACACGACAATCCTCGATGCCAAAGGTTTCTAATGCACCTTTGCCAAACAATTTCGTGGGCGTCAAATCGGGTTCATAAAAATGAATACCATCGTTACTGCATACGAGTCGGAGGTGCGACAGCGTGGAGAGATATGTTTTATTTTTATAACTCACCAGGCGAGCATCAGACAGGTCGAGGTTTGGATCGTCTTTGCGGAATGCTAAAATTTCCATACTGTCATCCCCCCTCAGTATAGGCAACGAAATGACCCCTTCTGTTTGTATCGGCCGTTCTGCGACACGTAGTAATAGCCACGTTTTTCCTTCATAAGTAAATACGCCTGGATTTAGCACACACTCCACAACAAACCCCTCGTGACTCGGCTTAATGTCCTTTGTTGTGAGTATTGGATTTTGAATGAATCTATTTGCCATTGTTTTAATGATAAATGATGAATGGTGAATGGTGAATGGTGTGAATTATTCACCATTCACCATTAAATTGTTCACCATTAAATTAGTTTTTTACAAACTTCAATGCGCCGAGGCTTTGTCCATCTTGAACAAAATTGAGGAAGTAAGTACCTTGTGGGTATTTGCTCACATTAATAGAGAATAGCCCAGAAGGTATTTGGTTCTTACTAAAACGGACTTCATCAATCTCACGACCTGCAAGGTCAAATACGCGCACTAAGATGGCTTCCTTGCCTGTGAAAGCATGTTTGATGTTTATCACATCAGCAGTTGGGTTAGGCGAAATGCTCTTGACAGCTGCTTTTAAAGCCTCGCTCACTTGCTCATCCACGGGTGTTGTGCCTGTTCTGAACAATTTGTTGACCTCCGCTGCCGTCAAGGCTTTATTATATATCTTCACATTGTCTAATGCGCCAACAAAATATTGGCCACCTTCAATACCATTGCTGCCAAAGTAAAGGGCGCGTGCCGTGCTATTGAGTTTGCCAGCCGCTGGAACTCTTTTAGTTTCAAGACCGTTGACATAGACGATATTATTGACCCCATCATGTACCATGGCGACATGCCACCAGATGCCTTTGACGAGTTCGTTACCATCGCCGCTGTCCATATCTACAATAGCGTTATTGAACTGGGCATTTTTGCTGTTTGTTGTCCAAACTATTTTTGTGTGCTGTGGCAATGAGATTTTCCAACGTTCTTGCCAGCCACCAAAACTCGCGATGTAGGCTTCTGCATCAGAAGTTTTGATACTGTCCACTCGAATCCAAAAACCAACACTGGCGTAATCAGAGATTAATTGCACGGCATTTTTGACCAATACAGAGTCTTTGTTACCCCCAAACTTAATGGCTTTACCTGTTGCACCCGCACGGGTGATAAAGGTGGGCGTGCCGCCTATTGTACCATGATTGGCATACGGTGTCGCATCGTTGGCATTGTCATCGAAAGGATAGTAAGCTATCATCCCAGGTTCTCCTGTGTTGACGGGTGCTAAAGTCGTAACGGTCTTCTCGGCTTTACCTGACTTGTTGCCAGCAGCATCTAAGGCTAAAACCTCGAACGTATAAGCCGTCAGCGAGAGTAACCCACCTACAAACTTGCTTACTGCGGGTGCTAATACTGTATCTATAACAACCCCATCTTGAAAAACGATATAACCTTTTACACCTCTATTGTCCGTAGAAGGTGTCCATACCAACTGAACAGAATTAGACCCTACTTGTGCCAGTAGATTGCCTGGTACTGAGGGGGCTATTGAATCCCTTGCTTGGTCTTCGCCTGTTGTCACTTGCAATGTTGACATAGCCGATTGATTACCCGCTGCATCTATGGCTGTGACACCAAATGTAAATTTGGTTGAAGCAGCCAAGCCTATCTGGAGGGCAGAGGTCGTCGGCGTACTCATCACGAGTACGTTGTTTCTGAATACATTATAAGCAACAACGCCGACATTATCCGTTGAAGGCAACCACGAGAGTGCCACATTTGTAAAGTTCACAACGGCTGCTAAATTGAGGGGCGCGCTTGGTGCTTGCGTGTCTGGATCTACTGTTACGGTGTTTTGCGCAGCAAATAAAGCCGCAACTTCAACATCTGTCAAAGCAACATTGTAGATTTGAACTTCATCCAATGCGCCATTGAAGAAACCGCTTGAGTCAATCGGGTCATACCCAATGCCGAAGGGTTTAGTTGTTACATTCAAAGCACCCGTTGCCGCAATACTTTTCTTTAATTGACCATTAATAAATATTTTGTTACCAACAGCATCGTGCGTCATCACTACATGCCGCCATGCACCCACAGGAAGGGATACCGAATCGGAATCCATATCTTTAATACCACCTGTACTATTGGTTGTAAAAACAGGCTTACCATGCGACGGCAATGATATCTTCCAACGTTCTTGCCAACCACCATGTGACAATAAAAATACTTCTCCACTGGCAGGTAAAGCATTAACTTTTACCCAAAAGCTGATGGTAGTATTGGCAGAGTTTAATTGCGGCGAGTTAGCAGCCTTTACTCTACTATTATTGAAGGCATAAGCTTTATTGGCTTTATTAAAGCGGTCAGTCGTCGGCAAAGCCGTTGTGACATCTGCATTATTGCCGAAAGCGGTGATATCTATACCTGAATTACTAAATGGATAGTGTGCAACCAGCGTACCTGTAAAAGTGGGTGCGGTGTTTTGAAGGCTGTAGAGTGCCGTTACTTCAATATCTGTTAAAGCTCGATTATATATTTGAATATCGTCGAGGTCACCATTGAAATTTCCCCCGCCATCAACAGCATTGTAACCGATGCCAAAAGGCTTGCTTGTTTTATTCAAAGCCCCCGTTGCGGCGATACTTTTCTTTAATTGACCATTGATAAACATCTTATTGCCCGCTGCATCATGCACCATCACGACATGACGCCATGCACCAATGGGTAAAGCTACCGAGTCAGAATCCATATCTTTAATGCCTCCTGTACTATTGGTGGTGAAAACAGGTTTACCATGTGAAGGCAATGATATTTTCCAACGCTCCTGCCAGCCACCATTCGACAACAAGAAGACTTCGCCTTGTGCAGGTAACGATTTAACTCTTACCCAAAAGCTAATCGTTGTATTATCGGATTGAAGGTTTACTGAATTAGAAGCGACTAATGAATCGCTACCCGCAAAACTCATCGCGTTCCCGCCATAATTAAAACGATTGGCAGTCGCCGTTGCTTTGCCTGTGGCAGTATTACCAAATTGTGTATTATCTATGCCATTACTATTCAGTTTGTAGTCTGCAACAAGGTCGGTTGCTACGGCAGGAGATAAGGATTGTGTTATGTAGAGCGCAGTGACCTCCCCCTCAGTAAGCGCATAATTATAGACCTGAACTTCGTCAAGAGAACCATTGAAGAAGCTACCATTGTCAATAGGGTCATAACCAATACCCAATGGATTAACGGTGCTTTTCAAGTTGCCAGTAACAGCTTTTGTTGCTTTTTTGACACCATCAATAAATATTTTGTCGTTCGTACCATCGTGCGTCATGACAACATGCTTCCACACGCCCACGGGCAAGGCATTGCCATCACCCGCATCCATGTCCGAGTTGCCCGTTCCCACGTTGTTGGTGCTAAAAACAACCTTACCATGAGCTGGTAATGATATTTTAAGACGCTCTTGCCAGCCACCATAAGACACCAGAAAAGCCTCCCCTTGCGCTGGCAGTGCGTTGACTTTTACCCAAAAACTCACGGTGGTTGTCGCTGAATTAAGCGGGGCAGAGTTCGCCGCATTGATAGAAGATGAAACACCATTGAAGGCATACGCTCGCGCACCATAACCAAAGCGGTCAGTGGTGGTACTCACATTTTTCAATGCGGCATGATTTGCATAGACAGAAGAGTCAAAACCTGTACTATTGAAAGAATAGGCAGCGACACGAGCGTTAGGAATAGCGGGAACAGCACTTTGAGCTGTATAAAGTGCTGCTACTTCTACATCTGTTAAGGCTGTATTGAAAATCATGATTTCATCGAGCGACCCTTTAAAAAAATTGGTCGTATCAATGGGGTCATAACCAATACCCAATGGCTTTGTGGTGTTGTTTAAAGCACCCGTTGCAGCAATGCTTTTCTTCAATTGACCATTGATAAAGATTTTGTTACCCACCGCATCATGCGTCATGACGACATGCCGCCAAGCCCCGATAGGAAGAGAGACGGAATCCGAGTCCATATCCTTGATACCTCCTGCACTATTGGTGGTGAAAACAGGCTTACCATGCGAGGGCAACGATATTTTCCAACGTTCTTGCCATCCGCCATGCGACAACAAGAAGACTTCCCCTTGTATCGGCAAAGCAGCCACCTTTACCCAGAAACTGATTGTGGTATTGGGAGAATTGAGCTGCGTCGCATTATTCGCTCGGATAGAACTTTGAACACCATCAAAAGCGAAGGCGCGGTTTGCCCAATTGAACCTATCTTGTGTAGGCGTCGCGCCATTAATGACAGCATGATTCCCGAAGGTCGATAGGTCGTTTGCATTGCCCGTAAAAGAATATTGGGCTATAGGCACTTGCGCTTGCAAGCTGACTAAGGCTAAGAGCAAGCAAGGTAAAATGAGTAGAGAATGTAAATACGATTTCATAATTAATGATTAAAGAAATGAGTGAATAGTTTTATTTACTGAATATATGCGAACTAAGATTTAAAAGCCCCGATAGGGGCGACATATTGGTAGCCGTGGGTGTTAACCCACGGTTAAAAGGGTCAATATATCTTTTAGCCCCATCGGGGCGCAACAAATACGTAAAATGTGTCGCCCCGATGGGGCTAATGCCAAATACTCTTTTATTTAACCGTGGGTTAACACCCACGGCTACCAATATGTCGCCTCTATCGGGGCTTTTAAATCTTAATAATTTCCGTCTGCTATACCTGTTGCTACAATTTCACAAACCGCACCCAGCTCTTTTGCTTATCGGTTTGAACGGCAATGATATATATACCCGACACAAGCGAAGCAATATTCATTTCTATTTGCCCCCCCTCAGTAAAAACCTCTTTTTCAAGTACATTTTGTCCATTCATACGACTTATGGACACGTGCATTTTAGTAGGTGAAGGGAAAGAGGTTGAAAGCACTAGCTTATCCATTGTAGGATTAGGTGATACCTTCAAAAGGGGAATATTGAAGGACAAAGATTCTTTGATAGCTGTTATACTTTGTTGATATAGGGTGGTGATGGCCGTTGGTGTAAGGGCATAATTAAAAAGTTTGACTTCATCAATCACCCCTTTAAAATTGTACTCCGCATTGTCAGGCAGCATTTGACCGATTAAGAAATCTAAACTCGTGGTGCGGATATTGCCCGTTAAAGATTTATAAGCCGCAAGGTTGCCATTGACATAAATAGCCATGAGCGAACCATCATAAGTGGCAGTGATATAGTAGAAACTATCAATCACAAAAGGTGTAGGCGCATCTAAGTCAGCGATAGTGGTTAGCGTATTAACCGTCCAGCGCAAGTTTCTTTCAGGTGTAAAAGAGAGCTTCCACCGATTTTGCCAACTACCATGTGACAACAAGAAGGTTTCTTTATCTGCCAATCGAGCGGCATTGAACCAACAACTGGCGGTAATGGCATTTTGCACATTTAAAATAGGACTATTGGCAACCCGTACATTTTGAGTGCCGCCATTGAAGTAAGCGGCTCGGTTGGGTACACCATTTCTATCTGGTACAAAGGCAATACCTGTCCCTTGACCATGTAATTGATTGCCGCTGACATCATCGGTATTGTTTGAAAAAGGATAATAAGCAATCAAGTTACCCGGTGTCTGATTAAAGTTTTTGACAAGGATGGTTGTCGTCGCTGTTGCGGACAAATTGCCGTTGTCTGTTGCTTTTGCCGTTATCGTATAGACCCCCTCAGTATTGGGAGCTGTCCAAGAGACTGCGCGGCTTGAGGTATTGTTGAATGTACCACCACTTGCTGTCCAAACATACGTCAATGGATCGTTATTGGGGTCAGTCGCCAAGCAAGTCATTTGAACCACACCATTCGTAGGTGTATAGGCAACACTTTTTTGGATGTTGGAAATACTAGGTGCTTGGTTTATTTTTAAAACAACCGTCAAATCTAAGGTAGCCGTATCGCTGTTACCTTCAATATCTGTGGCAATCACTTGTATTGTAGCCCCTCCCTCAGTATTTGGCGCGCGCCAAGAGACTGTTTTGCTTGTTCCTGTAATTGTGCCTCTGGTTGCACTCCATTTATAAGTAATCACACCACCATCAGGGTCAACGGCGGTTGCATACACCAAAGTAGAGTCACCAATTTGAATCGTTTTTTGTGTGGCTGCCAATGCTTTGATGCGCACTGGCCGCGTGTAAGCGTTTGTCGTTTGACGATAGTCAACAACTGTATTATTGACCAACATTTTATTGCGGTTGTAAGTCACCACACCACCTGCGGGCGTTATCGTTACCATGAGAGCTTGATTGGCGGGTATGCTTAAATTAGTCGCACCCGTTACATTTCTCGCAATAAAGGTCTCTGTCAAAGCATCATACACATCAGAAGCTGCATTACCGACATTCAATGAAACGGATTGGGTGGTGGTATAGGGATTGTACAACAAATAGGTCGGATAAGCGGCACTGTGAAAGAAGTCCGTCTTTAAAAGATCCAGCTTTAGTATCTTTTCCACATTGGTTTCCTCAATCAGACTACCCAAATAGCCAATAGAAGACGTGCCATACAGCGCAAGATTCGTTCCAGCCCATCCCCCACCGAGCGCATCGCCAGTTGAGAAAGGAGATAAACCTTGCCACTTCTCTCGCAATGCCTCATAGCCAATCACGCGATTGGGGTCGTTGGCATTTGACCAAGCAGTAGCGTCTTGCATATTGCTGGGTAAGAACCCCGGATAATAGAGGCGTGTTGCATTCGCTAAATTCAAGAGCCATTTGCCTATTCCACGAGCAAAACGTTTGTCATAACGCACCATCGGTACAAGTGCGGCTGCCTGTTGCACACCATTGAGTTGAAAAGCATAGTCATTGCCACCATCATTGGCTTCACCTACCAAACCCGAGACATCAAAACCGCCCCAAGTGCCGACGATTGTTCCCCAACCCCGCAACACACCTTTGTCGAAAGACCAATTAACCATCTTTTCGATGTTGTAAATCGTTCCCAACTCGGCATTCATCTTTGCTGCCACATAAGTGCCATAAGGTAATTGCAATTCATAAGAAGGATTGGTCGGATAATCATTCAAAAACTCGATTGCCCACTCCGCCCCTTTTAAATAATCTTTATTGCCTGTCTTTTTATACGCATTGTACAAGACCCACGCAAATGCCCCTGCGGCTTCGGGTTCTTTAACACCTGTTGTTAACGGTTGCATGGTCTTAAATTTCCAAGCGCGATAGTTCATATTAGGCACCATCCAAGCTGTATCACTGCCGCCCATAGCGCGCACGGCTTCTAAAAAGCGATTGGCGATAGTTGTAAACTGACTGCTTGCCTCATTGCCTACATTTGGATAAAGGTCATACAGTTGGTAAAAGAATACATTGGGCATTAAGTCGTACCACCAATCACTACCACTACTTGACCCCGCATTGTTGAGGTAAATATTCTCCCCATTTGCCTTATTGAAGAAGTCTTGGCTCATCAACAGCCAATTTTGACCGTATTGATTGCTTTTATCATTGCCAACCAAAGATGCACCGACCAAAGATGGTAATACATTAATAGCTTCGCTACCCGATGGACTGTTTGTGCCTACGTAGGTATGCAATTTGATGATTTTGTTTTGCGGATAATTGACACCCGATGCACCGATGGATACAAAAGGTAAATATTGCCCTGTCTTCGTCACATCATATACAAATGAATCATACTGACGGGCGACTTGTTTCCAATTGCGCAGATTATAAGGAGTGGGTAGGTTCGACATTCTTTCAATACGCGGTACGGTGACTTGCCCCGATTGTCCGCGCAAACTGTTCTGGGTTAAACAGTTTAAGGAGATGAAGACGATGAAAGAACGGACGATGAATTGCATAACAGTTATTTTTATTTTAAATACATAGACTTATAGTTTTTCCTTTTTAAAGCGTCGAGTACGCTTCATACTGGGGGGTCTTTCTTCTTGATTTGGTTATCTTCCTTCTTGATTTGGCTGTATTTCTTCTTGATTTGGTTATCTTCCTTCTTGATTTGGCTGTATTTCTTCTTAATTTGACTATTTTTTCTTCTTGATTTGGCTGTATTTTCTTCTTGATTTGGCTGTCTTTCTTCTTGATTTGGCTATCTTTTCCTCTTGATATGGCTGTCTTTCTTCTTGATATGGCTGTCTTTTCTTCTTGATATGGCTGTCTTTTCCTCTTGATTTGGCTGTATTTCTTCTTGATTTGGCTGTCTTTCTTCTTGATTTGATTGTCTTTTTGACGTTAAAATGGACTCGAAAGAACATCTAACATCTTGAAACCACCGATTTCAATCGGCGGGTCGCCATACTCCCACGACTTACATCTATCATCTTTTCAAAACATCACATCTAACAGCTATTTTATGTGATGTTTTGAAAAGATGATAGATGTTGGGGGCGACGTTGTTTTTATCCACCGATTGAAATCGATGGTTTCAAGATGGTAGATATTCTTTCGACCATAATTTCAAGCGAAAAGAGCATTTTATACATACTTAATATCTGTACGAAAAAATATGGGATATGCACAGCTTTTTAAGTTCGCCGAACATGGTATTCGAATCTGTCAAATCTGTGGTCAATCAGTAATTCGGATTCTGCACCAAACTTGGATTTAAGTCCATTTCTATCTGTGGCAAAGGAAAAACCTCATGTTTACCCACCTTAAACTCTGGCATCTTCGCTGCGGCGATGCCCCAACGCACCAAATCGAAATAGCGGTGCATCTCAAAGCCCAATTCGACTGCTCGCTCATGCCGAATAGCATTTATCATCGTTGCTTTATCTGTTGTAATGACACGGGGTAAAGCCGTTATTGGGTTTGTGGCTTGCAAACGAGCGCGCGCACGCACGACTTCGAGCGGAACACCCCCCTCAGTAACACGACCCAATTCAGCCAAAGCTTCAGCTTCCCAAAGCAACACTTCAGCGTAGCGAATAGCCGTATAATTGATGTCGCCATCTGCTTTTTGAGTAACGGTACTGTCTGGTTGCAAATACTTTCGCGGACTGTAACGAGTGGATGAGAAAGAGTTTTTATAGACCGTCCCGAAATAGTCTTCATTATTCATGGCTATGGTGAACTTACTCCGCGGGTCATTGAGTTCAAACTCTTTGACAAAGGCTTCAGTGACTTCTGCGAAGCCATAACCGCCGACAATTTTCTTAGAATACCACCATTGATTGAGGGAATTGCCGACATTAAGTTCCAGATTGGTGTGTTGTATCTCCCACACCGATTCTTTGTTGTTCTGTGTTTTCTTTCTAAAATTGTCTTGATAATCGGGCATCAACCCATAGATATTCAAGGCTTTTACCTTGGCAATATATTCCAAGGCTTTGTCCCAATTCTTTTGATACACACACACTTTCGCTGCCAAAGCTAAGGCTGCGCCCTTCGTTGCACGACCCATTTCAGCCGCTGGATACTGAGGGGGTAGCAAATCCGCCGCGCGGTCGCAGTCAATGAGGATTTGAGCGTATATTTCTGCTTTAGGTGTGCGAGATGTCCGCAATTTATCGGGCGAAACAATGGTTGTAAACAAGGGTACATCACCAAATACTTGCGTTAGCAAAAAATAATAGTACGACCGCAAGAAAAGAGCCTCACCAGTGACGCGGTTTTCAGTCGTTTTATCAAATGTAATATTCTTAATTTTATCTAAAACAAGGTTAGATTGGGTAATACCACTGTATTGCAGCTTCCAAAAGCTATTGATTTCGTCGGTACGGGGCGTATGCGTCAAAGCGTCCAATTCGATAAGACCGGGTCTTGAACCATCGCCCCCTGTAATGGCTTCATCGCTTGCTAAGACCCCAAAAGCCCAATAAAAATTGTTGTTGGTATTACTGAATGTCAACGGTTTGTACGCGGCATTAATCGCTTGTATCGCATCTTCTTGCGTTTGGAAGAACGAGCCTGCGTCTAAAGTGGCAATTGGGTCTTTGTCAAGGATGCCATTGCAAGAAGCGAGGAGGAAGATAGTCGCAAAGAGCGTATAATTCATCGTTTTCTTTTTCATTCTTTTCTTGTTGTTTTAATCACATAGTCAAATAGGCGGTTTCATATAGAGAGCAGAGAAAAAACTTATGTTTCCTATGTGAAACAGCCTATGTAGCTATGTGATAAATAGCTACGCATTAGAAATCTAATTTAAAACCTGCAATCACAGTGCGTGGCGCAGGCACTGTGCCCCAATCAATACCCACTGCAAGGTCAGATGAGACACCTGCGCCGCGTGTATCGTTTGTATTGGCTTGAATTTCAGGGTCAAAACCAGGGTATTTAGTCCATGTGAAAGCATTTTGAGCGGTGACATAGATTCTCAAAGCCCCGATAGCCTTCCATTTGAGCACATTTTTAAGGTTATAACCCAAAGTGATGTTCCGAATGCGGAGATAAGAACCGTCTTCTATCCAACGAGTAGACGGACGACGGTTGCCGTTGCGGTCATCAAGACTGACTTTAGGAATATTGGTATTGGTATTCGTTGGTGTCCACCGATTCAAGATGGCTTCGTAAGAATTGAACCCACGAGATTGCGTTTCATAAGCAAAATTGCCATTTAGGAAATAGACATCATTGCCTTGAACACCTTGCATGAGCAGCGAAAAGTCGAAGTTTTGCCAAGTAAAAGCCACATTCAGCCCATAATTAAACTTAGGGAAAGGATTGCCGAAGTGCGCACGGTCTTTATCATCTACTTTACCATCGCCATTTAAGTCTGCGAACTTGACATCACCAGGACGCGTATCAAGGGTTTGGAAAGGACTCTTGTCAATCTCTGCTTGGGTCTGAAAGATGCCCAACATTTTCCATATATAGAAAGAACCAATCGAATAACCCGCTTCTGTACGTGTCAAAGGACCATCTGACAAGCCAAAGCCGCCGAGTATAGGCTCGCTTTGGGCAATAGAGAGGACTTCATTTTTTAAGGCGGAGATGTTTGCACCAATTGTGTATCTGAAATCCTTGAATTTGTTTTTATAAATCAAGCCTAACTCTACGCCCTTGTTCTCAACAGACCCCGCATTGACATAAGGCGGACGTTCCGAGCCACCCGCTTGTGGCACAGGCACACGCACGAGGATGTCATTTGTTGTTTTGCGATAAATATCTGCGACAAGGGATAGGCGGTCTTTCCAAAAACTCATATCTAAGCCTATATTCGTTTGAGTTGTGGTTTCCCAACGGATATTGCTGTTGCCTGTTTCGACAATTGTTGCGCCAGTCACGAGTTTATCGCCAAATGAATAGACACGTTGCCCTGTTTCAACAAGCGAACTGAACGGATAGATGCCGATTTCTTGGTTGCCTAATTGACCCCAGCTACCCCTCAGTTTAAAACTCGAAATGAAGTCTAATTTTTTGTTCTTAAAGAAAGGCTCATTGGAGACATTCCATGCCGCCGAAACAGAAGGGAAAGTTCCCCAACGGTTATTGGGTCCAAAACGAGAAGAGCCATCGCGTCGAACCGACGCACTCAAGACGTAGCGGTTGTCAAAAGAATAGCCCGCTTGCGCAAAATAAGACATCAAAGCCCATTCGGTCGCAATACCCGATGCATTGACGTTGCCCAAAGCAGCAGGAAGGCTGCCGGTGATATATCGGAAGAGCAAATCTGTGCGGCGAAAGTTATTGGCAGAAGCCCCGAGGTAATCGGTGTGGTTCTGAATAGCTTCCATACCCAATAATGTTGAAATACGGTGCTTGCCGAACTGTTGGGTATAGTCAGCGGTGTTGTTCCAAATCAATGTTTGGTTGAAAACCCGCCCTTCATTGAGGGAGGTGGGACTATAAATGGCATCGGACAGCCGTTCTTTGAACAGTTTTTCTTTTTCAAATAAAAAATCACCGCCCAGACTGCTGCGCAACTTCAAACCTTTGAACGGATTGAGTTCGGCAAAGACATTTCCAAACACTCGATAGCGTTTAATCGTCCAATCAGTATTCTGAATAAAGACCAAAGGGTTGGCATTGCCATCGCCATAAAGTGTTGGGTCGCCGAGTTCGGAAGTTACATTGATGTATCTGCCATCGGGATAGCGAATAGGGAAAAGTGGCGCAGTAATCATGGCATATCTGATACCGCTTAATTCATTACCCGCACCAAAACCATCGCCCGATGAGCCAATAACTTTGCGATTGGTATGAGAAAAGGAAAAGTTGTTGCCAATTTTAAAGCTTTTACTACCGACTTCGCCATTAAAACGCACTTGATATTTGTCAAACCCCTGTCCTTTGAACACACCGTCTTGGGTTTGGTATTCACCCGAAAGATAAAAGTTGCCGTTTTCACTGCCGCCCATGCCTGTCAGCGAATAGTGCTGCATCTGTGCAGGACTAAAGACCAAACTCAACCAATCATTGTCGGGCAGACCAGACAATATCGCTGGATCGTATGTGTTTATTCGTCGTATCGGATCACGAAGGGTATTAGCATTAGTAATTGCCTCGTTGCGAATGGTTAAATAATCCTTAGAATTAAGCAATTTTGGCAAATTAACGGCATTTTGAATGCCTGAATACGCATCGAAACTAAAACTTGGTTTGCCTGACTTGCCTCTTTTGGTCGTAATAACAACGACACCGTTTGCAGCACGTGCGCCATATATTGCCGCCGCAGCGCCATCTTTCAATATCTCAATGGATTCAACATCAGAGGGCGAGAACATATTAATATTACCTGTCGTCGGCACACCATCCACGATGAAAAGGGGATTGTTGTTGCCCAAAGTACCTGCTCCGCGAATCCTAACCGCTATATCGTCCCCTGGTGCGCCTGTTACTTGCGTCACCATCACGCCAGGTGCTTGACCTTGTAGGGCTTGTTCAAGACCCGACACAAGCAATTTATCTATATCTTTCGATTTTATAGAAGCAATAGCCGCAGATACATCGGAGCGAATCTCTTTTTTGTAACCCGTCACGACTACATCTTTCAGCATATCATGACTTGCTGCCATAGATATGTTAAGCGACGTTTTCCCTTCTACAGGTATTTCAATATCCTCTAAACCCACAAAAGTAAAGACTAACACAGCGTCGGTAGACGTAATATCTATTTTAAACACCCCCTCAGTATTGGTGAGCGTTCCGTTCTGTGTTCCTTTTTCTAAGACCGTTGCGCCAATAATGGGCTGCTGATCTTCCGAGGAGACAACAACACCTGATACCGAATGCTTTTGAGCAAAAGTCACCTGTGCAAAGACCATAAAAATTGGCAATATAAGCCCCCATTTTATATCTCTAAAAAGTCCAATACCTGTTGGCAAAGAAGCAAATTGCAAAGAATTTTGTATACCATTTAGACCCATTTCAACATCATTTTATTTACTATAACAAAAGTCTAAATTTTATAAGGTCATTCTTAATACTATTCAGCGATAATATGGTACTTTTATGAAAATTAATTCTTTTTCAAAATCTGTGATTGATTTAATCAAATTATTGCATATAAAATTTTTCAAGATGGACATTTTTCAAGAGATTACGCCGCTTAGATCACCTGATGTTTTTGTCGTATTAGATTCTTTTAACAATGGATTTGATTATCCTATTCACAACCATCCTGAATATGAGTTAAATCTTATAATAGGTATGTCTGGCATACGTATAGTGGGCGACTCTACCGAACGGTATAACGATTGCGATTTGGTTTTGCTCGGACCATACCTTTATCATAAATGGGACGGCGACTTGCAACAGCAAAACAGTGGGCAACCCTATCGAGTCATTACCATTCAATTTGCGATGGGTTTGTTGAGTGGACCTTTTTTTAAAAAGGAGCAATTTTATAAAATCCGTAAACTCTTAGAGGATTCGAGTAAAGGCGTTAAGTTTTACGGAAAAACTTTTGACGAAGCCATGCAAATCATCTTGAATTTGACAGAAGACAAAGGGTTTTTAAATGTTATTGAGTTTTTAAGGCTTCTTGATTTGCTTTCGGAGTCATCGGAAGCCATTTTTTTGTCAAGCGAAGGGTTTTCCTCTAAGGTGTTGAGTACGCACAGCAACCGTATTCAGATGGCATACAGTTATATCCTAAAAAATTTTGCACGAACTGACTTAAAAATAAGTGATGTAGCTACATACGTCAATATGAGTGATTCTGCATTCAGCCATTTTTTCCAAAAATATGCTTTCCGCAGTTTCACCCAATTCTTAGTGGATGTGCGAATTGGTCATGCTTGCAAATTATTATTGGATACAGATGAAACGATTGGACAAATTTGTTATGCGGCTGGCTTCAACAACCTATCCAACTTCAACAGGCTTTTTAAAAAATACCGAAACTGTACACCCGTTGCGTTTCGACGCCGGCACACCGAGAAAAATGTCTTTGATTGGACACATCAAGTCACGCCTTGGCAGTTTTTACCTTCTAAAAACAAGATTCAAACACCTGTGCAGCCTAAATCTTATGCGACGCGGTTGGTGCATGTATGATTTCCCAAGTCTATACCCCTCAGTATTTCTCGGGTTTTGCCCTGTTTTATGGATATATTAACCACTTGTTGCCGTCTTTTATTTTTTTGGAAGGACACCGTGAGCAGTATATTCAGGCAGTCCAAACAAACGCTCGTTTGTTTGGACAATATCTCGACGAAAAAGGCTTGACAAATACAGTTTGTAAATAGACTTTAATGATTACTTTTGTCTGATTAAAAGTATAAATAATTAGTACACTAATCAAAGTATAATAAGAAAGTTCTTCAATCAAATAAGTCTATACAAAATAATTTAAAATGAAAATCGGTTACGCACGTATTTCCACCAAAGACCAAAATCTCGAATTACAAATAGATGCCCTCAAAAAAGCGGGCTGTGAATCCATTTTTACGGAAATCGCTTCGGGTGCTAAAACCGATAGAGTAGAACTTGA
>JANOAU010000134.1:0-71413 GCA_031411275.1 Saprospiraceae bacterium | reverse complement strand
AAAAATAGGAATTCTGTTATTCTTTTTCTCCATCTAAAGATGGAGGCAATTGAAGCAAGGCTAATTATCCCACCAAACAGGTGAATTCACACTGTTTTTGTTCGTTTTATCTGAAACGGTCTTGAAATTCGCATTGTTCAACGCATCTTCCGATGTCGGATAGGGCATACGTACAGGAATGAGGTTTTGATTCAAACTCGCTGAAACCGCCTTTAATTTTGGAAAACCTGTGCGGCGATATTCAATCCAACCTTCGTAACCATCGGCAATATTGGCTAACCATTTTTGCGTAATAATTTGCTCAATCGCATAGTTGCCAGCCGATTTGTACGCCACCGCCCCCCTCAGTAAATAGTCCGTTGGCAGGGCTGTGTACCAATAATCGAAGGACTGTTTGATGCCTGTTTCATAAAATGTTTTGGCATCGGCTGTAATCAAGCTCCGTTCAGCGGCTTCTGCCAAAAGGAAATTCATTTCGGCACTTGTCATAAAATTCGCCTTGTATCTGCCTCCCGCGTCTTCCCTAAAAATGCGTCCTGTCAATGAGTAATTACTCGCCGTGATAGACAGTTTTGAGGCATCGGGTCCGTTTAATAAACCTTTGTAAATCAAGGCATTACTTGCTGTGGGGCGGAAGAAAACGGCTTTGCGAGGGTCGTCCAATTTTGTTAAAATCGAGTCAACTGTTTCGGACATAATGAACAAATTATAGTCGCCTGTCTTTGCCGTTGTCATACGGAAATTATTGGGTGGACTGGTGGAAAAAATATAGTTGGCATTGTCCGCAGCCGTTTTGATATAATCACCATCAGAAACAATTTTTGCCAATTGTGCTGCTACGTTTTCTCTCAACGAAATACGCATTAAAGCCTTGAATTTCAATGAATTAGCTAATTTTCGCCATTTGGTTAAATCGCCTGAATAGACAATGTCGCCTTGCAGTTTTATCGCACCTTTGTAGGCGTTAATAGCGGCAATGCCTTTGTCCAGAGTCTCAATGATGCCACCCGCACCGACATAAATATCGCGTTGTGGATCATATTTTGGTGTGACAATGCCTGATTTTCCTTGCAAAGCTTCTGAATAAGGCACATCGCCGTACAAGTCTGTCAAAGCGGCGGTGACGTAGGCTTTATAAATCAAGGCAGGACCTTCATAGACAGTAAAAGCGGTGTTTGCCCTTGATTTTGCTAATAAAATCTCATTATCTCTTAGATTTTCATAGAGAAAATTCCACGGCTTGCCGCCATATTGCGGTTCGGTCAAACTGTGGCGGTCAAAGAGATTGAAGTCAATCGCTGTAAAATACTGCCCTAAAAGATTGCCCGCCACAAAGCCTTCGTAAGACATTTGTTCGGCATAATCGTACAATACTTTGCGGAACAACAACTCGGGTTGTACATCCACAGGTGTGGTCGGATTGACGTTGATGCTTTCAAAATCCTTGGTGCAACTCACACATTCAAGCAATAAAATAAGCATACTGTATTTTAAAATATTTTTCATTTTTAGATTTTTAAAATTTTAGAAATTTTTACCCCCCTCAGTATTTAGGACTAATTTCAACATTTATTAGATTTTTTCTAAACACATAGATATATAGAACACATAGCTTTATATAAAAACAAAAGAAAACGATGTGTCTTATATTTCTATCTGTTTAGAAAAACCTAAAATGTTACCCCCAATTTGAACCCAAAACTCCGTGTTGTCGGGTAGCTCATATCCTCTACACCTGACACCAATTTTTGCTGTTGAAAACCAAATTGTTCTGGATCAAAATGTGGTATTTTGCTGAAAGCATACAAATTACGTCCCACCAAAGAAAGGCTCACGCTCTCGAAATAGCCATTCAAAAATGACTTTGGCAATTGATAACCAATCTGTATTTCTCTAATTTTGACAAAAGACGCGTCATAAGTATTATTCTCCTCATGGTTGCGGTCGTAGTACATACGGTAGTAAGATTCTGCCGAAATAGCCACCGTATTCGGTTGATACACAGGCTTATCTGTCGTTCCAACATTGACCACGCCTTTTGCAACGATACCCGCATCGGGGCGGTCTTCGGTCTCTTTTAATTGCCCTGCGACACCTGCCAAAGCCAATGTGCGCGACACTACTTTACCACCTTGTCGCCAATCAAGCAAAAATGAAAAATTGAAATTCTTATAAGTAAAAGCATTATTCAAACCGACTGAAAAATCGGGGTTGTAGTTGCCCAATTTTATCAAATTATTGTTAACTATAAAACGCCCATCTTTACCGATGACAAAATCACCATTTTCGTTTTTCTGATAACCCGTTCCCCACATATCGCCTAAGCGTCCGCCAACTTGGGCTTGATACCAAACAGTTTGATTGATATTATCATAAATACTGTTGTACGCGAGTGTAATCGTGTTTGCAGACTGGGGCAAAGAGGCGACAATATTGGTATAAGTTGAAAAATTAGCGGTGGCACGCCACATAAAATCCTTGGTTTTTATCGGAATATACTCCGCAATCGCTTCCCAACCTTTACTCCTTACCGAGCCACCATTAATGCTCTGTTGACCATATCCAGAAGTCGTAGAGATGGGCAAAGAGATGATTTGATTTTCATTTAAAGAATTGAAATACGTCAAATCAAATTTCAAACGGTCATCAAAAAAGCGAATATCAGTACCAAATTCGGCTGTTGTGATGCTTTCAGGCTTCAAATTGGCGTTCGGTATTTGGTTTTGTTCGCTGAAACTTGGCAAGCCATTCACAGCAGTTCGTGCGACAAAAGCCCCATTTGTTTGAAATGGTTTGGTGTCGTTACCGACTTTTGAAAAACTGCCTCGCAGCTTCAAAAACGATATATTTGAAGGCAATTTGATCACATTTGACACCACAAAACCCGCTGATACTGAGGGGTAGAAAAACGAGGTATTTGCCGAAGAAGTGGCTGTGGCTAAGGCACTTGACCAGTCATTTCTACCTGTAATGTCCACGTAAAGGAAGTCTTTGTAGCCCAATTTGGCGATACCGTACACGCTGTTGATGCGTTTATTGCCCACATTTTGGAAGTATTCCAAAGGCGAAGCGGCATTTGTCAAGGCATAAACGCCCGGTTGTGCCAATGTCGAGGCTTGAATTTGCTCAAACGATGCTTTTTGATCCATTCTGTTGCCGCCAGCTGAAATGTCAAGGCTGAAATCGTTGAAAGATTTAGCATAATTCAATAAAAAATCGGAATTGACTTCTCTATAAAAGACGTTTTGCTCGGCATAAGCCCCTGTTTTGAAGCGGTTTGTGCTGAAGGCACGGCGGAACGTACGGTCTTCATTTGAGTAATCCATGCCGCTTCTAATTGCCAACGACAATTCAGGTGTAAATTCATAACGTGCTGACACATTCCCAAAAACACGGTCACGACTAAAACCATTACGATTTTCGTAAAGTGTAAAGTATGGATTATCAAAGAAAGTATAGTTGTAAGAAAATTGCTGTACGTTTTCCAAACCGGGTTGCCAATAGTTTTTAAGCGGTTCTATATTGTTTGAACGTCCAAACCACGCCACCAAAGCATAGTTGATGTTTTCAGAACCGTATTTTGTAGCAGGTCTATTTTTACTTGATGAGTTAATATAATTGATATTCGACGTGATTTTCAGCTTATCCGTTGGGTTAAAATTAAACGCTGTTGAGATGGTTTTGCGCTTCAAATCAACGCCTGGGATATAGGATTTACTGTCCAAATTGGTCAAAGACAAACGAGCATTGTACTTGTCATTGCCTGCTGTAAATGCCAAATTATTGATTAAAGTAGAGCCTGTACCATAAAAATCGCTCAAATTATTGGGATAAGCGACAAAAGGCGTAGGCGTAATGGCTTGACCATTATACAAAGCATTGTCAGCCGCCCGCACCACTTGACCGTTTGGCAGCGTCACAGGGCTGTCATATTGCGCGATGCTCAAACCTGCATCCAAACGAGGACCATAACTATACGTGATGTTGTCGTTAACACCTGCGCCCAAACCGTCTTTGTAGGCGTATTTGCCACTGTTGCCTAAGCCATACGTATTTTGAAATTGCGGTAATTGGAAAGGCGTTTCTGCAAAACTTGTTGAATTGAACGACACGCCGATGCCTTTACTCTTCGCACCGTTTTTGGTTTTGATGATAATCGCCCCATTTGATGCTCTGGCACCGTATAAAGCGGCGGCGGTACCACCTTTCAAGACGGTTACGGACTCAATATCGTCTTGATTGACTTCCATTGCGCCGTTGCCAAAATCCACTTCCATGAAGCCGTTTGCATCGTCATTGACGCTGTTAACGATGGTATTGTTGTTAATTGGAATGCCGTCAACGACAAAAAGTGGATTGGTATTCGTAAAAGAAGACTCCCCTCTGATGCTAATTTTTGAAGAAGAACCCACGCCAGAAGAGCCTGCGATGACGGTGACACCCGCTACTTTTCCCGCTAAATTGTCTAAAAAATTAGCCGATTTTACTTTGCTCAATTCTGCACCGTCAATTTGTTGAACGGCATAACCGAGGCTTTTTGTTGAGCGTTCCAAACCCAAAGCGGTGACGACGATTTCGGATAATTCTATGCCCGCTTCGAGACCTATATTTAAGGTATTAGCATTACCCAAAGTAAAGTCTTGCGTTTTATAACCGACCAAAGAAACGCTCAGTTTTGAGACATTTTCAGCAATTTTTATCTCAAAATTACCTTTTGTATCAGAAACAACGCCCGTGATTGTACCGCCTGAATTGGCAGAAATAGATGCACCAACAATGCTTTGTTTTGTTTTAGCATCATAAATAGAGCCTGTAATTGTTTTGGTTTGCTGCGCCAAAAGGGTTGAAAATGGCAGCAACAAAAACAAGTAAAATAAGCCGTGCATGAGCTTATGGGTTACTGTTTGAGTTATTTTTCTATACATTTCAGATATTTTTATGAAGGATACTGAAGGACAACTCGATGCCACAGCATACGATTACCCCCTCAGTATCAGAGTGATTTTTAAGGAAAAAACAGGCTGTTTTATCCGTTATTTTAGGATAGTAAAGTCCTTTTTAAATAAAAATTCAAGAAAAGAAAGGTGGCGCACGAAGGGCGATAGAAGTGCTTAAAAAACGGTCATTGATGGGCAGAAAAATTCTTGTTATCGGTATAGAAAAGCCAATTTGGAAAAGCTGTAAAAGAGTTTTTTTAATTCCAATAGAAACAACGGGCAGTGTTTTTTCCCAATCTACAACGCTGTCCACATCTGATTTATCGGAAAGAAAGAAGGTCGTAAAAGATTGTTTTTCAATGAATTGAACAAGTTCTGAAAACGTTAAACTCGTTTGCCAATGAATGTTTTGAAAGTCGTCTTTCTGAAAAACCGATTTATCTAAACCTATGAGATAGGCGCCGCCATCGGTTGTTGCGCCTAATACTGAGGGGGTCGTTTCAAAGGCTTTTGCCGCCGATAAAATATCAGAAGTGGAGACCGTCAAACAGTCATTGCCAATAGAAATAACGTGTTCATATCCTAAGGCAAAAATGTCTTCAAAAGCATTGGCAAAACGTTCGCCGAAGGTGTCGCCTTTTTGTTGTTTTTCAGAAAAAAAGAAGACAGGTAATTGGGTTTGGGCTGTTAACTTTTTAGCATGGTTGACCATAAACGATGCCACAGATTCAGCAGAACGTTTGCCTAAAGAAAGCGGCTTTGCGGCAGCTTCGGCAGTAGCAGTTCGGCTAAAAAGGAGTATGGCAATGTCGTTTTTTATCATTTTTACTTGTAATTTCTCATCTATCTACGATAAAGTGCTGTTGTTAGATTTATTAACACCTACTTTGAGTAAATGTTCTTAGATAATGATAGAACAGCCTGATACAATCAAGAGGGTGTATTTTTATTTAACAAAGGGAAGAAATAAGTATCACAAAAGTATAACAGATAAATTATTGTTCCTTTTGGAAGCTTTGCTATTGATAATAATAGGTAAAAAAAAACGGAACTATATAATTATTTAAACTACGTATTATGTTGATTTCATCCGAGTGTGATTTGCTATTCAAATGTTAAAGTTTTTATACTTATAAATAAAAAATAGATATTTACCGCCTACAATAAAAACGATTTAAAATATTTTTAGAAACTAATCTTAATCTCATGACCCGTTTTCTCCAACTAAGCAAGTTGCCTGCGTTTTATTTTTTCCTCTTTTCTATTTCCCTTCATGCCCAATCAGACACGCTTATCAATCCCAATAAAGAAGGTGGTTTTGAATTGGGCAATGGCTCTTTTGCCGCCAATGGTTGGTCTGTTGCGACAAATAATGCAACGCAAGTCAATCAGTGGACATCTGGTCGAGGTGCTCAACAGGGTTTTATAGGCACAAATTGTGCTTATATCACTGACCAACCTAATGTCAGTCCGCCTCCGCACCACTATACACCGCAGCAAGGCTCAACAGTACATTTCTATCGAGATGTAACTTTCCCAGCAGGGAAAACGCTCGTAAATATGTTTTTTATGTACCTCAAGACGGTACCTAATGCGCCTATTCGCGTGGCACTTGTTCACCGTGATTCTGCTTTGACAACTGGTATTACATTAGGTTTGATAAACATAAATAATTCTTCTTATAGTTTTTGGGGTTACAATTTCGACCCCTCAGTAATTGGCAATTGCGACCGTGATACAACCTGGCGTTTGGTGTTTACGTGGGCTGACCCCAGTTCGGGTATCAATTACCAGCCACCACCTGCCATTGACTTTATTCAAATGACTGCCAGTGCCGTTTTACCTGCTTTTAGTGGCACGGACTCGCTGTTTACGATTGATAAAACGCGGGAGACAAGTGGCTCAAATTTCAAGAGTTTTAAAGATGCTATTAATGCCCTCAATACGAATGTCAGTGGTTTATGCAACCGTGATAAACCATTGATTTTCAATGTGATGGCTGGACAGGTTTTTACGGAAACGGGCTTAAAAATGACTGCTTCTGGCACTGCTTTGATGCCTATTATTTTTCGAAAAAATGGCTCTGGCGCAAATCCTGTTATTAGACCTAAACCCATAGACAGCTACACGCAAGACGGTTTTACTATCTCTGGAAGTGACTATTTAACGATTGATGGCATTGATATAGATGGTCGAACGGACTCTGCTTGGTATGCTTATTCAGGTTATCGCGTTGAAACGTCTGGGTCAACCAATGGGGCACAAAATAATACCATTAAAAACTGTACAATCACCCTTGATAGTCGTGCGAAATTAGCATACAATTCAACAGGTATTTTGCAAACTACAGGAAATAATTCTGTAACAAGTTCAGAGGGGGCTAATTCAAGAAATCGTTTTTTGAATGTCAATATTTATAATTGTTATAAAGGCATCGTCATAAAAAGCAGGTCGAATTATCCCGATTCATTGATTGAAATTGGCTCAACTGACCCACGAGTATATTCAGAAATAGGTACACCATTAGGGAATGATATAGAAAACACAGCGATTTATACTGAGGGAGTCAGTGCACTTAGTATTCATCATCTAAACAGTTCTATGCCTTTAATAATAACCAGTGCTTCGGGTGATACACGCATCTACAACAATAAAGTAATTACGAAAAGGGGTCATACAGCACTGTTTCTAAGCACTGAAATCTTCAGTCCTATCACAAACTCTTCATTAGAAGTGTTCAATAATTTCTTTAGTATGCCGCGCTCCAAAAATCGCTTAATAGCATCTAATTATGAAATTTCAGCAGTAAAAGTGCGTATATCAAACACTCAAGGTGCCCTTAAATTTTATAATAATTCAATTTATATTGATGAAAGTTTCTCATCCATATCCGTACCTTATACCGCCTGTTTAATTTTTGAAGCCAACTCAAAAACAACTTTTTTAAATAATATTTTTGCTAATGTCACACTGCCTACAACAAGCAAACCCCAGTTTTGTGTCGTAGGCAGGTTGATAGAAGGAGCGACCAGTAATTACAATGCCTATTGGCGCGCTTATCCATTAGTGAAAATTGGGGGGCAACAATCGGGTACATTTTTCCCAAATCTTACGGATTGGCAAACTGCTGAATTGACTCCTCAAGACACCAATTCCATCGAAACCAACCCTCTTTTTTTAAGTGAAAACGACCTCCACGCCTACGGTCTCGGCATTGACGGCAAAGGCACAACGCCACCAAACGGTTTACTCGTTGACATTGACAACGAACCTCGTACCGCACCCTTTGACATCGGTGCAGACCAATTCATGCGCCAAACAATCGATTTGAGTGTTGTTGATTTAATAGAACCCAATGACACAGGATTCGTTTTATGTGAAAACGTGTCGCGTAAAACCAAAGTAAAAATCAAAAACTTAGGCGCGCAAATGGTAAATTTTGCTCTAAACCCCTCAGTAATTAAAGTGGTTGTGACAAAACCCGTCGGAAAAGATTCATTTACAACAACCTTATCAACAGGTACACTCGCCGTTGATTCGACGCAAATTGTAGAGTTAAATGCGGTTGCGCCTTCCAATTATGGCTCTTATTTTTTCCAAACAAGCGTCTCAACTGTTGGCGATGCGAATAGGCAAAATGATTCATCCACTTTTGAACGAAAGCTAATCGCACCTAAACCGTTGCCTTTTAATGAATTTTTTGAGAACTATCAAAGTGTATATGCTGATTGGACTTTGTCATCAACCGTCAGCACGCAATATCGCGGCAAAACAGGATATAGTTTATCGTTGTCTATCCCCTCAGTAGGCGTACCTTCACCAGAATTTCGTGTACCAAAAGTGGCTAAAATAGACACTTCAACGCTTTTATCCTTCGACTACCGCGTTATCAAACCAACATATCCCGTTAATGAGCTTGTGCCGAATAGCCCAAATTGGGGCAAAATAGAGATACTTGGCTCAATTGATTGTGGCGCAACTTTCACAACGATTCGAACGATTGATACAACAAACCACCGCCCAAGTGTTGATTATCAATCCGTACAACTACCCCTCAGTATGTTTGCGGGAAAAGAGTTGGTTTTGAAATTTGTCATCACCAGCCCACTTGTCAATCAAATTTATGTGGATTTTGACAACTTTTATATAGGCTCGCCCTGTCGGGGTTTGGTAGGTATGGATACTTTAGAAACACCTCTATTGGCTTGCGTGGGTTCTTTTACATCTTTATTTGCTAAATTAGCCAGCCCTAATCTATTTGGAACAAAATGGCAATGGCAATATTCTATTGACTCAGCACGTACTTGGGTGAATACGGCTTCATACACGAATACCAATCCGATCTATCCTGTTTACGCCAAGGCGTTCCCTGTTTTTTATCGCATGAAAACGATATGTGCAACCGACAGTTCAAGTCGTTTGTCGAATCAAGTCCTTGTCAAGCCCACAAATTTATCATCAGTTGCACAAGTGCCTTATCGTGAAAGTTTTGAAAATTGGCAATCGTCAGCTTGTATTCAGTCATTTGCTTCAAATGATATACCTTCGACAGCTTGGTACGACAGCGATACTTACGGCAATAGTTCTTGGCGACGGAACGATGAAGGCCATAAAGCCAATTGGACAACTTATAATGCCACAGGTAACTATTCGCCTAACTCAACATCGGGTCAATATTCAGCTCGTTATCATTCATCAAGCAATCCTGCTAATAACAATCAATTTTTTGACTTATTCATTGACCTAAGCGGTACAGCCGATAAGCAAATTGCATTTGACTTTATTAATGCGGATGGTAATGATAAAATGCAGATTTCGCTTTCAACAGATGCGGGCTTCACTTTCGTACCGCTTGATACCCCCCTCAGTATCGCAACCACTTGGCGACGTTTTAAGTACAATATTCCTTCTAATGGTTCATCGAAAAGTGTTTTACGTTTTACACCTATTGGTTCCACATCTACCAATAATTCTGATATTGGAATAGACAGCCTGACCATCGAAAACATAACAACAGCACCCAGTTGTATTGCCTTAACAACACCTCAAAATGGTACAACCAATGCCCAAGATGACCAGCTATTCACTTGGCAATCAGCAGATTATGCCACAGGCTACCGCATCAAAATCGGTACAACTGCCAATGGTTCTGACGTTTTATCTCTGACAGATATTGGTGTAGCCAAACAATATCGTTACCCAAATTTCTTTGATTATCAAAAAACATATTATGTCACTTTAGAACCTTATAATAATTTCGGCGCAGCACAAGGTTGTCCAATAACAACTTTTACGATTGGCAAAAACCCAAATTTTGGCGGTGGACGCGACGGATTGGACACTTTGCAACCTTTGTCGGGTGGTTATACTTTTGCCAATTCAACAACATTTGCAGCAAATGCACCGAATGGCAAAGGGGTTTATAATTGGGTTAGTGTAAATGATTCAGAAATTAAGTCTTTTGCGAATGCTGCACCAACCAACGGTTATCTTTATTTGAATAGCCTTTTTAGATTTCCTTTTTATAGTGGAAACACTTCTGGAAATACGCTTCTTATTGGGTCAAATGGTATCATTGGCTTTAATGGAAGTGTTTCAGATTACAATCCAAATAAGACCATTCCGTCCACAACCGACCCTAATTACGGCATCATTGCACCTTGTTATACGTCTTTATATCGCGGTGCGAACAGTAAAATGTATATAAAAAGCGATTCAACACAATTCGTCGCCACATGGTGGCATTTTTATGCATCAAATGCAGGCGTTCAAGACACATCTGAATACATCACTTTTCAAGTCATTTTGAAACCAGACGGTTCCATCAAAATGCAATACAATGCCGAAGAAAGCTCCGTTGGACGTTTGGCAAACAGTAAAATTCAACAAACGTCACTTATAGGTATCGAAGGTCAAGCCACAGACTATTCGGGTCAGCGCGGCATACAATACCGCAACAAAGGACGTGGTGTCCGTATTTTCGATGCCCAAAACAAGAGCCTCGCTATTGATTTTCAAGCACCTAAAGGTGATTTAGCCATTTATAGTTTGACCACACCCAATGAGAGTTCACGTTGTTTGAGCGATGTATATCCAAGTATTTACGTTCATAATAAAAGTGTCGGTACGATGGATTTTGCTCGGACTCCCGCTACATTGACCCTAAAACTGACAGGTGTGCGCAATAAAACGCTTATTTACAAAATAGATACAGGCACATTATCCTTTAATGCCAATATGGAAGTGCGTTTTCCTACCCCCCTCAGTATGGACACTGCTGGCGTGTATAATTTTGAAATAACGATAAAAAATGAGCTTGATGAAAACCCTCTCAACGATATAGTACGCACAATAAGGACGATTGAAGGCTCAAGTGTATCTCTGCCATTTTTAGAAGATTTTAATACGATTACACAGGTCAGTGGTGGCAACGGTGGTGGTTTTTATCAAACCCTCTCAGATTGGTCGATTGCGACCTATCAATCGTCTGCGATGCGCTTGAGAAAAGGTGATTATCTCGCATTTGATTATCGTTTACTCACTTATATTAACTATCAACCTCAAACGGCTTTGTTAACAAGTGATTGGGATAAAATACAAATTGGATATACAACAAGTTGTGGTTACGATTTTAAAGTTCTTGATTCCATTACACCTACATCTCATTCCTCAACAATTTATTGGCGACAAAAATCTGTGCGAATACCCGATTCTCTGGAAGGTAAATTGGTGAAAATACAAGTCCAGTTTTTTAAAAAAGGCAGTAATATGGTAATGGATATCGACAATTTCTACGTCGGTAGAGCTTGCGATTCCACTCAAATTGATATTGGAAATATCACAGCACCCCCCTCAGTATGTCAAGGTGATGTAGTGCGTGCAGGTGTTTTTCAACGACCAATTGCACCATTTATGCAATATAATTGGCAATATTCGACCAATAACGGTACTTCATGGGTAGATTTGACCGCAGTAGAAGGCAACAACTATATCATGTCGAAGGCAAGTTTGACGGCAACTTACCGTGTCATTGGCACATGTACTTTGAATCAAATGTCGGATACCACCAACTCAAAACTGATAAGTGCTTTTATACCTGATTTTGCACTACTCCCTTACACGCAAAGTTTTGAAAATTGGCAAACATCAAGTTGTAACAATACCTCATACACCAATGACGTACCCGATGCTTATTGGCTTAATTTATCACAAGGTACTTCCAGTCCATGGCGGCGCAACAATCAAGGTAATCTGGGTGGATGGTCAAATACTTCAGGGGCATATACGCCCACAAGTTCGCAAGGCAGTTACTCGGCGCGGTTTAACAGTACTGTGCCGTATCCACCCGTTCAAGGCAGCCTCAATTTGTTTGTCAATTTGAGTGGTACAACGGACAAAACATTGGCTTTTGATTACTTAAACAAAAACGGTTCAGATTCCTTGCGTGTCTCTTGGTCAACGGATGGCGGCGCAACTTTTACCCCCCTCAGTAATTTGAACCTTGCAAGCTCGTGGACGCAATACAGCTATTCCTTGATAGGTGGTACAGCGCAAAGTGTTATTCGTTTTGAAGGTGTCAATCTTTATGAACAATACGGACGCGACGATATAGGTTTGGACAACGTGCGCGTTTTTGCCAATAATTTCACCAATGATGCCGCTATTTCAGCGATTTCACCACTAAATTTTGGTTGCCAAAATGCAGTGCAGCCTTTGACAGTCAAATTGCGAAATGCAGGAATTGAAGCTATAAACTTAGCAACAACGCCGATTACGGTCAATATTTCGGTCAGTGGTGCGTTGTCGCGTTCTTTCACAAAAACAGTCAATACAGGCAATTTAGCCGTTGGCGAACTGTTAGATGTTGTGTTAGAACCCAATTTTACGCTATCTGCCATCGGTATTCACAATATTGATGCAAATTTGGTATCAACAGCCGACTCCAATGCTGTCAATAATACCTTGAAAACACAAGTCCGCGTGGTGAGCGAAACGACAATTCCGTTTGCAGAAACATTTGATGCCAGCCCGAATTTCCCAATCGGTTGGGTGACTGAGGGAGGTGTTCGGATGGATACCAGTTGGCGGAACAACGGTAATTTCCGTCTCGGTTTTTACATGGCTTCCTATTTTGACCCTAATTTGAGTACAAAAGGCGGCTCGTTTACAATGCCCAAAATAGGTGTTGTGCGAGCCAACGATTATCTTTCTTTTGATGCTCTAATAAATCGTTACAATCAACCTTTGCCGAGTGGTGTGGATTGGGGCAGCGTCGAAGCCGTTCTTTCCGATGATTGTGGTCAAACATGGACAACGGTTTGGACAGCCAATTCGTCCAATTTTAATTCATCCCTCAATGCTTCCAATATCCGCATACCCCTCAGTAATTATGTTGGTAAAAGCATCATTGTTCGCTTCACAGCAGCCTATAAATCAGACAGTTATTTCATTTGGTTTGATAATTTTAAAGTCAATACAAAATGTATCGGTGCGCCGACCATATCAGCTATAACAGGTTCATCATCAATTTGTTATGGTGAAAAAGCGACATTGCAAACGGCAGTTGGTTCGGGCATTGGTTTAAATTGGGTCTGGCAAAAACAAGACACGACTGCTTGGACGGTCGTGGACACCAATAAGACCCAAATCACCACGCCTGCTTTGTTTTCAGTAGCCAATTACCGCATTGTGGCGACTTGTTTGATTGATTCAATAACAGCAACGAGCGCACCTTTTAGCATATCAGTCAATCAACCGACTTACGCACAACTGCCTTATTATCAAGACTTTGAGACTTGGCAATCGTGTAATGGTGGAACGAATCGAGCATTGCCAGATGCCAGTTGGGTGCAACAAACTTATACGGGCAATGGCTCATGGCGGCGTAATGACAACGGCACTAATGCGACTTGGACAAACCCAACTTGGGGCGAATATACCCCCCTCAGTACAAAGGGTAATTTTTCAGCGCGTTTTCATGGTTCGCAATCAACATATAACACACCGTATTCCTTGGATTTATATGTGGATTTAAGCCAAACACGCGGCGTAAAATACCTGTCATTTGACTATATCAACGCAAGTATGGCGAACAGCATAACGATTTATCTGTCAAAAGACGGCGGCAAAACCTTTGATTATATTGAGCGCATTGGTCAAACGCTAAGCGGATGGGAGCGTTTTGAAAAAGCCATTTATAGTGATAGTGCGAGGAGTATTTTGCGCTTTTCGGCATCAGGTTACCCTTTTAGCAGCAACCCCGCCGATGTTGGTTTAGATAATTTGGTAATATCTAACAACGCAATGCCTAATTGTGTTGAGTGGTTGTCACCAACATCTTATGCTTCAAATGTGCCGAGTGATGCCGTTCTGAAATGGCGCAACAGTGTGGGTGCAAAAGGCTATAAAATCAAAATTGGCACAACACAATACGGCTCTGAATTTTTGCCTTTGACGGATATAGCGCGAGACACCTTTTATAAACCCACGCAAAAATTCGCCTTTTTGACCACTTATTTTGTTAGTGTTTTTGCGTACGATTCATTGGGGAATGCGCGAACAAGCTGTTATTCTACGCAATTTGGGACGCAGCGCAACCCCAATTTTGGTGGTGGACCCAACGGCAACGACCCTGGGCAACCCATGTCAGGCGGTTATTTCTTTGCCAATTCAACCCCTGCGGCAAGTATGGCACTGCCTTCGCAGCCACGTTACGCATGGATTGACCCCCTCAGTAATAATCACGCGACGATAACAAATTGGACTTCTGGGAACAGTAATAATGGCTCGTTCACGCTACCGAATATCGGGTTTGATTTCAGCTATTTTGGGACGATTTACAGCAATAATATCTACGTTAATAGCAACGGCGCATTGCATTTTGGCACACCAAATACATCAACGGGCACCAATGAATACATACCCAATTCGTCTGCACCGAACAATTTTTTAGCCGCTTGTTGGATGGATTTAGCCGCAGGTTCGGACGGTAAAGTGTATTATGGCACATCTGCAAATGGCGAATATGTCATCACATGGTGGCATTATCACGATGTTGAACCGAACGGCACAACGATTGACACCGCCGAATACATCACTTTCCAAGCGATTTTGAATCCAAATGGTACTATAAAAGTACAGTACAATGATTCAGAAAGCACTGCTAACAATGGACGTGTTTTTGATATTCTGACCGATGCCCTCATTGGTATTGAGGATGCAAGTGGCACAATGGGTATTCAGTACCGTAATAATGGCGGTCTCGCACCGATGTTCTCATCGCCTTTAGCCATTGCTTTTGCTTTGAATAATAAACTATTGCCCCTTCAAAACTCTTTGAATACTGAGGGGGTCAGCGTGAGCGATGTTTTCCCGAATCCGTCAACCAATCAATGGTCATTTGATTTTTATACACCACAAAAAATGGTTTTAACGATTCAATTAAGCAATCCTTTGGGTCAAGTCGTTTGGACAGACAAAACTAAATCTCAAATAGGGTGGCAACAAAAAACGGTGGAATGGAACAATTTACCAGTAGGTATTTATTGGTTAACGGTTGCCACAGAACAAGGTCAACGGTTTGTGCAACGTGTTATCAGGCAATAATCATCTGCGAAACCTGTAAAATAACCATGAGACTTAAAACCTCTTTAGCGGAAACGTTACCGACGAATCACAGAACGAACTCCCAAACGTTATATAATTTTGTGCAATCATTTAAGGCTTAAACGAAATTTCCTTGATGCACTGCTTTGTCAAATTATTATTTGACTCTCAAAGATGCTAAAAATTGTTTTTTACAATACCACACGCATACCCCTGAGGATATAAGGCTATTTACCCGAACTAGTATGAATTATTTTTATTCACTTAAAAGCAAAGATTTCTTGACATGAAAAAAATCTTATTTATTCTTCTCTTATTCATGGGTTTTGCGACAGCAACTTTTGCACAGCGGACTATATCAGGTAAGGTGAGCGATGGGGTCACAGGCGAAACATTGCCAAGTGTGTCTATTGTTTTAGACGGCACAACAAAAGGAACGATAACTGACCTTGACGGCAATTACACATTAGATGTTCCAAAAGAAGGGGGCACTTTGACTTTCAGTTTTGTGGGCTATGTCAACCAGAAGGTGGCTATTGGCAATCAATCCATCATAGACATTAAGCTGGTGTCTGATGCTAAAGTATTGGAAGAATACGTGGCTGTCGGTTATGGCAATGTCAATAAGCGCGATGTTCTTGGCTCGGTCTCTTCGGTAAGTTCTAAACAGCTGAAAGACATACCGTTGTCGAGTGCTGCAGAAGCTCTTGCAGGTAAATTGGCGGGTGTGCAAGTGACAACTACTGAGGGGTCGCCAGGGGCAGACATTATTATACGTGTACGTGGAGGCGGCTCGATTACGCAGGACAATTCGCCGATTTATATTGTAGATGGTATTCAAGTAGAGAACGCATTGTCGGTTATTTCGCCACAAGATATTGCCTCGATTGACGTATTGAAAGATGCTTCCACAACAGCGATTTATGGTGCACGCGGTGCGAATGGTGTTGTTATCATCACCACAAAATCGGGTAAAGCAGGGCGCACAACCATTAATTACAATGGTTCGTTTGGCTACCGCGAAATTGCAAAACGTATGGAAGTGCTTGACCCTTATGAGTTTACCACTTGGCAATGGGAAAGGTCGCGATTGATTGGCGCAAGTGACTCGTCTCAATTGCGGTACTACGGCACAACATTCGATACTTTGAGTGTTTACAAAAACAAAGAAGCACTTAACTGGCAAGACAAAGTTTTTGGCCGCCAAGCAGCGTATCAAAACCACAATTTAGCGGTTTCGGGTGGTACAGATAAAACGAATTACAATTTGAGTTTGACACGCAACTCTGAAGAAGGTGTGCAAATCAATTCAGGTTTTGAGCGCAATTTGGTCAATTTCAAAATAAACCATAAGGCAAGTGATAAATTTCAATTCGGTTTCACGACCCGTTTTACCAATCAACACATTCAAGGCATTGGTACAACAAGTACCAGTTCACGTCAAGGCAGTCGTTTGCGTCATGCCATAACGTATTCGCCTGTTTTGAGACCGGGTATTATTGATGATGAATTTTTTGACGAAGACCTTTATCTACGCGGTGCAGGTGTTGTCAATCCGATTGTTATGGCAGAAGCAGAATACCGTCAGCGTTATTCAAATGCGCTCAATTTTAGTGGCAATTTTCAGTTATCACAACTATTTGGCTTAAAGGGTTTGGTTTTCAAATCTACATTTGGTTATGATTATAATACGACAGAAGACAATGTTTTTTACAGTAAAATCACTTCTACTGCCCGTAATTATGCTACTTTACCCGTTGCCCTGATCAATCAAGGCGGCAGCAGAGCGTTAAACAATTCAAATACAATAACTTATACGCCAAAAATATCAAAAGGGCAGAATTTGTCATTTTTGGTTGGACAAGAATTGTATCAAATCAAAACAAAAACAACAGGCTTAGAAACGCGTTATTTGCCATCAGACATTTCGCCAGAAAAAGCATTGGCTAATATGAATCTTGGTTCGGCGCCAACAGGTGCAGCACAACCACTTCCGACAAGTTTTGAGTCACCTTATGCCCGTATTTTCTCTTATTTTGGTCGTGTAAACTACGATTACAACAGTAAGTTTTTGGCAAGCTTCTCAATGCGTGCTGACCGTTCATCGAAATTCAGTTACGACAATGGTTTACTTTACTTCCCTGCGGGTTCGGTGGCGTATCGTTTTTCAAGCGAAAATCTGTTTAAAGACAGCAAATGGTTGTCTGATGGTAAAATCCGCGTCGGTTTTGGCAACGCAGGCAACAATCGCATCGGCGACCTTTTGTATTTACAATTGTACAACACATCGGGTCAATATGCTTTGAACCATTCCATTACACCCGGTTTTGCACCTGCGGCACTGGCAAATGCCAATCTGAAATGGGAAAGCACACAGTCTCAAAACATTGGTTTGGACTTAGGTTTCTTCTCAAATCGCATTCAATTGACCATTGATGCTTATCAAAATAAAGGTAGGGACTTGCTTTTAGCCGTTGCTATTCCGCCAACAGCAGGTTATTCGACACAATTAAGGAACGTTGGCTCGACCTCCAATCGAGGTATAGAACTCCAATTGAACGGTGATGTGATTAAGGGAAAAGATTTTACTTGGAACACCAGTTTCAATATTTCTGCCAACCGCAACAAAGTGGAAAGTCTTGGCGGTTTGACACAACAAACACGCAATGCAGGCTGGCAAGGTACGGACGGTGCTGACGATTTCTTAGTAAAAGTGGGTGAACCTGTCGGTTTGATGTACGGCTTTGTGACTGACGGGTGGTATAAAATTGAGGACTTTGACTACAATGCAACGACTAAAGTTTATACTTTGAAAACAGGTATTCCAAGTTCTCAAAACATTTCGGGTTCAATTCGTCCAGGTTCTTTGAAAATCAAAGACATCAATAATGACGGTGTGATTACAACAGACGGCGACCGTCAAGTTATTGGCAATGCAACCCCTAAATTTATGGGGGGGTGGAACAACCAATTTGCTTACAAAGGCTTTGATTTGAGTGTATTTGTCAATTTTATTTATGGCAATGATATTTATAATGCGAATAATATCGAGTGGACGGACGGTACTTTCCCGAACCTCAACCTTTTGGCAAAAATGAAAGACCGCTGGCGCAATATTGATGAAGCTGGTAATATTGTCACAGACCCAACGGCTTTGGCGGCACTGAATGTCAATGCTAAAATTTGGTCACCTGTCAATTCACAACGTTATTTCGTGAAGTCAACGGACATAGAAGACGGTTCTTTCTTGCGCTTGAATAATGTCACTTTGGGATATACTTTACCCAAATTGTTGACAACTAAAATAAAAATGCAGTCTTTACGTATCTACGTAACAGGCAATAATTTGAAGGTTTTCACAAACTATTCAGGTTTCGACCCTGAAGTTGCCACGCGCAACAGTGACCCGTTGACTCCAGGTGTTGATTTTGCCGCTTATCCGCGTGCGAAGGTATTTGTATTTGGAATAAATGCGACTTTTTAAGGCATTTTTTGTCATTCTGAACGCAGTGAAAGAATCTGTATATTTATTTAAATTCTTTCACTGCGTTCAGAATGACAAAAGCCCCCCTCAGTATTTTTATAAAAAAAATGGTTTTATTATCAAAACATCATCAATAAATGAAAAATTTAGTATCAAAAATAGCCGCAGGCGCAGGACTCATTGTTTGTGCTTTTACGGCAAATAGCTGTAAAGACTTTATGGAAGTGCAGCCCGTTTCGCAATTCAGTGTCCAACAAGTTTTTTCGGATGTACCCAATGCAACGACTGCTTTGATAGGCGTTTATGACGAACTCATGGGCGACAACGGTTACGGCATTCGTATCAGCCAATATTATCCTTTCGACTCAGACGAAATGATGGCTTCTGGCGCACTGGACAATGGTCGTCGCGGTATCGCTCGTTACCAATTATTGTTGAGTAATGCAGAAATCCGTAACCCATTTCTGCAAATGTATCGTGGTATTGAAAAAGCGAATTTGTGCATCGAACAGATTCCTTTGTCAGAAAAATATACGAAGGGAACGGCGGCAGAACAAAAAGAAATGAAACGTTTGCTTGGCGAAGCCTTAGTTTTACGGGCAACTTTCTACTTCGAATTGATTCGCAACTGGGGCGATGTACCTGCACCTATGGAACCTGCTTACAAGCAAACAGACTTGTTTGCGCCACAAGCGAATCGCGACCAAACGTATGACAAACTCATTGCTGATCTTAAAACAGCTTCTGAATTGTTGCCTTGGCGTACTGAAGTTGCTGTCCGCAATGAGCGTGTCACAAAAGGCGCAGCAAAAGCTTTACGCGCAAGAATGGCTTTGCACAGAGGCGGTTATTCATTGAGAAACGATACAAAAATCATGGAACGCCGTGCTAATTACCTTGATTATTACAAAATTGCCCGCGACGAATGTGCCGAATTGATGGCAAACCGCAATCAACACACACTCGTACCTGTGTTTGAAGATATTTGGAAAAAATATATTTGCGCGTTCACCTATGACCCACAAGGCGAACTTATTTACGAAGTCGGTGCAGGTGGTGCGAACAGCAATTCGGACAGCCGTATGGGTAATTACAATGGCATCAACTGCAATGCGAGTTCGCGTTATGGTACTGGTGGCGGCGCTGTCATACCAATGCCAAACTACTTTTTTGCATTTGATACGCTCGATACACGCCGTGACATCACCATTGGACCTTATCAAGTCAATGCAGACAATAAAAAACAGCCACGTGCTTTGAACGCCATGTGCGATGCCAAATGGTCAAAATTGTGGCGTAATCCATTATTGCCGGGAACAGCTTTAAATCCAGGATTCAATTGGGTTCTCATTCGTTTTTCAGATGTACTTTTGATGTTTGCGGAAGCAGAAAACGAAATCAGTGGTAACCCAACACCTGCTGCTATTGCTGCTTTTGAAGAAGTCCGCAAACGGGCTTACGGAACAAATGCTGCTAAAATAGGTGTGACACCGACCACAAAAGCCGCATTTTTTGATGCGATTGTCAATGAGCGTTGGTTAGAATTTGGCAGCGAAGCCATTCGGAAATACGATTTAATCCGTTGGAACTTGTTGGCAGCAAAAATTGCAGAAACCCGCCAAGCTATTCAGGACATTCGGGATGCTAAAGGCAAATATGCTAATGTGCCTAATACGCTTCATTGGAGGAACAATGGCGAAGAAATCGAATTTTATACAACCATAGCAACAGGGTCGAAACAGCCACTCAATACGCCTGTACAAGTACCCAGCCCTACAACAGGTTGGACAAGTGTAAATTGGCGGGCAAGTTTGACCTCGGCGACGGCTCTTGACGGTTTGCCATTGTATCAAGCCTTCGCACGGTTTTTTACACCGAACAAAAACGAGTTGTTCCCATTTGACCAAGCCACAATGGATTCGTATCAAGGAAAGTTGACGCAGAACCCGAATTATTAAGCGATTTCAGATGTGTGATTTCGGATTTCGGTACACGTCCGAAATCCGAAATCACACATCTGAAATAAAATACTAAGGCAAGGCAAATGCAACGTACTGATTCCCCTTTTTCGTCCCCAATTTAGTACCACCACAAGGCAGAACAATATACTGCTTTCCATTGACCATATAAGTTGCAGGGGTAGCGAAAGCGGCAGCAGGCAGCGTTGTTTCCCACAATAATGTGCCTGTTTTCTTATCAAAAGCACGAAATTGACCATCTTTTGTAGCCGCAATGAACAACAAACCGCTGGCAGTGACCACAGGTCCTCCATAGTTTTCACAGCCTGTTCCCTTTACGTCTAAATTGGGTTCGTTGCCGAAAGGAATTTTCCAAATATATTTCCCTGTATTCAAATTTATGGCATTGAGCGTACCCCACGGCGGCGAGATAGCAGGATGCCCTTTGTTGTCCAAAAACTTATTGTAACCTGTTCCTTTATAAGGTAAATAAGGGTTTTTAGCAGTCGGATTAGCCGCAGCCGTAGCTTCTTTTTTCTCCATGCCCAATAGAAAATCAATAACGGCTTGCTTTTCATCTGCGCTCAAATTGCTTAAACCCGTCATCATGCCTTTGCCTTTTGTGATGATGGTATTGATAGCGGCTCTGTCCATGCGTTTACCAATATCAATCAAAGAAGGGAAATTACTGAGGGGGTTGCCTTTGCGGTCTGCACCATGACAAGCACTGCACGAAATGGTATAAGTCTTTTCGCCCAAAGGCAAATGCGCCAAAGCGTCTTGTGTCGGCGTTTCAACCATGGTCAGAATCCAAGCCATTTCGTTGCTGTTGACATATATAATACCGTCATTGGGGTCGGCAGCTGCACCACCCCACTCTGCACCGCCGTCGTAACCTGGGAAAATGACCGTACCTTCTTTACTGGGCGGAGCAAAACGTTTAGTTTTATACGTTTTAAACCTTTTGATTAATTCATCACGGTTTTCAGCATAAGGGCTGATGTCTTTTTCGGTCAATTGATAGGCATGACGTGCATAAGGTTTCGGTAATGTGGGAACAGGCTGCGTTTTCCAAGTCACCTCGCCGTCGAGATCAGATTTAGGGGCTTTCACTTCTTTGATAGGGAATAAAGGTACGCCTGTCACTCTATCAAAAACAAAAATATATCCTTGTTTAGTGACTTGTGCCACGGCATCAATGGTTTTACCTCCTTTTTTGATAGTGATGAGGTTGGGTGGTGCGGGCAAATCTCTGTCCCAAATGTCGTGGTGCATGGTTTGATAGTGCCAAATCCGTTCACCTGTCCGTGCATTCAAAGCCAAAAGACAATTGGCATAGAGATTACTGCCCACTCGATTGCCACCATAAAAATCATACGCGGCAGAACCTGTTGGCACATACAAAATACCGCGCTTTTTATCTACTGCCATACCCGCCCAATTGTTGGCAGCACCGACATTTTCATTTTTATAAGCATTGGGCGGAAAGGTTTCATAACCCGCTTCATTGGGATAAGGGATGGTGTGAAAAGTCCAAGCCAATTTGCCTGTTTTGACATTAAAGGCGCGAATATCGCCAGGCGCAGCGTCGGCATCTTCTGACAAGCGCAAAGGCATGACGATTAAATCCTCAAAAACAGTTCCGGGTGTGTTTGAAATAATAAATTTATTATTAGCCATTTCAGGCAAACCTGTGTGCAAATCAACACGCCCTTTGTCTCCAAATGAAGCAATAGGTTTACCTGTCAGCGCATCTAAACAATAAAGAAAAGAACCGATAGTATGCAAAATACGTTTTTCTTTACCATCTGTCCAAAACGCTACACCACGACTTGTACTGTGCCAAGCATTGAGTTTATCGCCAAAAATCCAGAGCTCTTTACCTGTTGCAGCATCCAAAGCGAAGGCTTGTACTGAGGGGGTGACACCATATAATATGCCATCAATGACTAAGGGATTAACTTGCATTTGACCTGAATCAGCCGTCGAGTAAGTCCACGCTATTTTTAATTGGGCAACATTAGATGGATTGATTTGGGTGAGTTCGGAGTAATGGTTACGGTCTGCACCGCCAAGATAGTCGCCCCAATCGCCGTTGTTATCGTTATTTTTCTGTGTTTTTAAGTGCCAAGTCGCACCTAAAGCGAGTAAGGTGCAAGCCAAAAGCGCAAAAGTTGTTTTAATCCTCATTGTTTTCTATTTTATAAAAAATGAATTTCTTGTAAAAATAGAAACTCTATGCAATGGACATAAGGTTTTAGCGAAATGAAATGGAATAAATTCTGAAAACACACCTTAATTAAGCCTCCGTTTCCGTAATCTTTACTTCCAGTTCCCGAATCGAAAAGTCCATAAGCTGTACCAAATCAAAACCTTCGTCTTCTAAGGCTTCAAAAGCCTTTTGCTCCCAATATCCATCTTCTCTAAAACTGTCTATCATGCTTCTGATGTATTTGACCATGCCCGCATTGTGCTGTTCGGCGGTCTCCAACACATAATCAATCTTAAAAGTTGCCGTCAAAACGCCTTTATGTGCGGGTACAAATACGGCTGCCGATACATAAAAGTCATAATCTCTATCATCTTCATTGTATTCATAAGTGACGTTTTGAATCTCATAGTCTATTTCGCTGAATATTAATATGATTTCTTTTCCCATTTTGCTACTGGATTTATTGTGATAAAAAATTATTGTCTCCACACTTCAGTTGTGTGCTTCGATTAATTTACGCAATAATAAAAATAAAGTTACTTTACTTTAATAGGTTAAGTTGGTGCGAGTGTATAGGACAGAATACCCCCCTCAGTATAAGCCGTTTCAAATGCTCGCCTGTTCAACTGTTCACACCTTATTTTAATTAAATCAACATCAAAATAAGCATATTTTTACAAAATGGATTGATATTGCATATAAGTTCATTGTTTTTGCCTACAATATTATTTTGAATAGGGTGAACTTTGCACTAAATAATTTTACATAAAATACAATATTCAATACAATGGCACGTAATCCACATTATTTCTCCCAAATGGCGCATATCGAGGTTTTAACAACTGACCTCGAAAAATCAGTCAAATTCTTCACGGATATAGTTGGACTCGATGAAACAGGACGTGAAGGCGACTCCGTCTATCTCCGCGCTTGGGGTGATTATTTTCACCATACTTTAAAATTGACACAAAGCGAAAAATCGGGCATGGGTCACTTAGGTTGGCGCGCTGACAGCCCCGAGGCTTTAGAAGATGTTGTGCAATACCTTGAAAGTATTGGTGCAGGTCTTGGTTGGGTCGAAGGCGATATGGGACATGGCAAGGCTTACCGCTTTAAGTCACCTGATGGGCATATTCACGAAGTCTTTTGGGATGTCGTTTGGTTGCGTGAAACAGGTGAGAAAGGCAGTATCTATGCTGACCGTTACGCCAGTAATCGGCGCAAAGGAGCCAATCCTCGCCGATTTGACCATGTGACTTATATGGTCTCAAAATTCAAATACGCTGATGAGAAGGCGTTTTGGAAAGGTATGGGCTTGAAAAACCCAGATGAAATACGTATCAACGACGACATGCCGCCGATTGGTGGTTTGTGGACAATTGGTAATCTATCGCACGATATTGCAGTATTTACTGACCCGAATATTGGCGAAAACGAAGGCGTTTTGAACCATATTTGTTGGAATGTGGACAGCCGTGAAGAGGTCCTTTTAGCCTTAGATTGGTTTATCGAAAACGGCTATAAAAGCGTCATGGGCGCACCCACTCGCCACAAAGCAGATGAAGGATTTTTCATTTATATTATTGACCCAGGCAGTGGTGTTTTATTTGAATATTATGCCTGTGCAAGGCTTGTTTTTGCACCCGACCATTTAGATGTCCATTATTTAAAAGACAATCCAAACGATGCATGGGGTACATCGAATCCCTTTGCCGAAATGGCAAAAGGTAAAAAGTTGGGCTTAACCGATGGCGTTGTGAAACCCGTTGACGTTTAAAACCAATGATGAATTATGAAAGATAAATGATGAATAAATACCCCCTCAGTATTTATCTAAAAATCAAGTATTTATCTGCCCTAATTCATCATTTATCATTCATCATTTATCATTCATCATTAAAAAATTATGTGGCATTACTTTCCAGGGCAATACATGCCTTCATACCAAGTCAATAGAGCATTAACGCAAGCCCATTATGGCGGTGGCGAATTTGCAGAAATCTTAGAAGTTGCCAGTGAAATAGACCCTGCTAACCGCGAAAGTTTTAATAAAGCATGGGTCAAAATGGGTGATAAAGTCTATGATTTAGCTGAAAACTATGCTAAAAATGGACATAATGTTTCTGCCCGCAGAACTTATTTGAGGGCTTTCAACTACCTACGCACCAGTGAGTTTTTCATGAATTTGCAGGATGAACGGAAAATCCCATACTATCTGAAATGTCGTGAGGCGTTCATAAAAGCCATTAATCTGTTTGATGAAAAACCGCTTCAAATAGAAGTACCTTTTGAAGGCTCGTTTTTACCGGGTTATTTATTTGCACCCCCCTCAGTAAAAAATCCACCATTGATGATCATGTTTGGCGGTTTGGATAGCTTGGCTGAAGAACTGTATTTCGGTATTGCACAACATCTTAATGAACGCGGTATTGCTATGATGGCGGTTGATGGTCCCGGACAAGGCGCAGCATTACGCCTCAATCACATCCATACACGTTACGATTTCGACGTAGCAGGTACTGTCGTTTTGGATTGGGTGATGGAGAATCTAAAAGACGAAGTTGATACCTCACGAGTGGGCATAGGTGCCGTGTCAATGGGTGGTTATATGGCAGCTCGTTGTGCAGCATTTGAACCGCGTTTTAAAGTGTGTATGATTTTCGGGGCTGTGTGGTCTTACTACGATATTTGGAAAAATCGCCCCGATAATCATCCTTTAGCCGAAATTGTACAACACATCGTAGGTGCTGAAAACATGACAGAAGCCCGCGAAAAATTAAAAAACTTTACTTTAGAAGGTGTCGCGGACAAAATAACTTGCCCTACTTACATTTTGCATGGAGAAGACGACCGACAAAACTTTGTAGAGAACGCTTATAAAGTCAACGACGCACTGACTTGCGAACACGTGATGGAGATTGTGCCAAAAGAAGAAAGTGGCTCAGCACATTGTTCAGTAGATGATTTTACAAAGTCGTTCAATATGTACGATTGGATTGAGAAGAAAATTAAAGCTTAATTAATGATAAATGGTGAGCGATGAATGATAAATACCCCTCAGTATTTTGATCATTCATAATTCATAATTTATCATTCATCATTAAAAACAATGATAAAATATATCAAAACAGGCAAACCTGCCGAAGAAAAACGCGATATTGACCAACAGGTCGCTAAAACCGTAGAAACGATTTTAGCTGATATTGAAACCCGTGGTTGGGCAGCTATCAGAGAGTATAGCGAGAAGTTTGACAAATGGAATCCTCAAACCTTCAAATTGACGGCGGCTGAAATCCAAGCCTGTATTGATAGCCTAACGGCGCAAGATATTGAAGATATAAAATTTGCCCAAACGCAAATCAAACGTTTTGCTCAAGTGCAAATGCTCGGTTTGCGTGATGTGGAAGTTGAAACCTTGCCAGGCGTTATTTTGGGACATAAAAACATACCCATCAATAGGGTGGGCGCCTATGTCCCAGGCGGCAAATATCCGCTTTTGGCATCGGCGCACATGGGTATTTTGACGGCAAAAGTAGCAGGTGTCAAGCACGTTATCGCTTGTGCGCCACCTTACGAAGGCAAACCCGCAGCAGCCATTGTAGCGGCACAAGCTATGGCGGGCGCAGATGAGATTTATGTGTTAGGCGGCATTCAAGCGATTGCCCTCATGTCTTTGGGCGCAACCGCCGATGCCGATAATGATGATGTGACAGCAGTTGATATGCTCGTTGGACCGGGCAATGCATACGTAGCAGAAGCCAAACGGCAATTATTCGGACGTGTCGGTATTGACCTTTTGGCAGGACCCACCGAAACCATGGTGATTTGTGATGATACCATTGATGCGGAATTAGTCGCAGTTGATTTGTTAGGTCAAGCAGAACATGGCTATAATTCGCCTGCCGTGTGTATTACGAGCAGTAAAAAAATAGCAGATGAGCTGCCCGAACAAATCAACAATGTTTTGAAACGCCTACCTACTCGTGATATAGCGAGCATATCATGGCGTGATTACGGTGAAATCATTTTGTGTGATACCAAAGAAGAGATGCTTCAAGAATCAGAGCGTATTTGCAGCGAACATGTGCAAGTGATGACGGACGACGATGATTATTTCTTTAAAAATATGACCAATTATGGTGCATTGTTTCTTGGTGCAAGAACAAATGTCAGTTATGGCGATAAGGTCATTGGTACAAATCATACCTTACCAACGAAACGGGCAGGACGTTATACAGGCGGTTTGTGGGTCGGAAAATTCATCAAAACGCACTCATATCAGCGTATTTTGACCGATGAAGCCAGTGTTTTGATTGGTGAATACTGTTCCAGGCTTTGTGAATTAGAACATTTTGCAGGGCATAAAGAGCAGGCGGATATACGGGTTAGGCGATTGAAAAAGTAATCAAGCAGGTCGGTAAATGTTATTCTTCAGCATTCTCTTTAAGGTCTTGGTCAATTTCTTTTTTATTGGCTTCGTAGTAAGCCCAAGCATTGTTCAAGTCTTGTTGACGTAAAGTTGGGTAAGAATCCAGTAGCACATTATCATTTACACCTAATTTTTTGAAAGAAACCAAAGTCCAAACAGGTATGCGTGTGCGAATAATGCAAGCACTACCGCCACAAACACCAGACGTTTTTTCAATTCCCGGAAATGTTTCGCCTAAATCTTTGGACATGAAATATACAAGCTGTGCTTTTTTAGTCAAAGATAATTTTGAAATCAAGGTCTCAAGTTGTTGAAAAGATATTGTCATAAGCGTAAATTTTGTGAATTAAAAAGGGCAAAATTAATGATTTTTGGAAAATTTATCAAATATACTGAGGGGGTGGTTTTACACTTCAATTTTTTCAAAATAAAGAAACAAACCGTCTAAGTATTTAAAATCGGCATCGGTCGAGAGCAAAGTAGCATTGTAAATAGCGGTTGTGGCAGCAATCCATAAATCATTTTTACCTATTTTTCGAGCCGAAGTAGGCAGCCTTAAAGTAGGATGTTTTGTCAACAATCATTCTTGAGTTATTCAAGAATGTCATCCCATTCTTCGTCAGTTATATCTTTAAATGCTTCTTGTGTGGCATGAAGAGCGTCCCAAAAATCTTTTGATAAACCATCTTCATCTCCAAGAACTGGTGGATTTAAATCAGGATTGGCTTGCCAAATCGGCATGTCGTCGGAAGGAAGAGGCTCTTTTTTAATGGTTTCGGGAGAGGTAAGTGGTTCTTTTTCTTTTTGTACAAGGGGCGAATCTATATAGGTCAAGAGTTCAGCCAAAAATTGTTTAAATTCGGCTTTATTTTCTTTAATTAAAGCCAAAAGTACTTGTTTCACCTCTCCCGTAGAGATATTTTTAAGAGTTGTTGAGGAAGGAGTCTCTGTCTCAACTTTTCCTTTTGACGCAGTTTGCAAATCAAGTGGGTTTGCTTTTTCGATTTCTGATGTGTTTGATGTTGTCATTTTTTATATTTTTTTACAAAAATAGCGTGTTTTAAAGGATTTTCCAACATCCTTTTGAATTATAAAATAGCGTATTCAAAAAATGGATAAAGCATTAAAGAGTAAAATAGCAATGGTTACAGGAGGTGCAGGCGGCATCGGGTCAGCTATTTGTCAGAAATTGGCAGAGGAAGGTGCGAGCGTTGTTATTACTTATAATTCAAATGCAGAAAAAGCGGAAAAACTGCTTTCTATACTGAGGGGGTCAAACCACAGCATTTTTCATGCCCCAACAACCGATGCAGAAAAACTAAAATCCTTAGCAGAATTCATAAAAGAGAAATACGGCAAACTCGATATTTTGGTCAATAATGCAGGTATTACAACGCCAGTTGCTCATGCCGATTTAGATGGTTTGACAGACGAATGGATTGATAAAATCATGCAAACCAATGTCAGAGGCACATTTGCGATGATTCGGGCGTGCAAAGATTTGCTTGAAAATGCCCATTCAACTCCCCCTCTGGGGGGTGGGGGGCTTGTCGTGAATATTTCCTCCGTTGCAGCCATAATAGGTATCGGCAGTAATGTCGCTTATTGTGCTTCAAAAGCGGCGATTGATAGCATGACACGCTCATTGGGTAGGGCTTTAGCACCAACGATTCGGGTCGTTTCCGTTTCTCCGGGTTTTGTTGAAGGCGAATACACAAAGAATTTTGACCCTTCTTTTTTGACAATGCAAATGGATGCGACACCCTTGAATCGTTTTGCAACACCCGAAGATGTCGCCAATACAGTTTTCGCATTAGCAGCATATATGACGTTTACAACGGGTTCTATTGTTCCCGTTGACGGCGGCAGAGCCTTATTAAAGTAGCACGGGTTTTAACCCATTAAATCATAATTTCAATAAAAAACTAAACAACAAGATACAATGTCATCAATCAATAAAGCCCTCATAGTCGGTGGTGGTATCGGCGGTTTATCAATGGGAATTGCCTTACGCCGTGCGGGTATTGAGGCTGAAATCGTTGAATTACAAAAAGTATATGATGTCTATGGCGTGGGTATTATCCAGCAAGCCAATGCTTTACGTGCTTTAGATGCAATTGGCGTGGCTGACGAAGCGATACGCCGAGGTTCGCCTTACGGTAAGGTGAAAATGTGTGCGCCTACGGGTTTTGCATTTGCTGAAATTGGGAATCCCCCTATGGCACATTATCCGATTCACAACGGTATTTCCAGAAAACTGCTGCATGATATTCTTTACGAAGCGGCTGTTAAAAACGGTGTGACTTTTCGCATGGGTTTGACCGTTTCAGAAATTGAAAACAAAGAATCACAAGTCGACGTAAAATTCACCGATGGTACTGAGGGGTCATATCCACTCGTCATTGGGGCAGATGGAGTCAATTCCAAAGTCCGCAGCCTTGTTTTTGGCGATTATAAACCACAATATATCGGATCTTCGGTATGGCGGTATCCATTCAAAAGACATCCAAATTTAGATACAGGTTATATGTTTTTTGGTAAAAAATCAAAATTAGGCTTAATTCCGATGACAGGCGACACGATGTATATGTTTGTGGTAACGGCAGAAGGAGATGATAATCCCATTATTCCACACGACGAAATGGTGGCTCGTTTGAAAGCTTATGTCAGTGAATATCCTGCGCCTATGGTTCAAGATGTTTTAAATCAGATTGACGACAACGATAAAGTGAATTATCGTCCTTTGGAGACTTTAATGATGTCTGCGCCGTGGTACAAAAATCGTGTGGTGATGATAGGCGATGCGGCTCATGCCACGATTCCACAATTGGGTTCGGGTGCTGCCTTAGCGATTGAAGATGCTGTGGTTTTAGCAGAAGAATTGCAAAAAGATATCCCTATTGAAACGATTATGACAAACTATATGACCCGTCGTTACGAGCGTTGCAAAACGATTGTTGATGTCTCAAATACGCTTGCCGAATGGGAGCAAATGGAGTGGAAAGGGATGCCGTTGCCCGAAGGTGCCAATATGGGGGCTTTGATGGGTAAGACGTTGATGGGTTTGACAGCACCGATTTGATGTATTCGACAAATCATTTGCTGCAAAAAAAAATGTTCGGGGAATTTTTAAAATTCCCCAAACATAATACCCCCTCAGTAACTAACAATACATCAAAGGTTAATATTTTTATAAATTCTTTGCATAGATATTTCAATACCAACAGATTGCAAAGGCAATATACCTGAAAGGTCTTTTATAATCGTTTCTTTCCAAAGCCCAGGTTTTTCTTGATGCCACACTTCAGCGTAGCATTGGTCTTGGCGAATAAGGACATAATCACGGATACTTTCAAGGGTTTTGTATTTGTCAAATTTGCCGTTACGGTCATATTTTTGCGTGCTTTTTGACAACACTTCAACAACAATGATTGGGTTAATGAGCAATAACTCCTCATCATCCCAATAAATGGGTCTTTCAGTAACGGCTAATGCATCTGCATAAGAACCTATATTAAGGCTTGGAAAATAAATCTTTTGGTCAGAAGAAAAAACGATATAGTTCTTTTCTAATTGTTCAAAAGCGATAACCAAAGCTGCCGAAATATTGGCAGAAATGATATTGTGTGGTCCTTTGGCGTAGGGCATTTTGATAATGTGTCCGTTAATAAATTCGTGTTTGTCAACCGATTTGGCTTCTTTACGCAGATATTCAACCAAAGTATAAGTTTTACCTTTTGGCTGAATTTTAAGAGAAACAGGAATATGCGATTTTAAATTTACCATCATTTACCTCAATTTTCCAACAAAAATAAACCATTTTATCTATTAAAACAATTTTCAATCACAATATGAAACTCATCACATTCAAAAATAAAAACCAAGAAACCCGCATCGGTTGGCTCAATAGGGAGGGAGGGATTGTAGATATGCAAGCCACAGACAGCCATTTGCCAAACGATATGTTGACGTTTATTGATAACCATAAGGAGTATTTTCAAATCATCAAGGAAAATAATTTGGAAAATACCCCCCCTCAGTATCAACGGGCTGATGTGCAGCTTTTAGCACCGCTGCCGAATCCGCGCAGTGTTCGAGATTATATTGGTTTTGAGCAACACATGTTGAACGCTTCAAAATCATTTGGACATAAAGTCGGTGAGGCTTGGTACGAAATGCCGATTTTTTACTTTACCAATCATCAAGCTATTTATGGTCTTGATGACGACATAAAACGCCCAGAAAAGGAAATAAAAATGGATTTAGAGTTAGAATTGGCGGTTGTTATTGGTAAAAAAGGTAAGGATATTAAAGCCGATGAAGCCGATGATTACATATTTGGCTACACTATTTTCAATGACTGGACGGCTCGTTTTATCCAAAAAAGGGAAATGGAAGTGCCTTTAGGCCCGCACAAAGGAAAGGATTTTGCCAATGCTTTCGGTCCTTGTATTGTGACAAAAGACGAATTTAAGCAATATCGTTGCTCGATTTCAAGGGAAATGCACCCTGAACATTTGCAAATGCCTTTAACTACGGGCGACCGTTTTGATGTCAAAATGACTGCTAAAATCAATAATGAGACGATTTGCGAAGGCAATTACAAAACGGCTTATTGGACATTTCCGCAAATGATAGAACGGGCTTCTGAAAACAATGTCACGATGATGCCAGGCGATATTTTAGGTTCTGGAACAGTCGGTTGGGGCAGTTTGATTGAAAATAATTTCAGCGTTCACCGCCCAATTGAGCCAGGCGACGTGGTTGAATTGGAGATAGAAGGTATTGGCGTTTTGAGAAATAAAGTCGTTTGATAGGCTGATTCAGATTAGTGATGGAGAATCTATTTGATTTAAATAATAAAGTTGCCCTCGTAGCAGGCGCAAGCAGCGGCATGGGCAAAGCGATTGCCGAAGCAATGGGCATACATGGTGCAAAAGTCGTTGTAGCCAGTAATGATAGGGATGGGGTGCAAACAACACTTGAATCCTTTGAAAATCAAGGTATTGAAGCAATAGGTTTGCTGTGCGATATGTCCAAACAAGAAGATATTGAACAGCTTTATCAGACAGCTATTTCTACTTTTGGAAAAATAGATATATTGGTCAATTGCGTCGGTATCGCTATTCCGAATGGTTTTTTAGATATAAATGCCGAAGATTTTGAAAAAACAATGTCGGTTAATCTGCAAAGCGCAATTTATCTGACGAAATTAGTTATTCCTCAAATGCAAGCCCAAAAAGACGGAGCGATTATCTATTTGGCGAGTATTGCAGGGGTTCGGGGCAATAAAAGTATTGGTTTGTATGGTATCTCAAAAGCGGGTTTAATTCAATTAGCCCGCAACTTAGCTGTCGAATTTGGACCTGATAATATCAGAGTGAATACGATTTCACCAGGTATGATTGATACGTCTTTTTCGAAATCACTCTTGGAAAACAAGGCTTTTATGGCAAAACGCCTTGCTCTAACGCCTTTGCGTCGCGTCGGGAATGTGGCTGAAATTGCAGGTGTAGCGGTGATGTTGGCTTCAAAAGCAGGTGGTTTTATAACGGGTCAAAATATTGTTGTTGACGGTGGTACGACGATTAGCGATGGTAATTGATTGAAATAACTTAAAATACTGAGGGGTACTTACCTCTTATAAAATTGATTTTTTATGAAAATAATAGATTTATCCGTAACCATTTCGGAAGACATTAAAGAGCCACTACCGACGACAATTGTCTATGAAGACCACAAAGAAGGGGCTAAAAAAATGGGCGGCAAACTGTTTGAAGGTTTGACCGATGTGTTTATTGATGGTAATGGACCTGCGGGCGAATTTTTAAGCGTGACAAGTCATTGCGGGACGCATGTGGACGCACCGTATCACTATTTTCCAACTTGCGAAGGCAAACCGTCGAGAACGATTGACGAAATGCCCTTGGATTGGTTTTTCCACGATGGTGTTGTCTTAGATTTTACGGACAAACCCGACGGTTATATGTTTGAACCAGAAGATTTGAAAGAGAAATTGGCGGCGATAAATTATACGCTCAAACCTTTTGACATTGTGCTGATTCGCTGCGATGCCGATAAGCGTTTGCATCATCCCGATTTTGTGAAAATACACGTGGGAGCTTCGGCAAAAGCAACGCATTGGCTCATTGACCAGGGCATAAAAGTGATGGGAACAGATGGTTGGGGTTGGGATATTCCGTTGCATATACAAGCGGCGGATTATCGGGCGAATCCACGGCCAGGCATCATTTGGCAAGCACATTATGTGGGTATTGAAAAGGAATATTGTCAGATTGAGAAATTGGCAAATTTGGAACAATTACCTTCTTTTGGCTTCAAAGTAGCTTGTTTTCCAGCGAAAATCAAGGGTGCAAGTGCGGGTTGGACACGAGCAGTGGCTATTTTTGATTAAGAGATTAAGTAAAAACGCGGATGAGCCAAAAATATAATACCGAAGCGTTTATTAGTTGCTGTGGTAGCGTTTCAAGAAAGCAAGGAAGCGAAAACGGAAGCCGTGGTAGCGTTTCAGGAAAGCAAGGAAGCAAAAAATGATGGCGTGGTAGCGTTTCAGGAAAGTAAGGAAGCAAAAACGGAAGCCGTGGTAGCGTTTCAGGAAAGCAAGGAAGCAAAAACGGAAAGTGAGGAAGCAAAAAATAATGGTGAGGTAGCGTTTATTGGTTGCTGAAGTAGGGTTTCAGAGATGCAAAGAGTTTGATGAAAATATTTGTATCGCAATTAACAGGATTCATAGTATTTAGTATTTTTTTCTCATAAGTAGATGAACAGAAATAAACGGGAAATTGATTTCGTGGAGATATTTGATAATCAATGTTTTACGCTATTCATCGTTCATCATTTATCATTCATCATTACTTACCTACAATTTAGGCTTTTTAGAAAAAAAAGATTTGCAATGATGCGATTTAAAAACAAAGTTTGTCTCGTCACAGGTGCTGGTTCAGGCATCGGTCGAGCAACGGCTTTGGCTTTCGGCAAAGAAGGTGCAAAGGTCGTTGTAACCGATATCAACTTAGAAAATGTGGAAAAAACGGCGGATATACTGAGGGGGGGTAATACAGAAATATTGATGCTAAAAGTGGATATTTCTAAGCGGGAAGACGTTGAAAATATGGTTAAAGCCACCGTTGAACGTTTTGGTCGTTTGGATTGTGCTGTGAATTGTGCGGGTATTGCGGGACTTGTTTCGCTGCCTTTGCATGAATATCCTGATGATTTGTGGCATCAGCAAATCAATATCAATTTGACGGGGACATGGTACTGTATGAAGTTCCAAATTACGCAGATGTTACTGCAAGGTGGTGGTGTGATTGTCAATCTGTCATCGGCGGCGGGGCTGATTGGGCAACCTGAAAATTCGCCTTATGCGGCTTCAAAACATGGCATTGTCGGCATTACCAAAACAGCGGCGATTGAATATGCCACTCAAAATATACGCGTAAATTGCCTTTGTCCAACAGCTATTGAAACGCCGATGATTATGCACGGTCGGCGTCAATTGGCACAAAATCCAGAAGCGAAACAGCAAGCCATCAATTTTCAACGCATGAAACGCATGGGGCAGCCCGAAGAAGTGGCGGATGTTGCGCTCTATCTGTGTTCCGACCAATCGTCATTTCTCACAGGTCTTGCGATGCCTGTTGATGGGGGTGCTTTTGCCTAAATTTTTAAAATGAAAAGACATGCCAAAACCTATTTCTATACCCGTTTGGGAATTAAATGAAATGAGCGACCACCATTTTGGCACTTCTTACAAGCAGTTGTTTTCCTCAACGTCGCATCATCTTTTCCATATTAATAAAATTGAGGATTATAGAGAGAAAATAAAATTTCCGTTGCCACCACACCGCAAAGTGGTCTATGATTTTTTGTTTTTGACAAAAGGCATGACTTTGCGTAGCAAGGCTTTGAGTCCTTATGAAATTGGAAAAAACACCTTTTTCTTTTTACCCGCCAACCAAATTACCAACCATGAATTTATGAGTGCAGATATTGAAGGCTATTTCTGCCATTTCAATTTAGATATTTTTACTAACCATTTGCCACAACACAATATCCGCCGTGATTTCCCTTTTTTACAATTTATAGGCAATCCGATTGTCGAAATTGATGATGCTACTCATCCGTTGTTACTCCCTATTTTTCAACGCCTTGAAATAGAATATGCCAAAGAAAAAGAAGCGAATTTAGACATTGTAACCGTCTATTTATTGGCTCTTTTTACTGAAATCAAACGTTTTTATGCCCCCTCAGTATCCGCCAAAAAAAATACGGCTTTGATGATTGCTCAAAACTATAAAGATGCTTTGTCTCGTCATATCTACGAAAAGCAAAAGGTAACAGAATATGCCGATATGCTCGCCGTATCACCCAATCATTTGAACAAATGTGTCAAAAATACCACGGGTAAGTCCGCTCAAGACTTGCTCAATGAGATGATTTTATTAGAAGCCAAGGTTTTATTGAAACAAACGGATATGCAAATCAGTGAAATTGCTTACAAACTCTCCCAGCAAAACCACAGCGATTTTAGTCGCTTTTTTAAGACAAAAACAGGCATGACACCAAAGGAGTATAAGCAAATGGAGTAAAATTTTATCGTTTTCAAAACCCCAAACTTGCGAAAAATTATCGTACAACGAAGTTCCAAAACGTTAACATTTTTCTACACATAAAGTTTTATATTTTCAACATTTTTACACACATAAATTTACCAATTTCTTACATTTTCCCACAGTTAATTCTATACCTTTGTCCTTTATTCCATCTCTAAAATCTTATTTTAATGAAAAGAACTTTATACCAAAGCCTTTTAGACTGGAAATCCAATCAACGGAGAAAGCCTTTACTTTTACAAGGAGCAAGACAAGTAGGCAAAACGTGGCTTATTAATGAATTTGGTAAAAAAGAATATAAAAACTATGTCTATCTCAATTTTGAACAAACCCCCAATCTTAAAACGCTTTTTACCGATGACCTATCGCCAAAAAAAATAATTGAAAATATTGGTTTGTTATTGGGTAAAAAAGTAGGCTCTACTGATACGCTTATTTGTTTTGACGAAATTCAAAATTGCCCCGAAGCACTCACCAGTCTCAAATATTTTCAAGAATTAGCACCCCAATTTCATATCATTGCTGCAGGGTCGCTTTTGGGTGTTAGTTTGGGTAAAACAAGTAGTTTTCCAGTGGGTAAAGTTAATTTTCTGACGCTCTATCCGTTGAGTTTTGCCGAATATTTGGAAGCCATTGGTGAAACCCTTTTGGCTAAAAAACTCACTGTTTTAGAAGCCTTACTTGATATTCTCCATGAAAAAATGATAAACCACTTAAAAATGTACTTTTTTCTCGGTGGTATGCCCGAGGTTGTTGCCGATTATATCCAAAATCGAGATATAAGTGAAGCAAGGAAAATACAAAATGATATTCTCAAAGCCTATCAACGTGATTTTTCTAAATATTCTGACCCTTCGCAAGCCTTAAAAGTAGCAGAAGTTTGGCAATCTATTCCCTTTCAATTGGCAAAAGAGAATAAGAAATTTATGTACAATGATGTCAAATCCAATGCACGTTCTTCTGATTATCAACAAAGTATAGAGTGGCTCAAAAACGCTGGACTTATTCATATTGTCTATCATATTCGGGCTGCCAAATTGCCTATTTCGGGTTATGCGGACTATACTAAATTTAAAGTGTATGTCTTAGACACGGGTTTATTAGGGGCATTACTCAATTTGTCCTCTGATATTATTTTGAAACCCAATGAACTATTTTTAGAATATAATGGGGCGTTTGTTGAAAATTACACTTGTTTGGAACTTTTAAAAACGATAGAACAAGATTTGTTTTATTGGTCAAGTGAAAGAGAAGCAGAAGTTGATTTTGTTTTCCAATGGGAAAATGCTATTTATCCATTGGAAGTGAAAAGTGGCACAAGCCGCCATACTAAAAGTCTAAGAAGTTATGCCGACAAATACAAACCTACCTTATTGCTTAGGGCTTCTCCTCGAAATTTTATAAAGAGTGACGAATTTATCAATATTCCTTTATATGGTCTATTGGGTTTAAAATCCCTAATAGATGCTTAAAATGGATTGATACTGCATATTTTCCGATTTCTTTTACATAACAGCCGCTATAACTTCATTGTAATTTTGCATTGTAGAAAATAGACAAAATTTTCTATCGAAAATCTATTTATTTTCATAACTAAACAACGCAATAGTTGAAATGAAAAAATTACTAATCTCACCGTTCAACGGTGTAAAATCACGTCTTTGCCTACTTGTTTTCATCTTATGTTCAGTAGGTTTATCTGCGCAACAAGTTTCTGGTACTATAAAAGATGACAAAGGTGAACCGCTTGTTGGCGCCGCTGTTTTAGTAAAAGGGACAACAAATGGCACTTTAACGGATGTCAATGGTGCTTTTACGATAAACAATGTCCCGAAAGGCAGCACTTTGATTGTGTCTTTTGTCGGTTATGCCAATCAAGAAGTCAATGCTGATGGCTCTAACCTGTCTATTGCCTTAAAAGCAAGCGATGCTTTAGATGAAGTGGTCGTCACGGGTGTATTTGACCCACGTACCCGTATGCAAGCCTCAGTAGCTATCTCAACTTTAAGTTCCGTTCAATTGGATAGAATTGTGCCGAGTAGTTCCGTTGATTTGCTTAAAAACGTGCCGGGCGTGTACGTCAATTCAGCAAAAGGTGAGGTCGGCGGCGCAGTTTATACGCGCGGTTTGAACTATAACGGCGGCTTTTTCTACGTTTCGATGCAAGAAGATGGATTGCCCGTGATGGGTATTTCGGGCTTGACAAATCCTGATGCGTATTTGAGAGCCGACGCGACGATTCAACGTGTGGAAGTTGTGCGTGGTGGTACAGCGTCTATTTTGGGACCCAATGCACCAGGGGGTATTTTTAATTATGTCTCTAAAAAAGGCGGTCAAACCTTAGCAGGTGAGGTACGCACGAGAGTGGGCTTAGAAGGAAATGGTAAAAATCCATATTTCAGAGGCGATTTTAACATCGGGAGTCCCCTCAGTAAAGACAAGACTTTGACCTTCAACGTCGGCGGTTTTTATCGCAATGCCGATGGAGCTAAAAACCCTGGCTATAAATTGAGCTATGGCGGACAAGTGAAAGCGAATGTTGTAAAACAATACAAAACGGGTTCGTTGAAAGTTTATGCAAAATTGTTGGATGATAATACTGCGCCTTTTGAATTTACACCAACCGTTGATTTTGCTAACCCGCGTACAGCAGGTAGTTTTACTAATACAAGTTCAACTTTGATTCAATCGCAGCAGTTCACTATTCCAAAAGCATTGTCTGGCTATTCAAGAGACATTAATTATGATACGCGTAAAGTACAAGCCTACAATGAAATTGCAGCAGGTTTGAGTTGGGAACAAAAATTAGGCGAGGGCTTAACTTTTAGTAATAATTTGAGAATTTCAAACAAAGATAATATCAACCAAACGACGGCAGTTGTATTTCCTTTCCGAGTGGATCAATTGACATTTTTCGGTGTTGGTGGCAATATCGGGCGTTTTGGTACATACGAATTTTATGACCCTACATCAGGTAAAAGTTATGGAAGTGTTCAACATTTGCCACCTACTTCACCGGGCCCACCAAGAGTCATTGCAGGAACTTTGAGTTTGCCGGGTAGCGATGTTTTACAAAATGCAGTATTTTATAATCCAAATCCTTATGGTGAAATCAGCTTGAATGATGTTATTAATCAAGCAACTATAACTAAAAAGCTCAAAAATATGAGTTTTACGGGTGGTTTTTATTATGCTCAGACGAAGGCAACACGCCTTTCTATGGTTCCTGCGGCACAAAGTTTTGCGACGATTGAAGACAAGCCTAAATCGGTGGCTATTCGCTATACCAATTTGGCGGGTGTAAAATACAGTTTGACTAATGCGAATGGGATTACGAATATGGGCGGAAGTAGTTATTATGAAAATAATGCGACAACCAAACAAGCCGCTTTGTTTTTAGGTCATAACTGGGATGTAAGCGATAAATTAAATTTTGATTGGGGTATTCGGGCGGAAAGCTTTGGCATTAAATCTACATTTTCAACGCCAAGACGTATAACACCTGATAGTAAATTGGGCGCAGACGGGGACTCTTTAACGCTGTATGACAGTCGCCTTTATGCGCGCAATCCAGAACAGAGTTTTGATAAAAAACTAAGCATGAAGGATATTTTCTCTTATTCGTTTGGCGCCAATTATAGAATAAATGACCAAACGGCTGTTTATGGTCGTTTTTCACAAGGTCGTAAAACGCCAGATTTGAGTTATTTTATGGATATTGCAAATCAGCAATTGACGTCAAATATTTCAATTGAAGCGCAAAGTATTCAGATGGCAGAATTGGGTTTTAAATTTAAAAACGAGAAATTCAACTTGTTTGTAACACCATTCTATACGTTGGCGAGCAATATTCCAAACTTCCAGATTTTCCAAAATGTTGATTTAACGTATTATGCACCACCGCGCGCGTATCAAAAAATCCGTACAACAGGTTTGGAGTTAGAGGGCAATGCTGTATTATCTAAAAATTTCAGTATTCGCGCCGTGGCGACTTTCCAAAATTCCGTAGCGGACTCATTTTCAGTCTATTTAGCCAATGCTAACGGTTCCACAGACGATAAATTGCAAACCTATCACGGTGGCAAAAACGACAATATTGGTACGATGATAATGATTACGCCAACTTACATAGTGGGCAACTTCTTTGCTTCTATCAATTATCAATACATGGGCAAACGATGGGCAAACGTAGGCAATGCTTTCCAACTCCCCGCGTTCAGTGCGTTTGATTTGAACATGGGTTACACCATTTCAAAGCGTATTCAACTCAATGCGTCTATTAATAATGTATTGAATACTTATGGCATTATGTCGTGGGCGGCACCGGGTGGTTTCCCTGCCTCATTGGATACGCAAGGTTTTACAAAAGCAGCGTTAGATGCTAATCCACAAGCAAATTATGCGTCATTGTCTATCATGCCGAGAGCGTATTTTTTGACAGCAACTTATAAGTTTTAATTTCTCCTACAAATTATTGTGTACAATGGGGCAATTCGTACGAATTGCCCCATATTTACTTGAAAAAAGCTTAAAATACTGAGGGGGTCTTTATTTCGTGAATGTAAAGAAATGTCTAAAAAATAAATTAAAAATGGAATTAAAAGTCAATTTAGCAGTAATCGGTCTCTTTTGTTCAATAACTATTTGGGCTCAAACGAAGACGCAGTTAGTAGCTTCCGAAATCATCACCTTAAAATCAACGCCTGCATTGGCAGATATGGTTTGGAAAGGCGGAGAACGCACTTTGGTTTCAGAGTGGGATAAATTACCAACCGTTTCTAATGTATCCGTTCCTAGTATTTTGGCTTTTTTGCCTGAGCCTTCCAAAGCCAACGGTATGGCGTTAATTATTGCCCCGGGTGGCGGTTTTCATTCTTTGAGCATAGATAATGAAGGCAATTTTTTAGCTAATTGGTGTGTAGAACACGGAATAGCCGCGTTTGTGTTGAAGTACCGTTTAGTGCCTACTGGCGAAAACCCAGGTAAAGAATTTATGGAGAAAATGCAAAAAGATCGCAAAAAAATGGATGAAGATATGGCACCCTACATAAAACTTGCCAACGAAGATGGATTGGCAGCCATAGCGTATGTAAGAGAAAATGCTTCAAAATATCATGTTAATTCAGCAAAAATTGGGATTATTGGTTTTTCGGCAGGTGGTACAGTAGCTGCACACGCTGGGCTTAATTACACGTCTGACTCCAACAGACCCGATTTTTTTGCCCCAATTTATGGTGCGATGCACGTTCTGAACTTAACCAAACTGCCCGCCAAACCAATGCCGTTATTTATGGCGGTTTCGAGCGATGATTTTTTCGGATTTCAAGCCCAATCTATTGAACTCTACAAAAGTTGGAACGCTGCCAAGCAGTCGGTTGAGTTACATCTTTTCGAAAAAGGAGATCATGGTTTTGGAATGAAAAAACAAGGCTTACCCTCTGATGAATGGATTAACACTTTTGCGATTTGGTTGACTTCACATGGTTGGTTAAAAAAATAAAATCATAAAATGTCGAAACAAATAATAATTACTATTTCATTTTTTTTACTATATACGGCTATTTTTAGTCAAAATGCTTATCAATCGCTCCAAGCGGATTCTATGCAAATCGGTGAATACAGCCGTTCGTTTTTGTTTCATAAACCCGCGAATGTGTCCAATAACCCTAAATTATTGTTCGTCCTTCATGGTTCGGGCGGAAGCGGAAAATTGATAATGCAATTCACCGAACATTGGTTTAGTAAATTAGCGGATGAACAGGGAAATGTCATAGTTGTCTATCCCAATGGCTACAAAAACCATTGGAATGAGTGCCGCAAAGAAGCCAATTTCGATGCCAACCTCTTGAATATTGACGACAATACATTCTTTGAAAAAATGATTGATTATTTTGTTCAAAAATACCACATCAATAAAAAACAGATATTTGTCGTCGGCCATTCAAACGGGGGACACGAAGTTTTTAAATTGGCGAAGGAAAGACCCAAACTATTCAAGAAATATGTGGCTGTAAGTGCGAGTTTACCTGTACCGTCAAATGATGATTGCACGGCGACTCAAACACCCGTTTCAATAATGGTCATTAACGGAACGGGCGATAAAATCAATCCGTATCAAGGGGGTGAGGTCGTGCTGGGCGGTGATGCAAAGCGCGGTAGTGTCACTTCTACCGACGCCACGATGCAATACTGGGCGAACTTAGCCCACAAGGATTTTTCAAAAGCGACAAAATTCGACTTTCCCGATACGGATAAAGAAGATGGAACTACGGCCACTCAATTTACTTTAAAAAATAGAAAATACGATATGCGCTTGATACGAGTTGAAAATGGCGGACACGTTTTAAGTGTACCAACAAAAGCACCTCCTCCTGCGGTGATTGGTAAATCCAGCCGCGATATAAATATGGCGCAAGTGGTTTTTGATTTTTTCTTTGGAAAATGACCCCCTCAGTATAAACGTGACATTTTAGTTTAAAGGCTTTAAATTGAATTGAAATGACAGATAAAATCAGGCGAATTGTAACAGGTCATGCCGCCGATGGAACAGCCGTTTTTACGGACGACGCAATATTTGAAACCGTTGTCATCGCTTCAGGCGATGCGGCATTTCGGACGATTTGGACAACCCTCAACGTCCCCGCCGACTTAAATGACGAAACTGACGGGGCAAACCGCGACGCAGGTCTAACCCTTAAAGGTGGTTCTGTGATTCGAATAGTGGATATGCTGCCCAATTGTTCATCGCCGATGCACCGATCAAGCAGTATTGATTATGGTATCATCTTGAGTGGGGAAATTGAATTGGAATTGGACAATAGTCTTGTAAAAACAATCGGACAAGGCGGTATCATCGTTCAGCGTGGCACGATTCACAAGTGGCGTAATCCGAGCAGTACAGAGGTTTGCCGTATCGTTTTTGTATTAACGGAAGCCAAACCTTATGTGTTCAATGGACAACCCTTGGAAGATTTTATGGGGCATTAATGTATAAATCTTTTACCCCCCTCAGTATTTCTCAGTTTTTTAAATTTCAATCATGAAAAACAAAATTTTATCTATTTTAAGCATCACAATGCTACTTTTTTCTTGTAAAAATGAAACAAGCAACACAACAAAAGAAGCATTCAAATGGGGCGTGGCTACCTGCGCTTATCAAGTGGAAGGCAACTATCAAACCGATGGCAAAGGCGAATCTAAATGGGATTTTTTGACCAATAAAGTACAGATTACCAAGATGATCACTGGTGAGCAAATGACTGGTAATGTGTCAATCAATATGTATGACCGTACCCAATACCTCAAAGACATTCAGTTGATGAAGGAGTTAGGGGTCAATTCTTACCGTATGTCCTTGGATTGGAGTCGCATTATTCCCGATGGAACGGGTACACCAAACGAAGTGGCTTTGAAACATTATGATGTGTTGATTGACGATTTATTGGCGGCGGGCATTGAGCCTTTTGTAACGATTTATCATTTTGATTATCCCAATGTTTTGATGCAAAAAGGCGGTTGGGGCAATCCGGAAATGGAAAATTGGTGGCTCAATTATGCCACATTGGTCATCAAACGGTATGGTCAGAAAGTGAAGTATTTTATCACTTTTAATGAGCCATATATTGAGTTTTTCTTGGTTGAAAATATGACGACTGCGCCTCATGATGCTCCCCTCAGTAAAGAATTTTACATGAGCCAAATGCAAAAGGCGCATCGGCAATTGATGGCAAATGCAAAAATCACTAAAATCTACCATGATTTAAAACTCAAAGGTGAAATCGGTATCGTGCTTAATTTGAACCCTGCTGCGGCATGGGATGCGAATAAACCTGCCGATGTAGAAGCCGCCAAATTTCAAGATATTTTGATAAATGACCTCTTTTTAGACCCGCTTTATAAAGGCAGTTATCCTAAAATGGCGTTGGATTCATTCGCAAAATACAATCCCACTTTCAAACCAAGTGCAGAAGATATGGCTTTTATCGCTGCGCAAAAGCCTGATTTCTTAGGCGTTAATTTTTATGCCCCTGCCATTGTAAAAGGGGAGGATACGCCCATGTCTTTGAAATGGTTGGACAATAACCCCGATTCTATCAAGTCGAATGTAGGCCCTGTTAAGCCCGAATATCTCTATCAAATATTGATGCGGCTGAAAACGGAATATGGCAATCCAAAGGTGTACATCACTGAAAACGGTACGGGTTTCCCTTCCGAAGATGTGAAAGTTGATAATAAAATCAATGACCCGATGCGTGCCGATTATATCAAACGGCACATTGAATATGCCTTAAAAGCAAAAAAAGAAGGGGCAAATTTGAATGGTTATATGGTTTGGAGTGGTTGGGACAATTTTGAATGGGTGGCAGGGTATACCAAGCGTTTGGGCTTGATTTATGTTGATTTTGCGACGCAAGAGCGTACACCTAAGCAGAGTTTTTATGAATATCAAAGTATCATTAAAGCGAATAAGGGACTGTAAAGCACCCCCTCAGTATAAAAGCTATTTTGAACCGAAAAACGAACTTTAATCAAGTCTAACAACAAGAATTTAAAATGAAAAAAAGCCTTTTTTCCTACGAAAACGGTATAGTCGCTTTGATGGCATTGACCTTCGGTTGTTTGTTTTTTGACCGTTTGGCATTGAACTTTTTGATACCTTATGTTGCCAAAGACCTTCAATTGAGTGACACCCACATTGGGCTTTTGGCAAGTGCTTTATCCTTAGCATGGGCATTTTCGAGCTATTTTTCAACGGCTTGGGCAGAAACCAACAATAAAAAGAAGGTGGTTTTCATCGCAGCAGTATTTACTTTTTCAATATGCTCATTTTGGTCAGGCATTGCCGTTTCTTTTGCGACCTTATTGTTTGCACGATTAATAATGGGTTTTTCAGAAGGTGCTGTCATACCGTTAGCGCAAAATTTTGTTGAGCGCGAGTCGTCTCCAAACCGTTTAGGCTTGAATGCAGGGATTTTACAAGGCGTAGGTTCTGCTTTGTTTGGATCCATTTTAGCACCCGTTATTTTAGTACAAATTGCTGAAAGCATGGGTTGGCGCAATGCTTTTTACATTGCGGGTGTTCCTGGGCTTATTTTAGGACTCTTAGCTTGGAAATTTATTAAAAAATCAACTGCCGAAAGTACGGGTGAAAAAGCACAATCCACGACCAATTTTTCAGAATTATGGGCATATAATAATGTCAAATGGGGTATTCCTTTGGCTTGTTGCGTCTTTGGTTGGTGGTTTGCCACGCTGCCGTTTATCTCAAAATATTTCGTGAATGTGCAAGGCATGACGGGCGATGACATGGGTAAAACAATGGGGCTTTTGGGTGTTTCAGGTTTGTTATCGTCCATCATTGTTCCAGCATTATCTGATAGAATAGGTCGAAAACCTGTCATGTTTATCTTTATGACATTGGGCATTTTATATCCTTTTGCTGTCTATTTTTTAGTAGGCACGAGTGTCCATTTACCAGCCATGTTTATCACTTATTTTATGATGGGTTGTTTGGCAATGGTGGCAGCGGTGATACCTTCAGAAGCTGTTCCATCCCATTTGAGAGCCAAAGCGATGGGCTTGATTATGGGCGTAGGTGAAATCGTGGGGGGTGTCCTCGTTCCCGCTGTGTCAGGTGTTTTGTCTGATAAAGTCGCGCCGTCTGCTTTTTTATGGGTCTCATCAAGTTTAGCCTTTTTAGGGTTGTTTTTTGCGATGAAATTGCAGGAAATGCTTAAAAAGTAAGTACACATATTGTTATTAGAGAAATTTTTCCTTAAAATACTGAGGGGGTAAAACCTTTGCATTATTTTCTTTTCACAATACATCTTTTAAAAACTAAACGATAAAAATGAAAAATCAAACAAAATATCTCGTCGTATTCATTTTGTTAATAGTATCTTTTGCAAATGCTCAAAACCCACTTCTCCAAAATTTTCAAACACCGCCCAATGCCGCAAAGCCACGCGTGTGGTGGCATTGGATGAATGGCAATATCACGAAAGACGGTATCCAAAAAGACTTGGATTGGATGAAACAAGTCGGTATTGGTGGATTTCAAAACTTTGATGCCAACCTGTTTACACCCGTCGTTGTGCCTAAAAAATTGGTGTTCATGCAACCAGATTGGAAAGACGCCTTCAAATTCACCACTCAATTGGCGGTTAAAAATGGGCTTGAAATGGCGATTGCGGGTTCACCGGGTTGGAGTGTCACAGGTGGTCCTTGGGTAGAACCCAAAGACGGTATGAAAAAATATGTGTGGACGGAAACGCGCATAAAAGGCGGCGAAACCTTTAACGGCAAGCTACCGCAACCGTCCGATGTGGTCGGTAAATTCCAAAATGTCGTCATTACTGAGGGGGGTATTTCAGGCAGTTTTGTAGGCAAAAAGCCTAATTTTTATCAAGATGCTTATGTTATAGCTTATAAAGTCCTTGAATCTGAAAAAACTTTAGCCGACTTAAACCCTAAACTAAGTTCAAGCGGGGGTGATTTTAATATAAAAAACTTGACCGATGGCGATTTGACAAACGCCACTTTGCTGCCGCCCATGAAGGTTGATGAAGATATGTGGATTCAATACAGTTTTGAAACACCGCAAACTTTTAAAGCCATGACTGTATCAGGTGCCATTGTCGGTGCTTTGGATGAGTTCAACGGCGGGGCTGAAAACAGGTCGTTGAAAGTGAGTAATGATGGCGTGACTTTTAGAGAAATTGCAAGAGTACCAGGCAGCACTGTACCACATAATACGGTCAGTTTTGCATCCACAACGGCAAAATATTGGCGTTTGTGCTACAAAACATTGCCACCTGCTTTCAATCCCATGTTGGCGATGATGGGTATGCCGCCTAAAACAGACCCTGACGGTGTGAACGTGTCAGAATATGTTTTGCACAATAGCTCACGTATTGACCAATTTGAAGATAAAGCGGGTTTTTCGCCTTGGAAAGAAAATGCTAAAACGACTGTATTATCCGTCACAGATGCTATTTCTACTGAGGGGGTCATTGATTTGACTGAGAAAATGAAAAATGATGGTTCTTTAAACTGGACTGCACCCGCTGGAAATTGGGTTGTTATGCGTTTCGGTTATAGCTTAACAGGTCGTCAAAATCACCCCGCATCGCCTGAAGCAACGGGTTTGGAAGTGGATAAATTGGATAAAGTAGCCGTCAAAAAATACATCAATACCTACCTCGATATGTACAAAGATGCAACAGGCGGCATAATGGGTACAAAGGGTTTGCAATACATGATTTTGGACAGTTATGAAGCGGGTCACATGAATTGGACAAAGGCTTTTCCAGAAGAATTTGCTAAACGTAGGGGTTATGATATTAAAACATGGCTGCCTGTTTTGGTAGGTAGAGTAGTAAAAAGTACCGAATCCAGTGAGAAATTCCTTTGGGATTTTAGAAAAACCATAGGTGAACTGATTGTTGAAAGCCATTACGATGTCATTGGTGAAGAACTCCATAAACGCGGCATGAAACGCTATACCGAATCGCATGAAGGCGGACGCATTTACCTGGCTGATGGCATGGACATAAAACGCAATGCCGATATTCCGATGTCGGCGATGTGGACACCGGGTAGTTTGGCGGGTGGCACGGAAGAAGAAGTCCGCAGCGAAGCGGATATCAGAGAGGCGGCTTCGGTGGCGCATATTTACGGAAAGCCCTTTGTCGCAGCGGAGTCTATGACTTCGGTAGGCAGACCATTTCAAGAGTATCCAGAACGTTTGAAACGCACTGCCGATTTGGAAATGGCTTCGGGCTTGAATCGTTTTGTCATTCATACCTCCGTTCATCAGCCTTTGGACGATAAAAAGCCTGGTTTTTCTCTCGGCCCTTTTGGGCAGTATTTTTCACGTCAAGAGACTTGGTCGGGCGCAGGGGCTAAGGCATGGATGGACTATTTGGGCAGAAGTTCTTACCTTTTGCAACAAGGCAAATTTGTGGCTGATGTGTTGTATTTTTATGGTGAAAACACGAATATTACATGGCAATTCAAGGAAAAGCTGCCTAAAATCGAAGGTTATGAATTTGACTTTTGTAATGCGACTGCTTTGAAATTGATGCAAATAAAAAACGGTAAAATCGTTGCGCCAAGCGGGGCTTCATACAACCTTTTAGTGCTTGATGAAAGTGCTAAAAACATGACTCTATCTGTTTTAAAAAAGATAAAAGAATTGGTAAAAGCAGGGGCAAAAGTGGCAGGTATTAAGCCTATAAAATCGCCGAGTATGAGCGATAACGATGTTGAATTTCAAGCCATTGTAAATGAAATTTGGGGTAAAAACCCACAACTCGAAACGCAAAACTTTGCAGATATACTGAGGGGGGGTAAAATTTCAGAAGATGTCATCATTAAAAATGCCAAAGAAAAAATTCTTTATGTGCATCGCAAAACGGACGTTGAACACATCTATTGGTTGAATAACCGCAGTGCGAATACAAATGAGGCTGAAATCAGTTTTAGAGTTTCGGGTGCAATACCTGAATTATGGCATCCGCAAACGGGTAAAACTCAAAGTGTATCCTATCAAATCAAAAATGGTCGGACAATAATTCCTTTAAAATTTGAATCTTGGAATGCTTATTTTATTATTTTTAAAAATAAAGCAACTGTTTTAAATTATAGTAAACCTGTTTTAGAAGAAAAGCAAGTTTTGACAATTACAAGCCCTTGGAAGGTAACATTTCAAGAGGGTAGAGGCGCGCCACAAAGTGCAACATTTGATAAATTGGCTTCTTGGAGTGAAAATACTGAGGGGGGTATCAAATATTTTTCTGGTACAGCGACCTATCAGAATACCTTTAAAATGCCTATGATTGCAAAAGGGACTGGGTGTGAAATTGATTTAGGTGACGTTAAAAACATGGCAGAAGTCATCGTTAACGGTAAAAACATGGGTATTGCGTGGAAAACACCTTTCAAACTCAATATTACTGAGGGGTTGAAAACAGGTGATAATACGATTGTAATAAAGGTGACAAATACGTGGGTGAATCGCTTAATCGGCGATGCACAACCCGATGTAAAGACAAAGTTAACCTTTACAACCATGCCTTTTTATCAAGCGAATGCGCCTTTGTTGCCTTCGGGTTTGTTGGGTCCTGTAGTGATTTTGAAGAAATAAGCATGATCTTTTAGGAAATGATGAATTTGCAAAACGTGAAAGTCAACGTTTTGCAAATTCATCATTCATCATTTTTAAACCGATACAAATACGGAGCTTTATGGGCTGCCCCCGTAAATTTTTTCTCTAACCGTTCTAATACATTTAATTCCAGAATTTTCTTTTGGAAATTATTTCGGACATACTCTTGTTCAAAAATGGTTTCATAGAGGTCTTGTACTTCCTTCATGGTGAAGGTTTCGGGTAGTAGATTCAGGACGATGATATTCATATCCAGATTTAAACGTTAAGGCTCTTTAATCAAAACAGCCTAATTGTTATGAAGAATAAAAACAGCCATTTAACTATTTTTTTATCTTATACAGGTAGGGTGCTTTATTTTTTGCCCCTGTAAATTTCTTTTCAAGACGTTCTAAGGTATTCAATTCTAAAATTTTCTTCTGAAAATTTGTTCTTACATACGTTTTCTCAAAAATGGTTTCGTAGATGTCTTGAATTTCCATCATCGTAAATTTTTCAGGTAAAAGGTTAAATACATTTAATTTTTTGTCTATGTCTTCTTTTAGCGTATTGAGTGCCGCTAAAACAACTTTATCATAATCTATAATTAACGCTGGGATTTGATGAATATCAAACCACTCAATAGACGCATAAACCTCTGAAAGACAGGGTTTTACTTCATTAATATCTACGAGTGCATAGTAGCCAATTGAGACAAACCGTTTTGAGAACCATTGGTATTCCATGATATTTGTTTTTTCTGAAATAGAATCAGGGTAATTATGCGCTATAAGTTGGTCAAGGAATTCTTTGTTATTTCTATTTGCGCTTCCAAAGACTTTGAACTCTTCCAAATAAATATTATTAATGCCTGTCCGATGCTCTAAGATTCTCCGAGCTGCCTCATCAATATCTTCTTCTTGATGAATAAACCCACTTGGTATGGCATAAAAATTACCTTTAAAGTTGAGCTTAGTAATTAATACTTTAAGCTGTTTGTTTTCATACCCAAAAATGACACAATCAATTGAGAGTTGATCAATATAATTTTGATTTGTTAATAATTCCATGTTTTTTTCTGTGAAAATACAGATGAATTTAAATTGTTATAAATTTGAAATTATCCAATCAAACCTAATCACTTAATACGCAAAGGTAGCTTAGGAAATTATGAATGATAAATGATGAATGATGAATTTGCAAATAACTGGTTATCAATTGATTGTAAAATGAAATTAGATACTTTATTATTTCAACGTTCCTTAACAATGATTCCAAAAATATAAATTTTTCATTTTTTAAAATGTGTTTTACAGAAAATATTGAACGATAGAGAAATCCCAAATTACTCGGGACTGAGGAGTATCACATCTGTCCTCAATAAGTAAGCAATGTTCTAAAATACCATGAGTAAAAAAGGGCTTAAAAAGCCTTTTTTTATGGGCAAAGGCAAATGTACTATTGTTTATAAAATTTATTGTATAAAAAATGATACAATAAAAAAACTTTGTCTAACTTTGCCCTTGAAAGGTTTAAATAAGGAGAAATTGAACTGATACAAACTTATGTTTGGTTTTAATCGGTTTTTCAGAATACGCTTCACTTATAAAAAAGTATTAGTTTATTCACTAAACAACATCATTCAGTATTAAAATTTTTATTAAAATGAAAAAAACATTCACCTCACTACTAAAACAAAAGGCATCACGCGCAGCATCGGTTTGAGCTTTTTGTTTTTCTTGATGACATTCGGGGCTTATGCTCAAAATTCGGTACAAGGAAAAGTGACCGATACTGAGGGGTCTCCCATTATCGGTGCTGCCGTCCTTCTCAAAGGCACAAGTAACGGTACGTTAACCGATACAGATGGAGCTTTTACCCTTAACAATGAAAAAATATCAGGTGAAATGCCACATCCTAAAGGTAAAATAAATGTGGCATATCAAATCGGCAATAAAAAACTTCAAGCTCAAATTGAAACTCCTAAACAAGTACAAGGGTGGTTTATTTGGGGGTAAAAGTTATCTTTTAAAAAGTGTTATGAATAACTTTAAATTTCAATAAGAAATATTTCATTATGAAAAGATTTGAAAAACAAGTAGCTGTTATTACTGGTGGTGGCAATGGACTCGGTAGAGGGATTGCTGAACTGATAGGTTCTGAAGGCGGAAGAGTGGTTCTATTAGATGTAAATGATACCTTAATTCAAAAAACAGTAGCAGAATTTAGCGAAAAAGGTTACGATGTTTTGGGTATTCAAACAGACGTATCTTCCGAACAATCAGTTATTTCAGCCATCAATCAGGCCGAAGAAAAATTCAATAAAATAGACATTATGGTAAACTGTGCGGGTATTGTTGGTCCAACAAACACCAAAATCACTGATTACAGCGTAGAAGAATATGACAAAATATATGGAATTAATCTAAGAGGCTCATTTTTAATGACCAAATACGCCATTAAAGTGATGGAAAAACATAATTATGGACGTATTCTGTTGCTTGCATCTATGGCAGGAAAAGAGGGAAATCCAGGTATGGCAGGTTATTCTTCTACCAAAGGTGGTGTGATAAGCTTGGTGAAAGCGATAGGAAAAGAATATGCAACTACAGGTATAACAGTTAATGGCTTAGCCCCTGCATTAATAAAAACCCCTATGAATGAAAATACAGATCCTAAGCAGTTAGCATATATGTTGGCTAAAATCCCAATGGGGCGTTTAGGAACGGTTGATGAAGTGGCTAAATTATCTGCATGGATTGTATCAAAAGAATGTACTTTCTCTACGGGTTTTATATTTGATATTTCAGGTGGCAGGGCTACCTATTAATTTAGTTTTCGGTAGGAAAATGAAAAAGAAAATCGTTGTATTAGGTGGGTCATCGGGTATCGGAAAAGCCACAGCCGAAAGGTTCGCTCAAGAAGGCTGGCAAGTGATACTCACGGGTCACAATGCTGAAAAGTGTGAAGACGTGCTTTCAAATTTGGTAGGAAAAGGTCATTCTGCCTGTGTAACAGATGTACGATTAGACGCTGATATTGAAAAGCTGTGTCAAGTAGTAACGTCGGAATTTGGTCAAATAGATGCTTTTGTCAATAGTATCGGCATATCTGAAAATGTACCCGTTTTAGACGCTGAATTTTCAAAGTGGGATAATTCTTTACAAGTGATGTTGTACGGTTCTGTAAAATGTAGTCGAGTATTGATTCCTTTATTAAAAGAGGGTGGTCGTATCATACATATTACCTCGATTCACTATGAAAGAGTTGCCAAAGGTAGTTCATCTTATGGCATGGCTAAAGCTGCAATTACGCAATTTACACGCTCTTTAGCTGCCGAATTAGCACCAAGAAACATATTGGCAAATACCATTGCTCCCGGTTTTATCAGAACGCCTATGTCTGTAAAAGGTGATCATAAAGATGAATTAGATTCAGAATGGTTTTATGAAAATTATATTAAAAATGACCACTTACCATTGAAAAGAGCGGGGCAACCTTCTGAAATCGCTGGTATTGTATGGTTTTTGGCTGGACCTGATTCAAGTTATATAACAGGTTCGGTCATTACGGCTGATGGGGGTTTAACAATAACTTTTTAATCAAATAAAGTTTAAAATATGAATAAAATTATAGTTTATTGATTTCAGCTATAATCATCAAAAAAATCAAGTTATAGGTGTTTATTATATGCAATCGCTCATCTAACCTATTTTTAATAAAAGCCTTGTCAAGCCCACCCCTCAGTATTTCTTACATTTTAACATCTTTTTCAATCAATTTAAAACTATTTTCAGATGAAAAAAATAATAATTGCTTTTTTTCTATTGTCGTTAAGCATAAGACAATCGTATGCTCAAACGGACACCATGTTCAATAAACCTTTCATTGATAAAGAAGAATGGCGCGATTTACCTGTTCGCCACTTGTACATACATGGTGGATTTGAGGGTACAGAAACCCGTTTTTCCTTATATTTTCCTTCAAAAGAACAATACAAAGGTCATTTTTTTCAATACATCACACCATTTCCAGATAATGAAAACCTTTCGCAAGGGGCGTCTGGCGAAGAAGACAAAATAGGCTTTTCAATCAGTAGTGGTGCTTATTTTATTGAAACCAATGGTGGTGGAAGGTTTGATTTTACAGGACAAAAGAAAGCGAGCGACCCCTTAATTGGAGCTTATAAAGCCAATGCTGCTGCTGCTCAATTTTCTAAAATAGTAGCGAATAAAATCTTTGGTACGCACCATACCTATGGCTATGCATTTGGTGGAAGTGGTGGTGCATACCGTACCATTGGTGCTATCGAAAATACTGAGGGGGTATGGGATGGAGTAGTACCTTACGTAGTAGGTTCACCTATGGCTATCCCGAGTATGTTCTCTGTACGTATGCACGCTATGAGAATTTTAAATGATAAATTCCCTCAAATAATTGACGCACTGGAGCCTGGTGGCAGTGGCGATATGTATGCTGGATGAACGATGAGGAGAAATCGGCATTGATGGAAGTCACCAAAATGGGGTTTCCACCAAAATCATGGTTCGGTTATAAAACAATGGGTGTGCATGGTTTTAGAGCAGTATATCAAGGTATGACGATGGCTGATAAAGCCTATTTTCAGAATTTTTGGACGAAGGAAGGCTATTATGGTTCAAATCCACCTGCCTCATTGTTGAAAGCTCGATTACAAAAAACGAGTAAAATCAAAATTGGTATTCCTTATGAAATGGCTGTAAAAGCTAAATTGGTCGAACCGATGTCTGACCAAGAAAAAGGCACCGCCGAAGCCTCATGGAAAAGTTTAGGAAATGATGAAAGCACTTTGCCTGTGGCATATCAATTAGAAGATATAATGTCAAACGTCAATTTTCTCGGTGGCGATTTAATCATAAAAACAGGTGAAGCAGCTGGTAAAACCATTCAATTAATTGCAATCGAAGGCGATAAAGTGGTATTGGGCGCAACTGACTCCCGAATTTTAGCGCAAATAAAAACAGGTGACGAAGTACAGGTTGATAACTCCAATTTCTTAGCCGCCCAAACATACCATAGACATCAAGTGCCAGGTAAAGAATACAAAGTATGGAACCAGTTTAGAAATGACAAAGGAGAACCTCTTTATCCCCAAAGTTCCTTTCTTTTAGGACCCATGTTTACACGAGGTGCTTCGGGCGTTTTACCAAATGGTAAATTTAAAGGTAAAATGATTATGCTCGAATCATTATGGGACAGAGAAGCTTTTCCGTGGCAAGCGGATTGGTATCGGAATAAAGTCATTGAAAATTTGGGCGATAATGCGGATAAAAATTTTAGAGTTTGGTACACCGACCGTGCCTTACACGGCGACCTAACCAAACAGGAAGACCCAACCAGAACCGTCAGTTATATAGGTGTATTGCAACAAGCTTTGATTGATTTGAGCAATTGGGTAGAAAAAGGCATCGAACCACCTGCCGCAACCAATTATAAAATCGAAGACGGGCAAGTGATTGTGCCCAAAAAAGCATCCGAACGAAAAGGTATTCAACCCATCGTCAATTTAACAGTAAAAGGGGGTAAGAAAGTACAAACTAAGGTAGGTGAAAAGATAACATTTACCGCAGTGGTTGAAGTGCCACCCCATACAGGTAAGGTCGTTTCGGCAGAATGGGATTTTGAAGGTGCGGGTACTTTTCCGATAAGCCAAAAAGCGATTTCTTTTGATGAAAAAAGCGGTCATGCCACTTTGAAAATGACTTATAAATTCACCAAATCGGGTACTTATTTTCCAACACTTAGAGTCGCTTCGCAAAGAGAAGGTGACGTTAAAACAGCCTTTACACGTATCCAAAATTTGGATAGAGTAAGAGTGGTTGTTGAATAAAATTAAGTGCCTTTTAAGTTCTAAATTTAGTAAAAATACTGAGGGGGGTAATTTTGTTCACCCACTTATCATGTCAAAAGCATTTCAAATTTTAAATTATAAAAAAATGAATAAGAATCATTTTAAATCTAATAATCACTTGGTCGCTATGCTTTTAGCATTATTGCTGCCTTTTATTGGATTATCGCACAATAACGGCTCGACACCTAATACACCTATAAACTACTCCATAATTCCGAAGCTCCCACCTGCTCCAAAGGCGGAGCCATTTTTCTGGGAGCAAAAAGACCCGAGTACTGTAAAATCAGGCGAGCTTACTGGAAGACTTAGATTCATTAAATTCACTTCCAGAAAACCAACAAAACCTTTGCCCGTTGTTTTTCCTGATTTGAAATGGGCAACTGACCTTAAAGATTTTAAATGGACGACTTCTACCTATCCTGAACAAGGTGTTTTGAAAGCAAAAGTATCTGGCTATGCTGAAATAAGTATGACAAAACCAGAACAGGGTTCTGCTGATGAGCCTCGTAGGGTAATTAAATATGTGGATTTTACAGATGATGGCGAGTAACATTTTAAATGGTACAGAATCTTCCACATTAAGACTTGGTGGCTATGATAAACCAGTAACTTGGGTAGCTGATATAAAAGTAAGTGGTAAACATACGGGCTATTTGATTGCCAAAGATGTAAAGTTCAGAATTACCAGTATGTCGTCAGGAATCATTGAGGCTCAACTCGACAAACATAAAATTGAAGTGGATTTGGCTAAAGGGCTGCCTACCGGTGTTCCTGGCGTGTTGAGATAGGTTGAAGAAAAATGAAAAAATACGTTTTGCAAAGTTCAAATCTTTTACTAAAATACAATGGAAGTCAAAAATAAAACAATCGTCGTGACAGGTGCAGGCAGTGGTATGGGGCGAGAACTCACTTTGCAGCTGCTTCAAAAACAAGCAAATGTTGTCGGCATTGACATCAATCCAAATGCACTTGCTGAAACACAAAAAATAGCGGGTGTCGGTGCCGACCGTTTCAAAGGTTTTGCTATGGATATTACCGACAGAAGCAAAGTAGATGCTTTGCCTGATGCCGTCATTCAGCACTTTGGTTCGGTGGACGGTATCATTAATAATGCAGGGATTATTCAGAAATTTATTGCCGTCAATGACCTGTCTATCGAGGACATCCATAGGGTGATGAATGTCAATTTTTATGGCACTTTATATATGGTTAAAGCCTTTTTACCTGTGTTTTTGAAACGTCCCGAAGCGCATATAGTGAATATTTCGAGTATGGGCGGGTTTATGTCTTTTCCAAGTCAGACGATTTATGGGGCTTCAAAAGCAGCTGTAAAAATTTTAACAGAAGGGCTTTATGCAGAATTGAAAGATACAAATGTAAACGTGACGGTGGTGCATCCTGGGGCGATTGCCACCAATATTACCGAAAATTCGGGCTTAGGCAAAGCTAAAATGGATATAAACGACCCTAAAAATGCAGATGCTGCTAAAAGAACACTCCCTGCACCGAAGGCAGCCGCAATCATTATTGGCGCGATGGAGAAGAACAAGTTTCGGGTGACGGTTGGCAAAGATTCAACGATTTTGGATTTACTTTATCGCCTCAATCCGCTTTTTGCCACTAATTTTATTGGTAAAATGATGAAAAAGACGTTGTCAAGTATGTAAAATGAGGGGTAATACTGAGGGGGTAATTTTTAAAATAAAAATAAAAATAAAATGAAAGTATTAAAATACGCTTCAATTCTGGCGATATTAATGAGTCCAATCCTTACCGCTTATGGACAGAAACCCATAAACAAAATCAATCTGAAACAGATGAAATGGATGGGTTCGGTTGATAAACGTTTCCAATCATTTAATGTGGAAATGTGTGAGGTGATTGGCGGTGATTTCTGGATTCCTTATGAGTTGATAGATTCGGTGAAAAAACATTCGAATAAAACAGGGTTTGCCGCTTTGAAATGGGGTATTGAACCGATTAATCTTTATGAAAAAAAATTGCGGAATCTGGCTGCGGCTTTGGGACCCACGTATGTAAGGGTTAGCGGAACATGGGCTAATGCTATTTATTTTCAAAACAATGAGGATGCTAAAATGACCACGCCGCCCAATGGTTTCAAGAATATTCTGACAAGGCTACAGTGGAAAGGCGTGATTGATTTTTGCAAGGCAGTTGATGGCAAATTGGTGACTTCTTTCCCGATAAGTGACGGTATGAGAGATGAAAAGGGCATCTGGCAACCCACCCAAGTAAAGTCTATTTTGGATTATACAAAATCCATCGGTGGTGAAATTGCTGCGGCTGAATTTTTTAATGAACCCTCTCACGCGGCACATGGCGATGCACCGAAGGGCTACAAAGGCGCAAATTATGCTAAAGAATTTGCTCTTTTTAGGACTTTTATGGCAGAAGCCGCACCCAATATGAAAATAATTGGACCGGGTTCTACAGGCGAAGGCGGTATCCTCCCTTCTGGATTAGATATCCCTCTTAACGATATATTATCGGCTGCGCCAAAACCAAGTTTTGATATTTTTAGCTATCATTTTTATGGTACTGTTTCCCAACGGTGTATGGGCGGACAAAAACCTGCGAATGCTTTGAGTGCCGATTGGTTGAAAAAAACGGAACTCGGTCTTGAATTTTACCAAAATGCAAGAGATAAATACAATCCTGACGCACCAATCTGGAACACTGAAACGGCAGAAACGGCCTGTGGCGGCAATCCGTGGGCAGCGACTTATATAGATTGTTTCCGCTATTTGGAACAGTTGGGTCGTCTGGCCAAAAAAGGTGTTCAAGTGGTGATGCACAATACCCTTGCAAGAAGCGAATATGCTTTGCTTGACCATGACACCCACAATCCAAGACCTAACTATTGGGCAGCTTTGTTATGGAATAAATTAATGGGTACACAAGTTTATGAAGCAGGCATCTTATCATCAGGAGTAGATATTTTTATGCATAATTTGAAAGGAAAATCAGCAGGTAGAGCCGTATTAATTTTAAACACAACTGATAAAACGACCTCAGTAGAGGTGCCTTCAAGTGGGAAAATGTATTTATTAACAGCTGACGAACCGCTGACTAAAAAAGTTAAGTTGAATGGAAAAGAACTTAAATTGAATGAAAAAGATGAGTTGCCAACCATCAACGGGGAAAAAGTGAAATCAGGGTTGATTCAAATTCCTGCAAAAAGTATTCTGTTTCTTGAATTTATGAATTTTAGAAATTAAAAATTGGGGAGCTGAAAAATATAAAAGTATTTTTCGCAAAAGTAAGAGAATATTTGGTGATATGAAAACTTCACTTTATTATTGTCCTAAAATCAGACAATAAGAATTAAATTAAAAAATTTCAATTATGAAAAACAAATCAAGTTTCCTAATGCTCGCTATGGCTCTGTTCTTTCTAAGTTCATGCAGTAACAAATACGGCGGATTGGCACTTTATACTGTCCGCGACGACATGAAGACTGATGCGAAAGGAAGTCTCAAAAAAGTAGCTGATTTGGGCTACAAAAACATTGAATCTGCGGGATATGACAAAGGAAAATTTTATGGTATGACACCCGTTGAATTTAAAACGTATGTGACATCATTGGGTTTAAATCCCATCAGTACGCATCAAGGTACAGCCACTTTGGACAATGCCGATGCGATGATTGCAGATGTCAAAGCAGCGGGTTTCAAATATTTTGTCATTCCTGTTCCACCAATGGGGCATTTCAAATACGATGCTGCCACGCGCACCATGGGTATGGACGATGACCTCGATTTTGTCGTCAATTTTCTAAATACGGTGGGCAAAAAATGCAAGGATGCTGGTTTGGAATTGTTGTATCATAACCACGATTTTGAATTCAAAAAGAATGCAAAAGGTATTGTACCGATTGAGTATTTTATGAGTAAAGTTGACCCTAAATATGTCAATTTTCAAATGGATTTATATTGGGTGACGAAGGCAGGTGCTGACCCTGTTGCCTATTTTGAAAAATATCCAGGTCGGTTCAAAATTTGGCATGTGAAGGATATGGACACACAAGGTCGTTTTGCACCTGTTGGCACTGGAACGATAGATTTTGCCCGAATCCTCGCCAAAAAGAAGGTTTCAGGCATGAAATATTACCTTGTTGAGCAAGATGCGACTTTTGATATGAAGGCTATTGAGGCGATAAAAATCAGCCATGATGGCTTGAAGAAATTTGGTTTTAACTAAGAAAAACGGCTTAAAACCTTAGAAATACTGAGGGGTAAACCTTATAAATCCGTTAGGATTAACACGTTTGTAGATTAAAATAAACGAATAATTTCTACGAATCCGTTAAGATTCGCACGATAATAACACTGCTGCAACTGTAAGAATCCTAATGGATTCGGAACAAACAGGGTGTTTTTATTCTACAAACGTGCGAATCCTAACGGATTCTTTAATTAAAAATTAAAATTACTAAACATCAAGAATATGAATTCAAATATTCAACTTTTACGCAAAGCAAAAGGGGCGTTTTTGGTCGCTTTGTTTTGTTTCATAAATGTCGCACAGATGGTGGCTCAATCGCCTAAAAAAAACGTCCTTGTTTTTAGCAAAACAGAGGCTTTTAGACATGCCTCAATCGGTGCAGGTATAACTGCGCTGACTAAAATGTCAAAAGACAAGGGTTTTGGGGTGAAGTTCACAGAAGATGCGGCTCTTTTTAATCAAAAAGAGCTGTCTAAATACAATGCGGTTGTTTTTCTAAACACAACGGGCAATGTCTTGAATGACGAACAGCAGTCGGCTTTTGAACGCTATATTCAAGCTGGTGGCGGCTATTTGGGCATTCATTCGGCGACAGATTGCGAATATGATTGGCCTTGGTATGGTCAGTTGGTAGGGGCGTATTTTTTAGACCATCCGTCAACACCGAGCAATATACAAAAAGGTAAATATACTGTTGTTGCCAAAAATCATTGGGGAACACAAGGGATGCCTGACCAATTTGAAAGAACAGATGAATTTTATAGTTTCAGAAATATGTCCCCTAAAATCAATGTCTTATTGACGATTGATGAAAAATCCTATCAAGGTGGTAAAATTCCAAATTATCACCCCATGAGTTGGTATCAAGAGTTTGATGGCGGACGCTCCTTTTATACGGCTATGGGTCATACAGACGAGACGTTTTCAGAGCCTTTGTTTCTAAATCACTTATGGGCAGGTTTGAATTATGTAGCGGGTGGTGCCAATCCAAAACCTTTGGATTATTCAAAATCACGTCCAGAAGAAAACCGTTTTTCAAAAGTCGTTTTACTTGAAAAATTAGACGAACCTATCGAATTGAGTTTGTTAGACCCAGAACGTGTGCTTTTCATTCAAAGACATGGAGCAGTGCGTTTGTATAATACTAAAACAAAAGAGGTAAAAACGATTGCAACAATACCCGTTAGTCATTTATATGTGAGCAAAGAGGGCAAAGAGTCGGAAGCGGAAGACGGGTTAATGGGCTTGAATAAAGACCCAAATTTTGCTCAAAATCACTGGATTTATATGTATTATGCGTCAACCAAAGGCTCATACAATCAGCTTTCAAGGTTTACGATGAAAGGCGACGAATTGCTTTTGAATTCTGAAAAAGAAATGTTGCGTGTAGCAACACAACGTGAAGAATGCTGTCATACAGGCGGCTCGATTGCTTGGGATAAAACAGGCAATTTGTATTTGTCAACAGGTGACAACACCAATCCCCACGGTTCAAGTGGATACAGCCCGAGCGATGAAAGACTAGGCAGAGAGTCATGGGATGCTCAAAAATCGTCGGCCAATACCAATGATTTGCGTGGTAAAATCATCAGAATTAAGCCCAATACTGAGGGGGGGTACTCGATTCCAGACGGTAACTTGTTCAGCCCTCCGACCCCCAAAGGGGGAGCTTGGACGGCTTCTAAGCCACCCCCTTCCGGGGACGGGGGGAAAACACGCCCTGAAATTTACACAATGGGTCATCGCAACCCTTACCGTATTTCGATTGACCAAAAAACGGGTTATGTCTATTGGGGAGAAGTAGGGCCCGATGCCAATAAACCCGATTCTACACGCGGCCCAGAAGGTCATGACGAAGTAGGGCAAGCCCGTAAAGCGGGTAATTTTGGTTGGCCTCATTTCGTAGGCGACAACAAAGCTTATTTTAAATATGATTTTGCAAATTCAAAATCAATGGAAAAATGGCAACCTGAAAAGCCGATTAATATGTCGCCCAATAATACGGGTTTAAAAGAATTGCCGCCTGCTCAAAATGCCTTTGTTTGGTATCCTTACGGGGCTTCAAAAGAGTTTCCATTGGTCGGTAGCGGCGGACGCAATGCCATGGCGGGACCTGTTTTTTATAGTGCTGATTTTAAAACGGCAGCACGTTCATTTCCAAAATATTATGACGGTAAATTTTTAGAATATGAATGGATGCGGGGTTGGATTATGGCAGTAACGATGGATAAAGACGGCAATTATCAATCCATGGAGCGTTTTATGCCGAGTTATAAATTCAGCAATCCGATGGATATGGAATTTGCAGCCAATGGCGATTTATATATGTTGGAATACGGTTCTGGTTGGTTCACCGCGAATGACGACGCGCGTTTGATTCGGATTGAATACAATGGCGGCAATCGCAAACCGCAGATACAAGTAGCGGCTAATCAATTAGGTGGTGCGGTTCCCTTCAATGTAAGCCTAACGTCGAAAGGGACAAAAGATGCAGACGATGATGCTTTGAGCTACACGTGGACAATCAGTTCAAAAAATGGTTTCAAAAAAATAGTCAATCAAGCAGATGCGAATTTGACTTTAACCAAAATCGGTCTGTATCAAGCGACATTGACCGTAAGCGACGGCAAAGGCGGTATCAGTACGCAGTCAATGGAAATTATAGCTGGAAACGAACCGCCTGTATTGAGTTTTGAGATGCCTAAAAGCAATAAATCCTTCTATTTTGCCAACAAATCGTTTAATTATGAAGTAAAAGTGCAAGATAAAGAAGACGGTAGTTTGGCAGATGGTCGCATAACACCTGACCAAGTATCGGTAAAAATAGACTACTTAGCAGAAGGTTTTGACAAAATTGCGATAGCACAAGGACATCGTTCTGCCGATGCGACAATAAAAGGTATAAAATTGATTGAAGCAGGTGATTGCAAGGCGTGTCACAGCAAGGAAAAAAAGTCAATTGGTCCAGCCTACAAAGACATTGCGATGAAATACAAAGGCAGCAAAACGGCTTTAGAGACCTTGACGAAAAAAATTATTGCAGGCGGTAGCGGTGTATGGGGCGAAGTGCCGATGGCAGGGCATCCGCAATTGTCAACCGAAGATGCGGCTGAAATGACGAAATATATTTTAAGTCTTTCAAGCGAAAATCCTGCTGATAAATCATTGCCTACAAAAGGAAGTTTTACGACTAAATTACCCGCACAGGATAAAGGACAAGGCGTGTATATTTTACGTGCTGCCTATCAAGACCAAGGTGCAAATGGCTTGCCTGCGCTAACTTCAGAACAGACTTATACGCTCCGAAATGCAAAAATTTCGCCACATGATTTTGATAAATATGAAGACGTTACCAAAATGAGTTTTGGCGGCAATGCTTTTGCAATTCCTGCAAAATCAGGGTCTTATGTGGTGTTAAATAAGATAGATTTGACCAATATCACCACTTTAGAGATGTTGGTAGCAGCAGCCAAACCACAATTGAACGCTGCAGGGGGCAATATCGAAATTCGGTTGGATGCGCCAACAGGTAAACTGATTGGAGAGTCGGGTTTTGTTGAACCGTCTGAGACGATGGCTCCTGTTTTGAAGTCCCTAAAATTGTCCCATACTGAGGGGGTGCATGACTTATATATTGTGTATCAAAATCCAAAAGCCAATGGCGGACAATCTTTAATGGTAGTGATGGGGGCAGAATTTAAAACAAACGCACCAGAAGAGGTTGTAGCCAAACCTGCGTCCGCACCTACAACTCAAACTGACCTCAATGACTATGTCGGCAAATATAAAATGCAAGGTTTGCCATTCGACTACATTGAAGTCAGTCAAAAAGACGGCAAATTGATGATGGAAGCGGGTGGTCAAGGGGGTCAAATTGCAAAAACGGACACGCCTGATAAATTTGATGCCGATGGTAAGGCTTTGCTTTTTTTCATAAGAGGCGACGATAAAAAGGTGAAAACCTTAAAAATGGAAGCGATGGGCTTTACTTTTGAAGGGAAAAAGGAATAAGTTGATTTAACATATAGTCTCATAGCGCACATAGAATCATTTGTAATTAGTTGTTTTTCAATTTTTTATAAAAAACTATGTGTTCTATGAAGCTATGTGTTTAAAAAAAACATAAAATGAAGCATGTTCTAAAAATCCTCTTTCTCACCGTCTTACCTTTTGTCTCAAAAAGCCAAAATGTAAAGAACAATACACAAGAGAAATTGCTTTTCGGAGTCGCTTACTACGATGAGTACATGCCTTATGAAAGGCTGGAAAAAGACGTGGCAATGATTCGTGAAACGGGCATAAATGTGGTGCGTATTGCTGAATCAACGTGGAGTACCGTTGAACCACAAGACAATGTTTTCGATTTTTCGCATATTGACAGGGTCTTAGATGCCATGCACAAAGGCGGTATAAAAGTCATAATCGGCACACCGACGTATGCCATGCCGACGTGGTTAGTCAAAAAATACCCCTCAGTATTGGCGACGACTCCTCAGGGTCAAAGGCAATATGGCGCACGTCAAAATATGGATATTACCAATGAACATTTTCGGTTTCATGCAGAGCGCGTAATTCGTAAAATCATGGAACATGTCAAAGACCATCCTGCCATTATTGGTTATCAAGTGGACAATGAAACCAAATCATATCAAACGTCGGGCGAAAATGTGCAAAAGCAGTTTGTCCAATATATGAAAGCTAAATTTAAAACATTAGACGCTGTCAACAAAGCCTTTGGTTTAGATTATTGGAGCAATCGGATTAATAATTGGGATGATTTTCCTTCTACGGTTGGCTCTATCAATGCCAGTTTAAATGCAGAATTTGCTAAATTTCAACGACAATTGGTAACGGATTATCTCGCTTGGCAAGTTTCATTGGTCAAAGAATACTGCAAACCGAACCAGTTTGTCACTCAAAATTTTGATTTTGAATGGCGGGGTTTTTCCTACGGTATTCAGCCAGATGTTGATCATTTTGCAGCCAGTAAAACCTTAGATGTGGCAGGCGTGGATATTTACCACAACACGCAAGATGATTTGACAGGGATTGAAATTTCATTCGGGGGCGATATGGCGCGATCTATGAAAGATGGTAAAAATTATTTTGTTATCGAAACCGAAGCACAAGGTTTTCCACAATGGGTGCCTTATCCCAATCAGTTGCGTTTGCAAGCATTCAGCCACTTGGCTTCGGGTGCCAATATGGTGTCTTATTGGCATTGGCACTCGATTCACAATTCGGCGGAAACGTATTGGAAAGGCTTGTTGAGCCATGACTTTGAACCCAATCCGACCTATAATGAAGCAAAAACCATAGGTAGAGACTTTGACCGATTAAGCGATAAACTCATAAATCTGAAAAAGAATAACGATGTCGCCATACTTTTCAGCAACGAAGCATTAACGGCTTTCAATGCTTTTAGCTTCGGTTGGGGTACAAAAGAAAACTACAACGATATTTTACGACCACTCTACGATGCATTGTACAAAATGAATGTTGGAACAGATTTTATAGACCCCTCAGTAAATGACTTCAATAAATATAAACTCCTGATCGTTCCCGCCCTTTATGCAGCTTCTGATGATTTGTTGAACAAACTCAATCTCTATGTCAAAAATGGCGGACACATTGTTTTTACCTTCAAAAGTGGCTTTTCAGATGAAAATGTGAAGGTGAGAAGCACTGTACAGCCAGGTATTATCAACGAAGCCTGCGGTATTTCGTACAGTCAATTCACGATTCCAAAGAATGTTTCGCTAAAAGATGACCCTTATAAAGTGGGTGCAGTAGACAATAAAGTGCAGACTTGGATGGAGCTCATCACGCCTACAACTGCCAAGGTTTTAGCCTATTACAATCATCCTGTTTGGGGAAAATATGCCGCCATCACGCAAAATGCCTACGGAAAAGGGATTGCCACTTATATCGGTTGTATGACAAGTGCCGCTTTGAATGAAAAGATATTGAAAGAAGCCCTTGAAAAAGCGAACTTATGGGGCATGAACAATGAATTGCATTTTCCATTGATTGTCAAAACAGGCGTTAATAAAAATGGAAAAAAAATTCACTATTATTTCAACTATTCCGCTAATCCAAAAACCTTTAATTATCCACATAAAAAAGGAAAAGAATTGCTATCAAATAATACAATTACACAAAATGCAACCATGACTTTAGAAGCGTGGGGTATAAAAATTATTGAAGAGGATTAATAAATTTGCCTAAGCCTCAATGCTTTAATTACCAAAAATAATCCCTTATTTTGCGGCAAACTACAAAAACTCTTGGCGTGTATGCGTACGTTCCAAGAGTTTTTGTTTAATAATTTAGTCATGTCAATAAAACGCAATGATGAATAAAAATAAAACGCTTAAAGAAGAAGCCCTTCATTATCACGCCAAAGGTCGCCCCGGAAAAATCGAAGTTATTCCGTCAAAAGAAACCGCTACACAAAGAGATTTGACATTGGCCTATTCGCCAGGCGTTGCCGAGCCGTGTATGGCCATTTATGAAAATCCAGAAGATGTTTATAAATATACCGCTAAAGGCAATTTAGTGGCCGTTATCTCCAACGGAACGGCTGTTTTAGGTTTAGGCGATATTGGCGCGGCAGCTGGCAAACCCGTCATGGAAGGCAAAGGCCTTTTGTTTAAGATTTATGCCGATATTGATGTTTTTGATTTGGAACTCAATACCAAAGATGTAGAAGAGTTTATCAGAACCGTTAAAATATTGGAACCGACTTTTGGTGGTATCAATTTAGAAGACATTTCTGCACCCGATTGTTTCGAAATCGAAGAACGGTTGAAAGCAGAAATGAACATCCCTGTCATGCACGATGACCAACACGGCACAGCGATTATCAGCGCAGCCGCTTTGCTCAATGCCATTGAGTTAGTCGGAAAAGATATTGCAGAGGTGAAAATTATTGTCAATGGGGCGGGTGCTTCCGCAAGCTCATGCACCAAATTGTATTGCAGTTTGGGCGCACAGAAAAAGAACATTTTTATGTTCGATTCAAAGGGTTTGATTCACCCCAGCCGCACCAATTTAGATGGTAAAAAGAAAGAGTTTGCCAATGATAATGCGCCCGCTTCTACTACTTTGACAGATGCTTTGGTCGGTGCAGACGTGTTCATTGGCTTGTCAAAAGGCAATGTTTTGACGGGCGAAATGATAAAACCGATGGCAAAAGACCTTATCGTTTTTGCCATGGCGAACCCCACGCCAGAGATTGCCTATGAAGAGGCTATAGCCGCTCGCGAGGACATTATTTTTGCAACAGGTCGCAGCGATTATCCGAATCAAGTCAATAATGTGCTTGGTTTTCCATACATTTTCAGAGGAGCTTTAGATGTGCGCTCAAAGGTAATTAACGAAGAAATGAAATTGGCGGCGGTTCATGCCTTAGCAGATTTGGCTAAAAAACCAGTGCCAGACATGGTCAATATGGCTTATGGCATAGATAATTTGGTTTTTGGCAAACAATACATCATTCCCAAACCTGTTGACCCACGGTTGTTGACAACGGTTGCCCCAGCCGTTGCCCGAGCCGCTATGGAAACGGGCGTTGCTAAGTTTCCGATACAGGATTGGGATGCCTACCACACCCAATTATCAAAGCGTCTCGGATTAGATAATACGCTCACAAGAGGCATTATCAACAAAGCCAAACAACATCCGAAACGGGTTGTATTGGCAGATGCCGAAAATTTAGCAGTTTTGAAAGCCGCTCAGCAGGTCAGAGATGAAGGCATTGCAACGCCTATTTTGTTGGGTAATATCAAGAAAATCAAGCAGTTAATACATGACAATTTCTTGGATTTGGCTCATGTTGAAATCATTGACCCCAGCTCGCCACACACTGAAGAAGAAAAAGCGCGTTTGGCAAAATACGGCGATTTGTTTTTTGAAAAACGCAAACGCAAAGGCTATAACAAAGCCGAAGCGCACGATATTATTCGCAGAAGAAGTTATTTCGGCTGCATGATGGTTGAAGCAGGTGATGCAGAAGCCATGATAGGCGGTATGACCCGCAATTATCCTGATACGATTCGCCCCGCCTTGCAAGCGATTGGAAAACAAGAAGGCGTTAAAAAAGTGTCGGGTATGTATATTCTGATGAGCCGTTTTGGACCGCTTTTTTTAGCAGATACAACCGTCAATTTTAATCCAACCGCAGAAGAAATCGTTGAAATTGCAGAATTGGCCGCCAAAGAAGTAGAGACATTTAATATCAAACCTCGCATCGCTTTATTGACTTACTCCAATTTCGGCAGTGCCAATGGCGATGATGCCGTCAAAATGCGTAAAGCCTTAGACATTCTGAAAGCGAAACACCCAACAATGATTGTAGATGGCGAAATGCAAGCCCACTTGCCTTTTGATATTGAATTATTGAAAGAAAATCATCCGTTCAGCTCATTGGTCAATGGTGGCGCAAACATTTTGCTTTTCCCAAATTTGTCAGCCTCCAATATTGCTTACAATTTGGTGAAAGAAATTGCTGAAATTGAAAAAATCGGACCCGTCCTTTTGGGTTTGAAAAAACCTGTTCATGTTTTGCAGTTGGGCAGTACAACAAGGGAGATTGTGAATATGATAGCGATTTCGGTGGTGGATGCACAGAAATTATAGGTTTAATAAAAACGTGAAACGGCATAAAGTACCCCCTCAGTATTTTATGCCGTTTTATGTTTAATTACTTAACCAAATCAAGATTATTCATAAAAAAACAGCGTAAATGAATTTTAGTTTTACTATTTTAGTAATGGAAAACAAAAATAGTAAAACTAAAATGACATTGAAGGATACCTCAAAACAAAACCACATCATAAACGCCATAAAAAAAACCATCTTTTTCCTTCTTTAATGTCACAACAGGATAATGTTGTTCTGTAGCCCAATGCCGCCAATAGTCCTCGCTCATCTGTGGGTCATCGTCAAAAACCATTTGGACGGCTTGTGTTTTATAACCCGTTGCGGAGGTATTGATATGAATATGTTGCGGAATCGTTCGTCCATTATATTTGTTAGGATAACTGGCAGGGCGTACTGTTTGAAAGGCATAATTACCTAAATTATCGGTAGTCACAAACCCAAAAAGACGCGGGTCGCCTTCACTCATTCTTTTCAAAGTGGCATCGGATGGCGCATAGTTTCCACTATTGTCCGCATGATAAATAGACAATCGAGCATGTGCAATCGGCTTTTTATGGTTATCCAATACACGCCCTTTGATAGTAATTTTAGTCCCTTGTTCTTTATTGGAACAGAGCGTTCCTGAAGCCCATTGCGCTTGTTTTTCAAGCGCACTTCTAATGTTATATCGCTCATCCGCCGTTAATTCTGAGTAATGTTCCGCTACAATAAAATGCAGGGAATCGTACACGCTGCGCAAAGGATGAGCAGCTAATGATTTTGTTAAGGTATTGATTCTGCCTGTCCATATTTGCGACAAACAAATGGCGGGCAAACAGAATACTGAAAGGAGTGCAAAAGTGATTGATTTCATAGCATAAGCCAGCGTGATAAGTACGTAAACGAAAATAAACGGGAAATTGGATTTCATGCTGATATTTGATAATCAATGCTTTACATCCATTTATTATTTATAATTTATCATTGCTTACCTATATCATTGGTTTTAATATCCTCAAATAAGCTGTCCATGGGCCCACATAGGCTTTATATTGATAAGCCATGACACGGGTGATTTGGGCAATGTGATTTAGGTCATGCACTGCCCAGGTAGAAAGCAATTGAGACAGCGTCACTTCTCCAAAAGCAGGATGAATGCCCTTTTCTTCTAAGTTTTGGGCGGTCAGTTTTTTTGAACGAAGCAGAGCCAAACTCTCTTTACGAACCGCTATAAATTCATCCAAAAGCTGTGTCAATGTTTTTCCTTTACTGGCTTCAAATTGGGCGAAACGGTCATATGGCTCAAATGTTTTGTCCGTCTTTGCAGAAAGAATAATCTCTGTTCTCGGCATCCAATCCGTTTTTTCGCCATGAATAAGATGACCAATAATGTCAAACACAGACCATGTTTCCCCGCCTTCGTTGTGCGAAGTCCAGTCGTCAGAAATATGTCGCAGCATCGTATTGAGTACCTCAGGAGTACGTTCAAGAATGTCTATTGATTTTTCTATTGTAAAATTCATTATCCTTTTGTTTATTATTGTTTTGAAATGAGGTATAATGATAAAAAAATCATCTAAATGTGTCAAAATACTGAGGGGGGTATATTGTAATATTTACAATTTCTCAATAATCATCGCTGAAGCACCGCCGCCGCCATTACAGATAGCCGCCATACCATAACGACCATTCTGTTGATGCAAAACATTATTCAAAGTCGTCAAAATCCGCGCACCCGAACAGCCAAGCGGATGCCCCAAAGAGCAAGCACCACCGTTGATATTCATCAATGCAGGGTCAAAACCCATCACTTTGGCAAAGGTCATAGGCACAACGGCGAAAGCTTCATTGACTTCAAAATAGCTGATGTCATTGAGCGTCAGACCAGCCCGTTTTAAGGCAATCGGTGCGGCTACAGTCGGTGCTGTCGTAAACCAATCAGGTTCATGCTCACCATCTGCAAACGAGACAATACGAGCTAAAGGCTTCAAATTCAAGCGTTTAACGGCTTCGGCACTTACCAAAACGAGTGCCGAAGCCCCGTCATTTATGGTTGACGCATTGGCTGCCGTCACAGTGCCGTCTTTGGAAAAAGCAGCACGAAGCGTTGGTACTTTCTCAAAATTGACGTTTTTATATTCCTCGTCTTCCAGCATCGTAAAAGTCCCTTTGCGCGAAGATATTTCTACGCCGACGATTTCATCCTTGAAACGCCCCCCCTCAGTAGCGGCTGCCGAATTTTTGTAAGAGCGAATCGCAAAAGCGTCTTGTTCCTCTCTTGAAAAACCATATTTCGCAGCCGTGCGGTCTGCAAATACGCCCATGGCCATTTGATCATACACGTCTACCAAACCGTCTTTTGCCAAACCGTCCACCAATTCCCCATTGCCGTATTTGTAGCCAAAACGCGCTTTAGGTACATAAAAGGGTATTTGAGACATACTTTCCATACCTCCTGTGACCACAATATCGGCATAACCCACCATAATGCTTTGCGCGCCATAAGCCGTCGCTTTCATGCCCGAAGCGCAAACTTTATTGACCGTTGTACAGTTCACACCATCGGGTAAACCCGCCAATTTAGCGGCTTGACGCGCAGGAGCTTGACCCAAATTGGCAGAAACCACATTACCCATGATAACATCGTTGACCTCTTCGGGAGAAACACCTACCTTTTCGAGTGCGCCCCGAATAGCGATTGAGCCTAATTTTGTAGCAGAAACATCGGTCAAAGTGCCGCCAAAACTGCCTATTGGCGTTCTGACGGCTGAAACGATAAATACTTCTTTTGTCATATCTTAAATTTATATTTGGTTCTACTGTATGGCGAAATACCTAAATTTACCCCCTCAGTATTCAAGCACTCTGGGCTTGATATTTTAAAAAATAGATGATTTTAGATACTAAATTCCCAGCAAAGGTAAATCGCTACTTTCATTTTCTCTCAATATTTCATGCCTAACGACATTTTTGAGTGTCAATTAGGATGACAGAACTGAGGGGTTATATATTTAAGCATTCATATCTATCTCTATCCGTTCAAAGAGGGTATACAAACAACGGCAAGGTTATGCGCCATGCCGTTGTTGTATAGTCCTAAAAATGGTTGACCATTTTTTTGAAAAAATTATTCACTATTAGCTGTCTTACCAGCCATTTTTTTTCGCCAAGTGACGACTTTTAGTTTTTGTTGTTCGTGCATTTGATTGGGCGTTAATAAGTGACAA
>JANOAU010000133.1:0-92840 GCA_031411275.1 Saprospiraceae bacterium | reverse complement strand
CAAGCTCACTCCAATAAATTTTTTCCCGCACGCCTTTTGAGCGAAGCGAAAAATAGTGAGTATTAATATCTAAAAGGCAATGTGTTTAAACTGCCAAAGTAGAATTAAGTAGATGAACAGAAATAAACGGGAAATATATTTACCCCAAGTATGTGATAATCAACCTCTTACATTATTTATCGTTCATCATTTATCATTCATCATTACTTAAAGGCATTTTATGGATTAATAATGCTTCAGAAATTTTGAAAACCGACGTGCGGGAAAAGATTAACGTCGGAAAAATGATAAAACCGACGTTGTCAAAAAAAATAACGTCAGGGACAAGACAAAACCTTTAGGAAAAGCAGTTAACACGTCAGGGACAAGACAAAACCTTTAGGAAAAGCAGCAAACACGTCGGAGACAAGGCAAAACCTTTAGGAAAAGCAGTCAGCACGTTGGAGGCGAGGTAAAACCAATAGGAAAAGCGTCAAACACGTCGGAGGCAAGGCAAAACCTTTAGGAAAAGAAAAAATAACTTCAGAAAAAATAAAACCCCGACGTGCCGCTCGTTTCAGTCTCCAGACTGAAACACTTTATCAGCACGTCTCCAGACGTGCCATTTAGAATTGCAAAACAGTATAAAAGAAAGAAAATACTGAGGGGTATTGCAAAACATTTTAAGCGACACAGGTAAAATAAATACGAAAAACAATTCTTTGACAATACTCATTGGCATAAATACTTTTGCAACAAAAAGAAAACATTATGGGAAAATACCGCATTTGGGAACAACAAGGATTGAATTATCTGACGCTCACGACAGTTGGTTGGATAGACATTTTCAGCCGTCAACGTTACCGAGATATATTAATCGAGAGTTTACGTCATTGTCAAGAACACAAAGGACTGCATATTTCAGGCTGGGTTATTATGAGCAATCATCTGCATATCATAGCTTACACCGAAAAATTAGACCTCAGCGATGTGCTGCGGGATTTTAAAAAATATACAGCCAATAAAATATTAGCCAGCATCCAACAAGAGCCAGAAAGCCGCCGGGAATGGCTTTTGTATCTGTTCAAATATTATGCTGCCAAAAATACGAATAATCGAAATTATCAAGTTTGGCAGCAAGACAACCATCCGATTGCATTATGGACATTGCCTGTGATGTGGCAAAAGTTGAATTATATACATCTTAATCCAGTCAGAGCAGGAATTGTAAAAGAACAAACCCAGTATCTTTATAGCAGCGCATCAGATTATTGGCTCAATACGGATGGAATGCTCAAATTGGATTTTCTTGAACCGATTGGCCCTATTTTGCCAACAGGTTATTATTGACAGGATTGTCGCATTGGCACGTCTGGAGACGTGCGAATGGTGTGTTTCAGTCTGGAGACTGAAACGAGCGGTGCGGTGCGGTGTACTTGTGGGAATTGTGGAAGACTTAGCGCAGCGGGTTGTCGCATTGGCACGTCTGGAGACGTGCCAATGGTGTGTTTCAGTCTGGAGACTGAAACGAGCGGTGCGGTGTGTGTGCTTGTGGGAATTGTGGAAGACTTAGCGCAGCGGGGATACAATTGACATTCTTTCGAAAATTTATATTACTAATAGTAAAGGGCATTACTTTCTACCCGATTCAGTTGTAAATGACCGCTCGGCAGGGGTGTTGTTTAAACTAACACACACACGCCAAGCAAAAAAACGGCGGTGCTGGCTTCGGTTTTTTAACCGAAGCCTACTATACTGCGGGGTCTCTGACCGCGGAAATAATATTTTTAAACTTTAAACATACAGCAACAATATGAGCAAATACCGCATTTGGGAACAACACGGATTGAATTATGTAACCTTAACGGTTGTGGGTTGGATAGATGTATTCACAAGACAGCGTTACGGCGACATCGTGATGGAAAGCCTGCGTTATTGTCAAAAACAAAAAGGTTTACACATTATGGGCTATGTATTGATGTCCAATCATCTGCACATGGTCGTTTATACTGAGGGGTATGCTTTGAGCGATGTGCTGCGCGATTTTAAGAAATTCACAGCGACACAAATCTTAAAAAGCATCGAAAATGAGCCAGAAAGCCGCCGAGAGTGGTTGCTTTATATGTTTAAGTTTTATGCCAAGCACAATTCGGACAATCGGCATTATCAGTTTTGGCAGCAAGACAATCATCCGATTGCATTGTGGACATTGGAGGTGATTTGGCAAAAATTGACTTATATCCATTATAATCCTGTAAGGACAGGTCTTGTAGCAGAGCCTTGGCATTATCTTTACAGTAGTGCAAGTGATTATTATTTGAATAAAAAAGGGTTGATTGATGTTGAGATCGCAGAGATGATTGGCCCTAATAAGCCGACGGGTTATTACTGAAAAGGTAGGTTACGGGGTCAGAGACCCCGCAATATAGTAGGCTTCGGTTAAAAAACCGAAGCCAGCGCCGCCGTTCGTTGTTGTTGCTTTGGGGGGTGTTTTTAGGAAGACCGATGCCAGCGGGGTTTTTGCACCCATGCGGGAAGATTTTATCACTTAAACTAATATAAAAACCCTAAACGTTTCAAAAACCCAACAAATGTACTGGTTTAATAATAAGCCCTAAACGAATCATTTGAATGCGTTGGTTATACATAATGAGCGTTTCATTGTAGCCTCTAAACCATTGTAAACCAATATATTGATTCCCTTTTTGCGAAAGCCGATAACTGAGCTGCGTTTCGAGAGAACCCCGTCTATCCCACGACCAACCTTTGCGCCCTGTAATATCTACAGTAAACCTTTTGTTATTTGATAAATAATGAAAATTGGCTTCGCCATAACCTGTAAATTTTAACAAATCAGCATTTTCGGCAGCCACTAAAAAAGGTATCCAAACATGAAGTAAGAGTATAGATTGATGTGATAAGGGTGCAGTATAATGCAAAATCACCCTGTTCCAACTTCTCGAAAAGATGCTATCGCGCCCATTTGATTCATGTTCGACAGTGAGGGCAGCAATGCCGCGAAATGTGCCTTTGTAAAAAATGCCTTTACCAATACCCAAAGCAGGATTGTAATTGGATTCGGCAAAAGGACTTGATTCTGCCAAAATACGCCAAATAGACTTTTGGGTGTAAGTCATATACAAATAAGTATGAAAAGGTAAAACAGCATCCGTTAATCGTTGCTTAAAACTGACTTGAAATTTGACATTTGTATTAATTTTATTGGGTTTTTCGTCGAGTGTTGTCCCCATAATAAAGTAGTTATCTTTATAACTTGAAAACGCTGCTGTTTGTATAAAGGTTTGACGAATCGAATCACGCTCAAAAATCTGTGCTTCAAGACTTGTCATTGTCATATAAAAGATGATAAAACAAAATAAGCGTAACATGGATGGATATTTAATGATTTTGAATGTCTCTGAAAAGAAGGTCGTTCATATACAAGTTGCTGTCGTTGATATACAATTTGAAATCAATTCACAAAAGAATGCAACTTTTAGCTGTTTAATAATTCATTGACTTAAAATAGTTAAAAAATGATGAAAATACAACGTAATTTATTTGCTTCGCTCATAACCACTGGTGCATGGTATCAGCTTGTGCAAAAAGTAAATTTTTGGGCAAAAACAAGGCTATTTTGGGTTGAAAAATGGTTTAGAAAGTGCATAGGAAAGCATGTGAACAAGGTTATTTTGAGACGCATATTTAGTTGATTTAGAAAAGATGTCTGTAAAGGGTTTAAAAACAGTTGATAAAAACGAAAAATACCCCGCTGGGAACGGTCTTCCTCAAAACACCCCACAATCCATATCATCCTAATTTTAAAACCCAATTCTAAAACCTAATTCACATCTTTCCCTTCTTTCAACTTGGCTATCTGCTCTTCCAAAGCCTTTTTAGCAGGTGGCGGTGCTTTGGCTAAGGCTTTTTCGGCGGACATCAAAGCGTTTTTGAAATCACCTTTGGCAGAATAGGCGTACATCAAACCTTGTTGGACAGGGAAGGCATCGCCATTCTTTGTTTGACTTGCCATCATCACTTCTAAGGCTTTGTCCAATCGTTTTTGCGTGATTAATGCTCGTGCATACCCTGTATACTGAGGGGGTGCTGCCATTGTCAAAGCCTCGACCATGACAGAATCGGCTTGGGTCAGGCGATTGAGTTTTTCGTAAGCCGTGGCAACGGTGCGGAGATTGGCAAAACTTTTGCCACCACCACCAGCCGTCAATACCCGTTGACTCCAGCCCAAAGCCTCTTCGAGGTTAATGTTTTTAGTCAAACAGAACTGGGCAGCTTGGTTTAAGTTGGAAGCCATAAAGCCTTTTTGTCCTTTCAGTTCATCGCGGAGGCGCGCAAGGACGATATTGTCCACATCTACTTCTACTTTGAACGGTACGCTTAGTTTTTCCCACATCAGAGCAATGGTGCAGCTTTTCTCTTTATGCTCAATAAACTCATATTTGAGGTACTCCACGCTTTTGTCGAGTGCCACAGGTTTAACCTTTACACGCAGGGCATCGTCTTTTTCTTCGTAATTAAAGCTGCCCCATGCATTGCTTTGGTTCGAAAAAATGATGGTCACTTCATCCATGCCCATTGCCATAGACAGGCCATAAGTGCCTGCTTTGATGGGTTGACCTTCCACTTTGACATCGTGTTCGAAGGTAATGATGGTGTTTTCATTCGCGCCCGCACGCCACGGGGAGGTGTTCTTACCCGTCAAGAAATTGGTGTTACTGAAACCATAAGTGACGAGCGTTCCCCAAACTTTACCTTCGCGCCCATTGACATCGGGGCGGGAGTATTTGAGGGTGATGCTGGTGATGCCGACTTCTTCTGAAATCATCGCACGGGGATTGTTGCCCGAAGCGGGTACGTCTAATTGAGCAAAAGCAGTTTGCATTAGACCGAGCGTAACGAGTAATAGGAGGTACTTTTTCATCTGAAATAGATTTAGAACGTGATAGAGAATTAAGACTATAAAGCAAATAGATTCTAATGCGCTAAGATACTCTTTTAGCTATTATGTTGTGTTTTCACGATGTAATCAACCCACTGGCGCACGGTTTTCTTCAAAACACCTCACACACTCCAACAACAACGAACGGCGGCGCTGGCTTAGAAAAGAAAAAAAACACCTCTGCCAGTGTGCAATTTCTATTATTTCTTTAATTTTGTTTTGCATATGTCTACAAATAATGAATGGCTTTTTCAAATATACTAAATGAAAAGTGAAAAACGAAAAGTGAAAAATATAAAACATTGGTGATGAATAATTTGAGTTTATTATTTTAGGCAAACCCTTTTCATTTCAGTATAAAAAGAATCTTTTGTTGTTTATTAAGCATTTGTAAGGGTTAAAATTAAAATTACATTTACACGTTATTGAAATAATTAAAAACAAAATCATACACATAATGAAATCATTAACTAAAGAGGGTCAACAGCATATAGCTGACATTGCCCAACGATATAATGTTAGTTCAGAAGCCGTTCAGGGGCTATTGCAAGCCGTCGTCCAAGGCAACGGGCGCATGGCACAATTCAATATACCAGAACTCGGCGGTAACGGGCAATGGATGCAAGGCGGCATGACGATGGTGGGCGATATGTTCAATGGGTCATTAAAAACGACCGTCAGTAATTTATGTCAGGAGCTATCAAATCTTATGGGCAGTAGCCACCATATTTTTGAGAAAGGAGAGCAGCATACGGCTGAAAAAAGTAATTTTTCAAGCCATTGGTGGCCCGCTGAATTGGGCAGTCCTTCATCTTCGGGCGCACAGAATAATATACGTTATGCCTTTTTTCCACCCCCTGTATGCAGATTAGCCATTGAAAAAGACCATCAATTATCGGTGTATGATACCTTGGATTATCATATTTCAGGTGTATCACAGCAGCAAGGTTCTGGGTCTTCCCTCTCGTTTTCAAGTCAAAGAGGATATGTGGATATTTCAAAATTACCACTTGTGACAGGTGAAAGGGCTAAAGAGTCTGGTCATGAAAAAAAGGAGACCGCAAAGGACACGTCCGAAATGCCTATAAAAGAGGAAAAGCCCACCTCACATAACCCAAAAGTGGCATCTGCTGATATTTTTAGCAAAATAGAACATCTATCAGAGCTGTATGAAAAAGGTATTTTAACCCACGCAGAATTTTCGACAAAAAAAGCAGAGTTGTTAGAACGCCTGTAATTACTTAGCTGACACGAATTGCACAAATTATACGAATGAAAATTGGATTTTTATATCAACACTATTCTTATTCCTTAAAATTGATTAAAAATCATTTGTGTAATTTGTGCAATTCATGTCAGCTAAGTAGTTACACTCATTTTTATTCAATTTTGAAAAAGTCAATATCTGCAAACCCTGCATCATTGACTTTAAAATCTTTACGGAAACAGAATAAACCGACTTTTGATCCAATCCAATGCCCTTCTTTAGCTGTAAAGGACTCCCCAATTTCTTTAAATGACTGACCATCAAGGCTGTATGAAAATTGACAGATGCCGCCCGTTTTAACCGCTACTTGTAGCCAAAGGATGTTGTTATTTACTTTTACCAAATCTTTACTTGTTTCGACACCGCCTTTTTGGGCATCCAAACACACTGCTTGATTGAGCCACAAACCATCTGCTTTTTTGACTATAGCGAGATAACTATAATCATTTCCCCAAACAATAAGCGACATTTTATCCCCCTCAGTATTGGGCGTAAAAGTCCATTTCGTAGTCACTTTAAACTGCTCTGCAGGGAATTTTTGAAGCAAAATGCTGGGTAAATCTCTTAAATTCTTAGTGGCATTGGTATCTGGAAACGGCATAGCATTCAAACGAAATGCCCCTATTTGAGGATAAGCAAACCCCCATTCGATTTTAGGATTGGCTTGCCATTGCCAATATTTATTAAGAAAAGGATTCGTAAAATCATCAGAGCCCCCTGCCCCCAAAGGGGGTATAGGAACAGCTTTACCTTTTTTTGCGGGTGGAGCAGCCGTTTTCCTCTCCTTCGGGGATTGGGGGGCAGGTTTTTTATAGGTCACAACAGGTTCTCCTGTGCCATCACCATCTGTATCATTGCCTATAACGGGAAACCCTTTCACCCATTTCATTGGTTGCAAATGCACAATGCGCCCATAAGCGCCTTTGTCTTGGAAGTGAATAAACCAATTTTCGCCTGTTGGCGTGTCCACCCAAGCACCTTGATGTGGGCCATTTATCGTTGTTTTGCCTTGTGCCAGCACGTTTTTTACTTCATAAGGGCCATAGATATGTTTTGATTTTAAAACCAATTGCCAACCCGTTGCCACGCCCCCTGCGGGTGCAAAAATATAATAAAAACCGTTTTTTTTATATAATTTTGGTCCTTCAACAGTCGTATTGCCATTGTGTCCATCAAAAACTAAGACAGCATCTTTTATCAATTTAGTCCCCTCAGTATTCATCTCTCGAATGACCAAAATGCTCTTAACACTGGCGCGGCTACCCGCATACGCATACGCCAAATATGCCTTACCATCATCGTCCCATAGTGGGCAGGGGTCAATTAAACCTTTACCTGCTTGCACCATCAGGGGTTCGCTCCATTCGCCCCGTGGGTCTTTTGCTTTGACCATGTAAATGCCAAAATCGGGGTCGGGATAGTAAATATAGAACTCGCCTTTGTGATAACGAATAGAGGGTGCCCACACGCCACCGCCATGCCGTGCTTTGTCATGAAAATCGAAAGGCGGTTGTTTTTTCAAAGCATGGTTTATTAAAGTCCAATTGACCAAATCCTTTGAATGTAATATCGGTAGCCCCGGTATGCAGTTAAAACTCGATGCAACGAGGTAATAATCCTCGCCTACCCGAACGACATCAGGGTCAGAATAATCGGCATGGATAATTGGGTTTGTATAAGTGCCATCCCCCTTATCAGCAGATTTTATTTGTGCTTTTAAGGTGATATTGGATAAAATGAAGAGTAAAAGAATTGTTTTTTTCATAATAGTAGTTGTAAGCGTTGTTTAGCATCTAATCAGAAAAAGAGGAATAAGCAGTATTTTACAAATACGAAGTCAATAATGCTTCTTAATATAAAACATCCCGAACCTAACAATCAAGTAAGTTCGGGATGTTTTATATACACTCCACAACCGCATAAGCCTTAAAACATCGTGGGTGCTTTATTCAAAACGATTTGCCAAATGAGCGTAACAGCTGTTAAAAAAGGATATAAAAATTTACGACAAAAGATTTTGACGTTTTTGCGTTGGAAGTTAAAACCCACGGCCTCAAAAATTTGAGCATAAAAAGTCATATCGTCTGCCTCTCCAAGTTGATGCCCTTTATTGACCAAGCAGCGATTAAATACTAAAAACTGCAACATCACTGTCCAATAGACTGGCAAAAGGTAGTACCAAGAGAACATAAAAGGTGCAAACCAAGACAAAAGCACGAGGAAAAGGTGAAACCAAAACACCAATCCATAAGTACCACTAATAACTGATTTTAAATCCATCTATTTACTTTTTGCCCGCAAAATAAGATATTTTTTAATTGTTGAATGGCTGTATTGTTAAATTGTTGTATTAGACCTTAAAAATCATACAGTAATTAAACAGCACAGCCCTATAACAATACATCTATTTAACCATTAAATGCAATATCCAGCACCTGAGTCATACGATCAACATAGTGAAATGTGAGACCTTCGAGGTAGGTTTGGTTGATTTCTTCAATGTCTTTTCGGTTGTCTTTGCAGAGGATAACCTCTTTGCAACCTGCCCGTTTTGCTGCCAATATTTTTCCTTGATGCCGCCCACAGGTAATACTTTTCCGCGCAGCGTGATTTCACCCGTCATCGCCAAATGTGCTTTGATAGGTTGTTTTTTAAATGCAGAAGCCAAAGCTGTCATCATGGTTACACCTGCCGAAGGGCCGTCTTTCGGAATGCCGCCTTCTGGCACGTGAACGTGGATGTCATTGTCATCAAATACTGAGGGGTCTAAACCAAACTCCTCGACATGACTTTTTAGGAAACTCAAAGCCGTTGAAACCGACTCTTTCATCACTGCACCCAAGTTACCGGTCAGTATCAAGTTGCCTTTTCCTTTGGACAACGAGACTTCAATAAACAATATATCGCCACCCACCGATGTCCAAGCCAAGCCAATAGCGACACCTGGCATTTGGTCTTTTTCATAAAAATCATTAGAAAAACGGGGCGCACCCAACATACCCTTCAAATCTTCCAGAGATACTGAGGGGTTGTATTTTTCAGACATCGCCACCTTTTTAGCAATACTCCGCATCAAGGCCGCTATTTGACGGTCGAGTGAACGCACGCCCGATTCACGGGTATAGTCTTGAATGATGCGCTCAATGATTTCTGTTGACAGCTTTACATCTTTCGCTTTCAAACCATGCTCTTTGCGCTGGTCTGGAATGAGGTGTTGCTTCGCAATTTCAACTTTTTCCTCTATCGAATAACCGCTGATACGGATAATTTCCATACGGTCGAGCAAAGCAGGCTGTATATTTTCCAAAGAATTTGAGGTAGCGATGAACATAACTTTTGACAAATCATATTCTAATTCAAGGTAATTGTCATAAAAAGTCGTGTTTTGCTCTGGGTCAAGCACCTCCAAAAGCGCACTCGACGGGTCGCCTCTAAAACTCGCGCCAACCTTATCAATTTCGTCAAGTATGAAAAGAGGATTGCTCGAACCCGCCTTTTTCATGCTTTGAATGATACGTCCAGGCATGGCGCCGATATAGGTTTTGCGGTGACCACGTATTTCAGATTCGTCGTGCAAACCGCCTAAGGACATGCGTATATATTTGCGGCCAACGGCATCCGCCACCGACTTGCCCAACGATGTTTTACCCACGCCCGGAGGGCCCGTCAGTAATAAAATCGGTGCTTTCATATCGCCTTTAAGCTTCAAAACCGCTAAATGTTCGAGTATGCGTTCTTTCACATCTTCAAGCCCATAATGGTCTGCATCCAATTTCTTTTTGACTTTTCTAAGGTCAAAATTGTCTTTTGTGAACTCATTCCAAGGTAAATCCAGCAAAGTTTCAAGGTAATTCAACAAAATCGAATATTCAGGGGCTTGGTGCGGCATCCGTTTCACCTTAGCCCATTCCTTTTCAAAATGCTTTTGAACCTCGATTGACCAGTCTTTTTTGCGCGCCCGTTCAGCCAATTTCAACAAGTCCTCCTCTTGCGGATTGCCGCCTAATTCGTCTTGAATCGTTTTCAGTTGTTGGCTCAAAAAATAGTCGCGTTGTTGTTTATCTAACTCCACTCTGACTTTCGACTCAATTTCTCCTTTCAATTCCAATAGCTGCAATTCGCTGTCCATGTGCAGTAAAATCGTTTCTGCTTTCAGCGAAAGGCTATTGATTTCAAGTATACTTTGCTTGATAGAAGGCTTCAAATTCATGTTTGAAGCAATGAAATTGAGCAAAAATACATCATTTGTAATGTTTTTCAACATCACTTGTGCCTCGTTTGGAATATTTGGCGAGAGGTCAATGATTTGACCTGACTTGTCGCGAATTGTTTCCGTGAGGGCTTCAAACTCACGTTCGTCTTTGGGTTCAACATAATCAATTGTCCGTGTATCGCCTTGTAAAAACGGTTCATCGTTTATCATTTCGATAAGTTCAATGCGTTTACGACCTTGCAAAATTGCTGTTGTTGAGCCATCAGGCATCTTCAACAAGCGTAAAATGCGCGCAACCGTACCAATTTTGTAGAGGTTATCCGTTGAGATACTATCGGAGTCTTCATCGCGTTGCGACAAAACGGCAATCATTTTATGCGTTTCGTAGGCTTTTTGGACGGCTCGAATGGATTTTTCACGCCCTATCGTAATCGGAATGACAACACCTGGGAAAAGAACAGTATTTTTTAAAGGCAGAATGGGCAATAATTCAGGGAAAAACTCTCCTTTTTGAGGGTCTTCAGATTCGTCAATTGACATTATGGGCATAAAATCCGCATCATCATCTTCAATCGGCGTAAGTCTCGAGATATTTTCAAACATATTTATTGTGTTATTGTATTGTTATTTTGCTGTATTGTTATCATGGTGTATTGTTACCTTGCTAAAAGGGTGTATTGTTAAATCGCTAAATTTTCAAAACCATTTAACCATAAAACTATTTAAGAATACAGCCCTACAACAATTTAAACCATACAACCATTTAATCATAAAGTTATGTCAAAATGACAGTAAACGTTTTTACAAGGCGTAAGTTCCCATTAGTCAACTATTATACCACTCTCAAAGGTATGACAAAAAGGCAGATAAGTAGGCAAAGGACAATATACAAGAGGCAAAGGCTTTTCATTCATAACTAACGTTTTATATTTTTCACTTTTCGTTTTCACTTTTCATTTAGTATAAAACATAATTCTCAAAACAAACGCCATAGTACCCCTCAGTAAAAAACGCAATTTTTTCGTAAATTCGCTGCAAATTAAAGAAGAAATGAAAAGAATAACATCATTTATACCGTTTCTCTTTTGTCTAACATTCTGTTTTGGGCAAATAACCATCTCCAACAACTATTTTCCTAATGCTGGAGACTCTCTTGTGACTGCCAATGCTACGGCTCAAACAGTTAGAAATATCACCATATCAACGGCAACAACGACTTCACAAAATTGGGATTACAGTTTTTTAAGAGCCTTAACGCTTACAACCCGCAGCGTTGACCGCTTCCGCGCTTTGAATCCTGCAACAGATACGGCGATTTTAAAAGAATTTCCAACGGCAACGACTGTTATAGCCGATTCCATAGGTCAGATTGCTGTTTATCGCCGTTCTACTACGCGATTCGATTTACTTGGATACTTTAATGCCAATTTGGGCATTTTGCCCATAGGCATTCGCCCAAAATTTGACCCGCCTTCTCTTGAACGCCGTGCGCCTTTGACATTTAACTCAACAAATAATAATAAAACGGGTTTTAATGCTGTATTTTCGACCGATATTATTCCCGATACCATTTTGGCACTTCTACCCGTTCGTCCCGATTCCTTGCGCATTCGTTTTGTTACTAACCGACAAGACAAGGTGGATGCTTTTGGAAAAATCCGTATTCCTGGCTCCCCTGCCTTGGATTGCCTACGTGAACGCCGCTATGAAATCACTGAAACGCATATTGACGCTAAAAATAATAGTTTTCCGATATGGATTGACATTACAACGTTGATACCGACGGGCAATTTTAGGACAAAAGACACGACACTCGTCTTTCATTTTTGGTCTGATTTGTACAAAGAACCGCTTTTAACTATTCGAGCGAACAATGATTCCACAGCCACTTCTGCCGTTTATAAATGGCTGCCGATTAATACACCTACGATTGACCCCCTCAGTAATATCACCTCTATTTTATACCCAAACCCGACAAAAGAATCTATAAATGCTCATTTTGAAGGCTTAAATCAAGGCAATTATCTTTTAACGATTGTGGATAATTTAGGGCGTGTTGTTTATAATCAACACATAAACAGCACGACAAATACCCTTTCTTTAAGGATAAATACGAACCGTTGGGCAGCAGGGCTTTATTTTTTGAACTTATATTCAGAGAAAGGAGAGGGTATTGTTTTGGGGACGACTTTTATAGTTGGGAAATAATGTTTAAAATACTCATAACTCATTAGTTGTCAATTCAATATGGACGTTTACGAGGGTCTTGTCGGGTATCCCAAAAATCAATAATTATCAAAGTTGTTCCATGCATTCTATAAAACATTTGACGATGCTTGTCCAATTGCAAAATCATGACTGTTTTAGCTTTTGCAGATTTACGACCGACGGTTAATCCCTTTACAAGCATTTCAATACGGTCATAAACAAGATTGGCAAAATTTTCAGCGGCTCGTGTCGAAAAATGCTCTTGCAAATAATCTGTTACTTCATCGAAAGTATGATTTGCAGCATCATTCCATTTTATTTTCTTAACCATTTAGCATGTTTTTGTTTCATAACCTCATGGTCAATTAAATTTTCTGGATGATAACTTTCTTCTATTGATTTAGCCACTCGCACTTGTTGTTCAATAGGCAACTCATCCCACCAATCGTTTTCATCATCGAAATTATTTTCGTTAATAATCTTTTTATAAGCCTCAATCATTCGAGCCAGTAATCTTTGGTCATTGACTTGTGCAATAAGGTCGTGGAGGCTGCCTTTTAATTCTAAGGTATTCATTTTCAATTTTTTATGTTTAAAATAAACGATTTTAAAATGTCTTTTCGACGGTCATACTTGAACTTGTCTATCGAATAACAAAAGTAAGCGTTTATTTTTTGAAAACAAAAAAGCGATAAGACGCCAGCGCAGAATCTTATCGCCTTTGTATCTAAAACGCTAAAATGTCAAGCAAATTAATGCAAAAAGTGGCGTACACCCGTCATAACCATCGCCACGCCATTGGCATTGCAATAGTCAATCGAGTCTTGGTCTTTCACTGAACCCCCAGGCTGAATGACTGCCGTAATACCCGCTTTGTTTGCAATCTCAACGCAATCGGGGAACGGGAAAAACGCTTCCGAAGCCATCGCCGCACCTTTCACGTCAAAGCCAAAATGCTCGGCTTTTGCTAAGGCATGTTGTAAGGCATCAACACGGCTCGTTTGGCCACAACCCATTGTAATCAATTGACGATTTTTAACAATCGCTATACCATTGGATTTCAAATGTTTAACGCAGATATTGGCGTACAACAAATCTTCAATTTCCTGTTCTGTCGGGCGTTTTGACGTAACAAATGTCAAGTCTTTAGCTGTCTCTGTTCTCAAATCAGCATCTTGTTGGATGACGCCATTGAGCAAGCTTTTGAATACCTTTTCGCCTTGATAGAAGTCTTTGATTTTCAATAAAATACGTTGTTTCTTACCCCTCAGTATAGTGAGCGCGTCGGGCGCAAAATCGGGTGCAATCAACACTTCGTAGAACAATTTATTGATTTCATTCGCTGTCGCCGCATCAACAGTTGTATTACAAATCAAAATGCCGCCAAACGCTGAAATGGGGTCAGAAGCCAAAGCCGCTATCCATGCTTCAAGTATTGTATTTTTAGTTGCCACACCGCAAGCATTTGTATGCTTCAGAATGGCAAAAGTCGGCTTGTCGGCTCTAAATTCACGCATCAAACGAACTGCCGCATCCACATCTACTAAATTATTGTAACTCAATGCTTTACCATTCAACGTTTCAAACAAATCTGTCAAATTACCAAAGAAAACAGCCGATTGATGTGGGTTTTCACCATATCGCAAAGGCGCATTTTGTTGAATTGAATGTTTGAAAAAACTGTTTGAAGTCATCGCTTCAGGCTTCAAAGAACCCTCGCTGATGAAATCGGGCATGGTTTCCGCTTCGCTTTGTTGCTCTAAAAACCACTTAAAAATAGCCGTATCGTAGTGACTCGACACATTGAACGCTTTCATCGCAAAATGACGACGTTCATCGAGCTTTGTAAAACCATTTTTTTCTTGCAACAATTTTAAGAAAAAAGCATAGTCATCTTTACTCGGAATGACCACCACATCTTGGAAGTTTTTCGCCGCTGCACGAATGAGAGAAATGCCGCCAATGTCAATTTTTTCAATAATATCCTCCGCATTCGTCGTTTTCTGAATCGTTTCTTCAAACGGATAAAGGTCAACGATAACGAGGTCAATTTCTGGAATATCAAATTTTTCGAGCTGTGCCGTATGATTTGCTTCACGGCGTGCCAAAATGCCGCCAAATACTTTTGGATGCAAGGTTTTGACCCGTCCATCAAGGATAGAAGGGTATGTCGTAAGGTCTTCAACAGCTTCGCATGGAACACCTAAGCCTTCAATAAACGCCTGTGTGCCGCCTGTTGAGTAAATTTTAACCTTCAAACGGTCGAGTTCTTTGACGATTTCGTCGAGACCATCTTTATAAAAAACGGAAATAAGTGCGGATTTAATTTTCTTTTTATACATGAATTAGAAAAGTGTATGATTTTATAAATGTTTGATTATCAATTTTTTGTGTAAAAAAAGGGCATTTATACTGAGGGGGGGATTTTGTCGCCGCAAAGGTAGGATTTATGAATGGGAAATTTTAGAAAGAGGGATACTTTGGTTTTGATAGCCCACAAAAAAGAAATCCTTAATCACTGGAATTGATTAAGGATTTTTTGAATTAAAAAATATTTTGCAATATAGCGTTATGCAGCCGCTTTTAATTCTACATCAATAGACATGTCAGCAAGCAATGACTTTAATTGATTGAGGAAATCATTTTTCATATCAATCCATTGTTGGATATATAAAGGAGACATATCAGCCTCCTTATTGCGGTTTATAGTTTTGTTTATGCGTTCAATAGATTCTATTGTATGAAGAATTTCTACTGTTTTTTCATTTTCTATTTCTAAAGTTGTCATTTTATTTCAAAAATTTAATTGAATAAATCCTTTTCTACGTGCCTGCCTATTATGTCCATAAAGCTGTTTCCAATCGGCTGTATTATAACGAGTTACAGCACTCATAAAATGTGTTTCAGGGAAAACAGGTTCAAAATAAGCATCAAGTCCACATTGTTTAAAATTCTTTGAGATTTCATGCAATTTTCTTTCAAATTTACGATAAAAAGTTGAATCTACAAAACTTACGAAATCAATATCTCTTGGATATTCCTTTTGAGTTGTATAGCTGCCGTCAATATATTGATAAAAATGACCAATATTCATTGTTTTTAAGGTGCGTAAAAACTCAAGATATTCATCAAACAAGCGTGTTCGATGCGGATTGAATACAAAAAGTGTTTGAAAGGTCTCTAAATCTGTTTCAACAGCTACATAAGGTTTTATAAAACCATTTTCATCAAATCGTATGTTCATAATAGTTTGGTTTTCAATGAGTCACAATAATTTTAGTCCTTGTTTATAAGTGTAAAAGTAATAGACTATTTGTAAATTACAAGTAATTTCTTTTTACTATAAAACAGTTGTTTTATAAACATAATTGATGAATTTTATTTGTTTTATCAACTACCAACTGCAAGTTGACATTGCCTCAAAATAAGCACATCTTGAAAATCCTGCACATCGTTTTCCCGCTTACCCAAACGCCAAAAACCGTCTATTTTTTTCGCAATCGTCAAACCACTATTGGCAATGATGCCTTCTAAAAAATCAGCATCAAACGCCACATTTGCCGCTTTCACTTTGTCGTCCATCAAGGCATAATGTCCATAATCAAAAGGAAAATGAAAGTCCGTTTTTGAGGTTAAAATAGCTCTTGTGGTTTTATCTAAAATAAAAAAAGTCGCGACACATGTACCCCCTTTCGCCATAACGCGTTGAATTTCAAACAAATATCGTTCAACTTCCACTGGCAACATGTGGGTAAAAACAGAAGTTAAAATAATAAAATCGAAGGAATTATCTGGATATGGAAACGTAAACTGTGCGGCATTTTGCCCATTGTTGCGGTACAAGTCATTTTCCAAAGGCACATATTGAAAACGGAAATGCGGATACTGAGGGGTGATATTTTTTGTACACCAATCCACGCCTAATTTTATGGCATCAAAACCGTCATAAGTTCCCCCCTCCCTATTTTTGATAAAAAAAGTCAAACCACGAGCAATGCGCCCGATGCCACTGCCCACATCTAAAACCCGATGTATAGGCTGCAAACTCGCATGTTCAACAAAAAACTGCCGCCACCAATCGCCTGCTTTCACGTAGTCACCCGAACCTGTATAAATCATGCCACGTGGCGGAGTCATAGGTAGGCGTTTTGCTGTTACCAAATCCCAAAAATCGCTAGGTAGATATGCCAAGCGTCGCGCGAGAAAACGATAGGGAGGGGAAAGGGTATAGTAAGTTTTTCTTAAAAAGGACAGCATGGATTGTTATTTTGCGGCGAAGTTCTATGTTTTCGGTTTGAATTTTATAAAAAAACGCCTTCTAATACTGAGGGGTCTATTTTTTTTGTTTTACATTTGTCAAAAATTGTTTTAAAATATGAAAAAATTGTTTCTTCTCGATGGTCATGCCCTTGTATATCGGGCGCATTATGCTTTTATCACACGCCCTTTGATGAACTCAAAAGGGTGGAATGTGTCTTGTATTGCAGGATTTACCCGCGTTTTATTGGATGTTATGAAGCGTGAGCAACCGACACACTTGGCGGTTTCGTTTGACTTGTCGGGTCCGACTTTTCGGCACGAAATGTTTGAAAATTATAAAGCAAATCGAGATAAACAACCTGAAGACATCTCCTTTGGACTGCCGTGGATTATGAAAATACTGAGGGGTATGAATATTCCCATTGTCACTGCCGAAGGTTTTGAGGCGGATGATGTTATTGGTACGCTGTCAAAACAAGCGGAACGGGAAGGCTATCAAGTGTATATGATGACACCTGACAAAGATTATGGGCAGTTGGTATCTGAAAATATATTTATGTATAAACCCGCTAAAAATGGCAATGAAGCCGAAGTATGGGGTATCAAAGAGGTCTGCGAAAACTGGGGTATCGAGCGGGTGGAGCAAGTGATAGATATACTGGGTATGCAAGGCGATGCGGTGGACAATATCCCGGGTCTGCCTGGTATTGGGCCTAAAACGGCGGCAACATTACTCGCCAAATATGGGTCGTTAGAAGAAGTTATTGCTCACGCCGACGAGTTGAAGGGAAAGCAACAAGATATTGTTAAAAACTTTGCAGAACAAGGGCTTTTATCTAAAAAGTTGGCAGCCATTGATTTAAATGTACCCATTACTTTTCATGCGGGGGATTATAAATTGACGGATTACAACAAAGAGGAATTGGGCGAAGTGTTTAAAGAGTTAGAATTTAAAACCATTGCACGTGAAATTTTAGGTGCAGAAGACCATTCTGTTGTTGAAGAAAAAAAGATTATTACTTCTGCGGCCAGTAAAATTGGCGTACAAGCGGACTTGTTTGGTGCGATAACAGGCGATGGTCAACCCGCTGAAAACACATTGACCCTACAAGATGTGAGCTTTGCTGAAAAAAATATTGGCAACACAGAACATACTTACTATTTGATAGACACGCCTGAAAAAAGAGTTGAATTAATCAAAAAATTAATGTCTGAAACGGTTGTGGCTTACGATTCAGAAACAACAGATATTGATGCCAATAAAGCTGAATTGGTCGGTATGTCGTTTGCTGTTAAGCCTTTTGAAGCATATTATGTGCCTTTCCCAGCAGATCAAACGGCTGCACAAGCCATAGTTGAGGCGTTTAGACCGTTTTTTGAAAATCCCAATATTAAGAAAGTTGGGCAGAATCTGAAATATGATTTGATTGTTTTGAAATGGTATAATGTAAAGGCTGAAGGCATATATTTTGATACAATGTTGGCGCATTATTTAATAGAACCCGATTTGCGACACAATATGAATTATATGTCTGCAACAATTTTGAAGTACGAACCTGTCTCGATTGAGACACTGATTGGCAAGGGTAAAAATCAATTGTCTATGCGTGATATTAATGTTGAAAAAGTTAAAGAATATGCTGCCGAAGATGCTGATATTACTTTTCAACTATATGAATACCTCAAAAAAGGCATAGATACTGAGGGGGTGCAAACGTTGTTTGAGACCATCGAAATGCCGCTTGTGGAAGTGCTAACAGATTTGGAATACAACGGCATAAGGGTAGATGGCGATTATTTGAATAAATTTTCCCTTGAATTGGAATTGAAAATCAATGAGTTAGAAAATAAAATTTATGAACAAGCAGGCGCACGGTTTAACATTGGGTCGCCGAAGCAAGTAGGTGATATTCTTTTTGATGTGTTGAAAATTCCTTATAGGTGGAAAAAAACAGGCAAATCGGGGCAGTATATAACGGACGAAGAAACGCTCGCTGAATTGGCTTTTAACTATCCGATTTGTCGAACGATTTTAGATTACAGAGGTGTCGCCAAACTGAAATCTACTTATGTGGATGCCTTGCCCAAAATGATAAATCCAAGGACAGGGCGTATTCATTCGTCGTTCAATCAAGCGTTGGTTGCTACAGGACGTTTATCTTCTAACAATCCAAATCTACAAAATATACCTATCAAAACAGAGGAAGGACGGCGGGTACGTATGGCTTTCATTGCAAGAGATAGTGAACACGTCTTGTTATCTGCCGATTATAGCCAAATTGAGCTGCGTCTGATTGCTGAAATTGCCAACGAAACCGCTATGCTTGAAGCCTTTCAACAAGGTGTGGACATTCATACAGCAACAGCGGCAAAAGTATATGGCGTACCCCTCAGTGAAGTGACGAGCGAACAAAGACGGGCTGCCAAAACGGTTAATTTTGCGATATTGTATGGTGCAGGCGCGTCAAGTCTGTCCACTCAATTGAGCATATCGCGTACGGAAGCAAAGACAATTATTGAAGCCTACTTTACGCAATACAATGGTTTAAAAAGATATATGGAAACGGTTGTTGAAGGATGCCAAAAAAATGGATATGTTACAACACTGATGGGTCGAAAACGCTATTTGCGCGATATTAACAGCCGCAATTCATTGGCACGCTCCAATGCCGAGCGTGTGGCTATCAATATGCCGATACAAGGGTCGGCAGCCGATTTGATAAAAATAGCGATGGTTAATATCCATAAAGAGTTGAAAAATAAGCGTTTAGAAACCAAATTGGTTTTGCAAGTGCATGATGAATTAATTTTTGATGTTCTTAAATCGGAACTCGACATCGTGAAACCGATTATTGAACATTGTATGAAAACAGCGATGCCCAATTTAACTGTCCCGCTTGAGGTCGGTATGGGTGTAGGCGATAACTGGTTGGAGGCGCATTAGGTTGGTTTTTTAATGTCGGGAAATGAATTTTATTATTTGTTTTTATAAATAAAATTTACCAATTTTGTAAACATTCTTTACTTATGTATGTCATACACCCAGAAAGCCAAACAAAAGTAAAAGCGGAAATAGTAAATGTGTCGAAAAACGAGCTTGTTGCCCTTCTTAAAGGAGGTCATTTTGAATTTGACTGGATAAAAGAAGCTCATTTTGACATTTATGCTATTCGACTTGTTGAAAATGCAAATGTAATCGGACTAATGGCGATAAAAGATGTGCATGATGAGTTGAGAACAGAACTTGTTTTATTAGAATCGTCAAAAGAGAACATTGGTCAAAATAAAAAATTTGAACATATCGCGGGCTGTTTGATAGCTTGGGCATGTCGTCTTGCTTTTATAAAAGGATACTATGGATTTGTATCTTTAATCCCTAAAACACGCTTGATATCGCATTATAAAAATGCTTATGGTTTTGAGCAATTCGGTAGGCACTTAGCATCTGAAACCGAAAATTCATACCGTTTAATTCAAAAATTCTTAGAAAATGGCGAATAACAATATAGTTTATACAGACCGAGAGTTGGCAGAAGCGCACATTTTTCAATCTGACCTGACCGCAGAGGAGAAAGCAAAGGCAGATATTGAGTTAAAAGATTTGAGGATGTCTCGTCTAAAACAAATGATAGATAAGCAAAAATTGTATGCTGACCTATTGCGCCTAAAATTCAAAATGGAGGATTGTATTCATCATGAAAATGAAGATACTTTATTTAGTTTTGGCGTCTTTTTACAAGAATATTTACACATTTTGAATAAAAAACAGATAGATTTTGCCAATGAGATAAACCTTCACCCAACTAAATTAAATCAAATAATAAACGACAAAACCAACCCTAATATCGCATTGGCGTATCGTTTAGAAAAACATTCTGGTGGGTTTATTACAGCTTTGCTTTGGTGGCGATTAGCCGCTAAAAAAATTGAATTGAATATTCTTAATGATTATAGCACACGAAAGAAAGAAGCGGACAAAGTAATATTTGAACTTGAATTGAACTAAATTAAGGTGCAAGCCGCTCAATTTTCCAAGCACCATTCTCAAAAACATAACAAATACGGTCGTGCAAACGACTCGAACGTCCTTGCCAAAACTCTATCATTGTCGGCTTTAAAACATAGCCGCCCCAATATTCGGGGCGTGGAATTTCAACGTTTTCTACCCCCTCAGTAAGAAATTGTTTTTTATATAAACTTTCCCTTTCTTCTATAATGCTTCTATTTTCAATGACTTGGCTTTGTGGTGAAGCCCAAGCACCTATACGACTGCCCACAGGACGGCTTTGAAAATACGCATCTGAAATTGCTGCATCAATCTTTTCAATCTTTCCTTCAATACGAATTTGGCGTTGCAACTCCAACCAACAGAAACATAAAGCCGCATAAGGATTGGCAGCCATTTCTGCACCTTTTTTTGAATTGTAATTAGTGTAAAATACAAACCCTTGATTGTCAATGCCTTTCAATAGGACGATTCGAGCAGACGGTTTGCCGTCAGGCGTAGCGGTTGCCAAAGTCATGGCATTGGGTTCGAGAATTTCAGATTTTACGGCTTCGTCAAACCATTTTTTGAATTGCTCAATTGGGTCATTGGCGACGTCTGTGATGTCGAGCGATTGTAGGCGATAGTCTTGACGGAGGTCTGCAAGTTTCATATTTGATAGATTGAATTGTAAAAATGGTGCAAAACTAAAACAAACCATACAGGCAAAAAGATGATTTTGCGCATTGTTTTTCAAAAAAATCAGTTTTTTCGATGATGAAACCCTAATTTTGCGCCTTCAAAAACAAAGGCATCTTATATTTCCTTAAAAAATATTTTGTTAGGAGTTATTAGTTATCCATTTTTGATGGCGTGACTAATAACCAATAACGAATAACCAATAACAAAAAAATGAAAAAAAGAATAGAAATCGATACCATACTGAGGGGTCAAGTTGCCCTCGATACACCCGTAACGGTCATGGGTTGGGTACGCTCATTTCGCAATACACAATTTATTGCCCTCAATGATGGTTCATCGCTTAACCCTTTACAAATTGTTGTGAATCAAGATGTTACAGATGCTGAAACTTTGAAACGGATAACAGTTGGTGCATCGATTTGCATTGAAGGTCAATTGGTTGCATCGCAAGGGAAAGGGCAAACAGTGGAAGTCATTGCAAAAAATGTCGAAATCTTTGGCGATTGCGACCCCTCAGTATATCCGCTTCAACCGAAAAAACACAGCCTTGAATTTTTGCGTGAAATCGCACATTTGCGCCCACGAACCAATACGTTTAGTGCTGTTTTGCGTTTGCGCCACCATACGGCTTTTGCAATACATAAATTTTTTAATGATAAAGGATTTTTCTATATGCACTCGCCTATTATCACCGCAAGTGATGCAGAAGGGGCGGGAGAAATGTTCCGTGTGACGACTTTAGACCCTAAAAAACCGCTGCTTACTGAGGGGGGGGAAGTTGATTTTTCTAAAGATTTCTTTGGAAAAGCAGCTAATTTGACGGTTTCTGGACAGCTTGAAGGCGAATTAGCGGCTATGGCTTTGTCTAAAATCTATACGTTTGGACCTACTTTTAGGGCTGAAAACTCAAATACGTCGCGCCATTTAGCGGAATTTTGGATGATTGAACCCGAAGTCGCTTTTGCAGATTTGGAAGATAATATGGATTTGGGCGAAGCGATGTTGAAGTATTGTATTCAATATGCCTTGGACAACTGCCGCGAAGATTTGGAATTTTTAGCGACTCGTCTGTTTGATGAGGAAAAACAAAAACCACAAGCAGAACGCTCTGAAATGGGTTTGATTGAGAAGTTGGAATTTGTGTTAGCACACCCATTTGAGCGTTTGAACTATACCGATGCCGTAGAGATTTTGGTCAATTCAAGCCATAATAAAAAAGGTAAATTCAAATTTCCAATTGCTTGGGGAACGGATTTGCAATCGGAACATGAACGTTATTTGGTAGAAAAACACTTCAAAAAACCTGTTATTCTCATTAATTATCCGAAAGAGATCAAGGCGTTTTATATGCGTCAAAATGACGACGGCAAAACCGTTGCCGCTATGGATATTCTTTTCCCAGGTATCGGTGAAATCATCGGCGGCTCACAACGTGAGGAACGGCTTGATAAATTAACAACGCGTATGTCAGAAATGCACATTCCAGAGGCGGAAATGTATTGGTTTTTGGACACAAGGCGTTTTGGCACGTGTCCGCACGCAGGTTACGGCTTGGGTTTCGAGCGTTTAGTGCAATTCCTAAGTGGTATGGGCAATATTAGAGATGTGATACCGTTTCCTCGTTATCCCGGTAGCGCGGAATTTTAATAGGTGGATAAAATTACTGAGGGGTCTATAATTAACTGAAAATCAAATTATTATGAAAAAAATTGCCGTTTTTACATCAGGTGGCGACTCGCCAGGCATGAATGCAAATGTGCGTGCAGTGGTACGCACCGCTGTTTATTATGGTATGAGTGTAGTGGGCATCCGCAATGGCTATGAAGGCATGATTGAAGGTGACATGTACGACATGGTTTCAAAAGATGTGTCAAATATCTTACAATTGGGCGGTACGATACTCGGTACAGCCCGTTCTGAACGTTTTATGACTGTTGAAGGGCGCAACAAAGCCTACGCTAATTTGCAAAAATTCGGTATTGAAGGCATCGTCGCCTGTGGTGGTAATGGTACATATACAGGTGCTTTGGTTTTTATGGGTGAACATCCAGATATTCGCATAGTGGGTACGCCTGGGACTATTGACAATGATTTGTATGGTTCAGACTATACAATTGGCTACGATACGGCAGTGAATACGGCTATGAGTGCCATTGATAAGATAAAAGATACCGCAAATTCTCATGGGCGCGTCTTTTTTGTAGAAGTCATGGGGCGCGATGCGGGTTTCATTGCTTTGCGTTCAGCCATTGCTGTGGGTGCAGAAGCGGTGCTTGTTCCAGAGTCGTTTACAGACCTCAATGCGTTGGTTAACACATTGAATACAAACTATGCAAACAAAAAACGAGCGAGTATTGTCATAGTTGCAGAAGGCGACGAAGCAGGTGATGCCTTTGAAGTTGTGAAACAAATAAAAGATAAATTGTTGTCAAAAGACATACGCATTACCGTTTTAGGGCATGTGCAACGGGGTGGAAGCCCGACAGTAGGAGACCGGGTGTTGGCAAGCCGCTTGGGATTAGAGGCGGTTCGGGCTTTACGCGATGGTAAAGTCGGTGTTGCAATTGGTCAAATTGCGAATGACATAGCTTATACGCCTTTTGAGGAAGCGATAAAACACCACCAAACCATCAATCCCTCTTGGTTGGAAATGGTGGATATTTTGTCATAAATGCAGAAAACAAGGGTTTAGTTAAATCCAAAATATTGTTTAGTTCGTACTTTTGTTTTTCACAAACCATTGATAATCATGTTTTTATTTAAAAAAAATATTTTATTTTTTGTCGCCTTATCCATAAGTCTTTTACAAAGTTGTGCTTCACGTAGACCAACGATGGCGTTTGATAAAAATAACATTCCAGCGACCCCTCAGTATGCAGACCTTAAAACTTGGGCAGCGCATCCCGACAAAAAAGATCCAGCGGATTTAGTGCCTGCGGGTACAAATTTGAAGGACGAACAAGCTACAGCCGATGTAGATGTCTTTTTCATTCACCCCACAACTTACACCCATAAACGCGGCAATGATCAATGGAATGGCGATGTAAACAGTAAAAAATTGAATGACAAAACAGACAATGGCTCGATTGAATATCAAGCCAGTTTGTTCAACGGCTCGGCGCGTGTGTTTGCACCACGGTATCGGCAAGCGCATTTTTATGCTTTTTATGCTCCAGATAAGGCTTCGGCTGATAAATCCTTTGAGGTCGCTTACGACGATATACGTACAGCATTTGAATATTATTTGAAAACGTGGAACAATGGTCGCCCTATCATTATCGCCTCACACTCACAGGGTACAAAACATGCAGCACGATTGTTGAAAGAGTTTTTTGATGATAAACCTTTGAACAATAGGCTTGTTGTCGCTTATATCGTCGGTTTGCCCGTCCCTAAAAACGCTTTTAAAACCATTCCCGTTTGCGATAACCCAAACCAAACGGGCTGTTTCTGCTCATGGCGCACGTTTGAAAAAGGCTATGAACCTAAGTTCCCGACAGGTAAAGAAATTGCTGTTGTCAACCCCCTCAGTATGTCAACCGATGAAGGCTATGTTTCTGCCGAAAAACACAAAGGCGGTGTTTTATTAGGTTTTAAAAAAACAGAGGAAGGGTTGAATGATGCCCAAATCCACAACGGTATTCTGTGGGTTAGTAAGCCTTCGTTTAAGGGCAGTTGGTTGATTCGCAGTAAAAACTTCCATGCTGGTGACTATAATATTTTTTATATCAATATTCGAGAAGATATTAAACGACGTGTAGGTTTGTTTTGGAAAAAATAAAGGACAATGGCTGAAATTGTAACAATAATAAAAAAAGACATCCGCCTACTCAATCAAGTAGAATTGGAAGTCGCTATCATTGCTTTAGGTGAGAAAAAATTTCGTGCAGGACAGATTTATGAATGGCTGTGGACGAAATCCGCTACGGATTTTGAACAAATGACCAATTTATCTAAAGATTTACGTCAAAAATTGACCGACAATTTTAAAATAAATGCCATTACAGAAGACAAATTGCAGCACTCATTAGACGGTACTTTGAAAGGTCGTTATCGGTTACACGATGGACATTTGATTGAAGCCGTTTTGATTCCTGTACCTCGTGACAACCGTTTTACGGTCTGTGTTTCCACGCAAGTGGGCTGTTCTTTAACGTGTACATTTTGTGCAACGGGGCGTATGGGACGTATTCGCAACCTGGATCCTGCCGAAATTTATGACCAATTTGCTATCGTCAATCGTCATTCTATTGAGACATTTGGACATCCTTTGACCAATGTGGTTTATATGGGCATGGGAGAACCATTGTTGAATTATGCAAATACCTTGAAAAGCGTTGCATTGATTTCAGAAGGTTTGAATTTTTCACCCAAACGCATCACTGTATCGACTGCAGGTATTGCTAAAATGATTCGCAAATTGGCAGATGACGATGTACGGTTCAACCTCGCCATTTCGCTACATGCGGCTGACGATGTGAAACGCAATGAAATTATGCCCATTAATGAGCAAAATAACCTCACTGCCCTTGTCGCTGCTTTGGATTATTTTTATAACAAAACACGGAACCGTATTACATTTGAATACATAGCCTTTCAAAACTTCAACGATACGCTTGAAGATGCTAAAAATTTAGTGAAAATCTGCAAACGTATTCCTGCCCGCGTCAATATCATCGAATACAATCCAATTGATAATGCGCCTTTTCTGAAATCGGCGGAAGATAATATTGACCGTTTTGCCCGTTATTTGAGTGATAACGGTATAGCGGTAACGGTGCGCAAGTCACGTGGAAAGGATATAGATGCCGCCTGTGGGCAGTTGGCAAACAAAGAATAATGTTGAATGGTGAATAATTTAATGGTGAATGTTATACCATTCACCATTCACCATTCAAATTAAGCTTCTTCCAAAATCACTTCGTCTTCGCCTTGTTTGAATCGCGCAGAACGTGATTTCAAGGGATTAGACGTGATATCAGCATAAAAGGCTCTATTTTTGGCAATATCGAGAGCGAGAAACAAGGCTTTACGGAAACTCGAAGGGTCAGCTTCATTTTTTCCAGCGATATCAAATGCTGTTCCGTGGTCTGGTGAAGTGCGAATACCCGTCAGACCTGCTGTAAAATTAACGCCATCGCCAAACGACAAGGCTTTGAATGCTACTAAACCTTGGTCGTGATACATCGCTAAAATGCCGTCGAACTTAGTATGTTGACCCGAGCCGAAAAAACCATCGGCAGGGAAGGGTCCAAAAGCCATGATGCCATGTTCTTTTGCCATGTCAATAGCAGGGCGAATAATCTCTTCTTCTTCCATACCGATAGCCCCTTCGTCTCCCGCGTGTGGATTGAGTGCCAGAACAGCTATTAGCGGGCGTTCAATATTGAAATCAATGCGTAGGGTTTCGTTGAGGATGTTCAATTTAGTGACAATTTTATCCCGCGTCACATTTTCAGCGACTTTACTGAGGGGTAGGTGATTCGTCACCAAACCGACACGCAGACCATCGTTAACCATCAACATCAGGCTTTCCGTTGCGCCAAGGTGTTCTGTGATGTATTCCGTATGCCCAATGTGTTCAAAACCAGCCATTTGCATGGCTTTTTTGTTGATAGGTGCCGTAACGAGGGCATCAATTTCACCCATTTTCAAGGCTTGAGTCGCTATTTCAAGGGCGCGAAGAGCATATTTGCCGCCTGCTTCACCGAGTCTGCCGAGTGTAATATTAACGTTTTCGTTCCAGCAGTTGACGACATTGACTTTGCCATCTTCTGATTCTTCGGCTGCACGAATATTGGCAAAAGGAAATTCGACTTGTACGATGTTTTTATGATAAGAAACGACTTTTGATGAGCCGAAAATGACAGGCGTACAGAGATTTAAAATGCGCTCGTCTGCCACTGTTTTTAATATGACTTCTAATCCAATACCATTTAAATCGCCTATTGTAATACCTATTTTGAGTTTTTCCATTTCTAATTGTATAAAAAAATAAGAGTTTTGATAATTTAATTGACGGTAATTTGACGTGATCTCTAAACCGAAATCTTAAAATGAAAGACAAAGATAGATAAAGAATACGTTTTTAAAGGCAAAGTGTTCAATTTTCAATTTTTGACCCTTTATACTGAGGGGTACAATTTTTGTTTAAAGTTCATTTTAAAAAAAGAAGGTTAAATTCACAACTTTTTTCACATATCATCATTACTTTGTTTCACCTACACTTCACTTTAAAGCATGAAAAAAACGCTTCTATTTTTATTACTTTCTTTCCTTTTTACTGAAGGGGACTTTGCCCAAAATATAAACATTACCCAACGCGCTCACGTGCTTAATCCAGGACAAACCTTGGCAAATATCTCTGCATATGCCAAAGATGGGCGCGAATATGCTCTGTTGGGTGGTTCGAAAGGTCTGATTATCGTTGATGTCACAAATCCGGATGCGCCTAAACACATTGTCCAAATACCAGGTATTGACAATCTTTGGAAAGAAATTAAAACCTATAAAAACATCGCTTACGTAACAACAGAAGGTGGTGGCGGTTTGCAAATCATTGATTTATCAGGCTTGCCTGATACCAACGTGGTGGCTTACAAAGCCTATAATTATGTAGGCGATACGACTCGAAACCCAGTAGATACAACAATTATTGGTAAAATGGCAGCTTTTCATAGCCTCCATGTTGACACCACAAAAGGGTTTGTTTATCTTTTTGGTGGCAATTCGTCTGTCTCCAATGGCGGTGCGTTGGTTTTGGACTTAAAACCCGATGCCTACCGTCCCAAATATGCAGGGCGATTCAATATCACTCCAGCTTACCGCACCAATTATATTCATGATGGTTATGTGGACAACGATACGCTTTTTGCTGCGATGATTTACAACGGTACGTTCACAGCCATTGATTTTAGGAATAAACTGGCTCCTGTCGTGTTGGCTTCGCAACAAACGCCTACAGCTTTTACACACAATGTTTGGTTAACGCCTAATCGCAAAACAATATTGACGACCGACGAAAATTCAGGTTCTTACCTGGCCGCTTACGATGTTTCAAACTTATCGAGCATAAAACTCCTTGATAAAATTCAAAATCTTTCTGATAGCTCAATCATTCACAACACGCATATACTGCCAAACGGCAACTATGCGGTCACCTCTTGGTACAAGGATGGTATTAATATCGTTGACATTACACGTCCCCAAAACTTAGTCGTTGTTGGCACTTATGATACTTATCCTCAAGGTTTAGGTAAAGGTTTTGCTGGTGCGTGGGGTGTTTATCCATTTTTACCTTCTGGCAATCTCGTCGTTTCAAACCTCGATAATGGAGATGGTCTTTTCGTTTTGACCCCTCAGTATAAACGTGCTTGTTACCTCGAAGGCATTGTCCGTGATTCGGTAACAAAACAAGTGCTATCGGGCGTTTCTGTAAAAATAAACACGACGGATTTGGATAAAAAAGCCGTGTCAGATATTGGCGGAAATTATAGAACTGGACAAGTGACGCCTGGAACAGTCAGTGTAACTTTTACCAAAACGGGTTATCGGCCTAAAACAATCAATACATCACTGGTTGCAGGTGGTGTGGCACAACGAGATGTTGAATTGGTGAATTTGTTGTACAACCGCGTGCCTGAATTGTCTAATGATTTTCATGTAGCAGCTTCACCGAATCCGTTCACAGATGCCGTTTATGTCCAATATCGCTTAGATAATATGGTAGGAGAGGAAGCTATTTTACATGTCTTTGATATTTTAGGTAAAGAAGTTTTTGCACAAAAATTAGAAAATACTGAGGGGGCTATTTTTGTGAAAAACAATTTAGTTGCTGGTGTTTATTCGATTCAAATTAAGGCAAATGGACGTTGGAGTAGACCTTTGAAAGTGGTTAAAACACAATAGTATACTAAATGAAAAGTGAAAAACGAAAAGTAAAAATATAAAACCTTGGTTATTAAGGCATTCAGTTTATTATTTTAGGGAAAGCATTTTTAAATGTGTATAACCACATAAAATATCCCGCATTCCGTTGTTACGAAATTCGGGATATTTTATGTTTATAACATACTTTTACTGTTGCTGAAAAACATAACGAATAATATTTGCCCCCATTTCCAAGGCTTTTTGGCGCAATTCTTCGGGGTCTTTATGCACATCATCCCAGCCATCGCCTAAGTCCGATTCATAATTATAAAACGCCACGAGGCGACCTTGCCACATCAAACCATACCCTTTTGCAGGTTTGCCATCGTGTTCATGAATTTTAGGAATACCCTTTGAAAACTCATAACGCTGATGATAAATAGGGTGTGCATAAGGTAATTCTGTCAGTTCCAACTCTGGAAACACTTTTTTCATAGCAGGACGGATAAACGGATCCATACCATAATCGTCATTGATGAACAAAAAGCCGCCTGCCATAAGGTAATTTCGCAAGTTTTCAGCCTCTTGATTTGAAAAAACGACATTGCCATGCCCCGTCATGTACAAAAAAGAATGGTTGTAGATATCGGCACTGCCGACCTCCACTGTGGCATAATCCAACTCGAAATTGGTACCCAAATTTTTATTACAAAACGCCGCCAAATTCTTCAACGAATTGACATCGTTGTACCAATCACCACCACCACTATATTTCAAAAGAGCCAACTTCAATGTCGGTTTATCCATTGAAAATGAAAGCGTTATGAAGAAAAGTGACGCTAAAAACAGAATTTTTTTTATCATTTTTTGAACAATTTTAACCTTGAATTTCATTAATCAAATTAACAGTATGACAAGCGACTATACCCGCCGTTTCGGTCCGCAAACGACTATCACCAAGGCTCACAGCTTGAAAATTTTTAGCCAAAGCGGTTGCAACCTCCCCCTCAGTAAAATCACCTTCGGGTCCAATTAATATAACGCTGTTTCGCCCTTTTTTGTACATTTTAGAAAGCAACTGTTTTTCCTCATTTTCCATACAATGCCCCATAAAGTTTTGACTCTCTAAAAAATCATTTTTCATAAATTGTTGAAAACCAATGGCTTCATTGAGTTTGGGTAAATAAGCCTTTAAAGATTGTTTCATGGCAGACAGCAAAACGCCATTTAGTCGCTCCCATTTTATCACTTCCCGTTCACTTCTTTTACAAATCAAAGGCGTGATTTCATCAATACCAATTTCTGTTGCTTTTTCCAAAAACCATTCAAAACGATCAATATTTTTTGTCGGTGCAATAGCAATATGCAGTTTAAAAGGTCGCTCATTGTACGCCTCAATCGTGGAATTGATACCTATAAGACAGTTTTTTTTACCGATTTCAACAATCCTACCCTCATAAAGATTGCCTTCACCGTCCGTCAGTTGCATCGCATCGCCTACTTTTCGGCGCAACACTTGAACGGCATGACGGGCTTCAACTTCATCGAGTTGAGCAATACCGTTCTTAATATTTTTTGAGAAAAAAAGTTGCATAAAAGTGGGCTTTAATAATTTCAGAATTTAAACACTTTCAATATATATTTAAAAAACAAACCGATAATGAGACCTCCTCAGTACCGGTTTGTTTTTTAGGAATTTAAAACAAAAAATGTCAATTTGACTCGTTTGAGGGATACCTTTTCTTAATCTTTCTTGCTTTGCTTCATCAAAGTTTCGATTTGTTGCTTCAATATTTCAATTTCATTTAATGCTTGTTCTTTGGCTTGCCGCTCCTGTTCTTTGGCTTGCCGCTCCTGTTCTTTAGCTTGCCGTTCCTGTTCGATTTCTTCTTCCAATTGCGAAATGAGTCCTTCAACCTCATCTTCAGCATCCATCGCTCGGCGAATCTCTTCATCTGACATAGCTCTATTCAGATATTTTATGATACGCGCTACACGAGGGTCGTTCATATCACCCGTATATTCCAAAACATGATTATCAGTCGTTTTATATTTGTCTTGACTGAATACGTCTAAGATTTTTTCCAATTCCGTTTGTGCGACCATTTTTTTTAATCTTGAAATTTGTATCACATACATATCGTGTGATAATTGTTCAACAAAATTTTCTTTGATATGGTTTCTAAGTTTGCGGCTTGTGTTAGCGTTTTTATACGTCCTTTCTACTTTTAATACAGGTATTTTAATGTTTTTTAATCGATAACCTAAAAAGTAAATCGTTGTGATAGGTAAAGAACTTTTGCGTCTCTTATCACTGGTTTGTTCTTCAAAAATATAATTTGCTCCCAAATATCGTCTAAATCTTTGAATAACAAAAGCTTTTTTCGCCTTTTGAATTTCTATGAGTACAATCATCAAAGTTCCATCGGCTTTTTGAATCGTTGCTTTGAAGTCTAACCGAAAAATCCGTACACCAACTCTTGTTTCAGCCAAAGTTTCTTGTGGTTTCAATGCGACATGTATCACATTTTCATTCAAAATAACAGAAAGTATATCTTTAGCTATTTCTAAATTTTCCATCAAATACTTGAATGTAATGTCATAGATTGGGTTGGCTATCTGCATAGTACTACTTATTTTAAGTTGTTGTTTTATTTCAAAATAACAAATTCTGTCCGCCGATTAGCAGCACGCCCCCCCTCAGTATCATTCGATTGAATCGGCTGCGTTTCACCTAAACCTTTGAAACCCAATCGGTCTGCTTGAATCCCGTTTGACGCAAGAAAATCACGGACTGCTTTTGCCCGTTTTTCAGACAAAACTTGATTGTCGCTATCTGCGCCTACATTGTCGGTATGTCCTCTGATTTCAATACGCATCATTGGGTTTTCCTGCAAAAGTAGTTTCAATTTGTTCAATTCTGTCATAGATTCCCGCATCAAATCCGCTTTGCCTGTTTCAAAAAAGACATTTTTTAGAATAATCGGCTTGTCTTCAATTTTAGGAGACCCCTCAGTATTCGTAGGTTTTTCAGCAGTTATAGCCACCTGTTGTAAGAAAACTTCCAGCGTAAAAGGTTTATCAAAAGTCGCTTTTTCAGTCAAATTAAAATTTTCAGAACTGAACGCATAAGCTGTTTTCGACACATTCAAAGCATAGTTTTTGCCGAAAGGCAAACACACTAAGAACCCGCCATTTTCATCAGAAAGAGAAAGATTAACCGTTTTTTGACCTCCTAAATCTACAAAATCCAAGCGCGCACTGGGTATTGGTTGTTTTGTTGTAGCATCTAACACGGTGCCACGCACATAAGTCACAGGCTGCGGACGGGCTTTTTCATGTAAGGCAAATTCAAATAAATCATATTTTTTTTCATCGCCATTGCCCCGCCCAAAATATGCTATTTTACCATCAAGACCCACAGTGATAGTACCTTCATTGTCCTTGGTATTGATAGGATAACCTAAGTTTTGAGGCGCGTCCCAGTTGCCCAAAGAGTCCATTTTGCTCAAAAACAAGTCTTTTCCGCCCATGCCCGCATGGCCTTCTGATGTAAAATACATTGTTGTACCATCTGCATGAATAAAAGGCGTTTGGTCATCCCATGGGGTATTGATAGGTGCGCCGATATTTTTAGTAGGTTGCCACTTACCTGCTTCAAAACGCACATACCAAATATCGAGACCACCCATACCACCAGGGCGATTCGATGCAAAATAAATCGTCCGTCCATCGGCTGAAATCGAAGGTTGCGACTCCCACCATTCTGTATTGATAGCAGGGAAGCCCTTAGCAGGCGTCCATTTATCATTTTGTTTTTTTGAATAATAAATATCAAAACTGCCAAAACCATCAGGACGATCTTTAGCTGCAAACATCAACAATTTGCCGTCGGCACTAATTGTTTGTGCACCTTCATTGTTATCGGTATTGAGCTCTTCAACAGGCAAGGCTTGCGTCCACTCATCCTCTACTTTTTTAGAAGAATAAAAATCCTCTTGTCGCCCCACGAGACGCGTAAAAATCATAGTTTCCCCATCAGCCGTCAAGGTCGGTAAATACTCGGAATACTGAGGGGTGTTCACCTTCTCTCCCAATGACTTAGGTTCAAAAGGCACTGGATTTTTGATGGCAATAGCAGCAAAACGGGCATCGCGAGCAGCTTTTGTCGCAATGAGTTTATTTCGATTGTCCGATTTTTCAGATTTTAGGTATGCTTCATAATGTTCCGCCGCTTCCGTAAATTTGTCTTGACGTATTTCAATATTTGCCAATGAAAACAAGACTTCTACTTCAAAATTAGGGTCAATAATTAATACTTGTTCAAACGCCGCTTCGGCTTCGGGCAGTTTTCCAAGTTTATAAAACATCGCTGCTTGCTGTATTTGGGCATCAATAAACGTGGCATCAGCTTTCAAAGCATTTGTAAATTCTTTCAATGCCCCCTCAGTATCTTCTTGAATTTTGAGTTTTACACCATCGGAATAGGCTTTTATCGCCTTGCCAGTAGCCGTTTTTCGGGTTGTATAGTTTTGTGAAAAAGCAGTTATTGTAAAGCAAAATAGGATATTAGAAATGAGAATTATTCTTTTCATAAAATATTGATTGATAGCTATTTGTATGTTTTTTAATTAAAACTTCACTGGTTAAAGTTAACCGAGTTCCATTACTAACTCTAAAAACGCATCTGCTGGAATAATATTGAAAGGCGGGAACGGTGTACTTTTCAAAACATTATAGTGTTTATCATCTGTCACCAAATAACTTGCATTGGCTGCAACATAACAGTCAGCAAATTTATCGTCATCGGGGTCATCTTTTATTAAAATCCAGTTATAATGTGGGTCAAAACGATGAACAAAAGGACATTTGAGTAATAACTCAACGGTATTTCGACCCATCGAAGGAGACCAATGCCCGCCAATTATTTCTTCATACTCTTCCAAAATGGTATTAGAAATACATAGATTAATTGTCCCATTGAGGATTGCTTTAAATATCGGATGATGTTTTGCTCGACGCGAAATCGAGATGAGTAATACATTTGTATCAATAACAATACGCATTTACGATTTAATTTTTTTATATGGTATTCGTAAATGGCTATCAAGCCACTGATTCATCGTCTCTTGTGTATAACCACGTTCGTCCCATAATTTATCCGCTTCATCCATAACTTTTTGGGCGAAGTAATCGGCTAACATTTTTCTAATTGCAAACAAGTCCTCTGGTGTCACTTGACGAGAAAATGTATCAAGCAGTTCCAACTGCAAATTTGAAAGTGGCGGTCTTAATACTGATGTCATATTTGAAATCTTTTTTCACAAATTTAAAGTAAAATTTTCATTTCTCAATTATTTAAAATGCAAAATCATATCCGTAACTTACTTAAACTCCGTAAATCAACTACAAGTTTTTTCCAAATACAACTCTAAACAAATAAAAATGACCTACTTCTTACAGACTTCTAAAATCAAGCACTAATTTTGACATTTTATTAGAAAATTCAATCTTTTAATCGAATTTATGAGTCAAAACGACATATCCACAGCGGCATTATCAGTAGGCATTGTAAAAAATGATGGACAAAAGCACTTAGAAAACCTGGTGCAACGAACATTAACGGAAGTCAGTATAAGTCCTTCGTTTCACTATTTTTCTACAAAAGAAGAGGCTTTTAGAGCCATTACCGAAGGTGAAATAGCAGCTTGCGCTTGCTTTTTAGATACTACGCCAACGGCGTTACCATTGGGCTTGGTCATTACGGCTTTATCTGAACGCAAAGTGACGCAGAGCTGTCTTGTTGCTAAAAATACTGAGGGGTTGCTTGTTTCGGATAAAAACGACTTACGTGTGCTTGCGCTTTCCGACATGAATCGCGCTCAAATGCAGTATTTACAACCGAATTATACGGTTAAAAAAGCTGATTTAACACCTTTTGAAAGTGTAGAAAAACTCAACTCAAAAGCTTTTGATGCCCTTGTTTTAAGTCAAAGTGACATAAATACGCTTGATTTAGAAGCAGATATGTGGCAAATACAGCCGTTTAGTGTTCGGGAGTTTATAACCAAAGCAGGTCAAGGCGTGACGTGTTTTATCACAGCCGAAGACAATTTGCCAACACGTCGCTTGTTAAAAGAGGTGCATCACCCCTCAGTATCAGCCGTTACAAATATCGAAAGAACGATTCAAAAACAGCTCAAAGACCACGATGTGGCGGCTTATTGCGAGCGCGACCGCATGGGCAATTACCACCTCTGGGCAGCCGCTTTGGTCAAAAATGATTTCCGAAAAATTCGCCTTTCACAGAGTACAACTTTTGGGATGGCAGAAAAAGCAGTCGATCAATTACTTTCGGCTTAATTTTTGAACGATTACGTTTTTATTGTTATTCATAAAAACACACCTATTAGCGTATAATAAATTATAATTTCTACAACAATGGCAAAGCAGAAACCGTCTAAACTTTCACACAACCCTTCAAATGCCGCTCCTAATGTTAAAAAACAAGCTGCCAAGCCAGTAAAAGTAACGCAACAAGTGCCTTCAAAGTTTGAGGGTTGGTTGCCCATTTTGGCTGTCCTTGCCGTTACTTTTTTCGCCTTTATCCAAACTTTTCAAAACGATTTTGTGAATTGGGATGACGATGTCAATATTTTAAACAATAAAAATTTAGCTGTTTTCACCTTTGAAAACATCAAAAATATATTCACATCTAATATTATGGGTGGCTACAATCCACTGCCTATTTTCACTTTTGCTATTGAAAAGGCTTTGGTGGGTGATGAAGGTTTGTCAAGGCTCATACATACCGATAATCTGATTTTACATCTTGTCACAGTCTTTTTGGTCTATCGCTTGGTCGGTTTGATGGGTTTCAGCCCATGGGCATCGTTGCTGGTAGCTTTATTGTTTGGCATTCATCCGATGCGTGTCGAATCGGTGGCTTGGGCAACTGAACGGAAAGACGTTTTATTCGGTGCATTTTATTTTGCGTCTTTAATTCAATACACAAAGTATTTAAAATCAGATACTTTCAGTAGGGTAAGAGGGATTTCGAATAAATATTTCCTTTGGTCATTTGTCTTATTCGTGTTTGCGCTTTTTTCAAAAGTCCAAGCTGTTTCGCTACCCCTCAGTATGTTGGCAATGGATTATTACTTCAAGCGACCTTTGAATTTTAAGTTGATTATTGAAAAAATTCACTTTTTCTTAGGCTCATTGGCGATGGGTTTAGCGACGCTTATTTTGTTGAAAAATAATAAAACGATAGACGATACGGTGCTTAATTATTCAATTATTGAAAAAATAGCTGTTGGTTTTTACACCTACTTCATTTATCTCGGCAAGTGCCTTTATCCGTGGGCGATGTCGCCCTTGTACCCTTTTCCGAAGGTAGTTGATGCGCCTTTTTATGCTTCCACCTTGTTTTTTGTCGCTTCTGTTGGCGGTGTTTGGTATGCTTACCGCAAAGGTTGGTCAACTTTAGTTTTCGGATGGGTTTTCTTTTTTGTCAATTATATTTTCGTTTCTCAAATCGTTCAAGCAGGTCAAGGCTACCTCGCAGACCGCTTTACTTATGTGCCTTACTTTGGTTTTTTCATCATTTTAGCGGCTTTTACTGAGGGGGGGCTTTTTAAAGAGTCAATAGTCAATAGTCAACAGTCATTGACCAATAATCAAGTAGGTTTGGGTGAAAATGTGGATTGGAAAGTGAAATTAGGTGTTGCAGGTTATTTGTTTTTACTATTTGTTACCACTTTTAATCAAGTAAAAGTATGGAAAGACGGCGAATCTTTGTGGACGCACACCATCGGTTTTGATGATAAGATACCGACCGCTTATCAAAATCGTGCATTGATATATCGTGACCGAAAAGAGTACAACAAAGCGATTTTAGACTTAGATAAGTCGTTGAATCTCAAGCCTTCTGCGGCTTCCTATAACAGCCGCGGCAAAACTTATTTTGATATGAATAAGCCAATAGAAGGGCTTGCTGATTATAATAATGCCCTTGGTTTGGACAGTACGCTTGTAGAGGCTTGGGCAAATCGAGGGGCCGCTTATGGTCAATTAGGCAAATTAGATTCAGCGATGTTGGATTTATCAAAAGCCTTGACGCTTGACTCAACGCATATCAATGCACTTGTGAATCGAGGCGCGGCATTGGGTGTGATTGGAAAAAAAGATGAAGCGATACGTGATTTGTCACGGGTTATTGAACTCAATCCTAAACATGTCAATGCCATCGTCAACCGCATTTTGACTTATCGAGAAATGGGTAAAATTGACCTTGCTTTAGCCGATTGTGACCGTTATTTAGCGATAAAAAAGGACAACCCGAATGTTTGGATTGACCGGGCTTTGATAAAAAGGGCATTGAATCGTTGTGCCGAAGCAATTTTTGATTTTGATGAAGCGATAAAAATCCAACCTTTTAACGGGGCGTACTATGTCGAAAGGGCGCAATGTTACCGTATTATAGGCAATCGCGCCCAAATGCAAGCCGATGTGCAGACGGCAAAAGCACGAGGTGTGCAGGATATTGACCCTTTGCTTTTGCAGTAATTTAAATAACTTTGTGGCTGGTTATTAGTTATTGGTTATTCGTAAGAAACCAATAACTAATCCACTGATAACCATTAACTAAACTTATATGGCAAAATATACAACGCTCCAGCAAATCCAAAACGAGATAAAAGAAGGCAAAACGAACTGTGTTCAGTTGGTTGATTACTATTTGCAACAAATAGAAAAAACGGAGAATCTAAATGCTTATGTTGAGGTTTTTGAGGACGAAGCCCGTCATCGAGCGGCTGAATTGGATAAAAAATATCGGAAAAATCCTGAATCTGCGGGAAGACTTTTTGGTGCAGTCATTTCTTTGAAAGATGTCATTTGTTACAAAGGGCATGAAGTAAGCGCAGCAGCCAATATACTGAAGGGGTTCAAATCGTTGTTTTCAGCTACAGCGGTTGAGCGCATTTTAGCAGAGGATGCGATAATCATTGGACGCACAAATTGTGATCAATTTGCGATGGGCGGTGATAATACGAACTCAATTTATGGACCAGTTTTGAATTACGATGACCCTTTGCTGGTGCCAGGCGGTTCGTCAGGCGGCTCGGCTGTGGCTGTTCAGGCAGATACCTGTTTGGTGTCGTTGGGTTCTGATACAGGCGGTTCGGTGCGCCAACCTGCCGATTTTTGCAATGTTATTGGCTTCAAACCGACTTATGGACGCATTTCACGGCATGGTCTCTTAGCTTATGGTTCGTCGTTTGACCAAATTGGTACGCTCTCTCAATCCGTCGAAGATGCGGCTTTGTTTTTGGAAATCATGGCAGGGGCTGACGATTTTGATTCAACAGCAAGTCAACAACCTGTTGAGCCTTATTTTGATAATTTAGAAAAAGAAAAACCAAGGGTCAAAATTGCATATTTCGATACCATATTAGAAGCCGAAGGTTTGGACGCAGATATTCGAGAGGCAAACTTAGCAGCGATTGATAAGTTTCGTGCAGACGGGCATACCGTCGAAGCTGTCCCTTTCGACCTTTTGGACTTCGTTGTACCCGCCTATTATGTGTTGACAACCGCAGAGGCTTCTTCTAATTTAAGTCGTTTCGACGGTGTCCGTTATGGTCATCGTACTGAGGGGGTCAAAACTCTGGAAGAAACCTATCGCCGCAGTCGTACTGAGGGGTTCAGTGAGGAAGTAAAACGGCGCATTATGCTCGGCACTTTTGTTTTGTCGGCGGGCTATTACGATGCGTATTATGCGAAAGCGCAAAAAGTACGCCGCCTTGTTTCAGAGCGTTTAGACGCTATTTTTGCTGAATATGACTTCATTTTGATGCCCAATTCCCCCATAAAGCCTTGGAAAATAGGCGAAAAAGCGGACGACCCTGTGGCTATGTATTTGGCTGATATTTACAGCGTTATCGCCAATATGGCGGGTATTCCTGCTATTGCTTTGGGGAAACATAAATTTCAGTTGATGGCTGCGAAAGGGGAAGATGGGAGGTTGTTGGCTTTTGCTAATCGGTTTTAATTCGCAAAACTACTCCCCTCAATCTCAAACCGCCAACCCATACTCTCTGCCAGAATCCGCAGCGCATCAAAATTGCGTTTCCCATGTTCATTGACGTTGTTCATAAAATCACTTTTCAAGGCTTGTTCACGCACTATGTCCACAGCCCGTTTGTTGAGACGTGTATAATCCTCACTTGTAAATGTGTTAAAAACGCCGTTGGCAATGTCATAATAGCTGATTTCAGGCTCAATACTGATAATTTCAGGCGGAGGAATATTACTTAAACGCAGGGTTTTAGTCGTGTGGTCGGCTTCAATTTTCATATTGGCGAGGTTAAAACCAGCCGATACTTTAGCTTTTACTTTTATTAATACTTTTTTTGTAGAAGGAAAACCGAAATACAACTTGGTATCCACCTCACTAAAAATTTCTGAAAAATACCCCTCAGTAGTGACGAGTTTTGTAACGGCTTTCACCTGTTCTAAAAGCACTTGTGACTCTTGTTGCGTCTTTTGGCTATTGCCACCAAACCACCATTTAGCACCAAATATTCCTAAAGCGAGGGCAAAAAATAAAGCGATTATAAAACCCAAATTCTTAGTCATGTCTATATTTTTTTTATTTTTTGAAAATTGTAATAGGGGAAAAGCTTTTGCCAACTGTCTATTCTGAAAATCAGTTCATCAATTCAAATAAGAACTTTGTCATGAAAAAAACAGGACTTTTACTTATCTTTCTACTGGTCGCCACCAATTTTTTTGCACAAAATAGAGAGAAAAGGCGCAATAACGACATTTCTGAACAACTCGATTTGCGCGAATTCACGGCTATTCAAGCAGAATTAGGTGCTGATATTTACATTCGTCAAGCCGATACTTTCAGTGTTGTGGTTGAAGGCACGGAACAAGCTATGGAACGCCTGAAAACGCGGGTCAAAGATGGTAAACTATTGATAACGAAGCAATATAATTGGCAGTTTTGGAATGAATTTGAAAGAGTGCGGATATACATCACTGCGCCGACGCTTGACGAATTGGTCTTTTCAGGTGTCGGAAATGTTTCTTTGCAAGGTAAATGGACAGGACAAAAACTACATATCTTGTTAGAAGGAGCGCATAATGTGACTGCAAAAGATGTTGACATAGAGGAGCTAAAAGTAAAATTAGATGGCGTTGGTAACCTTGAAATTGGTGGGAAAGCCCAAACAGCACGACTTTTCCTCAACGGGACAGGCAATATAGACGCTTATGATTTAATCATTCAAAACGCACGGTGTGCAGTCAACGGCATTGGGCGGCTTGAATGTCATGTGAGTGATGAGTTGATTGCTGATGTGTCGGGTATGGGCAGTGTACTTTATCGAGGCGAACCCAAAAACGTCCGAAGTTCGGTAAGCGGCATGGGGAAGGTGAAGGCGCAGAAAGGATATTGAAAAAATGAGATATTAGGATTTTAAGTACAAAGACGATAATAGCTATGTGAGCATATTATCGTCTTTGTATTTAAAAATCCTAATATCTAAAAGGTTGTTACTCACTACCCAGTCTTGTATTAGAGAGGGTTCTTTCTATATCTTTCCAAACTTCATTGAGTGCTGCATAAAATTTTGGTAATTCAAAATTTTGAGGGTCATCATGAGCATATTTAATACCCGAATCAACGCAAGCATGAAAACCAGGTATCAAATACTCGCCTTTGCGAACTGATGCTATCGTATAAAGTTCTGCCAAGCGTTTATACTGAGGGGTCGTAAAACCCGGTGTTGGCGCGTCCACATCGTTGTGACGACCATAGCCTTTCATAGATTTTCGCGGCTGAATCAATTCGATATGTAGATATAGCCCTTTTGTAGCTCCTTCGCCAAGTACAAAACGCTCCAATTTTGTCGCCGTAACGCTTTCGTGGAAAGGATTCATCGTTTTAGAATCACCGATACGATTCACAAAAACATGTGTGACATTAGCCACCCAACGGTTCAAACGGTTCCATTCCCACGATTCGTCATCTATATTCTTTGGGAAACTCGACTCATAACGTGGATAACTGGTGTCGTGAATGACCATATATTTAGCAAAATTCTGATTCCCTTTAGCATCCGTCACCGCACTCAAAGGTAAGTCAATATTACCACCGACTTCCCATTCTGCAATATGATTTCTTTCGAGATACCCCCGCAATTGATCGCGTGAAATCAAACATTTTTGACCGACTCGTTTTTCCAATTCAGGATCCAATGCGGGCAATTCGCTACTGACTTTACCTGTTAAATACACTTTGCGGAGTAAATAACGTGCTTGTTCAGCAGCTGTCAGACTGGTTTTTTTATCTAAAACGTCAGCAACATTGTTCAATTTTGCTGGCGCGGTCTCAGTCAGTGTTGGCATGGGTTTGCTTGGGGCAATACACAAACCGATACTCAGAACCATACTTGAAATAGTCAATAATGTGCTTTTGATCATGTCTTTTCTATGTGCTATTTTAATAAATTATTGTCCTTTTCTAATGGATAGTTGATAATAATTTCACCATTCACTCTACTATAATATTAAAATCCTTCGTGTTTTCTTGTTTTCCTGTTTCACTTGTTGATGAGGCTTTTATTTTAAAAGTGCCTGTACTGAGGGGTTTGAATGCTGTTGAATTACTATAAGTATAGGTTTTGAAAGTATTAACATAACGTTCAAAAATCTTTTCTACAATAAGCCCTTTATCATCCATAATTTCAACTTTTACATTATGAATGTAACCACTTGGATTACGGTCAAAGCGGATTTCAATAGGTATGTATTGATTTTTTGTAAAAGCCGTTGTAGATGGTTTTGTAAAAGTGAAATTGACAATATAAGGTGTCGCGTCATCTTCTGCGGGAATCGGATCGAAACAACTTGTCAAACTAACGAAAAAGGTTAATAAAAGTGTGGTAATGAGTAAATTGTGGAACTTCTGCATGGCAAAATTAGGAAAATTTGTCGAGACGGATATACCGTATTCTTTTTTTTATAAAATATAATGCTTGCATGTGTCAATAGAAAAGCAAGAAAAAGAGGCTTTATATCTCTAAAACAAGCATATTTTGGAATGTTTTGTTAAGGAGAATTTAATGTTTTTGTTAAAAAATAACACAAAAAATTTTAATTAAAAAGCAATAATTGTAATTTTATGTTTTAAAAAACGCTTGGCTGAATCTAAAAACGAATTTTAAATATTAATATTTTGCTATGGAACTGATTTATCTTCTACCAAGTTTCGCTCTCGGTGCCTTATTAGCGGGCTTAATTGTTTACAATCGTCTCGTAGGAAGCGGTCACTATATCGCTGCGAAAAATATATCAGATAATTACGTTTCAAAAGACATGATGACCGACCGAGATAATAGAATCAATATTTTACAAAAAGAAACCAATGATAAAACCTTGAAAATCATTGACTTAAATAAAGAACTCGCTTCACTTGAACAAATAAATGCACACCTCGACGAGAAACTCAACCTTCAAAAAGACGAACTCAAAAATCTGCAACAACGCTTTCAAATCGAATTTGAAAACATAGCTAATCGTTTGTTAGAAGAAAAAAGTCAACGTTTCACGCAACAGAATCAAACCCAAATGAACGACTTGTTGAATCCCCTTCGTGAAAAAATTAAAGACTTTGAAGACAACATGAGCCGTCGTTTTTCAGACGAAACCCGTGAACGCATCAGCCTCAAAACGGAAATTGAAGGGCTTGTAAAACTCAATCAACAACTCAGTTCTGATGCACACAACTTAACGGCTGCCTTGCGCGGCGATTCCAAAATTCAAGGGGATTGGGGCGAAATGCAGCTTGAAAAATTGCTTGAAAAATCGGGATTACTGAGGGGGGTACATTACGATGCTCAATTTTCTTTTACTGATGAAAATGGGCAACAAAGGCGACCCGACTTCATTATTCAACTACCTGAAAACAAACAACTTATACTGGATTCAAAAGTATCACTCACGGCTTTTGAACAATTTTTCAACCAAGATGACCCCTCAGTAAAAACGCGATTTTTGAAGGCGCATATTGACAGTTTGCGCAACCATGTTCGCGGTTTAAGTGATAAAAATTATGCCAAACTTTATACCCTCAATTCCCTCGATTACGTCATTATGTTTGTGCCTATTGAGTCTGCATTTAGTTTTGCGATGCAAGAAGACACATCCTTATTTACCGATGCACTCGACCGAAATGTACTTATTGTTACACCCACTACACTGATGGCAACGATGCGAACTGTTGGTTTTATCTGGAAACAGGAAAATCAAAAAAAACATGTCCTTGAAATAGCTCGACAAAGTGGCTTATTATACGATAAATTTGTCGCTTTTGTTGATGATTTGAAACAAATTGGTCAACGTTTGGATGCAGCACAAAATGCTTATCATGATGCGATGAACAAACTAAATGACAGCCGAAAATACGGGGATACCCTCGTAGGTAGGGCAGAGCGTATCCGTGAATTAGGTGCAAAAGCCTCAAAACGGTTACCAAAAGAACTGTTAGAGTTGAATTTTGAAGAAAATATAGAATTGGAAAACCCACCTATCTCATAACATAGATAAAAAAAGAATGAACAAGAGTTGACAGGTAGTCAAAACTTGTTCATTTCAGATTTTCAGCATAAAACCTTTGATTTTTGTGTTTTTTTGTTTAAAGTTGGGTCAGATGCCTTGAACTAAGTATCTCTGCTCTTAATAAAACAAATATAAGGCAACCTTTATTCCTCAAAATACTAAACTGCCCAAAACTGTGACAGGCAATGGTTTTTGCAACGGTTTGATTTTGTAGCTATTACGCTACTGGTAGCCTCAAAATTGCGGTCTGTTTTAATCATGTTGTCTAAAAAAACACAACAAAAGTCTGTGTCTAAACATTTAACTGTGAAAACGGTTAACTTTGCACGCTTCATTAACTATTCGATTTTGAAATTAGCTTTGTTATATAAATGGAACATCTTAAGTCTCTCAACAAATTTTTTTGGAAATACAAAGGACACTTGCTGGCCGGTATTGCCTTTGTGACAATTTCTAACTATTTCCGCATCCTTCAACCTCAAATGTTGCGTCGAGCCCTGGACCTTGTCGTTGACAATATCGGTTTGTACCGCTTGACGAATGGCTTTAATTTACAAGATGGCTTGTATGGCATTTTGGGTAAAAGTCTTTTGTTCTTTGGTGTGATGGTTCTGGTTTTGGCTCTTTTGATGGGTGTTTTTATGTATTTTATGCGTCAAACCATCATTGTCATGTCTCGTCTTATCGAATACGATATGCGTAAAGGCATCTATGACCATTATCAAGCCCTCAATCTCGCTTTCTACAAGCGCAACTCGACAGGTGATTTGATGAGTCGTATCACGGAAGATGTTAATAAAGTCCGGAACTATTTAGGTCCAACCGTGCTGTATGGAGCTAATCTGGTCACATTATTTGCATTAACAATTTTCTCAATGGTAAAGGTTAGTCCAACCCTCACTTTTTATTCATTGTTGCCTTTGCCTTTTTTGGTGGCGGGTATCTATTATGTGTCTATTCAGATTTCAAGGCGTTCTGAAATTATTCAACGGCAATTAGCGTCACTCAATTCGTCGGCACAAGAGGCATATTCGGGCATCCGAGTTGTCAAATCATATGTTCGTGAAGAACCTATTGTCAACCATTTTGCTGCTCAAAGTGAAGTTTATAAGACAAAAGCCCTCAATTTGGCTCTGATTGACAACGCTTTTTTTCCTGTTATGCTTTTGTGTATTGGTGCGAGTACCATTATCACGGTCTATGTCGGCGGTTTGCAAGTTGTAGCGGGCAATATCACGCCAGGGAATATCGCTGAATTTGTCATTTATGTCAGTATGTTGACATGGCCCGTTACATCTATTGGTTGGATTGCTTCGTTGACGCAACAAGCAGCAGCTTCACAAAAGCGAATAAATGAGTTTTTGGATACCAAACCAGAGATTGAACATCGTGCAACGACTACATTTAATCAACCCTTGGAGGGAAATATTGAGTTTAAAAATGTATCGTTCACCTATCCCGATACAGGCATCGTTGCCTTGAAAAATGTCAGTTTTCGCTTGGAAAAAGGGGGAAAATTAGCTATTATTGGTAAAACAGGTTGTGGTAAAACAACCATTGCCGATTTGTTAGTCCGTTTGTATGACGTTACTGAGGGGGCTATTTTGATTGATGGACATGATATTCGGGACATTCCGCTCGATATTTTGCGACAGCAAATAGGCTATGTACCACAAGACGTTTTCCTCTTTTCAGATACCGTTGCGGGTAATATTGCTTTTGGCAAAAAAGGAAAGGCTGAACGTGCTCAAGTTGAGCAATTTGCCCGTCATGCGGCGGTTTATGATGATATCATAGGCTTGTCAAATGGCTTTGATACCATTGTTGGCGAGCGCGGTGTGACTTTATCGGGTGGTCAAAAACAACGCATTTCGATAGCTCGCGCCTTAATAAAGCAACCTGATATTGTCCTACTTGATGACTGTTTATCAGCAGTGGATACGACGACAGAACAAACGATTTTAGGCTATTTGAACGAGGCTTTAGCAGATAAAACGTCTATTATCATCACACATCGTATTCATGGCATGTTGCAATTTGACAAAATTATCGTTTTGGATAATGGCTCGATTGTCGAAGAAGGTACGCACGACAGACTCATGTTAAACGGTGGTTATTATACCGAAATCTTCGAACTACAACGGATGCAAGAGGAAGCTGTTTAACTTGGCAACAAGTCAGATTTTCTAAATCTGTTTTGTAATGACCCCTCAGTATTCTCACGTTTTGGCATTAAAATCAACAATAAATTCTAATTTTGCACATACTTTTTTTTAGAATAAATTACTTAATAAGGTACGTTATTATTTAACCGTTAGTAAGCATCACAAAATAACAGCACTCCCTTTCTTGTGAAAAAACATCTGATTAGTATCCTCAAATATACGCTCTTCTTGGGCATTGGCGTTGCCATTATGGTTTGGCTTTACAACAGTCAAAATGCTGCTTTTCAAGAGCAATTACGCCTCGAAGGAAAGCCCCCAAGCCCTTTTATCAACAAACTGATAGACGATTTTCGTTCAGTTAATCTCTTTTGGATTGCTATGACGCTCTTGGCTTTTACAATTTCAAATTGGAGTCGAGCGATTCGTTGGAATATGCTCATTCATCCCTTAGGCTTTCGACCTAAGACTTTAAATGCGTTTTTTGCTGTCAATATCAGTTATTTTACCAATTTATGGATGTCGAGGGCAGGAGAAGTCGTGCGGGCAAGTGCTTTGGCAAAGGCAGAAGGTATGTCCGTCAGTCGCGTCATGGGAACAGTTGTTGTTGATCGCATTTTGGATTTGATAACCTTGGCGATTATAGTCGGATTCTCTTTCCTGTTGCAATACGACCTTTTGTGGCAATGGCTTGATAAAAATATGGGGAGTGGTGACGGTTCGTTTCGTTTGTTTCAACATCCTATTTTTCTCGGTTTAATGGGTTTTGGTGTGTTAAGTATGGTTCTTTTTTATGTTTTTCGTAAGAAAATTGCTCAATTACCGCTTATAAATCGCGTTTGGCATATTGTTGAAAAATTTGCGGAAGGCTTAAAAACTATTAAAGACATAAAAAATCTGCCAGTCTTTATTTTTCACAGCATCAATATTTGGGTCATGTACTATTTGATGACTTATCTTTGCTTTTTTGCTTTTGCGCCAACGGCTCATTTGACGGCTATGGCAGCCTTAACGGTTTTTGTTTTTGGCACTTTTGGCATCGTTATTCCTTCGCCAGGCGGCATGGGTACCTATCATTTCTTAGCCACTTCTGCCTTATTGTTGTATGGTGTTAGAGGAGATGATGCGTTTTCTTATGCTAATATAAACTTCATTACCATTCAGATTTTTTATAATGTTGTTGTCGGCATTATTTCTATCGTCCTCATCAATCGGTTAAACAAAAAACAGCACCCCCTCAGTACAGACGACCTTTTAGAGCCAGAAACGGATATTATTTTTGATACCAAATGATTTTTGTGAAAAAAATTATCCCATTCTTTGCCGCAAAACTTCATACAATATCACACCTGTTGCAACAGATACATTGAGCGAATCTGTTGTGCCAATTTGTGGAATGATAAACGTTTCATCGGCACGACGGAGCAAAGCCTTATTTACCCCTTCGCCTTCTGAACCCATAAGTATAGCCGTTGGAAGGGTAAAATCTACTTCAAAAACCTTCATTTTGGCACCTAAATCACTTGCTACAACACGCACGCCTGATTGAGCGAGGTAATCTAACACCGCACTTAACGTTTTTTCACGACAGACAGGCAAACGACTCAATGCGCCTGCAGAAGATTTCATCGCATCGGCATTGAGTAAAGCACCGCCGTTTTGAGGCACTACAATCGCATGAACGCCCATCACTTCTGCAGAGCGGGCGATTGCACCGAAATTACGCACATCCGTAACATTATCCAGCAAAATCAATAATGGCGTTTCACCGTTTTCAAAAACAAAAGGTAAAATATCTTCCAATTTCTGATACGCAATGAGTGGCAAAAAACCGAGAATACCTTGATGATTGCCCCCATTTGCCATTTTTGAAAGCTTTTCACGCGGCACAATACTGAGGGGTATGTTATACTCCTTTGATAGTTTTCGGATTTCTATTTCAGCTTCGCCGCGTAAGCCTTGTTGCATCATGACTTTTTCAAATGGCTTACCCGACCGAATCGCATCTGCGACTGGGTGACGACCATATATCAATATATTTTCCTCTTTCAATTTCGTTGATGGTTATTAGTTATTGGTGAATTGGTTATTGGTAAATTAGTTATTGGTAAATTGGTTATTGGTTATTGGTAAATTGGTTATTGGTAAATTAGTAAATTGGTAAATTAGTAAATTGGTGAATTAGTAAATTGGTGAATTCATAAAATCTTTAAATTATTGGCATATTATTAGCGAATATTGCCCGAAAAATACAAGGTTACAAATCATGAGAATCTGTAAAATCCAGTCATCCTGTCTATTCAATTTCTGCTTTCATCCTTTCTGCATTGTCTGCTATACGCAAAGCTTCTAAAATGCCATCAATGTCCCCTTCGATGACTTTATCAAGGTTAAAATTTTTATTATCGCCTTCCAAACGATGGTCAGTGACTCGATTTTGAGGGAAATTGTAGGTGCGAATTTTATCTGAACGGTCTCCCGAACCGACGAGAGAGCGGCGTATTTTCGTCTGTTCGGCATCGTGAGCATCTTTTTTTGCTTGATAAATACGGTTATAAAGCTGTTGCAATGCCATTTCACGGTTCTGAATTTGCGAACGTCCGTCTTGACATTCAGACACGACACCCGTGGGAATATGCGTAATCCGCACCGCCGATTCTGTTTTATTGACGTGCTGTCCACCCGCTCCTGAAGCGCGATAAACGTCCACTTTCAAGTCATCTTTACGGATTTCAACGTCTTCCATTTCCAATTTTGGCATCACAACCACCGTTGCGGCAGAGGTATGTACCCGACCTTTCGACTCTGTTTCTGGAATCCGTTGCACGCGATGTGCGCCCGATTCAAATTTTAATTTGCCAAAAACATCTTCCCCTCGGACTTCGAGTACCAGTTTATTGTAGCCGCCTATAGTGCCTTCATTGACTTCCATCGCCTCCGTTTTCCACCCCTGACGGTCAAAAAATCGTTGATACATGCGGTATAAATCACCTGCAAAAAGACTCGCTTCGTCGCCACCTGTACCTGAACGGATTTCAAAAAGTACATCTTTCGAGTCTTCAGGGTCTTTTGGAATGAGTAAAACGTTGATATCTTCTTCTAAAGTAGCGATTTCTGGCTCTACTTCATTGAGTTCCTCGCGTGCCATGTCGCGCATATCGGCATCAGCAAGCATCTCTTGTGCTTGCTGGCGGCGGTCAAGCAGCGATGCATATTTTTTATAAGCTTCGACAATCGGCATCATGTCTTTATAATCTTTATTGATGCGTTTGAACTTATCTAAATCGCTGGTTACTGAGGGGTCGCTCAATTGCTCTTCGAGATGCACGAAGCGGTCTGCTATGGCTTTTAATTTATCAATCATAAAAATGGATATTTGAAAATGGATAGTGGATAATGATGCTCATTATCGTTTAGATATAGTGCTTGCATACCGAGATATCGGGAAGGGTATTGTGCGAGGTCGCTACATGAAGTTATGGACGAAAGGGAATGAGATAACACTATTTTTCTTTAATGAAACTTAAAAACGGCGCAAAAATAAGGATTTTTACTTAAACTGAACACCATAAACTGGCTTATAGTTTTATTTTAAAAAAGACAAGCGCCTTCTATAAGATTTATTTTTATAACCAAACCTTACTATTCGTCTAAAAATACCTTTTTTAAACCTTTCACGCCATTGATGCCTTTTTTTTAGTTCTAAAACAACCGTTTCTCTCCAAATCTGTCTTATTTTTACGAGAATTTTTTTCTGTAATCTATTTTCTAATTATAACAAACCAATCCACGTATGAAAAAGACTTTTCAAAAGAGCTTGTTTTTAGCACTACTTTGCTTTTCAATGTCGCCTATACTGAGGGGTCAAGAAAAAGCGAAAATTCAACCTTTTGACGATAAGTTTCGTCAATTAGAGGAAATATTGCCAACAGCCAACAACTACCGCACAGCTTCAGGCGCGCCAGGACATGAATATTGGCAACAACAAGCCGATTACAAAATCAAAGCAGAGTTAAACGACAACAACCAGTCCATGACAGGCGATGAGACGATTACCTACACCAACAACTCACCTGATGCCTTAACCTATCTTTGGTTGCAACTTGACCAAAACAATCACGACCCTAAAGGCATCGCCACTCAAATTGACCAGCAAAAAATGGGTGAAAAGATGTCTGCTCGTCAACTAAAAGCGATGGCTTCTACGGACGATTATGGTTTCAAAATCGAATCTGTGCGGGATGCACTGGACAAGGCATTGCCTTACACGATTGTTGAAACCATGATGCGTGTGGATTTGCCGAAACCTTTGAAAAAAGGTGAAAAAGTTGTTTTTAAGGTCAAATGGGCTTTCAATATCATTGACCGTTTGCGTGCGGGTGGACGCAGTGGTTGGGAATATTTTCCAGAAGATAACAATTATCTTTATACGATTGCACAGTGGTTTCCACGTATGTGTGTTTATTCTGATGTAACGGGCTGGCAGCATAAACAATTTTTAGGTTCCGGTGAATTTACATTGGCGTTTGGTAACTATGAAGTCGCATTAACTGTTCCTTCTGACCATGTCGTGGGTGCAACAGGTGTGCTTCAAAATGGTAAAGAAGTATTGACTGCCAATCAGTTAGCCCGTTTTGAAAAAGCTAAAACGGCTTATGATGCGCCTGTCATCATCGCTACTGAGGGGGAGGCGCGTGAGGCTGAAAAGACAAAATCAACGGCTAAAAAAACGTGGATTTTCAAGGCGGACAATGTACGTGACTTCGCATTTGCCACGTCTCGCAAGTTTATTTGGGATGCTATGGCGGTGAAACAAGAGGATGGCACAACGCCTTTGGCGATGTCATACTATCCAAAAGAAGGCAATCCGTTGTGGGAAAAATACTCAACAAAATCGGTGGCGCATACTTTGAAATGGTATTCACATTACACTTTCCCTTATCCGTATCCTGTGGCTATTTCAGTGCATACGGATCAAATTGGTATGGAATATCCAATGATTTGCTTTAATGGTGGTCGTCCTGAAAAAGACGGAACTTATTCAGAAAGAACAAAATACGGTTTGATTTCTGTTGTCATACATGAAGTAGGGCATAATTATTTCCCAATGATTGTCAACTCCGATGAGCGTCAATGGACGTGGATGGATGAAGGTTTGAACTCATTTTTGCAGTACCTCGCAGAGCAACAATGGGAACGTGATTATCCAAGCCGGCGTGGTCCTGCTGCCAATTTGACAGACTATATGCGTGGTGATGCCGGTAAATTAGAACCGATTATGACCAATTCAGAGTCTTTGCGTCAATTTGGTAACAATGCTTATGGCAAACCCGCAACGGCACTCAATATACTGAGGGAGACGGTTATGGGACGTGAATTGTTCGATTTTGCCTTCAAAACGTACTCGCGTCGTTGGATGTTCAAACATCCGATGCCTGCTGATTTGTTCCGCACGATGGAAGATGCGTCAGGTGTTGACCTCGACTGGTTTTGGCGCGGTTGGTTTTACACTACCGACAATGTGGATATTGCGATTGACAATGTAAAAACATACCGTCTCAATTCAAAAAACCCCGATATGGTTATGGCTGAACGAAAGGAAGAGGACAAAAAAGCACCCCGCAACATCACAAGCATCCGCAACGAAAAAGAGATTGCTAAAACACAAGACGAAATTGACCCAAGCATACGTGATATTTATACAGGAGTTGAACTGGACTATCAAACAACGATTTTGGATAAAGATGAATACCAGAAATACGTGGCTTCTCTTAATAAAGATGAAAAAGCGATTTTGGAATCGGGCATAAACTTTCATGAAATCACTTTCGAGATGAAAGGTGATTTGTTGTCGCCTATCTGCGTTGAGTTGCAATACACCGATGGTACAAAAGAATATTTTAAAATACCAGCCGAAATATGGCGTTTGGGCGACCGAAAAGTGACAAAAGTGTTCCGTTCTACAAAAGAATTGAAGCAAGTTGTCCTTGACCCCATGCTCGAAACGGCAGATGTGAATGAAGAAAACAATTACTTTCCACATAAACCCCAAATGTCACGTTTTGAGATCTTCAAAGGCAATCAACGGCAATTTGGCGGCGGCGAAAACCCGATGCAGAAGTTAAAACGAGCGAAAGAACGAGAGAAACAAGTGGGTGGTGGGAATTGATTTTTAGAATTTATACTGAGGGGGTATAATTTCCTTTAAAAAACAAAGGCGATAAGACTTCAAAATGAGTCTTATCGCCTTTGCTTTTTAAATTAAAATTTACGAATTCGTACAATGCCTGGCTGAATAACGGTAAATGAACCTTGTATTTCTTCAATATGTTTTTGAATCACTGATAATACAATTTCCACTTTAAGTTGAGGCTTTAAGCCTTCTAATCAAGTCAAAATCACGCCCGTATGTACTTGCCGTAACCTGTAAACAAGTTCACCAAAATCTTTATCTTTGGTAATAAGAATACGATTGTCCCTATTTGCGATGTGTAAAACAATAGAATCGTCAATACTCGGAGATTCTTCCGCAATGTAAATAACTTCAAAACCATTTTGACGTAGCAACCGAACTATTGGTGCATCAACACCTTCATCTGCAACAAATTTAATCATGCGGCGTGAGCAATTGGATAAATAGATTTTCCTTTAAGCGATTGTGCTGCAAAGCGGAGGGCTGCTAAAATGTCAATTTGTGCTAATCGTGGATAGGCTTCAAGCAAATCTTCGAAAGTTGCGCCTTCTGAAAGTTCTTCTAATATACTTTCAACCGTAATACGTGTACCTTTAACCACAGGTTTCCCCATTATAATGTTAGGATTGATTTCAATACGAGTAGTATCCATTTCTTTTTTGTTTTAATTTATTGTACAAAATACGGTTTTTTAAATCAAAATTCAATTCTAAAATAAAAAATCAATCAATCGAATGTTCAAACAGAGCTTCAATAGACCGATTTTCATGCGTATTGCGAATGGCACGAGCAAAAAGTTTAGCGGTTGAAACGACTTTTATTTTATCTGACTGTTGTTTTAGTGGAATCGTATCGCAGACAACGAGTTCCGTCAAAACAGAATTATTGATATTATCATAAGCTTTACCCGACAAAACAGGGTGCGTTGCTAAAGCCCGAACGCTTTTTGCGCCTTTATCCATAATCACTTCAGCGGCTTTACACAAAGTACCTGCCGTATCCACAATATCGTCAACAAGGACGACATCAAAGCCTTCTACATCGCCAATGACATTCATTTCGGCAATTTCATTCGCTTTTTTGCGATATTTTGAACATGTGACGAACTCACGTCCTAAAACACGACCGAAATTCCGCGCGCGTTTGATGCCACCCAAATCAGGCGAAGCAAACAGCACATTGTTAATGTCAAATGTATCCGAATCCAATGATTTCAAATAGTTGACAAAAATAGGCTCACTGCGCAAATGGTCAACAGGAATGTCGAAAAAACCCTGCAATTGATCGGCATGGAAATCCATAGTCATCAAGCGATTGACACCTGCTGCTTCCAGCATATTGGCAATAAGTCGGGCAGAAATCGGTACACGCGGTTTGTCCTTTCTATCCTGTCTGGCATAGCCAAAAAATGGAATAACGGCTGTTATATAACCCGCAGAAGCCCGTTTTGCGGCATCAATCATCAGCAAAAGTTCCATTAGATTGTCAGAAGGTGCGAAAGTAGATTGAATGAAAAAGACATATTCGCCCCTAATGCTTTCATTGATGACAGGCTGCATTTCGCCATCGCTGAATCGATTAAGGGTTAAGGCACCGAGTTTGACGTCGTACTCTTCAGCGATTTTTTCTGCATGGTAGTGGGATGCAGAACCCGTAAATATTTTTACTAATGACATGACAATTAGGTGTTTGAGAACCCAAAGGTAGGCTCTAAGGTAGATAGGCAGTTAGTTGACATGCTTGTTTTTTTGAAAAATAAGCCAATCCGCCTCTTCGTCTATATCTGTCAATGGAGGCAATAGGAAAACTGTTTGATGATTTTCTTCTATACGTTGTAAAGTATTTGATAGAACATTTTCTGTACTCCAAATCATATTATCAAACATATGATGAAGGGCTTTAAGGAGGCTTAAATCCTTATTTTTTCCTTCAATTTCTGCCTTTTTAATTCCTAAAAGATAATAACCACCATCAGTAGAAGGGCCTAAAACAGTGTCATAATTTGACAGTAGTTTAAAGGATTCTTGTAATATTTCAACTGAAAGTGTCGGACAATCGCTACCAATAATGCAGGCAGACGTATGCATTTTCAACACAAAATCGAAGGCATTGAGCATTCGTTCACCCAAATCCTTACCACTTTGAAGATGTTTTTCAAAAGAATCGTTTGACCATTCATCATGTAGTGCGATAAAATCGGCATAAAAAAGATAAACTTTTGCCCCCCTCAGTAACAAAGCATTTTCGCGTGTAATTTTGGACAATTGTAAATAAATCGCTAATGCGGCATCATCGCCGACCGTTCGAGCAATACGGGTTTTGACTTTTCCTTTTATGGGATTTTTGATAAAAATTATAAGGGCATTATCTGTCATTTTTTTAGGGCAAAATTAAAAAGGCTTACCCAACTATTGTCGGATAAGCCTTTTTTTGTCTCTTTAAATTTCAAGCTTTTTTGTCAAAGTAGTACAGCACGGCATTTTTTAACCGACCCAAATATAGCCGCCGTCATTGGTGCCACCACCATTGCCGCCACCTTTGGATGCATTCGATGTATGCTGTGTAGAACTGAAAAGGAGAATCGTGTTTACCATTTTACTTTTAAATTGAGAATTGAGTAATTAAAAGAATGTTCAAATCGGCTATTACTAACGCTCATTTAAACTTTAATTGTATTCCTACAATAGTATTTCAAAAGAACGAAACTTTTGTGTAAAAAAACAGTTTTTTGTGACAATTTGAATATCGTTAACATAAAGGTTCTTTATAACCTTTAATGCCTCTTTGGTTTATTTAACTTACCAATGATTCTGATAATTTTTTATATCACATTTATCGTCATGTTACTCGTAATCAAGAATGATGCCAAGTATTGAGAATAATATGTATAAGTAAAATTTTTATTTTATTGAAAAAAATAGGAAAAAATCCATAGGGAAGGCAATGATAAAAAATAGTTGTTACAAGGCTATTTCTGAGGCAAACATCGCTTTAAACGACTTATATTAATGTGTTTTTTTATTCTTTTTTATTTCTTGAATGAAATTTTGAACTTCATTATGGCTGCGCCATCTGTGCCATATGATGCCGGCCATTAATATACAAAATCCTAAACAGAACATTAAATTTCGCGTAAACTCAATAAAATAAGCAAATTCAGGGTAAAAATGTCTCACAAAAAGAACTTCAACTGAAATGGTTAAGGCAGATACTAAAAATAAAAAAATAGCGGCAGCTTTTGCACGTCGAGCCATTTGAGGTTGATCATTTCGCAAGCATTGTTCAAGGAAAAGAGCATTTTCTGTGTTATTTGGCTCTATTTTTAGGAGTTCACGCAATACATGTATCGCTTTTTTGTATTCAAAGAGATTATAATGTGACGCAGCTTTGCGGAAAAGCATCGTCTGAAAAACCTCTTGACCATTCACAATTTGAATGTTTTCCATAATAGAAGTTTCTATGACAACATTCGCCATCAAAATATGCTTTTGATATTCGCTGATTTCAAATAAACTATTGGTATAAGCAATCAACATTTCAAAATACTCCTCAAATTCAAGTTGTAAAATCGCCTTTTCGTTCCGTTCATAATACCGAACAACCTGTCTAAACTCCCCAGCATCTATGGCTTTGAAGCTCCGAAACATGGAGGAATGATAGGTTTTTGCTTGAAAAGACACGGTGTTGATTAATTAACTAAAAAAACGATTTTCCAAATCACAAAATTACAATTAGATAACGCACGAACCAAGAAAACGGTTGCTGTATTTGTTGCTTTTTTTGAAAATAAGAACAATTTTACTTTACTATTTTCCCTGTCAAATTTACTTTCTCATTTTGAATAGTATAAAAATAGACGCCTGTAGGAACATGTGGTAACGATACGGTTAGGCGGTTTTTTGTACTAAAATTCTCTTTTTTTGAAAAAATATTTTGACCATTTGCATTAAAAATTTGCACCACCACATCTCCTGTCACCCCCTCAGTATAAAAGGAAATTTCAGACGAAAAAGGATTGGGATATACTTGCACAACTGTTTGATTGTCAACGCTTTTTATAGCAGAAGGTTTGTATTTCAATCCTTGCAAAACAGCACTCAACGCATCAATGCGTCCATGTCCATACGTATTGTTAGGAATTGCACTGCCTAATACTGTCCCACAATTTTGAGCTGTTGTAAGGTGAAGAGCTGTGCGTTTTATGATGCTTTCAATTGTATCTACTTGACCCGCCAACTTCGGATTAGCAGATATCATTAAGGCAACAACGCCTGCCACATGTGGTCCTGCCATACTCGTTCCATTAAAACTGGCGTAAGCTCCATTCCTTATACTTGATAAGACCCCCACACCGGGCGCAGAAATATCGGGCTTCAAACGATTGCTGTTGTCCACTGTGACAGGTCCTCGGCTGCTGAAACCAGCAATTGTATCATTCAAATCGGTTGCACCAACGGCAAAACCAGGTGCATGAGTTGCGGGTGGCGCATTGACTGTTGAGCAATTGGGTCCAGAGTTGCCCGCCGAAATGACAGGGACAATGCCTGCCGCCCTCACCGCCCTCACCACCGCATCCATAATAGCAAAATTACTTGGATTACAACCTTCTGATGTTGGACATGACCACGAATTGTTGATAACATGTGGTGCTAACGTTGGCTTTGGCAGTAATCCCGCTAAATTTGTGGGTGCAATGAAAAACTCAAAACACTCAACATAACGTGCCAAAGTGCCATCGCCTCTGTCCATATTCCGAGCGCCAATCCAACGAGCATTGGGTGCTACACCGATCAGTAGCGTATCAAAAGCCCCTGTCATCGTACCCATCGTATGCGTGCCGTGATTGTGGTCGTCGCAAGGCGCAGGGGTATTTGTTCCGCAAGGATTCGATGCTGTTGTAGAGTCGGGATGAATGGCATCATGCCAATTATAATTATGGTCTGCAACACTCGTTGTCGTGTTCCAACCTCGATATTTGGGCTTTAAGGCGGGGTGCGTCCACTCATAGCCTGTATCTGCTCCTCCAATAACAACATTTTGTCCACGATAACCCAATGACCAAACGCTGTCCGCCCTAATTTTTTTGATACCCCAGGTAATGACAATGCCCTCGGGTTGCGGAAGGGTCAAATCAGGCACTAAACTGATTTTAGTATGTGGATTGTTCATCACCTCTGCGACATCCTCTCGCTCGGCAATTTGTTTTATTAAATCTAAATGAGCTGTCAGATAAAGACTGTTGACCACCCAAAAAGATTGAAAACGTTTATTTTGTGCATTCATTAATTGTTGAATACCAACTTGTGAGCGTTCAGCCGTACCCCTCAGTAAATTGAATACAAATGCCCCTTTTTCCTCTTTTGTTGCTAATCGGTCAGCACCTGATACGTCTGCTTGTTCACGCATCAAAACGATGATTTCTACCTCCGTTTGACTTTGAAATGTGGCAAATACTGAGGGGTGAACTTTGGATTGCCACGCCTGAGCATTTGATAAAACAGGGGAGAAGCAAAGGGGAAAAAGCAAAAAGCGAAAAGCAAGTTGCAAAGGGCAGATAGTAAAAGATGTTTTTTTCATCTTAAATGTTTGGATTAAAGAAGGAAATGAGTTTTTGAAAGACAAAAATGCAAAAATTTGTTTCGGCTTCAAGAAATATTTTTACTTTTAACAGTTAAAAAAACAGTGCCAGATTGAGAAACGAGACAAATGCAATGAATCACTTTTTTATTTTCTCAATCAAACATTTAAAAAATATGCAATCAGAAATCATCGTACACCTATCACGCGACCCGCGTATGGCTGCCATTATGCCTCTCATCCAGCTGCCTATTATTGAAACACACAACGATATTTATGCCGATTTGCTCGGCAGCATCATTTCGCAGCAGCTATCTGTCAAAGCGGCGGCAACCATTGAAAGTCGTTTTCTCGACCTTTTTCCAGAACGCAATCCTTCGCCTGAATACGTGATAACATTACCCACCGAAATACTGAGGGGTGTCGGTTTGTCAGGTCAGAAATCAAACTATATACGAAATATTGCTGCGTATTGGATTGAAAAACAAGAAAATATGAAAGATTGGATGACCCTAAGCGACGAGGACATCATCACCGAATTGACCCAAATCAAAGGCGTTGGTAAATGGACAGTGCAAATGATTTTGATGTTTCGCCTCAATCGTCTTGATGTCTTTCCTATTGACGATTTAGGCATTCGTCAAGGCATGGTCAAGTTGTATGGTGTTGAAGAAACAGGCAAAGAACTTATCAAACGGCTGCATGAAATTGCTGAACCTTGGCGACCTTATCGCAGTATCGCCTGTCGACATATTTGGAAATGGAAGGATACTGTGGTGTCATCAACACCTTAATTTTTTACTGAAAATATCAAGTTTATGAAAATCGGTTTAATGAGCGATACACACAGTTTTTTGGATAAAAAAGTCTTTGAACACTTCATGGAAGTAGATGAAATTTGGCACGCTGGAGATATTGGTAACATCGAAGTAGCCGATGCTTTAGAAGCCTTCAAACCCCTGCGTGCCGTCTATGGAAATATTGATAATCAAACACTTAGGCAACGTTTTCCAGAAGTTTTGATGTGGCATACTGAGGGGGTCAAAATGTGGATGACACATATTGGCGGTTATCCTTCGAGATATGCTGCGCGCATCAAAACGACTTTAAAGGCTGAAAAACCCGATTTATTCATCTGCGGTCATTCACATATTCTTAAAGTTATGCCCGATAGAGAGCTGAATTTGTTGCACATCAATCCAGGGGCTTGTGGCAATGAGGGTTTTCATCGCGTCAAAACGCTTGTGCGATTTGATATTTTGGCTGGCAAAATTCAGAATTTAGAGGTCATTGAGATAGGGTTGCGTGGGCGTTAGATTGGGAATCTTTTTATACAAAATAACCTCAACTTGTCCCCCCCTCAGTATGTGGACGACTTGCCAATGATTTTTTAATTCATCCAATTCTTCTCCTGTCAATTCATTCATTACATTGCTGTAAAAAACGTATTGATTGAGAGTCAAATCCAGACGTGCGAATTGAGAGGCTGTAGGGTCGTTTTTTAAATCCACTAATTTGAAAGAACGCAAATTTGGAAAGGCTGTACCAATATTTGCATAGCTAATATTTTGACTGTCAATGTATTGCAACATTTCATTTCGTAAATGATAATAAGGCAGGTGTGCCAGCGTCGAATCCCAGCCTGTCGCAATAGGTTGTCGATAAACCCAAAAATTGCCACTTGTCAAACCCATAAAAACGAAGATAGAAATTATTATTTGTTGCCGTACATTTTTCAAATCTGAAATCAATTTAACGCATAACAAACAACCTGTAATGTAAATAGGCAATAAATAACGGTGGTTGAGCAAACCTTGATAGATGATTAAGGTGGGTGACAAAACCACAATCAAAATGAGTAATAATCGCCACAGTAGCCCAGTTGTGAGAAACTGTTTACCCACAGTCCTTCTTATTGTATATGTTAAAATATGTATTGTTAGACCAATGAAAAGGTGTCCAAAATCAAGAAGTCGCCAAACGAGTAAAATAATATTTTTTATAAAACCTTTAAAATCAACAGTTTGAAACGATTCTGCCCATGACGAGCCTACGTAATAGCCAATCCATCCTTTGTTTATGTAGTGATAAATAAAGAAAATGAGGGCGAAAAAACCGCCTAAAAAATAAGGTATACTGTGAACGAAAAGACGTTCGGGGAACTTTAGAAGTTCCCCGAACGTGAGCAGCCTAACTTTCCGAAAGTTTGGAAAGTTATAATTATTTAAAACTTGATATAAAAATAAGGCTGCTACGACCATCATACCGCGCATACTCACTGCTGCCAATCCAAGTATAGCCATACTGAGCAGTATTTTTTTTTCTCTAAAAATAGCGTTGAGCGCAAGCAAAAAGAAAAAAATCAAAGCGACATCAGGCGATACCAAAACGCATTGACTGGCGACGACTGGATTGACCACAAGGAGTAACAAAAAAAGATAAGCCCAACCTTCACCCAGCAATTTTTTACCCAAACGCCAAGCCTGCCATACAATGCCCAATAAAAATGGTATCATTGAAAAATGACTGATTATCAATGATTTACCCATTATTTTCCAAACAATAGCAAGATATAAAGCGAATGTTGGTGGGTGCCCAGAGTCCATTTCATCAGGCAAAAGAAAGGTAGAAAAATTGTTATCAAAAAAAAATTGAGCGTGTTGTGAAGCTAATTGTACGGTGTCCCAAAAGAAAAAATGCCCCCGCACCCTCCACGTTACCCATACTATGAAGGCAAAAAAGGGCAGCGTCAATGCACTCGGATTGTTTAATATTTTGACGACGGCAGCAAGACCCGTACTTTTTAAAGATTTCAAGCTAAATTTGAGCGTTTTTTGAACGACAAAGAAAATCAAAAAATGTGGAATCCGTCACTAAGAATTTTTTTAGGCTGCTTATCATGCACCCTTTTGCTCTTGTTTCGACATGGCTATACTTTCGGTTCTGGCGACCAATCAGAGATGTTGCCTTACGCTAAGTATTTGATTGACAACAAATTATACACTTCTGATTTTTATATCCAAAGTATTACTTCATGGATACCCAATGAGCGACATGTCTTTTCATGGGTGATATCTTTGTTTGGCGATAAGATGGATTGGGCTGCATTTGGGCTACATTTTTTGGCGACTATGCTTTTGGTTTTAGGGCTTTATCGGCTTGCCAAAGAAGGCTTGGATACTGAGGGGGGGCGTTGGCTCGCGGTTTTGATGCCTGTGATGGTTTTGTATGGTGTCAATTTGGGCGGAAATGAATTGTATTACAATGCTTTTTTGCCCAGTTACGTGGTGCAAGTGATGGGCGTGTGGGTATTCGTGTTTGGTATGCGCGGCGAGGCAGTGCCGACTTATGTGCTTTTGATGCTGATGACTTATGTGCATCCACTCATTGGTGTTCAGTTGTGGCTGCTTATCAATTTGTCTATTTTAACGATGCGGGTGCTTAAAAAGAATGCTGTTAACTTGTTTAGTCTATTGATATTCAATGTTTTATACCTTTCGACGGCAGGTTTTTTTATTTATAAAATCAAAAGCGGATTCGATGCGGGCAGTGTGAACAATCAACAATTTTTGGATATTATGCGGTTTCGTGCAGCGCATCATTATTTTCCAGACACTTTTCCTTTAAAAAATTGGTTCATTTTGGCTTTGCCTTTTTACATCGGATGGCGTGTTACGAGTGATACGGTTCGATATGTATTTCGTTGGATAGGGGTAGGTGCATTGGTTTATATAGTGTGTATTTATATTTTTAAAAACCCGACCTCCCTCAGTATGCAGTGGTTTTCGACGACGGTTTGGGTGAAAATGTTTTCCTTTATCATAACTTTTACATTGATTAAAAAATTGATGGACAAAAGTTATTTATATAAAATACTTTTTGAACCTAAACATTTGATTTTGAACATATTAATGGCTTTGAGCCTTTTAAGTATTGTGTTAATGAGTCCGCAATTTCGACTTTTAAAAAACAAACCTTACGACTTTCCTTTTTTTAAAACAGAGAATGCAGAAGTCAATATTTCAAAATTAGCCAAAGAAAAAACAGATTCCAATGCCTTGTTTTTAATACTTTCAGACCTTTCGGAATTCCGCTTTTGGAGCGAACGGTCAAGTTATATAGATTTCAAAGCCACGAATCACCGCCAAGCGGCTTTTGTAGAATGGTATAAACGGATTCAACAAGTTTATAAAATCAGCCTTGAAGACCGCCTAAAAGGTTCGAATTTGACGCAGTTAGCGAATTACCATTTTCAAGAATTGCGCACAGAGGATTTTAAAGAATTTGCTAAAAATCAACACATTACGCATATTGTTACTTATAAAAATGTGGATTTAAAGTTTAAAAGAATTGCAGAAAATGATAAATATGTGATTTATGGGCTTTGAGAGGGGACGGTTTGAGGTATCGAATATTTTGAAAATATCCGATACCTTTTAGACCTGTTCTCACATCCCTGGCTGCTTAAACTGCCATTTCGGATTGTCTGCTTTTTCTTTTTCAACCATTTTACGCACGTCTTCCAACAGTTTTTTAGCATCATAAACGATACCATCTTTGATGGTGTATTTGATGCCACCGACGCGGACAACTTGGTTGTTCTCATCCAACTTAATCGCTCCTGTGCCGTACAAAACTTGAAGGTTTTCCAAGGGATTTTGGTCAATAAGCACAAAATCTGCCAGTTTTCCAACTTCCACAGAACCTATTTCCTTTTCTAAACCTAAAGCCTCTGCACCATTTAAGGTGGCTGAACGGATGATTTCTAATGGATGAAAACCTGCTTCGCGCAGCAATTCCATCTCACGAACATAAGCAAAACCATAGAGTTGAAAAATAAAACCAGAGTCTGTACCGACGGTTACACGACCTCCTTTGTTTTTATATTCATTGATAAATTGCATCCACAACATGTAGTTTCCACGCCAATTCACCTCCTCTTCCGTACCCCATTTATGCCAATAAGAACCATGTGAAATGCGGCTCGGTTGATAAAATTGCCACAATTTAGGTATCGTGTAAAGTGGATGCCACTCGGCTGTACGGGCGCGCATAACATCGCGGTTTGCCTCGTATATATTAAACGTCGGGTCGAGTGTAAAATCCAATGCTAAAAGCGAATCCATGACGGCATTCCAGCGCGGCGAATTCGGTTTCGCGGCTTGCTTCCACAACTTACCTGCCTCTCCAAATCTATCGCCTTCATTTTGGTAATTATACTGAGGGGGGTAGTTTTGCACCGTTTTATCATCAAAAAGGGCTTCGGGCAAGCCGTACCAATGCTCCATGGAGGTTAAGCCTGCTTTTGCAGACTTCAAAACATTCCAACGCCCTACATCCATTTGGGCATGATGACAAGCGGAACGCAAGCCCAATTTCTTATTTTCGTCAAGGGCAGCGAACATGACTTCGGGATTTGCGCCAAAGAATTTGATGCCATCTGCGCCATTCTCTTTGTTTTTTCGCACCCAAGCACGGGCTTGTGCGGCAGTTGTGATGGGTTCTTCGCTGCCCATACCGAAGGCAGTGTACGCCAAAATGCGCGGGGCAGTGATTTCGTTGGCAGCCGATTTTTTCTTTTGGTCGAGCGTCCAGTCCAAGCCGTTACCCGCCGAAGGATCGCGTATGGTCGTAATGCCATGTCCCATCCAGAGTTTGAACACGTACTCAGCATCCGTACCTTGCGACTTGCCGCCGATATGTCCGTGCATATCAATAAAGCCTGGCATAAGGTACATACTTGTGCAATCGAGTTCTTTGCCGCCTGCTTTCAGCTTAGGGCGACGCGCAGAATCAATAGGAACACCTGGGAAACCGACGATTTCAATAGTTTTTATCCTGTTTTTTTCAACAACAATATCCACGGGCCCAATGGGTGGCGCACCTGTTGAGTTGATGAGGGTGACCCCTCTGATAATGAGTTGCACCCAAGGGCCTTCGCCTTCAGCCCGTGGCGGTGCTTTTTTAATTTGTGCATTTAGAGCAAAAGGAGTTAGTAAAAGAGTGAAAATGATAAGCCAATTTTGGTTTTTCATGCTGGATTGGTTTTGATTTTTGATGAATTAAGTTCGTAAAAGTACATTTTTATTGAACATCATACTCCGCAGTATTTTTTCTTTTTTCGATTCGACATAACTTAAAAAGTCATTAGTTTTCAAAAAATATAAACTCAGATATGATTTTTCTACTCATTTAAGCCTAAATTTGTGCATACACTAATTTGTAAAACAATATTATTACATTTTTGAACAATTTAAATTATAATTCGATGAAAGTTTTTATTAAATTTTTATGTGTTTTAAGTCTACTTAGCTTGTTTTTTTTCATGGGTAGTTGTAAACCTGACAAAGCGGACGACATTGCGTTACAAGGCGACGTAGCTGACCCCGAAGTAGCAACAAAATGGGCGGATATGACTTTGCGCTGTGTGTATAGGCTTGGAGGTAATACGCCAACATATTGTTCACGCGCCTTAGGCTATCTCGGTTTGACGATGTACGAAAGTGTTGTTCAAGGCAGTTTAACGCATCAATCTATCGCCAAACAACTCAATAAACTTGATATTGTACCACAAATCGAAAGTGGAAAACGCTACAATTGGCAGTTGGCACTCAACACAGGACAGGCAGTTATGCTCAAAAAATTGTATGCTTTTAACGATGCCACCAAGCTGAGTATTGACTCATTGGCTACGGCATTGGAAAAAAAGTATGCTGCCGACGAATCGTCAGAAGTCATTGAACGCTCCAAAGCGTTTGGGCAAAGTGTTGCTGATGCTATTTTTTTATGGTCAACCATAGATGGTGGTTTTCAAGGCTATTTGAAAAATTTCCCTACGGATTTTGTCGTTCCGACGGGTGCTGGTAAATGGACAGCCCCTAAAAAAAGCCAATCCAAATCGCAATTGCCTTTGCATCCTTATTGGGGCACCAACCGTACATTTGTAGCGGCTGATGCGACTATACCTGTTCCTGAGATGATTCCATATTCGGCAAGTAAGTTCTCACAATGTTATGCCCAATTTTTAGAAGTGTATGCCAAAAACATAAGTTTAACACAGGAAGAACGTGAAATTGGAGCTTGGTGGAGCGACGACCCTTCGGAAGTATACAGTCCACCAGGGCACTCTTACAATTTAGGAACAATTGCTATTCGCACAGCCAAACCCAATTTGACAGTTGCTGCTGAAACGTATGCTCGGATAGGTATGGGCGTTGCTGATGCGTTTGTAAATTGTTGGAAAGTGAAATATACTTATTTTAGTGAGCGACCTTCGACGTATATTCGAGACAATATTGATGGCACATTTATTCAGTATTGGCCAGAGCCGCCCTTTCCAGCTTTTTCTTCGGGGCACTCAACACAGGCATCTGCCGCAGCGACTGTCTTGACGAGTATTTATGGCGAGCCATTCCCTTTTACAGACAATACGCACGAAAATCGTGAACGAGATACGGCGCAAAAAGTGGATTTTAAAATCCGTAAGTTTAATTCATTTGTGGAAATGGCAGAAGAATGTGGCTATTCGCGCATTCTCGGAGGCATTCACACACCACAAGACAATGTGCAAGGGTTGGCAGTTGGTCGGAAAGTGGGCATTAATATTAATACGCTCAAGTGGCGAAAATAGGGTATATAAATCAGGTGTCTTTAAAAAATCGCTTTTTGATTGTGTATTTTGACCTGTCAGAATACACAATCAAAAACACATTTATACAGCTTTATACTGAGGGGGTCAGGTTTAGGAAATATTAAATAAAGATTTCCTAAATCTGATCAATATGAGGCCTACTTAAATACCATTCACTTGGTCGTTTCACTTACTTCTGTTAGTTTTGTTTCTCCAATTTTGGGAATTATTTTTCAAAACAAAACGAACAACAGAATGCTACACTTCAACTTACATTTTGCTGATTACAGCATCATTATCCTTTATCTTTTATTCGTTATTGGCGTGGGTTGGCTCGTCAAGAGACAAATAAAATCAAGTAATGACTACTTGATGAGTGGTCATTCTATTCCCCTATGGATAACGAGTTTGGCATTTATTTCTGCCAATCTCGGCGCACAAGAAGTCATCGGCATGGCAGCTTCGGGTGCTAAATATGGCATAATGACCAGCCATTTTTATTGGGTTGGTGCCATACCTGCTATGGTTTTTATGGGCGTTATGATGATGCCTTTTTATTATGGCAGTAAAGCGCGGACTGTTCCTGAATACCTGAAATTGCGGTTTGATGAAAAAACACGTGCTGTCAATGCCTTGAGTTTTGGTATTATGACCGTCTTTTCGTCGGGCATTTCCATGTATGCACTGGCGCGGCTGTTGGAAGCTATTTTGGGTTGGAGTTTTGATGTGTCAGTTGTGTTATCGGCAGGTATCGTTATGGTTTATATTTTTATGGGTGGTTTAACGAGTGCGGTGTACAATGAGGTTTTGCAATTTTTTCTCATTGTTTTTGGTATTGCACCCGTCGTATTTGTAGGTCTGCATGAAATTGGCGGTTGGAACGGTCTTGTGGCAAAACTACCCGCAACAATGACTTCTTCTTGGAAATACATGGGCAATGCCGCAGACAACCCGATGGGTGTTGACTCATTTGGTCTTGTCATGGGTTTGGGCTTGGCTATGTCTTTTGGCTATTGGTGTACCGATTTCCTTGTGGTACAACGGGCGATGATTTCAAGGAATATGTCAGACAGTATGAAAACGCCTATTTTGGCAGCGATTCCTAAGATGTTTATGCCTTTTATAGTTATTTTCCCAGGTTTGATAGCGGCAGCGTTACCTTATTTCACGCAAAGTTACGTACTGCCTTTGGGTGCCGATGGCGGTCCAGATTACAATATGGCGTTGCCTTCATTGATTGCACATTATTATCCAGAAGGTTTGTTAGGTGTTGGTTTGACGGCACTTTTGGCTTCTTTTATGTCGGGTATGGCGGGTAACGTTACGGCGTTCAATGCGATTTGGACTTTTGACATCTATCAAGCCTATTTCAATAAAAATGCTTCTGATAAACATTATTTGTATGTCGGAAAGGTGACCACAGTTGTAGGCATTGTGGTATCTATTGGGGTGGCGTACTTGGCGCAGAGTTTCAACAATATCAATGATTTTTTGCAAGTCGTGTTCAGTTTTTTCAACGGACCTATTTTCGCTACGTTTTTTATGGGTATGTTTTGGAAACGTGCCACAGGGCATGGCGCATTTGCGGGTTTACTCGGCGGCACTTTGACCGCGGCACTTGTGCATGGCTTAACCGTTGCAGAAGGTAAAGGCGGCTGGATTATGCCCATGCACGAATATGGCAGCGGTTTAAGCCATGCGTTTAATATTGCATGGATGGCTTTTGTGGCTAATATTGTTATTACAATCGTTGTCAGTTTGATGACAAAGCCGACACCTGAATCTGAATTACAAGGTTTGACTTACAGCGCGACAACCTTTATTTCCGATGATAAAAAGGAGTGGTATTTGCGCCCTGTTCCCTTAGCGATTATGGTGACGGTGGCTTGTGTGATTCTGAACTTGATTTTTGCTTAATCTATTTCTTTACAATTGCTACAACTTGACGCAAGTTGTAGCAATTGTTTATGTTTACTACTTATCAATCTTTTCGTATTGAAATCAATGCCTTTATAAATGTCGCTTATTTTTAATTCAATGAGTAGAGTGAGCAATCGTCTCTAAAAAAATGAAATATTCAGCGGTATCTTTAATTAAAAATCTCTGACAAATCCAATTCAATATCCAAAACTTTATCTTTTAAAATATCTTTTCGTGTAAAAATATTGTATTCATCGGCAGAATGAAACACATAAATAGATTGTAATTGAGGTAAAACCAACCAATATGAAAGAACACCTGCTTCAAAATATTCATCATTTTTTGTCATTAAATCTGACAATTTTTGCATTTCTGATAAGATTTCAATAGCGCAGATAGGTAATTTAGTCATAACCAATTGGTTCTGACGTGGATTGAACGCTAATGGCGGATAAACTGCCAAATCTGGCACACGCTCCCGTTTTAATAATTTTACATTAATTTCAGGTAAAATCATAAAGCGGTTTTCATAACGACGGTCAAAGCGTAAGAGTAGCCGCCTTTGAATAATAGAGTGGTTTAAGTCTGGCATAGGTTTACCTCTTTCAAGTTCGTAATCGGATAAAACGGGTTCGAGAATCGTTGTGGTCATGCTCATTATTTTTAAATTTTTGATAAAAATACAAACGTTTAAGATAAATAGCAAAGTCTCCTCTTATTTTTTCCTTTTCGCTCCAAAATTAGAAAAATACTGAGGGGGTCATTACCTTTGTAATGGTAAATGGTGAATATTTTACTGGTGAATAGCATATATCAACCATAAAATATTCACCATTCACCGTTAAGTATTCACCATTAAATTATTTTTATGAAATACGATGTAACTATTATTGGTTCAGGACCTGGCGGCTACGTAGCCGCGATTCGTTGCGGACAATTAGGCTTGAAAACGGCTATTATTGAACGTTATGCGACCTTGGGCGGCACTTGTTTGAATGTCGGCTGCATTCCGTCTAAAGCTCTTTTGGATTCTTCCGAACATTATCACAACGCAACGCATACGTTTACGACGCATGGTATTGATATAAAAGGAGTGATAGATGTCAATATGCCCCAAATGGTTAAGCGCAAAAACGACGTGGTTGACCAAACATGTAAAGGTGTTGAGTTTTTGATGAAAAAGAATAAAGTGACGGTTTATACTGGTCATGGCTCATTTGTTACAGCAAATAAAATAGCCATTACGAAGGCAGACGGCTCGATTGAGGAAATTGAAACCGACAAAACCATTATCGCCACAGGTTCAAAACCGATTGTACCTGCCAATTTCAATTATGATAAAAAACGGGTCATTACCTCTACCGAAGCCTTGAATATCACTGAAGTACCGAAGTCTATGGTTATTATTGGCGCAGGTGTTATTGGCTTGGAATTGGGTTCAGTGTATGCGCGTTTGGGTACAAAAATCCATGTTATTGAGTTTATGGATAGGATTATTGCAGGCATGGATGGTGATTGTTCCAAGGAATTGCAACGCTCTTTGAAGGGTTTGGGTATAGATTTTTACTTAAAACATAGTGTTACAAATGTTAAGGCAAATACTGAGGGGGTGGTCGTGGAATATAAAAAACGCGATACAGACGAGGTTTTAAGCATCGAAGCGGATTATTGCCTTGTGGCGATTGGTCGTCGTCCTTATACCGACAATTTAGGGTTGGAAAACGCGGGTGTTAAAAAAGACGAGAAAGGGCGAATTGAAGTAGATAGTCATTTGCAAACAAATATTTCAGGCATTTATGCTATTGGCGATGTTGTAAAAGGGGCAATGTTGGCTCATAAAGCCGAAGAAGAAGGCGTTTTTGTAGCGGAAAGTATTGTTGGACAAAAACCACATATCAATTATTTGTTGATTCCAGGTGTTGTTTACACATGGCCTGAAGTCGCTGCGGTGGGTTATACCGAAGAGCAATTGAAGGAAAACGGCATGCCTTATAAAGTCGGTAAATTCCCTTTCAAAGCACTTGGTCGCGCTCGTGCAAGTATGGATACTGAGGGAATGGTCAAAGTATTGGCACATAAAGAAACGGACGAAATTCTCGGTGTTCACATGGTCGGACCACGAACGGCGGATATGATTGCGGAAGCCGTTGCTTTGATGGAATTCCGTGCGTCAGCAGAAGACGCGGCACGAATGAGTCACGCACATCCGACCTATACGGAGGCGTTCAAAGAGGCTTGTTTGGCTGCTACGGACAATCGGGCTTTGCATAGTTAAGGGAATGATGAATGATAAATGATGAATGATGAATTTGTAAAAAATTGATTATCAGCATCTTGTAAATTCATCATTTATCATTTATCATTCATCATTTTCTAAGTATTCTCTCATTTCGCAAATTTAATTTAAAAATGAAAAATTGCTGTTTAGTCTTGCTTTTTATGGTGACGTTGCTCAACTCCTGTCTGATTGCTCAAAAAGATACGGTCAGCTCTGATATTTGGGTGCGTGAAGGTTACAAACTCACAATCGTTCAAAAAGACATCCAAAATCCGCGTGCTTTACAGATGAATACTGAGGGGGTTCTTTTTGTCTCTCTGCCTGAAGTAGGTGAAATCAAAGCGTGTCAAGACAAAAATAAGGATGGCTATTACGAAACCGTTACCACTTTTGTCAAAGGGCATAAAAAAGTGCATGGCATGTTTTGGCTCGACGGTTGGCTTTGGTTTACGGAAACGGGCGCGATTTTCAAAGCAAAAGACACCAATAAAGATGGTGTAGCCGATGAACAAATTACGGTCATTCCAGCAGGGAAATTGCCTTCTGGTGGTGGGCATTGGTGGCGTTCTATTGCAATAAAGAATAATCGTATTTATACGTCTATTGGTTGCAGCGGCAATATTGATGACGAAACGGCAACAGAACGCTTGAAAATATGGTCTTTTGCCTTGGATGGGACTGATAAAAAACTGTTTTGTGGGGGTTTGCGAAATACCGAAAAATTAGTATTGCGCCCTGGAACGAATGAAATCTGGGGTATGGATCATGGCAGCGACAACTTCGGGGATATCATGGAAAAGAAGGACAAAGACGGTAGAAAACCCATCACAGACTGGAATCCGCCTTGCGAAATGAACCATTATGTTGAAGGGGCTTTTTACGGACATCCGTACATCACAGGCAATCGTTTGCCACGTTATGAATATATGAATCGTCCAGATATTGTGGATTGGGCAACTAAAACCACGCCGCCTGCTTGGGCAACAGGTTCGCATTATGCACCCAACGGTATGACTTTTTATGATGCCAATCAATTTCCCAATGCCAAAGGCGATGCTTTTGTCGCTTATCATGGCTCTTGGAATCGCAGTGTCAAAGGGGGGTATGCGGTCACAAAGGTGCTGTTTGAAAATGGCAAACCTTATGGCGAACAAACGTATGTGAAATTTGAAAAAAATGATGACCTTTTTGGTCGTCCCGTTGATGTACAAGTTGCTTTAGATGGTTCTCTTTTGATTTCAGATGATTGGGGGAATAAGGTTTATCGGTTGACTTATGTCGGGAAGTAGATGGTTAAATTTAAAAAACACATAGCCATATAGAACACATAGATAATTGATTATCAATATTATGTGTTCTCTGTGGCTATGTGTTTTTTAAAAATTCATCAAAATACTGAGGGGTATAAACATCAATACTGATGAAACGACTGTGACACAAATTCTAAAACCTCGGGCAAGGCTTGCCGCCAATAAGTCCATGTATGCCCACCATCACGGGTGCGAAATTCATGCGGCATTTCTTTCTTACGCATAGCGATATGCACGAGTGAATTGCCTTCGTATAAAAAATCATCGTCACCGCAATCTATGTACCAACGCACTGCTTTTTTGAGCGTATCGGGTGTGTTATTGACCAACTCCAGGACACTTTGCCGTTTGTAGAATGACTCAATTTGTACATCGGTAGCAGTCGAGTCAGCTCTTTTGACATTGGTTTTGGCAATATCCATAGTCAAAGGCCCGGTACCCGCGCTGAGGGGGCAAGCCGATGAAAACAATTCGGGATGATGCAAAGCATAGGTAAAACTGCCATCGCCGCCCATTGAAAGCCCTGCTATGGCACGGAATCGTTTTTCGCCCTTGATGCGGTATTTTTTTTCCACAAAAGGCATCAATTCTTTAAAGAAAAAATCTTCGTATTGCCATGTGCCAGTGGCATTGTTTGAATAGCCACGCCGTGTTGTATTGGCATCTGGCATAATGATAATCATGGGCGTTGCTTTACCTTCTGCAATCGCTTTATCGGTAATTCGTAGGACTTCGCCAAACTGTACCCAACCTGTTTGGTCATCGCCGCCGCCATGTAACAAATAAAGTACAGGGTAAGTCCTTGACGAAGTTTCATAATCGGAAGGGAGATAGACTGCATACTTGCGCTCCATATTGAGGATTTTACTGGATAGCGAAAGGTTATCAGATACTTTACCTGTTTGAGCAGAAAGCCCAAAAGAGAGACAAATGGAGCAGAGAAGAATTAGGTTTTTCATATTGTTGTTGATTTAGAATTTTTTAAAAACATAATAAAGTTGCATATTTTATAACCAAAACGACTGAAAAGGTCGAAAATACTGAGGGGTATGGAAAGACCTCATCTTTCTTAATTACTTTAATTTCATTTAGGCTACTTACTTCCCATCTTTCAATTCATTAAAAACAGTTGATATCAAGGCATCGCCTTTGATGAAACCGCTGCCAAAAGTGGTATCGTAGTCTTTAGTCAATTTCATCGCCAATACTTGTTCGAGGGTTTGTCCTGCTTTAATATTTTTCTTAACGCCATCTCGTAGTGACATCACAACATCGCGGACTTCTTCATAATCCTTTTTATTGGCTAAGTCGCCATGACCGGGAATGATGATGGTTTCATCATCAATAATGGTTAAAACACGTGAAACCGCCCTTATCCAACCATCCACCGAACCCCCTGAATTACGGTCAATAAATGGAAAACGACCTTTCATAAAGCAGTCACCGGCGTGTAATACATTGCTTTTGGGCAAATAAAACAGGGCATCACCGTCAGTATGAGCATTATCCACATGAAAAATGAGGACATCTTCTGTATTCAAATACACATTCATGCCCTCATCGAATGTAATGACCGGGAATGCTGCCATTGGCTCAACTTTAGGGGCTTGTTTAAATTTCACTTTAGAGGAATCGCCTGACAACCGCGCCCTAACATTGGCATGCGCAAAAATCGTTGCGCCCATCTTGGCAAAATTGGCATTGCCTCCTGAATGGTCGCCGTGGTAGTGGGTATTGAAGAGGAATTTGACAGGACTTGGATTTATGGCTTGTATGGCGGCATTGATTTTTTCAGACAAAGGCGCAAACTGGTCATCAATTAAAATATTACCGTCTTTACCCGACAATAACATCATGTTTCCAGCACCTGACCATTGTAGCATGTGTATGTGGTCTTTTATTTTGATAGTCTTGATAACGGCATTATCCGTATTCGGTTGGCAATAGGCAGCATAAATGTTGAAGCAAAAAATGCCTAAAATGCAGCAAAGGAGTTTCGATTTCATTTTAAAGATTTTAGATGATGATGAGTGATAAAAGTAAACTTTCGTTTTGAAAATCTTAAACTTTTTGTCCAAAATGCTTGATTTTAGGGTTTAATAGAAACAACAATAGCGTTGAGGTTTACTATTTTTCAACTGCTACCCCTCAGTATTTTTGACTAAAAAAGGCTTTTTTACTGAGGGAGGTAAAATGATTAAAGCAAGCTCCTTGAAAATCAATTAATTATGAAACAAGATTAAATGATTGTTTTCATTCGGCTTTAAACACCTTTTTTTCTAAATAATTTTTTAAGTTTGTGAATCACTTTTTAAATCATAAAATATGAGATTAATTGTCACTCTTTTGGCCTTTATGTTTTGGGCCTTATCAATCGTTGATGCCCAAGAGGTCGGTATCATCATGGGCACGGCGCGCGGCATCATGCAAAATGGTGTTGAAGAAGGCTTAATAAAACTCAAAGACTTGGGTATCAAACACTTGGAAGGGACGGGCGCACGCAATATGAACCGAGTTGAATACAAAAAGCTATTGGATAAATACGGCTTTGATATCGTGGCAAGCGGCGTGAATTTCGATAAACTGGAAAATGCAGACAGCATCAAAGTCATTATCGAAAACTTGAAGTTTTTTGAAGCAGAATACGCCGTCTGTTATTGGATACCGCACAAAGGCGACGATTTTACTTTTGCAGATATGGAAAGGGGGGTTCAAGTGTTTAACAAAGCAGGTAAGCAATTTGCAGAGGCAGGTATTTCCTTGGTGTATCATCCGCATGGCTATGAATTCCGACCGTATAGCGGCCCAGGGACTATGTTTGATTATTTGATGGAAAAAACGGATTCAAGATACGTGAATTTTCAGATGGATGTCTTTTGGATTAGGAATCCAGGGCAAAATCCTGCGGCTCTTTTACGAAAATACAAAGGAAGATTTCCTTTAACACACTTAAAAGACCGTATGATTGGCTCTATTGATAACCTAAATGGCAGACAAGATAAAGAAAGAAATGTGGTACTCGGTCAAGGCGATGTAAATATTGCAGAAGTGATGAAAGCCGCTAAAGAATCGGGTGTGAAATACCATTTGATTGAGGATGAATCGGCACGGGCAACGGAACAGTTGCCTATGCACTTACAATATTTACGCTCACTCAATTATGATATGCAGGCTGTGGGTTTATCCGTTAAAGATTTGCGTAAAGCCATGATTGATGCGGATTCATTGACTCTGCGCAATCTCACTTGCGAGGAACTGACTTATGGACATTCTAATGGGTCAATTGAAGACAGGGAAACGTTTATTAAAAATTTAGTGAGTGGTAAAGTAGATGTTGTCACTTTGGACATGAAAGACCAAGATATAACGATAAAAGGAGATGTTGCTTGGGTGCGTTTTATCATGGATAGCCAAATGGTTAGCAGTGGAACGCCTACCACGCTCAATATTAAAGTGTTGATGGTTTGGACAAAAGTCAATGGACTTTGGAAATTATTGGCACGACAAGGCGTAAAATATTAAAACTTAAACTTTGAACGCCGATTGAATAGGTTTAACAGTAGTCATAAAATTAAAATTTCAATATGTCAAAAAAAGAAAAAATACTCATTATCACAGGTGATGCTGGAGAAAGTTATGAATGTTTATACGCTAAACACCGCTTTGAAGAGGCTGGTTATCAATCAATTATCGCTGCGCCAAGTGTTAAAAGAATGAATTTGGTTATACACGATTTTGAACCTGGTTGGGATACGTATATCGAAAAACCCGGTTATATTGTCCCTTCTGACATTGCGTTTTCAGATGTTAAAACAAAGGATTATAAAGCCGTTTTGTTGTTGGGTGGTCGTGCACCTGAGTTTTTACGCCACGACAAGACCGTGATAAAAATCGTCAAGGAGTTTGACAAAAGCGACAAGTATATTTTTTCCATTTGTCATGGCGTTCAAATTTTAGTCGCAGCTGGTTTGGTGAAAGGAAAAACCTTAACTTGTTACGAAAATGTGCGGTTTGAGGTAGAGGTGTGTGGCGGTACATTCGTTGGGAAAAAGGAAGCCGTCAAAGACGGTCGCTACGTCACAGGTCAAACGTGGCAATCGCATCCTGATTTTTATAGGATGGTTTTTGAATGTTTAAATGATTGAAATAAAAGGCATTATGGAAATTGGTATAGATAGTTTTGCTGCGGCAAATGATACGGGCATTGCCATGAACAATCGGAACGCATTGTCTGATTTACTCGAAAGAATTGAACACGCAGACAATGTTGGACTTGATATTTTCGGCATTGGTGAGCATCACCGCAAGGAGTTTTTGGATTCTGCACCCACGCTTATATTGTCTGCTGCTGCCGCCCGAACAAAGCGTATTCGATTGACAAGTGCTGTGACTGTTTTGAGTGCCGCTGACCCTGTACGTGTATTTCAAAACTTCGCTACCTTAGATTTGATTTCAAATGGTCGGGCTGAAATAGTGGCAGGGCGAGGTTCATTTATAGAGGCATTTCCATTGTTTGGCTTAAATCTTCAAGACTATGATGCACTTTTTACTGAAAAATTGGATTTATTACTCGCTATACGCGATAACGAAATCGTTGATTGGTCGGGTAAATTTCGCCCTGCCCTTCACAATCAAGCGATTTATCCAAGACCTTTACAAGAGCAACTGCCGATTTGGCTTGGTGTAGGTGGTACGCCACAATCATTTGTTCGTGCAGGCACGTTGGGGCTACCGCTTATGGTTGCTGTCATTGGCGGCGAAACACACCGCTTTCGTCCCTTGATTGACTTGTATCGAGAAGCGGGAAACAAAGCTGGTTACGCGCCCGAAAAACTGAAAGTGGGTTTACATTCTTTGGGTTATGTCGCGCCCACAAAGGAAGAAGCCGTTGCCGATTATTATCCAGGCTATGCCGAAACTTTCACACGCATCGGCAAAGAGCGCGGCTGGCAACCTGTGACTCGCGCTCATTTCGATGCTCAAAATGGGGCGCGTGGCGCTTTGCTTGTGGGCAGTCCACAAGAAGTGGCTGAAAAAATATTGCGGCACAGCGAAGCCTTGGGCGGTATTTCACGATTTACTTTTCAGATGGATAATGCGGCTTTACCACATGCCAAATTGTTGCAGTCTATTGAGTTGATTGGGAGGGAAGTTGCGCCGTTGGTACAGGGTTTGTTGTAAACGAATTTGTATTGTTGGTTTGATATTTGTGGAGATGCAGAGTATGCTCATTTTCGTGTTTAATACTTATGATTTCACAAAATTAGCATAGTTTTGTCGCAAAAATTACTTAAAAATGAAAAAACAAGAGTTAAATTATATCCAAAAACTTGAAATAAAAAGCCTTTGGGATTTATATGATGTTCATTTAAACCTAAATCCAGATGTAAATATCATAGTTGGGAATAACGGCAGTGGGAAAAGTACCTTGTTGATGATTTTGAAAATGATTGCAGGATTACCAATTGATTTTCTAACACAAAAAAGTTTTGAGGCTAAAAACATCAAAGTAATTTGGATAACACCATCAGGAAAAGAACTTTTTGAAGGTAAAATCGAAAAAGAAACACCTAAATTTAGCCTTCAACCAAAAATTAAAAATATTTGGAATAAGGGACAGCCCAACAATATCTTACTAAACTATATTGCTACTTTTGATAACATTCCTAAACCTAATGACAAACCTTATACTGAAACGCCCCTTGATAAAGAGCTTGATGAACAGCTTTCAAGTTATACCGAATATCAAAATCGACTTTTAAAAAAGAAAGAGAATAGAAGCAAAAGTTTAAGCGATGTTTTGAAAAAACGCGATTGGCTTTTTAATAAATTGAATGAATTATTCAAGCCAACTGATAAAACTTTTGTGGAATCAGAAGAAGATTCTCGCCCAACGGTTCTTTTATCCAATAACAAAAAATTATCTCTTTTTCAATTGTCAAGTGGTGAAAAACAATTGCTCATTATACTTTTGACTGTACTTTGTCAAGATGAAAAACCCGCTATCTTACTTTTAGATGAACCTGAAATTTCGCTACATACCAATTGGCAACATGAGTTAATTGAGATAATCAGAATACTGAATCCGAATTGCCAAATTATCGCAGCAACCCATTCTCCAAGTATGTTTAATGATGGCTGGCGTGATAAGGTTATTTGGATGGCAGATGTTTTAACAGAAATAAAACCGATTTTGAAAGCTGTAAATACTGAGGGGGTATGAGTTTAAATTTAACAAAACCAACCGCAAAACAAGAGGTTGATTTCATGCGAGACGAAGTATTTAAGGATAAAAAAACATTGGCTATTGCTGTTGAAGGCAAAGATGATAAAGCCTTTTGGTCTTTCGTTTTTGACCGTTCTGCACTCAAAGGACAGTATGAAATTTACAAAAACTATAATCATCCAACGCCTGATTCTTCTGGAAAAGATACTTTGAAGCATTTTCTCCCACATACACAATCAGATTTCGCTATTTGTGTAGACAGCGATTATGATTATTTGCTGGAAAATGCTCTTTGGCAACGCCCTTATGTTTTCCAAACCTACACTTATTCAATTGAAAATTATTATTGTTATGTGCCGAGTTTAAAGAATGTTCTTAATCGGTCAGCTAAAATGGTCTTAGATACTGAGGGGGTGTCTTTTGAGGATATTTTTATTAACCGATTTTCCAACGTTATATACGAATTAACGATTGAATCATTTCAAGAAGCAACAAATACAGGGCGCAGTGAGGAAGCAAGACGTAAATTGGGTAAAAATATTAGATTAGATAAGCAGAAACAGACTGTTGATATCCTATTATCAGATTTAGCAGTGCGTGTTCAACAAAAAATTCAACACTTGACTATTTCGGATGAATTTAGACGGCAACTTGCCGATAAAGGCTTGACACCCGACACAACGTACTTATTCGCTCGTGGGCATGATGTTTTTAATTCTGTTTTTATGCCTATTCTAAGATATATTCATAAAGAAATAAAGAATGAGAAATTGAATGAAATAAAAACAATTGCTGATGTTTCACTACAAAAAGCATCAAAAAAAGTATATGAAATGAGCGTTATTAATGTTCAAACCTGCCTTTTAGAGAATCGTGATTTTACAAATTGCTTCCTTTTTCAGAAGATTGAGGCAGATATTCAACATTCTTTCGAGACACATTAAGTATTGTTTGTTTGAAGTTTGTTGTGTCAAATTACACGATCAATTTGTTGTTTTTACTGAGGGGGCTAAGTTTAAATATGTAACAAAAACCATAAATCACCAAACCATTTTCACTGATTTACCCGTCTCTGCTGCTTTTTTTATCGCTTCAATGATTTTCATATCCACCAAACCCTCTTCGCCAGAAGCAAGCACAGGCGTTTTTTCTATAATATTCAAAGCAAAAGCGTCCATTTGCTTGACTTGTTGATATTTAGGGGCATTGAAATTGATTTTAATACCGACGTTCATACCTGCCGCGCCGAGTCCCGAAAAAGACGGTTGCAAACCAAACCGTTCTGAGGCGGTGGTAGCGTACAATTTATCAATAAAAGACGTGTAAGTGGTCGTTGAGTTAGAAACCGCACCGCTTGGAAAAGTCATTTGGAACATCATGGTTTCATAAATATCCTTGAAAATGGTTTTGTTGACCTTGAAACCTTGCGCGGTTACTTCTGTTGGCAATTCATTTAATGTTCTCCGGACACCTTGAACACAGTAAACGCCTAAATCTATTATGGCACCGCCGCCACCCATCGCTTTGTTGAGTCGCCAAGAGGTCGGATCAGCCATATTGTAGCCCAAGCCGCTTTCCATCATGCGGATATTGCCATGCACCTTTTCCATGCCCAAACGCCGCATTTCAAGGTGATGTGGCTCAAAATACAAGCGATAACCAACGGACAGCATCACATTTGCCGCTTTGCAAGCCTTTATCATTTGTTCACATTCTGCGACATCCATAGCCATCGGTTTTTCACAAATCACATGTTTTCCAGCTTTGGCAGCACGGATTGTGAAGTCGGCGTGCATCGAATTGGGCAGCACGACATAGACAATATCAATGTCTGGATTATGCCGAATGTCGTCAAAATTTTGATAATTATAGACATTTTTCTTGGCAATATTATACTCTTCGCACCAGTTAGGCACTTTTTCAGGTGAACCCGTGACGATGCCTGTGAGCTGACAATGTTGTGTTTCCAACAAAGCAGGTGCTAATTGACGCAGCGAATAATTGCCCAAACCAACCAATGCGATGCCCAATTTTTCTTTTGGATTAAACAGACGTTCCATACGTGGTTGCGTTAGCAAAACACCTGCGCCCACTGTCATTTTCTGAATAAAATCTCTACGATTTGTCATTTGTTATTAAGTTGAAAATGGATAGTGTAAAATGAATAGCCGATAAAATTATCTCTAATTTGACGCAAATTTCAAAATCTGTTCATTACTTGCACCTTTATCAGTGACAAATCCAAAATAAGATGTTGTTTTGTTTTGTTATAATTTTTAATAACGTTTTGCAAATTTATCATTCATCACTTATCATTCATCATTTTTTATGAAGTCCATACACGATTTTAAAATTCAAAATATTGAAGGTGAAACCCTTGACTTTTCAAACTTTAAAGGTAAAAAAATCCTCGTCGTTAACGTAGCCAGTGAATGTGGTTTTACCCCTCAGTATCAGCAGTTGCAAGAACTGCATGAAAATTTTTCGGACAAATTAGCCATTGTCGGTATGCCTTGCAACGATTTTGGCGGACAAGAGTCGGGTGACGAAGCCGCTATTCAGCAGTTTTGTTCGGTGCGTTATGGCGTTACTTTTCCATTGACGGTGAAAGTAGGCATTTTAGAAAACCCACATCCAATTTACCATTTTTTAACCCATAAATCTGAAAATGGTGTAAAAGACAGCACTGTGAAGTGGAATTTTTATAAATATCTGCTCGATACTGAGGGGGTACTTGTGCGTGTTTTACCATCAACAGTCAGCCCTATTGATGAGGTTGTTTTAGATTGGATAAATGCGTAGAAGTTTGATTTTGAAATATTTATGTTTGTTTTTGATTTCTAAATAAAAATAAAAATGACCATAACATCGAATGAATTTGAACGAAAATATGCAAAACCCAAAGTGGTTGAACCGCGTCGTATCACTTTCAAGACTTTTTATAAAAAATACATTCACCCTGGTAATAGTGCGCTCTATGGTGTTAAATATGAATTTTGTAATGGTTACGTTGAAAAAACAAGCAGTTTGACTTCAAAAGACCTTTTTATTGTCAAGCATTTGACTGATTCATTTTATAAAAGAAAGCATGAAACGGGCGGAACAACGGTTAATAATTTAGAAACATGGACAAGTGAAACATGTTGGCGCAGACCTTATTGGGCGTATGTTACAAAACAGCAGATAGCAGATGGGCACAACGACAAAACTGTTATTCCAAAATTCATGGTCGAAATCATTTCCAAAAATGATGATGTTCTGGTTGTTCAAAAAAAAGTCTATGAATACTTTGATATTGGTGTAAAAGTTTTGTGGATTATTTATCCAAACTTGAAAGTCGTTCATGTTTATACATCAACTAAAAATATTATGGTTTGTGAAGACGATGACGATATTTGCTCTGCGGCACCCGTTTTGAATGATTTTAAAATTTCTATTGCTGACCTTTTTAAACAATAGTTTTTCCATCGTTTTTATTAAAAATGACGAGTGAGACCTAATCTCCTCGTCATTTTTAGTTTTAATGGTATGCCTAAAATGAGGATTATAAAGGTTTGTAAAACAACGTTTTATGTTTTTCATTTTACTCTTTTCATTTTTCATTCAGTAAACCGAACCTTCTGTCTATTTTTGCATCATGAAATTTTCAAACGTCATAGGACAGGAATCGTCCAAAAAATTGTTGCGAGGCATGGCGGAAAGCGGTCGGATGCCACATGCGTTGTTGTTGCTCGGTCATCAAGGCACAGGCGGTTTGTCTTTGGCGATGGCTTATGCACAATATATATTGTGTTTACAAAAAACAGCCGAAAGGGAAGCTTGTGGGACTTGCCGGAACTGCCTCAAAGCGGAAAAGATGATTCATCCCGATATTCATTTTTCCTATCCAACAGTTGGTTCAAAGACCATAGCGACGCATGTTTTGAAGGAATGGCGTGCCGCAGTTGCTGAAAATCCCTACATGAATGTCAACCATTGGCTTGAAAAATTGGGGGCTGAAAACAAGCAAGGCAACATTCCTGTAGCCGAAACGGTAGAAATCGTTAAAAAATTGAGCCTTAAAACGTTTGAGGCTTCGCATAAAATCCTCATCATGTGGTTGCCCGAATATTTGGGCAAAGAGGGCAATCGTTTATTAAAAATGATTGAAGAGCCGCCTGATGATACACTTTTCCTATTGGTTGCCGAAAATCAAGACTTGATTTTGAATACCATTTTGAGCCGTTGTCAATTGGTCAAACTGTCGCCTTTGACGGATTCAGAGGTTCAAGAGGGTTTAATACTGAGGGGTGTCACGCGCGGCGATGCGGAGGCGATAGCACATCTGTCGGAAGGCAATTTTAACGCGGCTATGACGCTGTCAAAAGAAACTGAAAACGACAATGCCACTGCCTTTTTAGACTGGATGCGGACGTGTTTCAAAGGTAATGGCGTAGAAATGGTGTCTTGGGTGGATCGTTTTGCAGGGGTTGGGAGAGAAAAACAAAAGCTGTTTTTGCGTTATGGCTTGCATTTTCTAAGAGAATTGACCGTTTTGATATTAACAGGCAATGAGAATTTAAGACTGCGCGGCAATGAATTGGAAACGGCTAAACGTATGAAAAATGTTGTGAAATTCAGCCATATCGAACCTATGATGACCCTTTTTGATGAGTCTGTTATGTACGTCGAGCGCAATGCGAATCCAAAAGTGCTGTTTTTGGATGCTTCTATCCAGATGCATAAGATTTTAAAGGCTTGACGAATTTGCTGCACTAAACCCTAAAATACTGAGGGGGATATTTTAAAGGGGTTAAAATTTAGTTGATAATTTTCAAAAACAGCGACTCTGGATAACGAGTGTCGCTGTTTTCTATTTAAAAACGAAAAAGTGTTTACTTTGCAAGCAAAAATATGTAACTTCATTATTGTTGTCAACTAAATAAAAATTCACTACAAAATATGAAAACAGACATTCTGGTGATAGGCGGCGGCATCGCAGGTTTGAGTTTTGCCATCAAAGTAGCGCAGAAAAGAAGTGATGTCAGGATTGATGTATTGACCAAAACCGTTGAAAATGAATCGAATACGCGTTATGCACAAGGCGGCGTGGCGGCTGTTTGGGATTTTGACAAAGATTCTTTTGACAAACACGTAGAAGATACTCTTGACGCAGGGGATGGTTTGTGTAAACGGAATATCGTTGAAATTGTGGTCAATGAAGGACCGCAACGAGTTCAAGAAATCATTGATTGGGGAACGCGGTTCGATAAACACGGCGCAGAATACGACCTCGGCAGAGAAGGCGGGCATACAGAAAACCGTATTTTGCATTACAAAGATTTGACAGGTTGGGAAATTCAACGTGCCTTGGTTGCCGAGTCTAAAAAGTATGACAATATCCATATCCATGAGCATTATTTTGCGGTGGACATCATCACGCAGCATCATTTGGGTTGGAATATCACTCGTTTGACACCTAATATTGAGTGTTATGGTTGTTATGCTTTAAATAAAAAAACGGGCGAAATTGAGACTTTTTTGGCAAAATTGACCCTCATGGCAACAGGTGGCACGGGTCAAGTCTATAAAAATACCACAAACCCCGTCATTGCCACTGGCGATGGTATCGCTATGCACTACCGAGCCAAAGGACGCATTGAAGATATGGAATTTGTTCAATTTCACCCAACGGCTCTCTACAATCCAAGCGGCGACAACCCCAATTTCCTTGTATCTGAAGCAGTGCGTGGCTTTGGTGGCATCTTAAAAACGCCAGATGGCAAGGAATTTATGGACAAATATGACCCCCGTAAGTCCTTAGCGCCCCGCGATATTGTGGCGCGTGCCATTGACTCGGAAATGAAAATTTGGGGTTCGGAATGTATGTACCTCGATTGTCGGCATTTGGACAAAGAAGCGTTTTACAACCACTTTCCAACGATTTATGACAAATGTAAAAGTATTGGTATTGATGCCATGACGGATATGATTCCCGTTGTGCCAGCGTGTCATTATCAATGTGGCGGTATTATGGTGGACGAAATGGGCAACAGCAGCATTAAAAATCTGTATGCCTGTGGTGAAAGCAGCAGCACAGGACTACATGGCGCGAATCGTTTAGCCTCAAATTCGTTGCTCGAAGCCCTCGTTTTTGGGCATCGGATAGCCGAAGATGCTTTGCAACGCATTGATAATGAAGAATTTAAAGAGGGTATCCCAAATTGGAATGCGGCAGGCACAACTGACCCACAAGAGATGGTTTTGATTACCCAAAGCACAAAAGAGTTGAAAGATTTGATGAGCTACTATGTGGGCATTGTCCGCTCGAATGTGCGTTTGAAACGCGCCCTTGACCGTCTTTTTATTCTTTATCGAGAAACGGAGGATTTGTATGACACAACAACGCTTTCACCACAACTTTGCGAATTGCGTAATTTGGTGACTATTGCTTATTTGATAACCCGTTCAGCAGCCACGCGGCGAGAAAGTCGAGGACTGCATTTTACAACAGACTATCCGAATGAGCAACCTTTTTTGCAAAGCACGATTTTGTGACGTGTAGACCCCTCAGTATGGAAAGGTGTTATCTGCCTATTTATCCAAAATCACAAGTCAATCCTCAAAATATTAGAAATACACGATTTTAACGCGCTGCTGCAAAGGGTCATTAGCAGTTATAGGTTTTTATATGAAAACCCTATGAGCAGTTCAGTGGGTATGGTTTAAAAATACGAGATGACTTCGGCTTTTATTGAAATATACCCCAATCCAAAACTTTTGAAGGCGATATAAGATCTTTGCCGAAATCTATTTTAATTTAGCGTAAGCATTTCTACTTTTACTCATACAAATCAAAATAATACTTTTTATTAAAAACAATAAGAATATGAATAACAAAAATGATTCTCGTCGGCATTTTATCAAACAAAGTGCCGTGCTTTTAGGAGGTGCCTTAGCAACGCCGTCCCTTATGACCTCGCTCGCCATGCCTTTTTCAGAGCAGAAGCGCGCCAAACATATTGGAATGCAATTGTATTCTGTCCGCGATGCCGTAAAAAAAGACCCCAAAGGCACCTTGCAGCAATTAGCGGCGATGGGTTACAAAGAGGTAGAGCCTGCCGCCTACATTTATCCAGAAGCCTACACAAAACGCTTGATTTATGGCAATTCTGCTAAGGAATTTCGCAAAATGACAGACGATTTAGGTCTCAAAACGCCTTCAAGTCATGTCGTTTTCAGTATGAAACATTGGGATGACACCAAAAAAGACATGGTGGATGCGTGGAAACAAGTGATTGAAGACGCTTTAATCATGGGTCAAAAATACCTCATCAGCCCTTCTTTTGATGCCGATAAAACCAATTTAGATGCTGTCAAACGCGGCATTGATATTTATAATAAAGTGGGCATGATAACTGAAAAAGCAGGTTTGCGCTTCGGTTTTCACAATCACCATGTCGAGTTTACGCAAAAATTTGGTGATGACTATTTGTACGACATCATGCTCAAAGGCTTCGATTTGAAATACGTGTGTCAACAATTGGACATTGGCAATATGACGGCTGCGAAAGTGGACCCGATGCGTTGGCTCAAAATGTTTCCTAAGCATTTTGAACTTATGCACGTCAAAGACAGTGAAGGTGTTAAATTTGAAAGCACCACTTTGGGCGATGGGATTGTGAATTTAGATGAGATTTTGGGTTTTGCGCGCAAAAAAACAAATATCAAATATTGGGTTATTGAGCAGGAGTCTTATGGTGACAAAACACCTTTTGAGTGTATGAAAATTGATTTAGACCGCTTTAAAAACCAGTATAAATTTGGGTAAATAATATGTACGGATAACTTCGGAATTCTCTATAAATCCTTTAGGATTTATAGAGATTTCTAAAGTTGCCAGTATCTTTTAACTATTTGATTTTCAATGTCTTAAACCAATCACTATGGAACGAAGAACCTTTATCAAAAATATGTCTTTTGCGTCGGCAATCCTCTTGGGCGGTGGTATCAAAGAACTGACCGCATCCGAAGTTTTCGAGAGCCGCAAAAAAGTAAAATTACGTTTTGCCGTTGCGTCCGATGCCCATTATGGTCAGCCTAAAACCGAATTTGATGCGTTTTTTGATACAGTTACAAAGCAGATAAACGCGTTTCACAAACTGCAATCCTTGGATTTTTGTGTGATAAATGGCGACATTATTCACAATGAAAAGCCTTTCCTCGCTGTCACCAAACAAAAACTCGACGTTTTGACTATGCCTTATTACGTCACACGTGGCAATCACGACATGGTGACGGCGGAACATTGGAATGAGGTGTGGAAAATGCCCCTCAACCACGATGTTGTAGTAAAGAAAAATGCTATTTTACTCGGTGATACCTCAAACGAAGAAGGCAAATACCTGTCCCCTAATTTGGAGTGGATGCAAGCGAAGTTGGAAACGCATAAAAAACGCAAAAATGTCTTCATTTTTATACACATCCCACAAGCCAAATGGACGAAAAATGGCATTGAAACACCCGCTTTTTTTGAATTAATAAAAAAATATCCCAATGTCAAAGCGGTCTTTCATGGACACGAACATGACCAAGACGGTGTGAAAATGGTCGGTCAAGTGCCTTTTCTGTTCGACTCGCATATTGGCGGCAATTGGGGAACAGAGTACAAAGGTTTTAGAGTTGTAGAAGTGATGAAAGACAATACGATGCTGACATATATGATGAGTCCGATGTTGAAAATAAATGAGCTACACTATTGATTATCAAAAATAACAATGAAAAAACTACTTTATCTCTTTCTCGCTGCCTTGTGTTTTGTTTCTTTCACTACAAAAGAAGCGAAAAAGCCCAATATTATCTTCATTTTTTCAGATGACCATGCGCTTCAAGCCATCAGTGCCTATGGCAGTCCGCACATTCAAACACCCAATATTGACCGTATTGCAAGGGAAGGAGCGATTTTTAAGAACTCTTTTTGTACCAATTCGCTGTGTGCGCCGAGTCGGGCGGTTTTACTGACGGGTAAATACAACCACCTCAATGGGCAAATTGACAACCGCAATGAAACCCACATGGACACACGACAACCGATGTTTCCTAAATATTTGCAACAAAATGGCTATGTGACTTCATGGATTGGCAAATGGCATATCAACAACACCCCTCAGTATTTTGACTATTGGAAGGTGTTGCCAGGGCAGGGGAGTTATTACAATCCCGATTTTATCAATATGGACAGTTCTCGCACTCGTACTGAGGGGTATGTGACGGATATCATCACCGATGAAGCACTCAATTGGTTGGACAAAGGCCGAGACAAATCCAAGCCATTCAGCCTTGTGATTGGTCAAAAAGCACCACATCGTGAGTGGCAGCCCGATGCCCAAGACCTTCATGCTTTTGATGGTAAAACCTTTGATTTACCGACGACTTTTTATGACGATTATAAAACGCGCAAGGCGGCAGCACACCAACTCATGGAAGTCAAAGACCTCCGCTGGGATTGGGATTTGAAAGTTAAAGCTGATGAAACAGGTATTATGAAACGCATGACAACGCCTCAAAAAGCCGCTTGGGACAGCTATTATGAGCCTGAAAATGCCAAATTAGACACGTCTAAAATGTCCGCCAAAGAAATAGCACAATGGAAATATCAGCGGTATATGCACGACTATCTCGGTTGTATTTTGTCGCTTGACCGCAATATTGGACGGGTTTTGGACTATTTGGACAAAACAGGGTTGGCTGAAAACACGATTGTCGTTTACTCCTCCGATCAAGGTTTTTACCTCGGTGAACATGGTTGGTTCGACAAGCGGTTTATGTACGAGCAATCGTTGCGGATGCCTTTTGTGATGCGTTATCCAAACCACATAAAGCCTAATTCTGTCATCAATGATATGGTGGTGAATATTGATTTTGCACCGACTATTTTGAACATCGCAGGTATTCCGATTCCGTCGGATATGCAAGGAAAATCTGTTTTACCGTTGTTTTCTCAAAGCAACAAGCCTAAAAATTGGCGAAAATCCATGTATTATCATTACTACGAGTATCCAGATGCACATCAAGTCATGGCTCATTTTGGCATCAGGCAGGAGCGGTATAAACTCATTTATTTTTATGGCAAAGAAACTTTTTGGGAATTAATTGACTTGAAAAACGACCCCAACGAGTTGAAAAATGTCTATAACAATCCTAAAAATAAAGCCTTAATAGCGCAAATGAAGGCAGAATTGAAGGCTTTGGTCGTACAATATAAAGACAAGGAGGCGATGGCACTTTTGGCTAAGGCAAATTGAACCCCCCTCAGTATTTGACGCTTTTTTTGTCATTCTTTTACTGAGTTTAAAATGACAAAAATTAAAACGAAAAACGAATGGAAAATACACCTGTAACAGCTCGTCTGACATCCATTGATGCTTATCGCGGTTTTGTGATGCTCTTGATGATGGGCGAGGTATTATCCTTTGAACACGTATCGAAAGCACTGCCCAAAAGTGGTTTTTGGCGATTTTTGACGTGGCATCAAAGCCATGTTGAATGGGTAGGTTGCTCGTTGCACGATATGATTCAGCCGTCGTTTTAGTTTTTAGTAGGTGTAGCTTTGCCTTATTCGATAGCGAGTCGAATGGCTAAAGGAGAATCGCCTTCGACAATGTATTTTCATGCGTTTAAAAGGTCGGTGATATTGATTTTATTGGGCATTTTTTTAAGGTCAATGCATGCGCAACAGACTAATTTTACATTTGAAGACACCTTGACACAAATCGGTTTGGGCTATTTTTTCTTGTTTTTATTAGGATTTAAGTCTCATAAAACGCAAATCATCAGTCTTGCAAGTCTATTAGTGGGTTATTTTTTAGCCTTTGTAGTATATCCGTTGCCGAATGTCGGGTTTGATTATGCACAAACAGGTGTGAGAGCAGATTGGGTCTATAATTTAGATGGTTTTGCAGCGCATTGGAACAAAAATACGAATTTGGCATGGGCATTCGACCGTTGGTTTTTGAACCTTTTTCCAAGGAAATCGCCGTTTTTATTCAATGGTGGCGGCTATGCGACATTGAGTTTTATACCTACTTTAGGTACAATGATTTTAGGTTTGATAGCGGGTAATGAATTGAAAAGCAATAGTTTACCTTATGAGAAAATTAAAAATTTCATCCTCATCGCCCTCTCCTTAATATTGGCTGCTTGGGTATTAGCAGCTTTTAATATTTGTCCAAATGTCAAACGAATTTGGACACCCACTTGGACGCTGTTTAGTGGCGGCGGCTGCTTTCTTTTTTTGGCGTTTTTCTATTGGTCAATAGATGTTCTGAAAACGACAAAATGGTATTTCGTCCTCGTTGTGGTTGGCGCAAACTCGATTGCCGCTTACATTATAGCACATACGATAGATAGTTTTATCGGTTCATCGCTGTCCATACATTTGGGAAAACAATATGCTGAAGTTCTTAGTGTCGCTTATGCCCCTTTAATACAAGGTGTTTTGATACTGTTTTTTGAATTTCTGATATTATACTGGATGTATCGAAAGCGGATTTTTATCAAGATATAGGCATGAAAATAGAAATGTGTGGTGACAAAAATGACCCCCTCAGTATTTTACAACTTTTTTATGCGATAAGTAGAATTGCGAAATCTTTAAGATTTCGTAATTCTGTACTCTATTTTAACGTTTCTACCTTTTACATAAAAAAACATACGATGCTCAAACAACACATTCAGTATATCACTTTCATTTTCATTTTATTGGGAAATAGTGTTTTCGCACAGATACCTACAGACAGTTTGATGCCTGTACGTGGTTTTTGCATTGGTTCGCCTAACACCGCGCAAATTGATACGTTTGTTCGATTCATCAATCAGGAATTGGCGACGCGAGGGGTGAATGCCTTAATTCTGCGCATTGATTTCAACTATCAGTACCAGACACATCCAGAACTTCGAGACGACTATGCACTTTCAAAAGACGATGTTCAGAAGCTCGTGAAGGCTTGTCAAGCGCATAACATTCGTTTAATACCTCAAATTAATTTGTTAGGTCATCAGTCTTGGGCAAGTACAACATCTAATTTGTTGCGGGTTTATCCTGAATTTGATGAAACGCCACAGGTTAAAATACCTGAAAAATATGTTTGGCCCAACAGCGATGGTTTGTATTGCAAAAGCTATTGCCCATTGCATGAGGGCGTGCATAAAATCGTCTTTGATTTGGTAGACGAAATTTGTGCTGTCTTTGAGACAGATGCGTTTCATGCGGGTATGGATGAAGTCTTTTACATCGGCGACGAAAAATGTCCCAGATGTGGCGGCAGGGACAAAGCGGAGTTATTTGCAGGAGAAGTGAATGCGATTCAAAGCCATTTGGCATTGAAAAACAGACAGTTATGGATTTGGGGCGACCGTTTGCTCGACGGTAAAACTACAGGCATCGGTATGTGGGAAGGAAGCTATAACAATACACATCGTGCTATTGACATGGTCTCAAAAGACGTAATGATTTGTGATTGGCATTATGAAAAGAACATACAAACGGCGGTTTATTTTGCCATGAAAGGTTTCAACGTCATTACGTGTCCTTGGCGCACCCCCTCAGTAGCGGCGGCACAAACGACTGATTTTGTTCGATTCAGAGCTGCCGCAACCCCTGAAATGAAAGACCGTTATCGAGGGATGATGCAAACAGTGTGGTCGGGTGTGGGTCCTTTTTTAGAGGAATTTTACGCGGCGAAAGAAGGTGATACGGCTGCCAATTGCTTTAAAGCTTTGTTTAAAAAAGTAGAATAACGCAACTGTGGGTCAGAGACGAATAAATTTTGATCAAGGCAATATTAAAATTCATTCGTTCAATTGGTGATATACGTGTCTATCCTAAATGAAAAGTGAAAAACGAAAAGTGAAAAACGTAAAAAATTTGTTATTAATAATTTGAGTCTATTCTTTAAGGCAAACCCTTTTCAAATGAGTCTAACCTATTTTATTAAGAGAAAAAAATACCAAAAAATCTGTTGTTTAGCCAAAAAAATTAATCAAAACGCAATAATTTATTTCCAACCAAGCATCTTCATCGTATATTTATACGTGGTCATTATTATAATCTTTTGGCTAAACTTCAAAGCACAAAATTTTATTGACCCATACACATCTTTTTGTTTACATTAAAATGGACACTCACATGACAAACAAATACCTAATTGGCGTTTTTCTATGCAGTTTTGTCTTTCTGATGCCTTCTATCCTGTGGGGGAGTCATATTGTTGGTGGCGAAATATCTTATCAGTTTCTCAAAAGACAGGGCAATAAAATTGACTACCGTTTTACAATGCGGATGTATAAAGACGTTTATAATGCCCGCAACAATGCAGATTTTGACAATCCTGCGCTCATTGGTATTTACTTGCAAACCAATTCAGGTTATACTTTGTATGGCAATAATGGCGACGGACAAGCGATTTCTGTGCCGATATTATGGCGTAAAATGGTCAATCCGAATGAAATTCTTTGTTTAATACCGCCTTCCAATATCCTTGTAGAGGAGGCATATTATGAATGGGATGCCACTTTGTCGGATACGATTTACAGCTATATTATTTCCAATCAAAAGTGCTGTCGCAACATGACGATTGCTAATATTTACTCACCGAGTAGTACAGGTTCGACTTACAGCATCGAAATTACGCCCGAAGCACAACGAGTCGGGAATAGTAGCCCTTATTTTACGACGCTACCACCTATTTTTATATGTGCGAATGAGCCTCTGAGATATGACCACTCCGCAACGGATAAAGAAAATGACCAGTTGATATATCGTTTTTGTACGGCTTTTACCTCCCAACAAGGTGGGGGTGGTAACCAAGGGCGTTTGCCACCCCCACCACCTTATGCACCCGTCTCTTATAAGGAACCAGAATATTCTGAATCGGCACCCATGGGCGGCGACCCTGTCGTTAAAATTGACCCCAATACAGGGCTGATTTACGGTACGCCAAACATGGTAAACCAATATGTTGTAACAGTTTGTGTCGAGGAATATCGAAATGGCACTTTGTTGAGTCGGATGTTTCGAGATTTTCAATTCAATGCGGTGCAGTGCCAAAAAACGGTGGATGCGGTCGTAACGGCAGACTCTATATCGGGCAAACATTTCTTTTTATATGGTTGTGAACAGGTGGACTTAAAACTCAATAATCAGAGTTATGAACGTTCCCAAATCAAAAGTTTTTATTGGGATTTTGATATTAAAGGTGTTAAGCAACGGTTAACGGATTGGAGTCCCTCCATTCTGTTCCGAGATACAGGCATTTATCATGGCAAATTACACCTCAATGAGGGGTCTCAATGTAGCGATTCGGCTATTGTGACAATTAGAGTAGGGGGCAAGATAACGACTAATTTTACGGCTAAATATGATACTTGTGTACCAGGCCCTGTTGCATTTTCAGGTGTTTTTACCTCTGCTTTACCGACGACAGGGATTGCTTGGGACTACGGAGATGGTCTATCTACTAATGATACCTTGCGAACCCAACATCAATACAAAAGTCCAGGGGTTAAAAAGGTCATTTTTTCAGTCAGAGATATTTATAACTGTATTGTTAGAATCACGAAACCAGTGGCGTGGCAGCCCGCACCCGATCTTATCATAGTTGAACCTAATACTTTTATTGGGTGCGCTCCTGCAAAGGTGTTTTTTGACAATAAATCTTTTCCGCTTGATACCACTTACAATATCAAATGGGATTTTGGCGACGGAAAGACAGGTACTGCGATAAGCCCCACCCATATTTATGAAAAAGGTGGAACGTTTTCTGTTCGACTGAACATTATTTCACCTTTGGGCTGTAAAAAAGATGCTTTTTTTAGCAATTGGATTAAGATAAAGCCGTCTCCCGAAGCCAATTTTGATTATTCGCCCAATAAAGTATCGAGTGTGACACCTACGGTCTTTTTCAAAGATAAATCCATCAATGCCATTAATTGGGAGTGGTTTGTAAACTACCGCGGTATTTCCTTGAAACAAAATCCTTTTTACACTTTCAAGGATACAGGCGTTCATTTAGTAACACTCAAGGCACGGAATACTGAGGGGTGTGTAGATTCCATTACAAAACTTATAGACGTTGAGCCATTAGTCACCTACTTTATGCCCAATGCTTTTACGCCCAATGACGACACGAATAATGATTTTTTTAAAGGAATGGGTGTTACGGAGGGCATGAAAAAATTTGAGTTCCGTATTGTCAACCGCTGGGGTGAAATTATTTTCACCTCAAATGACCCAACCAAAGGATGGAATGGCTTGAAAAACAATGTCGGGCAACCATCCCCGCAAGGCGTTTACTTGTATGAAGTGTTTTATGAAAACCCCCGACGACAAAATGTGGGCCTAAAAGGATTTGTAACTTTGCTGCGTTGAGGACGCAAAAGGATAGAAAATCTAAAAATTGTGATAGAAATCTAAAAATACTGAGGGGGGTACT
>JANOAU010000132.1:0-35419 GCA_031411275.1 Saprospiraceae bacterium | reverse complement strand
GCTATAAAAACGGTTTTAAATCCCAGAGGGATGGCATATTCTGATTTCAATATGTCATGGCTATGCCACTTTTGAACATCTCTTTACCATTTTCTACCAATATGACATGCCTAACGGCATTTTTTAACCCATTATTCGCATAAGTAACCAATTACTAATAACTAATAATGAGATATTGATTTGTTCTGGGAATTAATAAATATGCTGTTTTTTTGATGAGGGGCTGCCGTTAAGCAGCCCTTTTTTTATTTTATAATTCAAAATTACACCCCTCAGTATTTTTCTGGACGGATAATATTTTGGCTGATCGGTTGTCTATTTTTTTCGGAAAGCCTTTTTTCTTTGTTGTTTTCGCAAATCATTCCATTTTGCTAATTGAGCATTAGTGAGGATGCCTCTAAACTTAGTTTCTCTTTCACGGCGCATGACTTCAAGATGCGCTAAGCGAGTGCGTAAATTGAGCGATTTATCTTCTTGAAGCAAGGCTTTTTGGGTTACATAACGGTCGTTGAGGGTGTCCAAGCTGCGTTTTTGAGGGTCTGTCAGGCTCAAAAGTTTAATCATTTTAGTCTGCCGTTTTTCAAATTTTTCAAGCCAAGAATTTTTTAAGGGGATTGTAAACTCAGATTCCTCTGTTGCTGTAGTACGTACGGGTTGTTGTGCAGATAGGTGCCAACCAAAGGCAATCAGACCAATAGAGAAGATGTATGATTTCATGTTAGTTATTTATCTTTTTGCTAAAATTCATTTTTAAAAACCACCTTAAAAGTACAAAGATTTTAAAGAGATAACAAGTAAAAAAAAAATCATCATTTCGTTTTTGTACCATTGACAAAAAGAACTTTGAAACCCCAGTTGACGACTTTTTGTTTATAGGTTGCGGGGTCGGATGTATTGGCAATATCTGGGTTGAGTTTAGCTTCTACGTTGTAAAAATCGTTTTTATACAAAGGTAATTGGACAAAAGGGCGAAGACTTAACGACAAAGCATTATTCATTTTGAATTCAAAATTTAAAAAGATATGATTAGATAGCCCACTTTGCGCAACCCAATTTTCTTTAACTCTATCCGAAGACTTCTCTTTTTTTATCAACAAATGATTCCAATCTATGGAAGCACCTATGCCAAACCAGTTATAAAAAAATTCTGTGCCGAGACAGAATGATTGGCTTTTATAGTATATAATATTTTTATACTCCGTATTGTCACTTGCTTTCACACGGTCATTTATCTGATTGAATTTATTAATCCAGCCAAATTCAAAACTGACAGAGGGTAGGCGATAGCGAATACCGAGATCCACACCATGCAAAAAATTTAAGGTTGACATGGGTTTCAAAAGTGAGGGGTTTCTGGCGTTATAGCGTTCAATTATATTATTTAAAGTTTTTTTATCACTATTATATGAATAGGCATAACCCACCAAAGCATTAATTTGAGCCTCTAATGCCACAGTGTTTAGAATAAAAATTACCGCCCAAAGCCAGGTGAATGAGTGCTTTTTTAAAGAATAATATAAGTATTTTATCATGGAGTAGTTTTGTTGAACATGTTTAAAAAAATAATTTAAGGCACAAAATAAGCATTGACATTTAATAATGTTGTAAGTATTTTGTTTTTAACATTTACATTAGGATACATTGTCCTCTAAACCCTTGAAATATACTCAATATAGGTATTTTTAATTGTAATTTTAAAATTTCCTAAAGATGAAAAAACTTTTTTTTAGATAATAATTTCATATAAAAACTTTAACTTTGAACTTCAAACATTGTAAGTTCGTTTTTATTTTTAGTAATAAAAATAAAATTTAATGTAGAATCGTTTGAGAAACAGCTTATTTGGCACATATCTTCACATATTTTTCTGACCTAACTTTATTGTATAAATCACTATGAAACAAAGAAGCCTTCTTTCTTCACCCTCTGTATATTGGGTATTTATGATCGCTACGATTACTTCAATTTCTATGTCCTCTTGTGGCTTATTTAATCGTGGCAGCCAATCAAAAACAACGCAATCGAAAATACCCACGTCTTATAACAAGGCAGGTACGCCCACGATGACCACTCAGGAAGCCCGTATCGGCTATATCGAACGGTATAAACGAATCGCTGTCAGCGAAATGGAGCGAACGGGCGTTCCCGCAAGTATCAAATTAGCTCAAGGGTTGCTTGAATCCGATGCTGGTCGGAGTACCCTTTCTGCAAATTATAATAACCATTTTGGAATAAAATGTCATTCTACATGGCAAGGCGAACGCTTTTATAAAGAAGATGACGACATTGACCCTCTAACTGGACAGTTGATAAAATCCTGTTTTCGGGTTTATAAAAACGCTGATGAGTCTTTTATAGCACATTCTGATTTCTTACGCGACCCTGCCAAAGTCAATCGTTATGGGTCTTTGTTCCAATTGCAAAGAACAGATTATGTCGGTTGGGCGCAGGGGCTTCAACGTTCAGGGTATGCTACGGCACAGGATTATTCAGATAAATTGATACGAATCATTCAAGATTATCAATTAGCTCAATATGACAATTATTCGTTGAAAGATGTTGCGACAAACAACAATAATAGCGGAACTGCCTCGACACGTCCCAATGATGATTTTCCTGTGAGTTTGCCTTCAGGCACTCCGACTCAACCGACAAATAATCCTAATCCTAATACGTCTTGGTTACCTGGGTGGACTAACCCGACATCAGATCCTATTTACAATAAGCCTCTTGATACTGAGGGGGAGCGAAATAATGTTAAATATGCGCGCGCCTATGGTCAAATGACTCCCTATGAATTAGCCGGGAAATATAGCGTAAGCATCAGTAACCTACAAACCTATAATGAAGAATTACCTGACCCTCGTACGCCTTTAGAGGAAGGTACAGTCATTTATTTGCAGAAAAAACGCAATTATTGGCGAGGTGCTGAAAAGACATATAGAGTTAGAGATTGTGAAACCATGTATGATATTTCTCAAAAGTTTGGTATCAAATTGTCTAAATTGTATTCAAAAAATGAGATGCGGCAAGGCGAACAACCCGCAGTAGGGCAAATCGTTTTGTTACGTCGTGGCTGGTTCGAAGGTGCTGATAAACCTGCATTGCGGGATACTTTTGGCGATTGGCGGCGTTGTAAAATGGATACTTCAACTGTCACTAATCCGAATGTTGTTACCTATCCGCCTATGTCAACGACAATATCTGGTAATTCAGGAGTAGGATTTGAGATTACACCGAATGGTCAACCTTCCCCTAATAATAATCCAACATACTATCCGCCTCAATATCCAACGACACCATCGTATCCGTCCACGACACCGTCATATCCGTCCACGACACCATCATATCCGGCAACGACACCATCATATCCGTCCACGACGCCATCATATCCGTCCACGACAACACCCACTAAACCATCAACAACGCCAGCAGGTGCTCAATATCATACAGTGGGTGTAAAAGAAACATTGTGGGCGATTTCTCGGAAATATGGTATAACGGTTGATGCTTTGAAGCAGATGAATGGCATAACAGATAATATTATTAAGCCAGGACAACAATTACGGGTTAAATAATTCGTTTAATCTGTTGATTTTAAAGTGAAAATGGCTCATCAGCGTTATTGCTGATGAGCCATTTTTGAATACGTAATTGCCAAAAGATGATTATTTCGATAAATTTTGCATCGCATCTACAGCTAATTTAGCATTTTCAAGTCCAGTAGCAATTTGGCTGCATTCAACTTTTACTAAAACATCAGTCGGTGTGGCTGTTTGGGGGGATTTTATCACCATTTTATCACCATTTTCCACCAATTCTCCTTCTAATCTACTGAGTTTAAAACCCTCCAATTTGAACATGACTTCTTCGGTTTGCACGTTTCCTTCAATCATCATTTGCCAATCGGCAGTGATAATGTCTCCTTTTTTAACCCCCTTGAGCAAGATGCCATGCGCACCATCTTTTTCATAAGGACTCCAATCGAAGTACCCATTCACTTTATCGCCTTCAATAATGAGTTGGCAAGAAGTAACGTCCTTCATGAGTTTAAACTCAAAACAGAGCGTATCTGGCGTTAATTGAGATGATAAATTATTGATTTTGCTCTGTTTACGGGTTGCATTATTATTATCGCAACCAATAAGCATTGTGCCTAAGAATAATAGAGGTAAAAAAATTTTTTCCATAAGGACGCTTTTATCAATTTATAAATTCAGTGTTAAAAGTAAAAAAAAATTTGAAAAAAGTGATGACTGTAAATTTATTTTACAGCGTGTTTGATTTTTTTTGCAATCCTTCAAAAGCAAAAAATGCATAAACTATTGTATATTCAACGATTAGATAAGTCATATTTTCAGTATGTTTTGATGACCCCTCAGTATAACCCGCATAAGTCAGAAAAATGAGAAACGTCCATGCAATAGGGAATCGCCATTTTGTAAAAATAGAACAAGCCAATGGCAACGCCGCATACCATGGATGAACAGTCGTCGCACAAGCAAAATACACAGAAACAACAAGTAAACAATCATTGAAAAAAAGGTTATTATACGGTGGTGTATCTATGTTGTTTTTTTCAAAAAAGGCTTTTCGTAAAATATAAAAGACAACAGAAAAGGTCAATAGCGGTGAGATTTGATGAATCATATTAAAACCGTAAATCCAAAAACCGATTGCTCTAAAGATGTAAAAGATACTGGCATTAAATTCAAAATTGCCAAAATACAAACTTAAACTTTTACCTATATTATTGAAAAACAAAGCATTATAAATAGGGAGACAAAAACAAAGCGTTAAAATACCAATGATTACCCAAAAATACCAGCTCTTTTTTAAGCCTAATTTTTTTACAAATAAAGGTAAAAACATAAGCGGTAACATCTTGGAAACAACGGATAGAGAAAACGCAACGGCACTGGGTAAGAGGCTTCGAACGACATGAAGGGGATGATTTGGCGTCATTGCCTCAATAGATTTTTCAATGAATTTCAATAAAAAAACTGATAAAATAAAAAAGAAAATCATCGCTGCTTCAAAATGTGCGTTGCCAACTAATTCGATGATTATCAAGGGATTAAGAGCATAGATAAGCAGTGCGTTCACTCTAAATTCAGGCTTATCAGTCGTCATTTTTTTCATCAAAAAAATCGTCCCGCCTTCACATACCCATAAGAATAACTTAATGACAATAGCTGCACCATAAACACTTTTTGGAAATAAAAAAGTAGCCCATGCAAAGACCGCTTGACATATAGTAGGATAGACGGAAAAGTAGTTGGCAGAGTTGAGTTTAGAGAACAATTCAGGTGTTAATCGTTCATTAAATAGTTGATTATCAGCGTAATACTGAGGGGTATGACTGAACGGATTTTCGCCTACATTTATCAAATGCCCATCCCATAAAAAACGATAAATATCATCTGACAAATTCGGAAAACTGAATACAGCGACACCCCTCAGTATCAGACCCACGATGATGAAAAAGGAAAGGTCTTTGTCAGTCTTTGCCGTTTTTAAGACATAGATATATGCCGCAAAAAAAACGGCATAAGTTGCAAACAATGTTGCAAACTCATGCCGTTGTATGAAGAAATTAATTTGCACAAGGCAAATCAAAAAAATGATTGAAGTCAAGTATTTCATCGGTGCGAATGATTAGTTTTTAATCAATAGTTGTTGCGTTTTGTTTCGTATAACTAATAACCAACAACTAATAACCACCAACCAAATTACGCTGCCGCTTGTGCGAGCATGTGATGACGAATTGAGAAAAAACTGATTGCACCGAAACCAAAAGCCAGCATCAAGTGGAAAATTTGGAATTCATGTACGCCTGTGACTATGCTCAAATACAAACCAAACATGAAATAAAGTGCCAAAAAGGCTTCAATAATGGTTGAAGGTGGCAAATTACGAGGTATGTATTGACGTTTTGCAAATTGCGTACCTTTGTTTTGCAAACCATATTTTGGGGTGCGTACAAAGGGCGATTTTTGACCAGAATAACCTTCCCATACTGCAATAGCATTGTGCAAACTCATACCCATTGCCATGGACAAGAAAATCGGGAAAATGAGTATCATATTAATTAATTTCTCAAATTTTGTTTTGCCTTGCAAATTGTAGTCCTGCAAATTAGCAACCAAACACAGAGAAATAATTGAGAACAAACCAATCAATGAAACAAAAAAGAGTTTTGTATCAAAAGTCAAATCGTCAATAAAATAAACCAACGGTACACTGACAATCGCTGAAATCAAAAGTGCGAAGAACATACCACTTGCCATTAAATGCTGTGTGGCGTGCACTTTTTGCGGTGTACTGAGGGGTGCATCCCAAACAAGTTTGAGCAATTTACGAGCGTTTTCAGCACCGCCTTTCATCCAACGGAATTGTTGAGCTTTCAAACCGTTCATTTCAGCAGGTAATTCAGCAGGTGTTCCGACATGTTCCAGAAACTCAATTTTCCAACCTTTCAACTGAGCGCGATAGCTGAGGTCGAGGTCTTCTGTGAGTGTATCTGAGTGCCAACCGCCAGCCTCTTCGATGGTTTGGCGACGCCAAACGCCCGCCGTACCATTAAATTGCAACCAAAAACCACCACGTTGACGACCCGCTTGCTCGATTGTGAAATGCACATTGAGCTGCATCGCTTGTAACTTCGTGATAAGTGAGTAGTCTTCGTTAAGGTGTTCCCAACGTGTCTGTACAACACCTACGGAAGGGTCTTTGAAGAAGTGAGGGACTGTTTGTTTCAAAAAATCTGTTTTCGGCAAAAAGTCAGCATCAAAAATAGCAACAAATTCAGAATTGATGAGTTGCAAACCATCGCGCAAAGCACCCGCTTTGTAACCAGAACGGTCGGGGCGACGGACATGATTGATATTAACACCTTTTGCACGATATTCTTCAACTTTGCGTGCAATGATATCCACTGTTTCGTCCGTTGAATCATCCAGAACTTGAATATCCAATTTGTCAGCTGGATAATCCATGAGAACAATATTGTCAATCAATCGTTCGGCAACAAAAGCCTCGTTGTAAATGGGTAATTGAATCGTAACTGTTGGAAAATCAACGAGTTGCGGAACATCATCATTCTTTTTTTTGCGATACCAAAAGAGTAAATCAAGTTGCATAACGCAATAAAAAGTTGTGAATAACACGCAGAGACAATAGACGGCGAGAAGTGTGTAACCGATCATTTTTTAGATGTTTTTTTTATTGTTTTTCTCAAAAATAGCAAAAAAAAGTAAAATTGTGTATAAAATTAACATAAATCGAGTCCTTCGGCTCGTTGTACAAAGAGACACCTAAAGCGAAGATTCGTCACAGACTTTGCAGAATTAAAATTTGTAGGAATATTGTTTTTGTAGCACTCAGTTTATGCTAATTTGGTAAGTATTGTTGTTTTATGCCTTATATTTTGAGAAAAGGGCTATTTACTGAGGGGGTGGATTAATTTACTATTAGTGTTTAGAGAATATAATTTTGAAAGAGTGGGAAAATAATGGTAATGATTTTGACACAAAGACGTAAAATATGGTGTCTCTACAAATACCTAAATATCGTCAAAATAATTTTATATCCCGCCATGATTGTTCCTTTAACTGTACCACTCACTTTTGACACACCGATGCGGCGACGATAGGTAACAGATACTTCTGTACAACGGAGTTTTTTCTTCACCGCTTTCACTTGCATTTCGACAGTCCAGCCGAAATTTTTATCAATCATATTGATTTCTAATAGCTTATCATACCCTATCGCTCGGAAAGGCCCTAAATCCGTAAACCGAAAACCAAAAAACAAGCGAATCAGAAAAGTCGCCAACCAATTCCCAAAAACCTGTTGCGGTGTCATCGAACCTGACTCCCGATGACCTGTCGCCCTTGACCCAATGACCAAATCGGCGAACCCCTCAGTAATCGGCGCAACAACCAAAGGCAATTCCTCGGGGTGGTCACTGTAATCGCCATCGAGAAAAACAATGATGTCGGGTTTATCCGTTTTTGCTGCCACGTAAGCCATACCTGCCAAACAAGCATTGCCATAACCTTTCAAGGGTTGGTGGACGACCGTTGCACCGTGTGCTTTCGCAACTTCGGCAGTTTGGTCAGTAGAAGCATTATTGCAAACGATGATGTCGCGAACCCAATCCTTTGGAATATCGTTAATAACGTGTAGAATAGATTTTTCCTCGTTGTAGGCAGGAATGATGATATCAATGACTGGCTTATTTTTCAAAATAGTTAAAATTTTACGCAAAGAAAAAGCGTTTTTCTCACAAAATCGTAACAGATACCTGAGGGGTGGTTTTTCATTTTACAATAAAATAAAAAGCAGTCATTTGGATTGTTTACTTTTGCAGCCTTTTTTGGCATTTTTCAAATAAAAATTATCAATATTTATGTTCCTATATACAAAAATGAAATATGCAACGCTTGTATTTGTTGGCGTTGTTTTAACTTTTATAGCGTGTCGCAAAGACGATAGTTTTACCACAGATACGGGCGCAAAGCTGACCTTTTCAAGCGATACACTTCGTTTTGATACGGTTTTTACAAGCCTTGGCTCAGCTACACGTTATATTAAGGTGTTTAATGGCAACAATAAACCCATTAAAATATCTAAAATTTCATTGGCAAATAAAACAGCTGCTGTTTTCAACCTCAATATTGATGGTGTTTCAGGCAGAAACTTCACAAATGTTGAAATTCCAGCCAAAGACTCCATTTATGTTTTTGCGGAAGTGACCATCAATCCGAATGCCCCCCTCAGTACAAGCCCATTTGTGATAGCTGAAAACCTTGTTTTTGAAACCAATGGCAATACCCAAACCGTTGTCATTGAAGCATGGGGACAAAATGCGAACTATGTGCCGAACCGTTATGCCTTTGGCAAACAGTATGTTTTAGATTGTGGCGGCGATGAGGTGGTTTGGAATGATAAAAAGCCTTACGTTATTTATGGTATTTTAGGTATTGCCAATGGTACGTTACGGCTGCCCGCAGGTACACATATATATGTACACGGTGGTATTGTGCGAACGCAAGACTCTGTTGTGTATCGAGATGGTATTTTATATATCTTTGATAATGCCAAAATAATTTCAGATGGTACACCCGACAACCCTGTTGTTATCGAAAGTGACCGTTTAGAAAAAGAATTTGTAGACGAAATTGACCAGTGGACAGGCATCATTTTGGCGCAACGCAGTAAAGGCAATGCACTGACAAATACAACGATTCGCAACTCTCGCGTCGGTATTCGGGTGGATTCGGCAGCGAATTTGTCCTTGAAATCTTGTAAGATTTACAACACTGCTTCGAGTGGACTTTTAGCCATTCATGCGAATATTACGGCTGAAAATTGTTTGTTTTATAATAATTATGTGAATAATATACAAATTGAATACGGTGGTGACTACAATTTCACCTATTGTACATTGGCAAGTTTTGGCTCAAAAGACCCAGCTTTGAGTGTCAATAATGTTTATTGTTATAACCGAGATGCAGTAGGAAATTGTACTTTTGGCAAAGCCTATCCCCTCAGTATGAATATAAAAAACTGCATTGTTTATGGCTCAAAAGAAGATGAAGTTAGTCTTTATGATGGCACACCTTCTATAACAACCGATTTTAATTTCAGCTTTCAGAACTGTATCGTCCGCGTCAAAGATTTATTGAAAACAGATAATTTTCCTAAGTTTTTAACCGATAATTGTAAGGATTGTATCAACGCCCCTTCTTCGGCAAAAGTGTTTAGAAAACCGAGCAGTGGGGACTATCATCTCGATACGCTGTCTATTGCAGAGCAAAAAGCCTTACCTATCTCATTGATTCCGAAGGATTTAGATGCAAAGTTGCGGGATGTCGCGAAGCCTGATATGGGTTGTTATGAGTTTTATCCAAAGTAAATATGAAATATGAGTTATGAAATATGAAGTATGAAAATAAGGGTTAATTTTGCATCCCATTTTCAAAATTTAAACAAATAGGCACTTTCAACCGTAATAAATTCGTGGCTCGATAATCAATAAAAATAATCAATAAGAATATGTATCGTACGCATACCTGCGGTGAACTCCGCATTTCAGACGTAGAAAAAACTGTTACCCTCAGCGGTTGGGTGGACGCTTCCCGTGCTTTTGGACCCATGACTTTTGTGGATTTACGTGACCGTTATGGCATCACACAGGTCGTTTTTGAAAATAACGAAGCACTCAACAAACAAGCGATGACCTTAGGACGTGAGTTTGTCGTCAAAATTGAAGGTACTGTGCGTGAGCGGACGGCTAAAAATGCCAATCGTCCGACGGGTGATGTAGAAATTGTGGCAACAAGTTTAGAGGTTTTGAATGTCTCAAAAACGCCTCCTTTTACCATAAAAGACGAAACGGACGGTGGCGACGATATTCGTATGAAATATCGTTACTTAGATTTACGTAGAGGGGCGGTACAGAAAAATTTGTTCTTTAGGTCAAATGTAGCGATTGAAACGCGTAAATACTTAGCAAATGAGCAATTTATCGAAGTAGAAACGCCCAATTTGATAAAATCAACGCCTGAAGGTGCGCGCGATTTCGTTGTGCCAAGCCGTATGAACGCAGGTCAATTTTATGCTTTGCCACAATCGCCGCAGACGTTTAAGCAGTTGTTGATGGTATCAGGTTTTGACAAATATTTTCAAATTGTCAAGTGTTTCCGTGATGAAGACTTGCGGGCTGACCGTCAACCTGAATTTACGCAAATTGACTGTGAAATGTCGTTTGTGACCCAAGAAGATATTTTGAATACCTTCGAAGGTTTGACAAAACATTTGTTCAAAATGTGTTTAAACGTTGATTTGCCTGCTTTCCCACGTATGACGTATGATGAAGCGGCTTCAAAATATGGTTCTGATAAGCCCGATGTGCGTTTCGCAATGCAATTCGTTGAGTTGAATGACTTAGCAAAAGGCAAAGGTTTCCCTGTATTTGATGGCGCAGAGTTGGTTATCGCCATAAATACTGAGGGGGTCGCTTCGACGTATTCAAACAAAACGATTAATGAATTGACGGATTGGGTGAAACGTCCACAAGTCGGCGCAAAAGGTTTGGCTTATGTCAAATTTGAAGAAGACGGCAGCATTAAATCCCCTTTATCCAAATTTTATTCTGAAGACGATTTCAAGGCTTGGGGAGAAAAATGCGGTTCAAAAAAAGGTGATATTTTGTTCATTTTATCAGGTGAAACAGACAAAACACGCAAGCAATTAGGCGAATTACGCTTGGAATTGGGCAATCGTTTGGGTTTGCGTGACCCCTCAGTATTTAAGCCTTTGTGGGTCGTTGACTTCCCACTTTTGGAATGGGACGAGGCGACAGAACGTTTTTATGCGATGCACCACCCTTTCACTTCACCAAAACGCGAACAAATACCTTCAATGCTGAATGGAAATCACGAAACGATGAAAAACTTGCGTGCCGATGCCTATGACTTGGTTTTGAACGGCGTTGAAATCGGTGGTGGTTCGATTCGGATTTATGACCGTGATTTGCAATCTAAAAACTTTAAACTCTTGGGCATGACGGAAGAAGAAGCAGAATCTAAATTCGGTTTCTTGCTCGGTGCGTTTGAATATGGCGCACCGCCGCATGGGGGTATCGCTTTTGGTTTTGATCGTTTGTGCGCCGTTATGTCAGGTAGTAATTCGATACGTGATTTCATCGCTTTTCCTAAAAACAATCAAGGACGTGATATTATGATTGACGCACCGTCATTTATCGAAGATGTGCAATTGGCGGAATTGAGTATTGAAGTGGTGTCTGAAAAAGTGTAGACATACTGAGGGGTATAAAAATGGTTATCGAAACGAAATGTTTTGATAACCGCTTTTTTATGATCATTCAAACCCCTTTTTAGGAGATACCAAGCCTTATTACTTTCTCTTTATCTGACTGGTAATTGTAGAATCTGTAATTTTATCGTCAGCCGCTAATAAAAACGCTTTGCTGATGATGACGGATAAACCTGCGTCACCCTCAAAGGGTAAAAACAGGTTTTCTTCTTTTGGTTTCGACCTATCGGGTACGATACAAAGGTATTGGTCATTGGGTGACATCAAAATATTAGTACTGCCCAAATGGATTTTATAAGTCCTTAGTTTGCCTTTCACAACAAGAAATTTATCTTCAATTTTAGCAATTTTGGCTATTTTCAGTTTAGGCAATAATTTTGTTAAGATTTCACGACGTGTTTTTGCCGTTTCGCCCAATTCTCCAAAAGAATAAGACTGCCAATAATCGCGGAATTGTGGTAAGCCACCATTGTCACGCCAAGTTGGGTCATTGCCGACAGATGCCACACCTACAAACATATCTACATCGCGTAAAATCTCTGAAAAAAACAAAGTTGGTATTTCTGAAAGCGCAACAACATTGTCTAAACGGGGTTGTTCGGCAGTGGGCAAACGAATAAAACGCACTTGGTCTGTTGATATATAATTCCAAATCCCGGTATCGTTCCATGCGCCGTCTTGATTGACTTCGCTGACCCAAAATTCGACTTTGAAACCCGATTCAGGCATTTCAATAATGGCTTTTTCGCTGTCATAACCCTTGTCATAAGCACCTAACAAACTGTATCGCCAACCCCGCAATTTTGACAACGTATTGAATTGATGTTGTTTCAAAATATGACCTGCAAAACGATTGGAGTAAGTTTGCGTGTTTTCTTCAGCGGCGGTCAACCAATAAACTTCTCGGTGCGCCTGTTTCATGGGTTGCTGAATTTGGTACCTATCGAGTAAGGCACGCCAATTTTGAACTTCGGCAACGGTATGCTCTGCGGGATGCCACAATTTCACTTCACAATCCGTAGGAATTTCTAAAACAGCCGCCTCACTATCACACCACTTTCCATCTAACCAAAAGGCTGATACCACGTTATTTTCTGCTACTTTAAAATCCCAAATCAACTTTTTTGATAAAAAACTCAGCAATCCATGTTCAAAATAACAGTTCTGAAAATGGTTAAAAGACATCCAACGCATCAAACGAAACTGTCTGTCAATGCGGTCACGTTGCACCGTAAGCGACGTTTGAATTTGTTTTGCGTCCGCTTTGAGTGCTTTGAGTTCTTCTGAAAATTGCGTTTTGGCGATAGAAGGTTCTGATTTTTGAAGTGAACCATCGGGTTTTTTCCAACGAATTTCTGTTTTACCAATGCCTAAAACGACAAGTTCTGCTGTAAAATCACCGAATTGTTCAGCTCTTGTCCCCTCAATAAGACCAAAATCGTCGGCTGCTAAATCTTCAATATCTGCCGTTGTCATTCCTCGTTTTGTCGCCGCTTCTTGCAAGTATTTAGTAATCAATGTCTGTGTATTCGCTTGCCGTACCCGCAAACGCAAACGAGATAGATAATTCACACCTTCCAACCCCTCAGTATTTGAGAGTACCCAAAGACCTGCGTTGCCAACTGCGGCAGCGGCTGGACCTACACCTTGCATTTTTTCGTAACTCCGTTCTACTAATTTAGTAAGGGTTGGCAATAATTCTTTATTCGGCATTGCAGACAAAGACCAAACAAAACCTTTAAGCATTTCAACATTGGGTGCTGCGAGATAAATTCTTTGTGTATACCTGTACTCTTGATTTTCGTAAGTTGAAATATGAACAGTTTCTTGATTTTTCAATTTTATGGCAAAAAGAAACCATTTTTGTAAGTGTTTTTGCAAATGGACTTCATTTCCTTGAACGGTTTTCGCCACATCTTTGAGCCATTTTTGCGATGGTTTACCACCCGATACTTTGCAAGTTAAGGCAAAATAAGCGTAGAAAACTTTTTTAAATTCATTATTCAGCGTAGCTAAATCTTCATTGACAAATTTTCCAAACTCATCCGTTTCAACTAATTTTATGGGCTTTACTTCATCCATTTTTTTATTTTCATTGAAATTGAAAAGTATTTCTTCTATCTTGGAAACAACTGTCAGCCGTTTAGGCTCTGAATAGCTATTTTTACAAGTCTTGATTTCTTCATGTTCGAGAATAGCGTCTAATGCTTTTTTAACCTTATCTGTCAATCCATTTTGTTTACAAAAACGTTCCACATGTTTGAGTATATAAGACCAATTATAGCTTAATCTATTGTAACGCCACATCGAAATGTCTTCATTAATATAAATATTTAGAAGCTCAATAATTTCAATCTCATCGAATATAAATGCTTGACGTTCAAAGGATTCAGATAGTTTCGTCAGTACAAAATATTTTTTATCTTTATTATTTAAACTCCAAGAGTCTTGACTCTTTTTTGCTTTAATCAATACAATTAATTCTCCCAAAACATGAAGCCAAAATTTCACTTTTAATGAATTATCCATTTTGGAAATAGGCTCATAAGAATCATAACTGCTCAGTACAGAATCATAACTAAATGTATCTTTTTCATTACATAAGGCTTTTACTAATGCTTTAAATTCATCAGAATAAGGTGCTGCCAATGGATCTACTGCGGTCATTTTGTTTGTTGCTTTTTTAAGCATTTTAGAAAAAAAGTTCATCATGATTACCCCCTCAGTATTTTAAAGATTTTTAAAGATTTTTACACTTCAACCACCCACAAGCGGTGTGAGTTTAACAAAACTAATGTTCAAATCACGATTCAAGACAACCGCTTGTTCAAGTGATTCCACTTGTTGATCATTAATGAGTACAAAAAAAGCGTTTTGTTGGAAGGCGTTGAGGGCAATATACACTTGCTTTTCGGCATCAATTGTTTTGTGTTTTTGCACTTTGAATGAACCGTTTAGTTGACGTTCCGCTTCAGAGGGCTGGACTAAACCATTGAAAATGACGCTTTTCTGTTGATTAAATAAATTGACTTCTGCAATTACTCGATTTTTGATAATGTTTTTAACGGTGACAATGTCTTCTAAAAAGTCTAATTCGACAGTATTCAAAACATTGCCCGTCATTGTTTCATCTTTGATAGTTAGTATCATATTTTTTTAATTTATTAATTGATTAAAGAAAAACGTAAGGTCGCATAATAAGGATGCAAGATACGCTGTTTTTTATTTTTGTCAATAATTTGGGTAAAAGATTAATTTAATTTTCGTATTTTTATAAAAAATAATCAAATTAGTTATAAAAATGACATAAATTTTCTTATTTTTTATTGGACTTTGTAAATGATCGGAATCGAAATCGAGCTAATAATATAGCCAAGAGTGATGCTTGTGCTTGGATTAGAACAGGATTTGGTATAGATTGAAAGGAAACATCCAGCCTGAAATGAGATTTCAATGTGCTTTTTTTAATATTTAATAAATTTTAGGAATTTAAATAAAAATACGGAGGGGTCTAAAATAAAGGAATAAATGAAGCACTGTGTATTCCTCAGTGTTTCGGCAAAAAAGGGGTTATTTTTTCCAAAAACCAATCATGGTCGGCAACGGTAGATGTTTCGATGATTTTTTCATGAAAAGCCTTGATTTTAGCTTTGTCGTGTTTCGTGAGATTGAGCAATGTTGTGATGAAATTGACAAAATTATTGTTTGGTTCAAACGTTGTCGCAGGAAAATTGTCTTCTTTTTTCTTTTTGGTGCGTGTAAAAAGGTAGTTTTTGAATGCTTCATTTCGAGCCGTACAGAGGTCGAATTCATTTTGTTCATAGAAAATTTTTATTTCTAAACGCCTTTTGGTCAAGGCATAATAAATGTCTTTAAACTTATAATCGTTTGAAATTTGCTCAGATGCTTCATTGAATGCACCTTTTGCGAAGTTGTAACAAGCATAATTGAGCTTGAAAATCTGCTCCGCTTCATCTGCACTAATAATGCGCTCTCGATGTGTTTCTAACACATTTTTTATCCAATCTAAATTTTTAACTTTAATGGCAACAGCTGTCAAATTGAGCAAAGTGCTGGGTATCAAGCCTGATTGATAGTACAAATAACCCGCCTCTAAATGTTGCTCTAAGAGTTTTGCTAAAGTGAAAATATATTGTTTTTGACCAGAATTGAACAAATCCACGCATTTATTGCGCTCAATAGTTCGGAAGGCTTGGCGTTGTGATAGTGTAAAAAATGCTTCATTTCGATTCAATGTTTCTTGGAAAACAGCAAAATTATCTTTGTCGAGAAGTAATTGAATGGCTTGCCAATAGGTCTCAATAATAGGTATTTTTTCCCAATTTTTCTTTTTGATGATGCTTTTAAGGTCTTCAAGTATCTCTACATGGGGATTGATATCAAATCCTATTTTTCGCTTTTGAGCAATAGCAGAAGTCAAAAAATGAAGTCGCGCAACGACATAAAAGAGGTCAAGGCTATCAAGTGTTGCACGTAAATTGACATCACCTTTTTGAATATTATAAAGTGATTGGTATTCATAATCAACGATTTCGACGTGGTAGGCTTTCAAAAACGTATCTTGGTCTTTAAAGGGTTCTTCTACTAAATCCGTTTTCAGTTTTTCAATAGTTCGTTCAAAAAAAGGACTAAGTTGACGTTTGGCGTAAAATTTAAGTAAAGGATAATATTTTGCAAAAGCATCATCCGCTCCAAAAAGACCCCCCTCAGTATAAAAGCGATAAGTGATGAGTTTTTCAATCTCTTTGAGCAGAGCTGACATCGTTTTTTCTAAGCGACCTTTGACAAATTTCTTTTGTGGAAAAACCATTTTATACACTAAATTGGGGTCAAGTTCCGTATCATTAAAGTTTATTCTCAAGGTTTTAAGCACCTGCCACAACTTTTTAATATCGTCCGCCGCCACGTCGTAAGAGGTCTTGAGTAACGAAAACTCAAGGAAGTCGGCAATATCCTGCGATTCATCAGCCGTCAAGTTGTTAAGAATTTCTAAAAGTTTACTGTCTTTCATAATTGTTTTAGAGAAAGGAATAATCCAATTTGTTAAAACGATTTCTTATAAACTATTGATTATCAACTTTATATAAAAGTTAAAAGTTAAAAAAAAGATTTTTTAAAACCCTATATAGTCGGAAAGTTAGATAAATTTTCTAATTTTTTATTTTTAAATCTCATTGCATCTTTGTATCATAAAACAAACAATTAGAAGAAACGCAACGAATTTAAATGTTCATCAAAAATCATTATAAATCAATTTAAAAACGCAACAATGAAAAACAATCAAGGTATCCAATTAAGCATTTTGATGGTGCTATGTATCGGGTTTCAAAAACTCATCGCACAACCACAATTTATTATTCAAGACAAAGTGGTTTTTGTAACGTCAAACAATATTATTCAAGATAAGGTAGTTTTTGCCAATCCGCCCAATCAAGCAAAAACGACTGCATCAGCAAGCATTATTCAAGATACCATTGTCTTTGTAGAATCGCAAAGTAGTAGTAGTAGTAATAGTACCTCCAGTATAATTAAATTTGATTCCATTCACAAACGATTGGTAGCTTTGAAAAAGGGGTCTTATGAAAAAGCCACAAATTTTAATTGGTATAAGGCACATCCAACCAATTCTTTGAATATTGAGGGTTATAATATCGTAATCGTACCAACTCAAACTGCGGCTAAACCTATTGCAGAGTTTCGTTTTATACGTCAACAAACAAAGGTATGGGTGGATGAGAAGTTTAAAAATCCAGCTAATGCGGCGGATATAAAAACGGTTGTGTATAGTGAACAAAACCGAAAAGCGGCGGTAGAAACCTTTGGCGGCTATAAATTCAGTCTCTCTATTGATGCTAAAACAGGTAAAATTGACATAACAAAGGGTCTGGCTTTGGATAGACTGCAATTGTCAAACTATGAAGTGCGTATATATAAAACACCTAAGTTGTTTTAAAAATACAAGCCAAAAAACCTTATGAAAACTTGATAAAACCTTATGAAGGCTTAATAGTAATTTACTATCCTAATTAATTTTTCAAAAACTATATTTATTTGATTGTCAATGGTTTAGTTGCTTCGCTTTTGGTGCTTACCAAAGGAAAGCCTAACCTTTGCACAGTCCAAAAACCAAATGGCATACAATTCAAAAAGGGAGGACTACACATCTCTTTTAACCAAATCTATAACAAAGGAGTTACCTGAAAATCCTTAAAAGAGTCAGGCGCGAAAGCCGAAAAGCGTATAGAGTAGGCACTTTTTTTATCTAATTATTTAAAATTTTATTCAAATGAAAACATTAAATCGTTTTTTCGTCCCTTTCCGTACATTAGGTACGATGATTTTAGCAATCGTTTTCACGAGTATTTCGCTAAAGGCTCAAATTCCAACGGCCAATCAGCCAATTCGCATAGCGACATTGCCAAGTTCGACTTTATCACTTTTATCTTTTATAGATACCAAAGTGATAAATTTACCGACCCAAGTATTGGGCGCACCGCTCAATACAGCGATAACGGGCTTATTCAAAGTGCCGGCTGATGGTAATATTAAGTTGAAAGTCACATTAAAACATGTTGGAAATCAACCCGTTAACCATACGGTACGCATCGAATTAATCAACCCAGAGGGTGGGATTGCAGACAAAGAACCAGAAATCATTGTACTGCACAACGTGACTAAGACCATTACATTAAATGCCATTGCGACGACTGCAAATAGTGGATGTTCTGGATTGAATACTTGGAAATTTCGGGTAATTAACAATGATAATGTTAACCATCAAGCAACAGAAGTGAGCGTTTCTGCAACAGTGCCAGACGCGACGGGCTTCCGCAATATTTTTCCAAGTGGTGGTTATACATTATCACAAAATTCGTTTGGCGACTTCGTTTTTGCAACGCCTAAAGGTCATAATGGTTCTATGAAAATTAAAGTCACTTATGACGGAGCTTCAACTGTTGAAGCACGACTTTTCAAACCAGGTGTTGAACCTGCGCCCAATGAAGCGAATGCAACAGCTATAAAAAGTATTACAGCCAGTGGTCAAACGATGTCAAAAAGTGTTGCCGCAACGGATGTAACAGTAGCTAACCAATTTTGGACTGTACGTTTGCGTAACAAAACAGGTACGCAAGTGAGCAATGCAAAGATTACAGTTGAGTTTACAGATTGTTTTGAATAATATTTAATCGTTGGACAGCCTTTCCGAAAGTTCAAATCTTTCGGAAAGGTATTGTCGTAATTATATCTCGCATAGTCGTATTGCCGCTTTTTCCAATGTATTTTCTGTTTTGGCAAAACATAAGCGTATAATTTTTTCATCAGCAAACGCCCCCTCAGTATAAAAGACTGAAACAGGAATGGCTGCCACGCCAATGTCGGTAGTCAGCCATTGACAAAATTCAAAATCTGATTTATCACTAATTTGTGAATAATCAAATAACTGAAAATAAGTGCCTTCACAAGTTAGCGGACGCAGACGAGAGGCTTTCATTTTGTCGAGAAAGAAGTCGCGTTTGGCTTGATAAAAATCGGACAAATAGAGGTAGTTGTCTTCATCCTCCAGAAAATCAGCCAAAGCATATTGAACAGGTGTGTTGACAGAAAAGACATTGAATTGATGTACTTTCCGAAACTCCCGCATCAAAGGTTCAGGTGCGACAACGTAACCGACTTTCCAACCTGTAGCATGAAAAGTTTTACCAAATGAAAAACAAGCCATACTGCGCTCAAAAAGCTGTGGAAACCGCAAGACGCTGGCATGAGGACGCTCGTCATAAATCAAATGCTCATAAACTTCATCGCTTAAAACGATGATGTTTGTTCCTTCTGTTAATTTATTTAAGGTTTCTAAATCATTAATAGTCAAGGTTTTACTCGTTGGATTATTGGGTGTATTGATAATAATCATTTTTGTTTTGGGCGTAATAAGCTGTGCAAATGCTGCCCAATCAATTTTATACTGAGGGGGTGCAAGTCTGTAAGCAACGACTTTTCCACCAAATGTTTCGACGCTGGGTGCGTAAGAATCGTAGGCAGGTTCAATCAATATAACTTCATCCTCGGGTCGAATGAAGGCAGCAATAGCAGTAAAAAGTCCTTGTGTACCGCCTGCCGTTATCGTTATTTCTGTTTGTGGGTTAACAGAATGGCTATAAAAAGTCTGTATTTTTTCTGCTAAAATTTCCCTTAATTTTAAAATTCCTGCCATGGGGGCATATTGATTCATCCCTTTTTGAAGATGTACGTTCACAAAATTTTTCAACTCTTCGGGAGTATCAAAATTGGGAAACCCTTGCGACAAATTGATGGCTTGATGTTGCTCTGCGAGGGCAGACATGGTAGTGAATATGGTCGTTCCGACATTCGGTAATTTTGAATTTATTATCATTAATTTGTGAATTTTATATTTTAAAAGAAAGAGACAATTCCATACTTCTCGGTATAAAATTGCCTCTTGTTGTTTTTAGTTCAGAATGATAGGATTATTTTGAATTATTTCTTTATACTGTATAGTGTAAATCAACCCCCATTCAAGCTCATCCGAATCTTTTTCTCTAAATCTGAAACGGTATCTTTGAAAATAACGTCTGTATCCATCAAATCTTGCACGGCGCGACAGGAGTGAATGACCGTCGAATGGTCACGTCCGCCAAATTGGTCACCGATGGCTTTGAGCGATGAATTGGTCATATTTTTTGCTAAATACATGGATAGTTGCCGCGCGATAACGATTTGACGTTTGCGGGTTTCGGCAGCGAGTTTGTCAATTGGCAAATTGAAATGGTCAGCAACCATCTGCTTGATAAAGTCAACCGTGATTTCTTTATTGATGTGTTGAACAAAATTTTTGATGACTTCTTTAGCGAGTTCGATGTCAATATTTCGTTGATTGAGCATAGATTGAGCAATGAGCGATATGAGAACACCTTCGAGTTCGCGGATATTGTTTTTGACGTTGTAACAAATAAATTCAGTCACATTGGAAGGTAAATCAACGCCTTCCATAGTCATTTTTGCTTCAAAAATAGCAATCCGTGTTTCCAAATCGGGCGTATGCAAGTCGGCACTCAAGCCCCATTTGAAGCGGCTGATGAGGCGTTCCTCCATGCCGTCAAGGTCTTTGGGTGCTTTGTCGCTTGTAAAAATCAATTGTTTACCAGTTTGATGGAGCTGGTTGAAAATATGGAAAAAGATTTCCTGAGTTTTATTTTTACCTGACAAAAACTGAATATCGTCAACGATGAGTACGTCAATCATTTGATAAAAATTGACCAAGTCGCCAACAGCATTATTTTTTATAGATTGAATAACTTGATTGCCAAATTTTTCACAGGATACATAAAGGACGTTTTTACCGTCATCTCTACGGACGATTTCATTGCCAATGGCTTGTGCTAAATGCGTTTTGCCAAGCCCCACGCCGCCAAAAACAAAAAGCGGATTGAACGCCGTGCCACCTGGCTTTTTGGCTACCGCCAACCCCGCAGAACGGGCTAAACGGTTGCAATCACCTTCAATAAAATTATCGAAGCCATAGTTTTGGTTGAGTTGTGGGTCAACTTTGATGCGCCGAATGCCTGGGATGATAAATGGATTTTTGATATTATCGGTATTGAGGCTTTCGGGTGTGTTGGTATGGACATCACTCGATTCTCTGCTCTTAGATACTGAGGGGGCGGTAGGTGAAGTAACAGCAGTTGGATTTTGCTGCTGTGCACCATTCATTATTTGATATTCTAAGCGTCCTTTTTCACCTAACTCTTGACGGATGGTGGTTTTTAACAGGGCAACATAGTGTTCTTCTAACCATTCATAGAAGAACTTATTGGGTACTTGTATCGTCAATGACATGCCTTCAAGCCTAACGGGCTTAATCGGCTCGAACCATGTTTTAAAACTTTGGGCGTTGACATTCCGACGTATAGTACGGAGACAGCTATCCCATACGGTGGTACAGTCCTTATTCATATTTAGCAGCAAATTATTAGGGGGCATTTTCAGCCTCTGTTCATTAATTTTTTTTTAAAATTGCTGGTGTGCGTGCAAGCCGAGCGTAGTCATTTCTCAAAGTAATATTTAAAACTCGCTTATGTGAACTCCCATGTGGGTGTAGGAGTGGTATCGTTGTCCAGTTGTGTTTCATATCGTGGAGTGCAAAGGTGGGGTATTTTTTCGATAGAAAAAAGGGTTTTTGCAAAGTTTTTTTGAAAATAATTTTCCCACTCGCCCTATCATTTTTCTGTTTAGAGAGTAAAAAACTACCACCAAATAAAGGATTTAGTTGATTTTCAATGCTTTATCAGTGTCGGTTTTTTAAAAAAAGCTTTAAAGAGCGAACTTGTTTTTTTTATTTGAATAGCAAATACTTTAAATATTTTTTTTAACAGAAAATAAAAAAAAACATGTGATAACAATTTTTTTTCAAAATAGAAGCAGCTTCTATACATTACCGTTTTAACGTATTCTTTTTTATACTTTTTCCCGAAAAGATTGTCTCATAACGACTTACGATTTGAATATATATTGTTTTTTGATACCCATAAATAAGTTTTTTTATTGTTATCTTCTATCTATTTTGCCGCTTTTTGGATGTTTTTTCTTAAATTTTTATTTATATTACTATTTTATTCTAAGATGAATAAATTGCATATTTTGAATATTACTTTCAGCTCAACCTTTAAAAATATTTTCGCCTCACACGTCTATTTTATTGTTTTTTGAGGAGCGAACAAATGAGGTATTCATTCGTTTTGAAAAACAACAAACGCCCCCCTCAGTATTGATATAGTTTTTGCTATCTTTGCGCCGCTTTTTGCAAGAAAAATGATAATAAATAAATGAGTAATCAGAAAAATATTCGCAACTTTTGTGTCATCGCGCACATTGACCACGGAAAAAGTACCCTTTCCGACCGCTTGTTGGAGTTTACAAAAACCATTTCAGAGCGTGACATGCAGGCGCAAGCCCTTGATGATATGGACTTGGAGCGCGAGCGGGGTATCACCATCAAAAGTCATGCGATACAGATGTATTATGACCATATCAATGGCGAACGTTTTGTCTTTAATATGATTGATACGCCTGGTCATGTGGATTTTAGCTATGAGGTTTCTCGTTCTATAGCGGCGTGTGAAGGGGCTCTTTTGCTCGTAGATGCCACACAAGGGATTCAAGCCCAAACAATTTCAAATCTTTTTTTGGCTCTTGAGCATGAACTTGAAATTATACCTATTCTCAACAAAATAGATATGGAAGCGGCGATGATTGAAGAGGTGTCTGACCAAATCATTGACCTCATTGGTTGCAAAAAAGAAGATATTGTATTGGCAAGTGGCAAAACAGGTATTGGTATTCAAGACATTATGACGGCAGTTGTCGAGCGCATTCCTGCACCGAAAGGTGACCCAAGTGCGCCGCTTGAGTGTCTCGTTTTTGACTCTGTATTTAATTCTTTTCGAGGCATTATCGCTTATTTTCGTATTATGAACGGTACCCTACGGAAAGGAGATAAGGTGCGTTTTATTTATACAGGAAAGGATTATAATGCTGACGAAATAGGTATTTTGCAAATGACATTGATGCCAAAAATGGAATTGCAAGCGGGTGACGTGGGCTATATTATTACAGGCGTGAAGTCAGCTAAAGAAATCAAGGTAGGTGATACCATCACTAAAGCCACACGCCCGTGTTTAGAAGGTGTGAAAGGTTTTGAAGAGGTGAAACCGATGGTTTTCGCAGGTGTTTATCCGATTGATAATGATGATTTTGAGGATTTACGTGACTCGTTAGAGAAGTTGCAACTCAACGATGCTTCGCTTGTTTTTGAGCCAGAATCGTCTGCGGCATTGGGTTTTGGCTTCCGTTGTGGCTTTTTAGGGATGTTGCATTTGGAAATTGTGACGGAACGGTTGCGTCGCGAGTTTGACCAAGACATCATCGTGACGATTCCGAACGTGTCGTATTATGCTAAAACCACGCGGCGCGATTCAGAGGAATTTATGGTACGTCAACCTGCTGAATTGCCCGACCCTTCCACCTTAGAATATGCAAAAGAACCTTTTATCAATGCTCAAATCATCACTAAACCAGACTATATCGGTACAATTATGGGTTTGTGCTTGGATAAACGGGGTTTTTTGATACGACAAAACTATTTGACACCGCAACGGGTGGAATTGGTTTTTGAGATGCCTTTGGCTGAAATTGTCTTTGATTTTTATGATAAATTAAAGTCTATTTCAAGAGGTTATGCTTCGTTTGATTATCATCCTATTGGTTATCGAGAAACGGATTTGGTCAAAATGGACATTAAACTGAATGGTGAAAATGTGGATGCTTTTTCAGCACTCATTCATCGCTCAAAGGCAGAATATGTTGGGCGGCGTATGTGCGAAAAATTGAAGGAACTGATTCCAAAACATCAATTTACGATTCCTGTTCAAGCGGCTATCGGTGCTAAAATCATTGCCCGCGAAACGATTTCAGCGATGCGTAAAGACGTTACCGCTAAATGTTATGGTGGTGACATCACACGTAAACGGAAACTTTTGGAAAAACAAAAAGAAGGTAAAAAGAAAATGCGCCAGTTTGGTAAGGTCGAAGTACCACAAACGGCTTTTATCCAAGTGTTGAAACTTAACGATTAATTTTATACCTTTACACACTAAAAAATGCTTTCTTTGGGTCTTAATACTGAGGGGGGCATTTTTTTTTGAATGTTGCGATTTTTAAATAAAAATATTGACAACTTATTGATTGATAGCATTTAGTAAATTTCTATTCTGCTAAATGTAAGGATTAACTGTTTTTTTTCAAAACCTTTAAACTCTGTTGCTCATGAAATCAATTTGTCCGCTTGTTGTTATTTTTCTTTTTTTCTGCATGGAGAGCCAAGGGCAGCTTAGCCCTACGGTCAATATTCAATTTCGTTCCAATTTACCTTTTGCGGGTCAACAATGTGCCAATATTTGCGGATATGCGGCAAATGGTAAAGAATACGCCTTAGTGGGCAATCAAACAGGGACAGCGATTGTGGATGTGACAAATCCTGCTTCGCCTATACTTATAAAGCAAGTGACAGCCCTCAACAGCCTTTGGCGTGAGATAAAAGTATACCTGAACTATGCTTATGTGACGACTGAAGCAGCGGGTCAAGGCTTGCAGATTATTGACTTAACGAAGTTAAGTTTACCTGCACCAGATGTGGATGTCAAAAGTTTTGTCGGCCCTGAAGGCAATTTGGTGAGCATCAGCAAAATTCACTCACTCCATATAGATACAGACAAAGGTTTTCTTTACGCTTTTGGTGGCACCAGTACTGTAAATATTAATGGGACAAATACACCTGTCAATGGTGCTGTTGTATTGGATATTAAAACTGACCCTTGGAATCCGCGTTATGCAGGTAATTACAACGCTGCCTATATTCATGACGGTTTCGCTATCAACGATACCCTTTATGCTGCGCATATTTACGGTGGTTATTTTTCAATTATTGATTTTAGAAACAAAACAGCCCCTATAGTTGTCAATACCCAAACGACACCCACTGCTTTTCCGCATAATACTTGGCGTTCGGTTGATGGTAAAACCATTTTTACAACCGATGAAAATGCTGGATCTTATATCGGTGCTTACGATGTGTCTGATCCTTCGAGTATTAAGCTGTTGGATAAAATTCGTTCTCCTGCGGTAGGCAATGCCATTGTTCATAATACCCACGTTTTAAATGATTATTTATTGACCTCTTGGTATACTGAGGGGGTGACTATCGTAGATGCACATCGCCCTCAAAACCTCGTACAGGTAGGGCAATACGATACCTATAATGGTTCGGGTACTATCTTTCAGGGAGCATGGGGTGTTTATCCTTACTTGCCTTCTGGCAATTTAATTGTCTCAAATCTTACGTCTGGTCAAGGGCTTTTTGTTTTGACCCCTCAGTATGTGCGAGCCTGCTACCTCGAAGGATTAATTACGGATGTAGCAACAGGGCTACCCTTGTCAGGTGTCAATGTCACGATTAACTCAACGGATATGGATAAAAAAGCGGCATCAAATAACACAGGTAACTATTATACGGGGCAAGTAACACCTGGTAGTTTTTCTGTTACTTATGCCAAATCAGGTTATGAAACAAAAATATTGTTTGGTATTGTCCTTTCAAATGGTAATGTTACCCTGCAAGATGTCACATTGTCACCTGTTGTTGTTCCTGTTGAATTAGTAGGTATAAAAGCAAAAAGAATAGGCAATGGCGCACAATTGACATGGGAAACGGCTTCTGAAACCAAAACAAAGTCTTTCGATATTGAACGCAGCACAAAAGAAATGCCGCTTGATTTTGTAAAAATAGGAGAAGTTAAAGCACAAGGTCGCGGCAGCATCTATGTTTTTGATGATGAAAAAACAACGAGTGCCACGCATTATTATCGTTTAAAAATAAACCCTGATAATGCTGTTGACAACAAATATGAGTATTCTAAAGTCGTGAGCCTTATTTTAGAAGGTAATACGCATATCAAACTGACCCCCTCAGTAACAAAGGGTCTTTTGACCATTGAAAATGGTGAATCTGTGGAAGTATACAACCCTTTTGGGCAATTGGTCTTTGGTCAAAAATTAAACACACCCATAGAAAATATTAATCTGTCATTTTTGCTTGCTGGTCAATATATCGTTCGTATAAAAAATGGTCATATCTCTATGACACATAAAATATTGATAATCAATTGAACAAAATGGTGATTTATTGATTGTTAGTCAATAAATCACCATTATTTCTCTTATTTTATCAACTCAAAGTATTACTTACGTTCGACCTTAAAAACGGCTATGACAAGCAAAGTTAAAATCTTCAACGACCCTGTTTATGGGTTCATCAGTGTACCAAACCCAAGTACCCTCTTGGATTTGATTGATCATCCGTATTTTCAACGATTGCGACGCATCGCTCAAACGGCTTTGAGCTATTATGTCTATCCGGGAGCGCACCATACGCGGTTTCATCATGCTTTGGGGGCTTATCATTTGATGACGCAAGCGGTTCATGTTTTGAAGCAGAAAGGGGTAGTGATTACAGATGCAGAATGTGAAGGGGTTTGCATCGCTATATTAATGCACGACATTGGGCATGGCCCATTCTCTCATACATTGGAACACACCATAATTGATTTACATCACGAAGATTTGTCACTTGCCTTTATGAATGAACTCAATGATGCGTTTGACAATAAATTGCAAGTCGCTCTTGATATTTTTCAAGACCGATATCCCAAACGATTCCTGCACCAATTAGTGAGCGGTCAATTGGATATGGACAGGTTGGACTACCTGAACAGAGACTCGTTTTTTACAGGCGTTTCGGAGGGGGTCATTGGCTACGACCGTATCATCAAAATGCTGAATGTGGCTAATGGTGAATTGGTTGTCGAAGAAAAAGGCATTTATTCTATTGAAAAATTCCTCATTTCCAGAAGGCTCATGTATTGGCAGGTTTATCTACACAAAACGGTGCTTTCAGCGGAGTGCATGCTCACCAAAACCTTGAAAAGAGCTAAAAACTTAATCAATACTGAGGGGGTACAAGTAGATAGTTTTGGCGTATTAAATGAGTTTTTAAATCAAAAAAATGACAGCGAGCATACAATAAATAGAAAAGAATTGATTGAGCGTTTTGCCACTTTAGATGATGTTGATATTATCGCTTCCTTAAAAATGTGGACAAATAATAGGGACTTCATTTTGTCTTTTTTGTCTCGAAGCATCTTGGAGAGGAAACTCTTTAAATTAGAATTAACAAACAAACCTTTTGAACAAAGCGTCGTGGAAGGTGTACTGCATCAAATATCTAAAAAAGTGCCACCGCACACCGACTTGAGCTACTTAGTTTTTACGGGCGAAGAAAGCAACTTGACTTACAACAACATTAAAGATGAAATTAAAATCCTTTTCAAAAATGGCGATATCAGACCCATTAGTGAAAGCATGGATTATGAATTGCATTCAAAAATTGTTACCAAATATTACCTCTGCTATCCAAAACAGTTATAATTCATACGCATTTGACAATGGTTTGCCTAAAAGAATACAATCAAGTCTTTCATAACCAACGTTTTATATTTTTCACTTTTCATTTAGTATAAATCTCCATTCAAATCATAAATATTCTTTTTTGAGCGATAGTGGACGGGTATTTACGGCAGCACCTCAAGTGCGGGAAACGGCTGTACCAGCGGAATATGCCACTAATTCAAAAGCCGCCACCGAATGCCAAACCTAAATGTTGATTCAGGGACTGGATAATTGTAAATTTGATAATAACGACTGCCTGTATAAGCACCTAAAAGATTTTCCATTTTGGCAAAAAAACGAAATGACTGTACCTTAAAAGATAAAAAAGCATCAAGCGAGGGGTGAGCAGCTACTTTCTCTGTTTCTTGAACATAAAATTGACCCGTCAAAGGCATATACGCTGGAGCAAACCAAGCGGACGCATACCGCAAATCAAATCCTACACGCGCCAACATGGCTTTTTTGAATATTTTTCCTTCCACATAAAGGCTGTTTTTTGAATAAAAATCGGGTAAACGAATGAAATTTTCTGTTGGTTTTTGAAAAGCAATCGTATTATCGAGATGCAATATGCCTAATTTTATATTTTCAGTCAAAATTAACTGCACGATACTGAGGGGGGCACTGGCTTGTTGTGGCAGGAAATTTTTATCAAAATAGACATAATTATTCAATAATGCATAAGCAAAAGTACCTTCAAAACCTATTTTGGGTACGGATAAAGTGCCTGATAGATTGGTTTCAAGTATCTTTTTAAAATTATTATCCCACAAAGAACGCTGTGTGATAACGATATTGTCTTGAATCAAAGAAGGCTCATAAAGCTGATTAATGCCTTTTACGGTTAGGCTACCGACATTTTTTATATTGTAAAACAACTCACCACTGAGCCTATAATCGCCTACGTTGTAGCCCAAAACATCAAAATGAGCGTATGTTTCCACTTTCAAATTGTCGTTTGGTGTGAAGTTCCAACGACCCCGCAGTATCACGTTGTTAAAATTACGCCCGCCTAACTCTTGATTGACATGATGAAATTGATGACTGATACCCACTTCAAACCAATCATTCTGAGTAGAAAATTTCACTTTTTGAGTCGAATCAATGGTGCGAAGCCGCGAAGTACTAAGGTTAAACACATTTTCAAGCATCTTTTCTTGAAGAAAGAAACGAATGCCGCGGCTATCATTCAGTAAAGAACCGTAAAAATTGGAATCAATTTCAAGGGGTGTACTGTTAGGAAAAGCATCACTTGACCGATACTTGGCACTGCGATAAGTGATTTGGTGTGATGCTAAAAAGTTGCGTTTTGTACCTGTCGAATCACGCCTCAACTTGAGGTATTGCAAGTAACTATATTCATATTTTTCATGCCGAGTGGTCGCATTATTGAGCAAGGGCGTTGGTACAATCGTCGTCAATTGCCCTGCCTCATTGGTTGTAATAAAAAATGAATCGCTTTGAATACCGCCTTGGTCTTTTTGATTGATGATATTGGAAGTAAATGTGGCATAGCCATCATATCGCTCCCGGTGCACCCATAGACCCAAGCCAAAAGCTACAGACCGACCGCGCGGGACATCGTAAGTATAACCCGTGCCGCCTAAAAGTTTGCTGTCTACTTTGGGTAAAGTCGTCAAATTTGTATTCCACAAACGGTTATAATCAATGGAAAGGTGAACATCATTGGCGAAATTGCGACTGAATTTGGCAGCAAAAGAGCCATTAGTTTGGCTCGCTGCCGAATAGAAAACATCGGTTAAAGTCTTGGTTTGCTGATAGAAACGGATATCCGAATTTTTGATTTCATAAACATCAAACGCATGCAAGCCCATATCTAAGCCACGTCGAAAAGAGGGCTGATATACTGAGGGGTAGGCTGCCGTCGAAGGCATACCGAGGTTAAAAAAATCGAGTGTCCGTCGCCGCGTCGGTACATATTGGTGAAAATAATTATTGAGCAAGGAGTCGTTTTCAGGAAAAGTAACGGCTGGGTTGTTCGGGAAAAATGAAACAATATAAGCGGTATCAATCTCAACATCGGATTGTGTGGAATCTGTTTCAGGCGTTGTTGTTGAAGGGGAATTGCCAAAACCTTGTGTCGGTAGTTGGGCAACAGCCATTTTTAAGCATAAAAAAAGAAAACCGATTGTGAGGACAAGCGGTTTTAGGTAAGGACGAATGGTGAATGGTGAAAGGTGAATATTTAAGGTATTGACGGGCAATACTTTATTATTCAAAACGGTGTTTTTCATTATATCTTCTTTCTTTAATTGATTGATTTTCAAACGAGTAGAAAAAAAATCATTAATAAATGCCCCCTCAGTATTATATGGCTGTATTGTTTTATGGCTATATTGTTAAATTGTTATAAGGTTAAGCAGCAATATAGCCATCCAACAATACAACAATTTAACAATACAACAATTTAAAGTCCTAAAACGGCTGGGTTCATACCCATATTTGAGAAACCACCGTCGTGGAAAAGATTTTGCATGGTCACGTAGCGCGTCAAATCACTGAACAAAGCAAGGCAGTAATCGGCACAAGCCTCTGCTGGGGCATTGCCCAGTGGCGCCATCTTATCAGCATAATCAAAAAACTCTTGAAAGCCTTTGACACCCGAACCTGCCGTTGTCATAGTAGGGGATTGCGAAATTGTATTGACCCGCACATGGTTTTTAACGCCAAAATGATAGCCAAAGCTGCGTCCGATGGATTCCAACATTGCTTTTATGTCTGCCATTTCGTTGTAATCGGGAAAAGTTCGTTGTGCTGCCATATAAGTCAAACCAACGATACTGCCCCAATCTGCCATCGCATCCTGTTTATACAACACTTGCATCATTTTGTGGAACGACAAAGCACTGATGTCAATACCTTGTTTTGACCATTCGTGGTTGAGGTCGGTATAGTGTTTTCCTTTCCGTACATTGACGGACATACCAATGGAATGTAGGACAAAGTCGAGTTTTCCACCCAAAATCTCTTGACTTTGCGAAAAAAGTTTATTCAAATCGTCCATATTTGTTGCATCACAAGCGATAACTTCGGCATTGAGTTTTTCGCTCAACACTTTGATTTCACCCATACGCATAGCGACAGGCGCATTGGTCAGTGTGATGATGGCACCTTCGGCAACACATTTTTCAGCGACTTTCCAAGCGATTGATTGTTCATTGAGTGCGCCAGAGATAACGCCACGTTTGCCTGCGAGTAAATTGTTTGACATATTTTACATTAATTTTGGTTTGTATAATAAATGAAAAGTGAAAAACGAAAAGTGAAAAATATAAAACGTTGGTTTTGAATAATTTGAGTCTATTATTTTAGGCAAACCATTTTCAAATGAGTATAAATGAGGCGCAAAGGTAGTTAGTAATGATGAATGATGAACAATGAATGATGAATAAACTTGCGTTAAGGTTTAAACTTGGCGCAAGTTGTAGACATACTGATAGCTACTTCTTTCTTAACTGTCTAAGAAGTGCTAACTCCTTATAAGCATCTCTCACTTCTTGGGCAGGATAGCCGAAATACGTTTTATCTCCCGCCAAGTCTTTTGCCACGCCCGATTTGGCTAAAATGATGGCTTTTTTACCAATTCTAAGATTTTGAGCGATGCCTACTTGACCATAAATGACGACTTCATCTTCAATAACAGTATTACCACTGATGCCTGTTTGGGCAGCGATAAGACAGTTTTTGCCAATTTGTGCATCGTGTCCGATATGTACTTGGCAGTCAATTTTAGTGCCTTCGCCAATAATCGTATCGCTCGACACGCCTTTATTAATAGTGCAACCTGCGCCAATATCCACATTGTCCTCTATGACGACGCGACCGCCTGAACGCCATTTTTTATACCCCTCAGTATTTTTTTTAAAATAAAAGGCATCTGTACCAATGAGCGAACCTGCGCCAATCGTTACGTTTTTACCAATCACTGTAAAATCGTGAATAACCGCATTAGCTTGTATATAACTACCAATACCTATGCGTACATGATTGCCAATGACCACATTAGGTTCAAAAATGACGCTGGGATGTATGGCTGCTGATTCTGCGACCTCTATACTGAGGGGGGTAAACGGACGCTGTTGCCGCACGATGCTATCATACGCCTCAAAGGGCTGCGGATGAATCAAGACGACTTTTCCTTCGGGAATACTGTCTGGTCTTTCGTTCAAAATGATGAACGTAGCTTCCGAGTTGAGGGCTTTTTCAAAATACTTTTTGACATCTGAAAAAGTAATATCGCCTGCTTTGACGTGGTGTATCTCATTGATACCCAAAGCGTTGAGCGTGTTGTCGCCAATGATTTCTGCTTTCAGTCGGTCAGCGATTTTTTGGATGGGTGTTGGTTTGTCGAATTTCATTAAACGAATTGAGTATAGGGTATAAGGCTACTGAATTTCATAAATGTCTTCTAATTTCAAACTTATATCAAGTGTAGCTATTGTCAAAATATCAGTCATGAGTAGAAATACTTCATTATACCTCCATTCTCCTTTGCTGTTTTTGCTGAAAATTTCAACAAAGGTTTTTTCAGAATCAACTAAAATATAGTGTTGTAAACTCGTTATTTTTTGATATTCAATAAATTTAGTAGTTTTATCAGTAATTTTTGTTAAATCAGATAAAACTTCAAAAATGACTGAGGGAGACTTTTTGATATAGCGTTCTGTTAAATCTTGCTCATTACAAGTAACAAAAATGTCGGGATAGGTATAACGTCGCCCGTCTATTAATTGTGATTTGACATTTTCTTGATAAACTTTGCAAGGTGTTCCTTTTAATAATTGGCGAAGTCTCATGTATATGTTTCCGCATATGTCATTATGGCGGTCTGTTGTACCAGGCATTTCTATAAGTTTTCCGTTATTGAATTCATGACGGACTGGAGATAATTCTTCAAATCGAATATATTCCTCAATAGTCATTTTTCTGTGCTTAGCAATTGATGCTTCCATGCTGAAATATTTTTTTACAAAAATAAACTTTTTTGAATAAAATGATGCAGTTTTAACGTAAAGCCCTATTTTTTATACGAAAATAATATTTTACATTTAAACTAACTCTGACAATTCCAACCAACGCATCTCCTTGATTTCCAATGTATTCTGCACCTCTGACAGTTCGTCAGATAGCTTTTGAATCTGTTCAGGTGTCATGGTCGCGGCATCGTTGAATTTATGAGTCAACTTCGTTTTCTTTTCTTCTAATTGCTCGATGTCGCGTTCCAAACGCTTGAATTCTTTTTTGTCGGCGTCGTTTGCCCGCCGATTGTCCTTTGATAGGGAGGGGGTGTCTGTTAGCTTATTTTCGATGGCTTTTTGCTTTATTTCTTCTCGGTACTCGGTGTAGTTGCCATTGTAATCCTTGATGTGTCCTTCACCTTCAAATATGAAAAGGTGTTCCACGAGTCTATCCATAAAATAACGATCATGCGTCACGATAACGAGGCAACCTTTGAATATGGTTTCTAAAAATTCTTCTAATACATTGAGTGTCAATATATCCAAGTCATTTGTCGGCTCATCGAGGATTAAGAAATTAGGGTTTTTCATAATCACTGTGAGCATATAAAGCCGCCGCTTTTCACCGCCCGACAGTTGCGATACATAAACTTGTTGTTGCTCACGTGTGAATAAAAAGCGTTCGAGCAAACCCGCCGCCGTGATTTTTTGTCCCTTTTCCAAAGGAATAAATTCGGCAATATCGGTAATGACATCAATCACCCGTTTGTCTTCTGAAAGCGTAATGCCGTCCTGCGTGTAGTAGCCAAAAGCAATCGTTTCGCCAATGACCACTTTGCCACCATCGGGCTTGAGTTCACCTGTGATGAGGCGTAAAAAAGTGGATTTTCCTGCGCCATTTGGACCGACAATGCCGACTCTTTCACCTCTCCGAAATTTATAACTGAAATCCTCGATGAGTTTTTTATCGCCAAAAGACCTTGAAACATTGTGCAATTCGACGATTTTTGAGCCTAACCAAGTCGTTTTGATGTCAATAGACATATCGTCTGCTTCCCGTTTACCGCTGATTTTATCTTTTATATCATAAAAACCATCAATGCGGCTTTGGGCTTTTGTGGTGCGTGCTTGTGGCATACGACGCATCCATTCGAGTTCACGTTGGTAGAGTTTGCGGTTTTTGTCGAGTGTGGCGGCTTCTACTTCGTGCCGCATGGCTTTTTGTTCTAAATATTTGGCATAATTGCCCCGATAACGGTAAAAATTGCCACCATCGAGTTCAATAATATAATTGGAAAGGGCATCGAGGAAGTACCTATCATGCGTCACCATAAAAATCGTGAGGCTCGGACGTGCCGAAAAATAAGATTCCAACCACTCAATCATCTCCAAATCCAAATGATTTGTTGGTTCGTCGAGTATCAGAAAATCAGGTTCATCAATGAGTAATTTGGCGAGTGCCAAACGCTTTTTTTGACCACCTGACAGCGTCCGAACAGTTTGATTAAGGAAGCTGTCAATTTTTAAACGAAACAATACCTCCTTGACTTTTGCTTCGATATCCCAGGCTTGCAGCTCATCTATTTGGGTCAAATACTTCTGAATACTGAGGGGGTCATTGTCGGCAATGGCTTTCTCATAATTCTTAATCGCTTGTATTTGAGCATTTTCTGATTCAAAAACGGCTTCAACGGCAGTCAGATATTCAGGTACTTGCGGGTCTTGTTCGAGATAACCGATGCGAATATCACGTGCAAAAATGATTTTAGATTGTTCTCCTTCCGACCCCTCAGTACCTGCGAGCACGCGGAGCAAAGTCGTCTTGCCTGTACCGTTTTTGGCAACGAGCGCAATGCGGTCTCCTTTGTTGATGATAAGAGATACATTGTCAAAAAGGACTTTAGGTCCGTAACTTTTGGTAACATTCTCGAGCGTCAGATAATTCATATAACCTATTCGTTTTTTTTAGGGTGCAAAATTAGGTTTTTAAAGCTGTTATTTGAGTAAGAATTAAAGATTTACGTGGAGAAAGGCGGAGAAATAGCTATAGAAGTATTTCAAACCCAATAATGTTATTGTTACTACTGACAAAAGCTACTTGGAATCATCATAAAGTCAAAAATTTACAAAACCGAATTTACGAGGAAAAAAATCTTGAAAAAATGATAAAACCGACACAAATTGAAAAAAAATAAGCAGAAAAAAATAGAACTACAAGGAATTGAAAAAACAAGTTGAAAAAGAAACGATAAAATTTTCTTGTTCGTTCATGTCTTGTAGCAGAGCCTTAGCATTATCTTTACAGTTGTGTAGGGTTTTCTTATAAAAACAGGTTTTGCCCTTACAGGGCGATAAAAAGCCATGCACTTGATTGTTTCTACCAACGTTCAGCACCTAAAGGCGCAACTGTTAGAGCCGCAGAGCTCCGTTAGGAGATAAACGTTGGTAGCTTTTTATACGAAATATCCTTCAAATCAGGGCGTAGCCCTAAAACAATGATG
>JANOAU010000131.1:0-59310 GCA_031411275.1 Saprospiraceae bacterium | reverse complement strand
TTTAAGCGAAAGGGGTGTTTTAAATTTTCCTCAGAAACTATTTTAAAACTTGTTACGCCCTGTTTCTCGCTGCGCTCGAAAAACGTGCTTTAATGTATTTCTTTTAGGTTTTAAAACAGTCTTTAAGAAAAAGGTTTTTTTTTGTTTATTTTTGTGGATACAATGATTGTTTTTCTTGGTCAGTAGATGAACAGAAGTAAACGGGAAATCTATTTACCACAAGTATGTAATAATCAACCTTTTACATTATTCGTCATTCATCATTTATCATTCATCATTACTTACTTATATTTATTCAACAAAAAATCACTTGACATGCGCTCAAAATTCTCTTTTATTCTCATGCCTATTGCCTTGCTTTTGCTGTGGGCAAATTGCAAGCATACCACGCCTTTTGTAGAGCCAATCCCAAATGGTGCGACAAAAATTGAGGCGTCTGAACAACGTTCTGGCAACGCGGAAGCAGGGCGGGATTATTTGCACGGGGGCGACTATATCAGTAGTGGTATTCCGTTGGGCATTTATAAATCTGTTCCAATTTTTGTATCGAACAGCCCTGAAGATTTGGGTCGAACAGGCGACAACAAAGGTATTCCTTTCAATTATACAGTCACAACGGCTTCAAATGGCATTAAAGTCGTTTATACCAACTGTATGAGTTGCCACGCTGACCGTTTGAATGGTCAAATCGTTGTGGGTTTGGGCAATACAACGGCGGACAATACGCAAGACATTGGGATGCTTTTGGGCTTGGTGGATGGCATTGTTCAAAGCAATTATGGTATCAATTCAAAGGAATGGGCAGCTTATATGCCATTTAGTCGCGGTTTTAAAAGCATTGCGCCTTATATTCGGTTGGATACGCGCGGCGTAAATCCTGCGGATAAGATTTTTGGTTCATTGTCTGCGTTTAGACATGATAAAAAATTGACTTGGGTGGAAACGGCACAATTCACGATTCCAACAAGGGTTGTACCGACCGATGTGCCGGCTTGGTGGCTCATGCGTAAGAAAAACGCTTTGTATTACAATGGTTTAGGCGTAGGCGATTTTGGGCGTTTGAGCATGGCTTCTGCCTTGGTATCTATGCTGGATAGTACAGAAGCCCGTAAAATTGATGCCCGTTTTCCTGATGTTATGGCTTATTTGCGGACATTGCGCCCCCCTCAGTATCCGAACGCTATTGACCAAACTTTAGCGACAAAAGGAAAAGCTATCTTCGACATCAACTGCCAAAAATGTCATGGCAAATATGGCGCAGACGAGTCATACCCGAACTATCTCATTGATTTACAAACGATTAGCACAGATCGTGCTTTGGCTGATGAGTATGCGCAATACCCTGATTACGACAGTTGGTACAACCGCAGTTGGTTCAATCAAAAACCTGCTGCAGCTCAATTATTGCCTACAAAAGGCTACATTGCGCCGCCGCTTGACGGTATTTGGGCTACTGCCCCGTATCTGCACAACGGCTCTGTGCCAACCCTCGACGACTTGCTCAACTCATCGCAACGCCCTGCAAAATGGAGTCGGACTTTTGATAATACAGCTGACTATGATGATGTGAAAATAGGTTGGAAATATAAAGTCGAAACTACAAAAACCAATTCAAAAACCTACGATACAACGCAGTATGGATATGGCAATCAAGGACATATATATGGTGATAAATTAACCGCCGATGAACGTAAAGCACTCATAGAATACCTTAAAACGATTTAAATTTTAATGATGAATGGTGAATAATTTAATGGTGAATATGGCTAAATTTCACCATTAAATTATTCACCATTCACCATTATTTTTTTTTCTTTTTTTTCCAAAACTTCCAATTATCGTTTTTGAAATAGCGACCTGCAAAAACGTAGCGGATAGAAATAGCGGATTGCCAACTGAAACCACTGGTGCTTTCGTCGCCACCACCAAGTTTTAAAAGCGGTTTAAAATCACCTGCAATATTAAATTTGCCCAATGTTATTTCTAAACCTGCAATCGGTGTGATGCCCCACGGGTCAGCGGGTTGCACAAGGACATTGGTTCTTTTTTCTAACCAAGTTTTGTAGAGTCCGCCGCCAAAATAGAGGTTGAAACCTCTTGACAACAGGTTTTTATGTTGTTCACCCAGAACACATAAAGTTACATCTGAGGATTTAAAGCTTCTTTGTAATATACCTTCAACGGTGGTGTGTATGGCCACTTGTTGTTGTAATGTAATACCAAAACCATCACCTATACGCGCCCCTGCGGCTGTACCATAAGCCTGTGCCGACATACTGAGGGGCGTCAAAAAGAGTAAAAAACAAGAAAAAATGAAGGATAATGAACGAAAAATGAGTTTTTTCATAAAACGGTTTTGTTATAATGGACAGATATGAATGGTGAATAATTTAATGGTGAATGGTCAATTATTCACCATTCACCATTAAATTATTCACCATTACCAAAGAACGTTTCCTGAACGAGTTTATTTCTAAAAAAAAGCTAATTCTACTTTGGCACTTTAGCCTAAAATGTTGTCATGTAGTGACAGCCTATTTATTCGTAAAACACAAAGTGCCAAAGTAGGCCTAATTACTTGGCTTTTTCAAGAAATTAGAAATCAGAGAGACATCAAAATCTACTTCGCCTGAAAGTATAAGCACGTCTTTTTTCTTGTTATCTAAAATCGTTTTTCCAAACCGTTCATAACTTGTCCAGATGTGTTCGATATACCAAACAGGCACTTCGCCCCAACGTTTATCCAGGGTTTTACGTCTTAAAAATGTTGGTTTTGAAATGTCAACAAATAGACATTTATCAAAAAGACAGTTAATGTCTTCGGCATAAAAATTGAGCAACCCCTCAGTAATAACATGGTCAAATTGCTGTTGAGCATCTAAAATAGCCTTTCTATATCTTTGAAAATCAATGGATTCGGGTATTTCCCAATCAATTTCAGTCGCTTCACCGTTTTGAATTTTAGGAATCTGTTGCGTTGGTAAAACGTAATCGTCTTGTGCTAAAACGGTTGCCGTTTGCCCCCCCTCAGTAAAAAACCTATAAATGAGCGCTGCTAAAGTTGATTTACCACTGCGACTGATGCCGCCTATGCCTATGGTCATAATTTAATAAAAATTTTGATTAAACGATTGAACGCAACGCCTTGTCTAAAAAGGACGTTTGGAAAGCGGTATTCTCTTATCACAACGATATTCGATTGTGTAATTTTACAAAAAATAATGAATACCCCATAAAAACAAAAATTATTTAAACCATGTATTTTTGTAAAAGATTGAAAATCAGTATTTTGTAATATAAAATTAGAAATATTCCAATGGTATGAAACATTTACTTATTGCCCTTTTTTTTATCTCGATTTCCACCTCTCTTTTTTGTCAATTGGATTCCATTCATTGGATGCCACCCATGCACGCGCGCTCAGATTGGGGTCCACAATATTTGTATTTGTCAACACCTGAACAAATGGCTTTTCCTGTTCATATACGCGATGGTTCAGGCACTTTGATTACGACAGTCAATATTAGTAATACACAACCTTTTAAATATGATATTGGCAGTTCAAACACAACTTACACACTTATTCCAGAAACAGATTTGCATAAAGCATTGAAAAACAAGGGTATAGTGGTTGATGGCGAAAAGAAATTCTATGCCTATTTTCGCGCCCATTCGACGAGCCAAGCCCAAGCATCTGACCTCACTTGTAAGGGAAAAGCGGCTTTAGGAAAGACGTTTAGGATAGGGCATTTGCTGCAATTACCAGACCCAAGCAGTAATACAAGGTCTAATTTTGTAGGTATTTTGGCTACGGAAGACTCGACTAAAGTGACTTTTTCGGGCTTTGACCCCAGCACTAAATTCCGGAAAGATGGTGCAGATGCGCCTTCAACAGGCACTGAAAAAATCCTTTTACAGAAAGGCGAATCTGTTGTTTTTTCACAATATCTGACCTCCAATGCTGCCACTCAACCGCCGAATGGTTTTATGGGCGGCTTGGTGGAAGCCACAAAACCCGTAGCGATTAACTCGGGTTCGTGGTGTGGTTCGCCTGTCAGTTCAGGTGATAAAGATTCGGGTATTGACCAAATTGTAGCTGTCGAAAATGTTGGAAAAGAATATATTCTTTGCAAAGGCAACGGCTCGACGGCTTTAGAGCGACCGATAATTGTGGCGCATTTTAACAATACACAAATCTTTCTCAATGGCAGTACCACACCGATAGCTACGTTAAATGCAGGGCAATTTTATGCTGTTTTGACAAGCGCATTTTCTGCGGATAATAACCTCTATATTCGTAGTTCACAAAAGATTTACGTTTATCAAATGATTGGTGGTGCACCAGATGGCTCCAGTAATCAATATAGAACTGAAGGCTTGATTTTCGTACCACCCATCAGTTGCAGTATACCAAACGAGATAAATAATATTGTAGAACCGAATGTCATTGGTGCCATGACTTTTGATGGCGGTGTGATGATTACAGCGATGCGTGATTCGCAAGTGATGTTGCTGATTGATGGGGTAGCGGCGAATCTCGGCGCGGCTGGAACGGTGGTTGGTAACCCCGATTTTGTGACGTATCGCAATCTTACCTTATTTAGTCAAAGCAGAAAAATATCTACTATCAGCATCAAGGCACAAGGCGCAGTGCAAGTGGCGATGTACGGACAGAACAATGCGGCGAGTTATGCCGCTTTCTATTCTGGTTTTAGCAAGTCGAAAGAACCAAATATCACTTTGAAAAATATTGGTGATGGTGTTTGCCCCGATACATTAGTGTCAACAGGGCTTTATGACGGTGTGCAATGGCGTTACGAGGACTCGATTGTCAAATTTGGAAAAGATACGTTTCTCATCATCAATGCGCCCGGTCGTTATATCGCAGAAGGTTATCTTGGTGTCTGCCGCAGGTCTGAAACGGCAACCGATACGTTGGATATTGATTTCAAATCACCCGAATTTCCTTACGCTACCAAACAGCCTTCTTGTTATGGTTATACCAATGGGCAAATAAAATTTGGTGCGCCCAATGGTGGCTATTCGCCTTATCAATATTCAGTAGATAATGGCGTGTCTTTTATAAAAAACAATACATTTAACAATATAAAAGCAGGAATTTATAAACTTGTTGTCAAGGATTCAGTCGGTTGTTACAATCGCCCTTTGACCTTTACGATGGGGCAGCCTGCAGTTTTGACGGTTGATATTGTACCCCTCAGTAGTTTTCGAGATATTGTAAAAATAGGTCAAACAGTGCGGTTTGAAGGGAAACCCAATCGAAAAGTCGTCTCTGCCCTTTGGTTGCCCAATGATACGGCGAATTGTCAGAACTGTCTAACATTTGCGATTTCACCTAAAGAAACGACTTATTTGACCTTAACGGTCACCGATTCGGCAGGTTGTACTGCGCGTGATACAGTCACTTTATTCGTTCAACCCAATGTTTACGCGCCTAATGCAATGAATCCAGATTCAAAAAATGGCAATCAAGCGTTTACGATTTTTAGTAAAGACAATTTGCCCATCCGTCGTTTAGCCATTTTTGACCGTTGGGGCGAGCATGTTTTTGAAGCCAAAAACATCGAAACCAATGTTTTGGAACAAGGTTGGAACGGCACTTTTAGAGGTCAAAGAGCGCAACAAGGCGTTTATGTTTTTTATGCCGAAATAGAGGTTTTGCCTGGGAAAACGGTCATTTTACAGGGAGATGTGACGGTTTTGTATTGAATAAATTGTCGTATTGTTGTATTGTTATATTGTTATATTGTTATATTGTTGTATTGCTGTAATAGCAATATAACAATATAACAATATAACAATATAACAATATAACAATTTATTCATTTACCCATTCCACCTTCTCCTCAATCGGTGTTCGCTGTGGCGGCAAATCAGGCATATTGTGATAACCCATAAAAAACAAACCCAAACAGCGTTCATCATCAGCCAAGCCTAAAAAGTCATTGCCTCGTTCAGTTATGGCAGAAGGTGAACTCCAATATGAACCGATATCGAAAGCCGTACACGTCAACCACATATTTTGAACAGCCATAGCAACGGCAGCCACTTCTTCCCATTCAGGCAAAATATCTTCATGGCGTTTCATCAAAATAACAATCACACAACCAGAACGCAAAGGATTTTCGGTTATTTTCTTCCTTTTCATATCGGTTTGCTCCGCCAGCGGGGTCAAAGTCTGATAATCAGTTATTAAAAAATCAGCCAATTTTTGCAAAGCTGCCCCCCTCAGTACTCTAAACCGCCAAGGCTCTGTAAACTTATGCGTAGGCGCGTAATTCGCATTTTCGAGCACTTGCTCGATGATGTGTTGCGGTATGCCCATCCCTGCGATATAGGTTTTGGGAAAAATTGCCCGACGCTTTTTTATGAGGTCGTTGAGTTCTTGAACTGTCATTGATTGCGTTTTTAGACACGAATTTCACGAATTTTTTGTCATCCTGTAAGGAACTGAATTCATATAAGTACGTGTAGTTCGAGTCTGTCTAATAAATTTTAGCTTCTGTCAAATACGTTAAAACAGCATCTGGCACAAGGTACTGAATAGATTTGCCCGATGCCAAACAATTGCGAATATACGTTGCCGAAATATCCATCAGCGGCGCATCAAATAGCTTAATGTGTTCATGCGTCGCTAATGCGCCTAAATCAGTATTTGGACGACGATACACATATATATCATACCCCCTCAGTATCAACTCATAATTTTTCCATTTATGCAACGTCGCAATATTATCACCGCCCATAATGAGAACAAACTCATGTTGCGGATACTTTTCACCCAAATACGCCAAAGTATCAATCGTATAAGACGGTTTTGGTAAGTCAAATTCGATATTTGAAGCCCGCAACTTCGGGTTATCGTCCACTGCCAATTGCACCATATTGAGACGGTCACGGTCTCGCGCTAATGTATTTTTAGGCTTCAAAGGGTTTTGTGGACTCACGACAAGCCATACTTGCTGCAAATCCGTTTGGGTCGCCATAAAGTTAGCGATGATCAGATGCCCAACATGTATAGGGTTGAAAGAACCGAAAAAGAGACCAATCTTCATATATCGTTACTGGTTATGGGTGAATTAGTTATGGGTTATTGGCAAATTGGTTTATACAACTAACTAATAACCAATAAACAGTAACTATTTAACGGGGCGTTCAGGTTTTTTATTGATATTTTCAACTGGCTCGGAAGTCGCATCTTGCAAATACCATTGTCCATTTTGGCGGAGTAGAAAATAAGTACATTTCAGTTGACCAACGGCATCTTCTAAAAGGCAATCACATTCAGATTTATCCCCCTCAGTACGACAAGCAATATTGAGGATTTTTGTAGACGACGCCTCGATGGGTTCAATATGATGCGTGCTGTCAAGAGACACGACCGTTTCTAAAGCTTTGCCTGTGCTGATGAGTTTAGCATCGGCAAACTGGTTTTCACTGATTTGACGCTCCCACCTTTTAATCACGTCTTCTGGCGTATTAGGTAGTTGAACAGTAGTCAAATTTGTAGGTGGTGGAGGTGTGGCAGGTTGATCTCGATTTTGACAAGCGATGACAAAAAAGATAAACAGGAAAGCAGACGCAACAGCGATAGACTTTTTCATTCCAATAAGGCTTTGTGAAAAATAAATACGGGTGGTAGTATCCAAAAGGTTGTTATGATGCCGCAAAATTACGATATTTTTATGGTTTAGTATAGTTTTGATTAAATTTTGGCTTTTCTTTTTTTATATGTAAATGGGTTTTCATGAAAATTGGATTGAAATTTGAATATTAAAAAGTTTACTATAATCCTCTTCTTTCGGATAAAAAATGCTTTGAATCAATGAAGTACCCACAAATACTGTTCGCATCGTTTTTTATTTTACTTACTTCAAACCTATTTGCCCAGCGTTTTGGCTACCCCTCAGTACAAGAACGGCAACTCATCGGTACGAAATGGCGATATGCTTATACCTTGCATTTGGAGTCCAATACGACAGTTCACCAAGCTGATAAAGACTATCAATATTTTCTTTTCTTTAAATATGATTTTACGTTTGAGCAATTTTTACATGGCAAATTCTCAAAAGGTAATTGGAGTTTGAGCGGTGGTACTTTGTTTTATCCTTTCAGAAATATTCAAAAATTTGAAATCGCAGCCATCAATAATAAAGCTCTTGTCATCGAATTTCAACAACCCAACTCAAGTGGCACGTATCAATATCATTTTGTAGCTGTCGAAAGCAAGGATGCACCCTTTGTCCGTCCTATCAACGAACTGCCTGAAGTCATCGTTGAAGCCGAACCCAAGCAAACAAAACGCCGTTCGTGGTGGGCGATACTGAGGGGGGGCGACGATGATAAAAAAGCTGAAGCCAAGCGCAAAGAGCAAGTCAATATCACGGTTGAACTCATCGGTGGTGGTTATTATGGCGGTATTGACCCCGTTATCAAGGATTTTACGCGTATAACAACCGAAGGGCGGTTGATTCATGAGTTTCAGACCGTCAATAATCCTTTAAGAGTGGTTAAGAAAAATATCAGTCGCCAAGAGTTAGAATCCTTTGCAGAGTACATCATGCAAAACAAATTTTTTGAGATGCAACGCATGTACGACTGTAACAGCGCAGTTTGCGAAAAGCGCAAAGTCATGAAACCGACACCCATTCCGCTACGCATAAAAGTGACGTATGGCGACCAAAAACGCATGGTCACCATCGCTATTTGGGGCGAAGACGCCTACAAACTCAAATATGTGGACTATCCTCCCGCCCTCGACAATATCATTGATGCTGTACAACGCATGACCCACCGCTTAGATGATGGCAAGTTCAGCCGTTCGTGATTGGTTGGTTGGTTATTAGTTATTGGTGAATTAGTTATCAGTAACCGTTCACCAATAACTAATAACCAATCAACCAATATCCGTAACTTTTTTTGTCTATTTGATTGCAAAAATGTAAATTTGCCTTTCAACATATTATCAAATTGAAATGAATAACTTGAAAGACATTTTAGAACGTTCTGCTTTCGGCGTTTGCTCTTATCTGGGCGAAAAAATGAATATTGCCTCGTCGCGGGTGCGGCTCTATTTTATTTATATTTCCTTTTTGACCATTGGCTCACCAGTCATCTTTTACTTTATTTTAGCATTTTGGGTGAATATTCGGCACTATATCAAGCGGCATAGAGATGCTTTGTTTGGATAGTTTCTGAAAATTTGAGATTTCAAAATCTATCTTTGCCCCATGAAAACCACATCACCCGTATCCAAAATAGAATTCCTCAATTCTAAACACCTTGACAAAGGGACAGAGCGCACGCCGAATATCAAGGCTTGGCAGCTCCGAATAGCACAAACGGGCTTTCAAACAGTTGGTCGTCTTTTTCCTCAATTCAGGACGCAACAAGCGTATAAAATCTTTTCGACACCTCGCATACCCCTCAGTAAAAGTGGTCAAAAAACATTGAAACAGCTTCATTATGCTTAAAAGACTCAAAATAGCCCTACGTTTTGCTCGATTTTACTGGAATGCTAAGACGAAATACAACGTACACTCGCCTTTTGTTTTCCAATTCGTTGAAGAGGTTTTGGAAGACGACCGCCTGTTTTATGTGTTTCGAGATGCCGAAATACTGAGGGAGGAGATTTTGAACTCAAAGGAAACCGTTGAGGTAGAAGATTTTGGCGCCGGTTCGCATGTTGTTGGATTAAAAAAAAAGCGCAAAGTGCGAGCGATTGGTCTATCTGCTTTATCGCCGTCCTTTCAATGCGAATGGTTGTTCCGCATCGTTCAATTGACTAAACCATTGACAATCATTGAGTTAGGAACGTCTTTGGGTGTCTCAACGCTGTACATTACTGAGGGGTCGCCTCGTGCAGCAAAAGTATTGACTTTGGAAGGTTCGCCTGACATTGCAGCTGTGGCACGGCGCAACTTTGATTGGTATTACGATACTTTTTTGAAAATGGGGCTGCGCCAAAACAATCCTGATACTTTGGATTTAGCCCTTTATCAAAAAAATATTCAAACCGATTTTGAAAAAAATAGGATAAAAATCATCGTCGGTAAGTTTGAAGATACATTGCAAACGGCTCTGAATCAATTAGTTAAACTTGATTTTGCTTTCTTTGACGGCAATCATCGCCGCGAACCCACGCTTGATTATTTTCACAAATGCCTTGCCCATGCACACGAGGGAACGGTCTTGATATTTGACGACATTCATTGGTCAACAGACATGGAAGCCGCTTGGGCAGACATCAAACAGCACCCCTCAGTACGTCTGACGATTGACCTCTTCTGGTGTGGTGTGGTGTTTTTCAGAAATGAAAACAAAGAAAAGGAGCATTTTTCATTGATTCAATCCAAGTGGAAGCCTTTTTCTTGGGGTTTTTGGGGATAATCTTTATAAAAAAAAACGACGGTATCTTCGTTGAAACGAAGTACCGCCGCTACCCTTTAACACAAAACTATGTAAGCAAATGATTTCAGAATTGAAAATATCTCTAATGTAGCAGTTGTACAAAACCCTTATAGACTTTGTCCTTGCCGTCATCAAATATATAAAAATAAGTTCCGTCTGGCAGGTTGGTACCATTCCAAGTCCCTTGCCAATCGTTTTTATAGCCTTTAACTGTTAAGACTTCTGTTCCCCAACGGTTATAAATTTTCAAACTATTATTTGGATAATTCTCTATGCCTTCGATGACAAAATTATCGTTGATACCATCACTATTAGGCGAGAAGCCATTGTAAATTTTAATGCCATCGCATAAAATGCTGATTGAAACCGTACCTGTATCGCAGCCATTGCCATTACACAAAGCGTATTTTAAGTCATCTTTACCGCAGAATCCGTTTGTCGGCACATAAGCAATGCGGTTGTCAGGCGTCAGGACGGCTGAACCATTTTTAGGTTTAGACACAATGGACACACTTTTTAGGGTGCCGAGTACCGAGTCGTTTTGCATCACATCAATAAAAAGATTTGCACCTTTTACAGATTCTACCATGTCGTTCACGGCTAAAGGTCGGCGAGTGGCTGTACGTGAAACCACCTCCGTTTTGAAATAAGTGGTGTCTGTAAAGCCGTATTCATCACTCACGACATAGGTTGCGAACTCCTGTCCCATAGCTTTAGCATTGCGTGTAACCACCATCGTACCGGGTAGAACGAAATAGTCAACAGAACCTACAACAGAGCCACTGATTTTCCTTAACGTAAACCGTGTACCTGCTAACTCATTGGTTTGCAAAGCAATAGAGTCCTTGGTGTTGACCACCATAACGGCTTCAATGGTTTGAGCCATTGGATTAGCGCAGACTATTTTAACTTCAATGCTGTCTGTACAACCTGTTGCCGTTCTGAAAACAACGTTGTGCGTACCGACCTCTAATTTCACATTTAAACCATTTTGACAAGCCACCAAACCACGGGTATAAGCTGTTCCGTTATCCGTTACGGACGCGATATCCGTATTTGACATGGTAATACACACATCTATAATGGCAGCGCAATTACTCGTTGTCACCAATTTATCTGTACTTGAGATGAAGTCTGTACAGCATAGAAACGCATTATTACCGACTGTCGCCGAAACAATTGCTTGGCAACTGGGGTCACTTATGCGTGAAACGGTGACAGTATAAGTGCCTGCTAATAAATTACTTCGACTGTTTCCAGTGCCTGTGCCGTTGTTCACTGACCAAGCATAAGTATAGTTAAGCGCATTATCAACCAATATCGTTGCGATGCCGTTGGCTTCTCCACAAGTGGCATTTCTGATGGTCGCCTTGGCATTAACAGGCGTACAAGGGCAGACTTTCAAGACTGTGATGAGTTGACTGCGAGTTGCCGTATTGCCGCATTCGTCCGTCGCAGTCCAAGCCCGTGATATCACATAATTGCAGTTTTGACCTGTTGGAACGGAGTCTCTCGTCATCAAAACCGTTGCCGTACCGCAGTTGTCGGTTGCCGATACTGAGGGGGCAGTTGGGATGGTGTCTCCTGCTGCTAAATTGACAGTTATATCAGTGGGTGTAGCTGCCAAAACGGGTTTAATCGTATCCGTTACTTTGATATACAATCTCATTACAGCGACATTGCCGCATGAATCTGTGGCTGTCCAAGTATTGGTAATCAATTCTTTGTAACCATTTTGTAAACAATTACCTATTGTCACCACATCGCCAAAAGTTTTGCTTGGGTTCGGGTCATTATTGTCTGTAACGCGCACATCGCTGTTGCCGAAAGTATAAGAATTCGTACAACTAACCATCAATGTATCGTTGTTGCGAACGCCACTTAATACGGGATTTGTGAACGTGATAACTGGTTTAGTAGTATCACCGCCGCAGTCTGTACGGTTGTTTTTTGCTTGAATATCAAAGGTAAACTGGGCTGTATCGCATTGTCCGTCACGGTCGCATACTTGGATGCAAAGGGTGTCGTCCCCTCTGTAACCAAAGGTCGGTGTATAAGTGAAACACAATTGACGATTATTGACAACGACATTGCTGATAACGCCGTTTTGAACACCGCATACTGAGGGGGTAAAGATTTCAATGGGTGTATTGTCTAAAATAGGTAAACAAATGTTGAGGACGGAATCTTCTTTTGTAACGATGTGTGTCCCTGCGATGGTCGGCGGATTGATAGTAGTTGGTACGAATAAGACACCGATGGTTGTGTCTATATTGCCCCAATTCAAGGCAATGCTACGTGTCCAACCTGTTATTGCATCCGCATCAGAATCGTTAGTATCTGTTAAGCTGCTGTTGACATTTTTTATGGCGAAACGATAACCGTTTGGTTTGATAAACTTTAATTGATAAGACCCTTGTGACAAGCCATCAAATAAGTATTGTCCCAAACCATCTGTTGTCGTCGTATCAAGTGGTGTTACTAAGTCATTGATGTCAAATAATTGAACAGTGACACCTGCTATGGGGCTTTCGCCATTGTCAAACAAGCCATTTTCATTCAAATCAATACCTACGGTTGTGCCTTTTATTGTGGCGCAACCAATGGGCAAGTTGTTGTGAAAGACAAATGGGTCGTCGGCAGCTAAATCGAAAGTTAACCAATACGGGTTGCTGCCACAGGCATAGTTTTGCAAAAGATTGCCATTGACCCTATTTGAGCCAAGAGTCAACACACCATTTACGATACTGTCTTTATCTATCACACCGTCTGCGTTGGCATCGGTGATGTCGCCGTCATTATTTGTTGGGTCGAGGTCTGTTGCGCTTGGTAAGCAGCGTGTACTGAGGGGGTAGTTGTTCGGATGCACATAACGCATTTCATATCGTCCAGGAACGCCATTCGTAAAGAATTGATATTCACCACTTGAGCCATCAAGCATTGCACCACTTGTATCTGTTGCAAAAAAGATAGAGCCACCGACTGGAGCGGAAACCAACTCAATATGACCACCTTTCAAGACAAAACCTGTGTTTTCACAATAAATAGTACCCATTGGGTCAAATGGTTTCACCATAAAGGAAGCGGTGTCACGCGGCTCTTGACCATTTTGAATGACCGCGTCGCCCACTTGGTCGGAAGCATTGAATACAAAAGCACGGTTCATAATATGTGAACGTGGATTGCCATACAACAAAACCAATGAAATATCTAAGGTCAGGGAATCACCGGCTGCTATAGATGGTATGGTTTTGACCGCCAGTCTATGCGTTGTATCCGACACCCAACCTTGTGGATTGGATTGATTCAACACCATACCTGTCGGAATAGAGTCGCGGACAAGGACGTTCATTATCGTAAAAGTTGACTTGTTGACAACTGTAATTTGATAATTGACAGAGTTGCCCAAGCGTACTTCTTGGGGTTGATTGGGTGCCAATTTTTTATGAATGCCCACCAACAAACGACCATCGTGTTTAGGTCGAATTGTCACAGGTATTTGAACCGTTGTACAAAGACCTGTGCTGTCACAGACACGTACACAAACAGCAGTTGTCGTTGCTACTGAACCAGTGTGAATGTTTACACACAATTGATTGCCATTTACTGAGGGGGTCGCCGTGATGCCTACTGCTTCATTGCATAAGGTTGCTGTAAATGGACCGCCTTGTGCATCTGTTATGGTAAAACAAAAGCTACCAGAAGTATCCATATTCATAGAGACAGGCACAACTTCAAGGGTCGGTGGCGTTTGTCTTTGTTGAACTGTAATGGCTACATTGACCTCTGTGCATAAACCTGTATTGTCACAAACGCGAATACATACTGAGTCTCTGCCATAGAAAGCTGCGTTCGGTGCGTACCTTACGCACAGTTGATTGCCGTTTACTGAGGGGGTGGCTGTACCGTGCGCGCTTTGTCCACAGACCGTTGCCGTAAATGTTGAATTTTCATCTAAATCGGTGATTATGCTACAAACTGTAACGGTAGAATCTTGTTTTGTCGTCATACTAAACTGCGCAACTCTTGGTGGTGTGGGGCGGCGTTGCACCGTAACAGGCACCGTTATTTGGGTGCAAAGCCCTGTATTGTCACACACATTGACGCAAACCGATGTTTGACCAATGAACGTGCCTGTCGGTACATAACGAATACATAATTGATTATTGTTGACCCATATCATTGTTGACCCACCCGCAGGTTGATTACAAAGCGTGGCGGTAAAATACGCACCTTCATCAGGGTCAGTGATGGGTGTGCAAACCGTTACAGTTGAGTCTTGAAATGTGAGTATCGACGCTGGAGAAACGGCAGGTGTATGTGGTTTCGGATTGACTGTTATGGGTATTGTCGCTTGGGTACAAAACCCCGTATTATCGCAAATTCTAACACAAACTGAATCTGAACCACTAAAATTAGGTGTTGGGGTGTAGGAAACACAAAGTTGATTGGCGTTCACAATGGCATTGATAGTGCCATGTAGAGCCGCGCTACAGACCGAGGTTGTAAAGGTCGTATTTGCATCTGGGTCATTCAAAGCCATACAAACCGTGACCATAGAATCCGCTTTTGTCACTATCGGCACAACCGTTAAAGTCGGTGCATGAGGACGTGTATTGATGGTAACTGGAATTGAGATATTGGTGCAAAGTCCTGTATTGTCACACACCCGCACGCAAACAGCATCTGAACCTGCATAATTGGCTGTTGGCACGTAAGTTACGCATAGTTGATTGCCATTTACTGAGGGGGTCGCTGTGCCGTGCAATGTTTCATTACACAGCGTTGCGGTAAACGTTGAGCCTTGATCAGGGTCACTTATTGTTGTACAAATTGTAACGGTAGAGTCTTGTTTGGTGACGATTGCGGTGGTTGCTACGCTTGGCGCGCTCGGTCGGATATTGACAGTAATGAGTATGGTCACATTCGTACAACGGCTTGTATTGTCACAAACAGTAATACACACAGAGTCTGAACCTATAAAATTTGTTGCGGGAGCATATTGCACACATAATTGACCGCCGTTTACTGAGGGGGTCGCTGTACCATGTTTTGCGACACCACAAACCGTTGCTGTAAATGTTGAATTGGCATCGGAATCCGTTATAGGCATACACACTGTTACAGTTGAGTCTTGTTTTGTAACGATAGGAGTCACTTGTACAGTTGGCGGCGAGCCTGGATTATCACAAAAAGTCTGAAAACAAGATTGAATATTGGTATAAACGCCACCTGAAGCAACGATATATAGGTTGTATTCCCCATTGTTCAACAATTCCACTTCATTCAAACCTGTAATTGGAAAGGTCTGTTCGTCGTGCCAAGTCATTGGAAAACAATTTGCACCACTAACCACATTAAAACGTATATGACTTACCGTTGTCCAAGTTGTATCTACTCGTTTTGCACTGCTGGCAACACCTGTATAAAAAGTATTGAGCGAAACCACCCCTTTGGTCGGTCCTGCGGAAGACCCATTTAGGTTTTGCGAACCATAGTTAAAATCGCTGGATGGTGCTTGACTTGAAAAGTTGACTTGCGATGCTATTGTTGGATTAATGATTAGACGTGTATCATACTCAAAACGATAATTGGCATCCCCCATATTGAATGTATGAGCCATATCATGTGCGCGAACCTGTACCGCTATCGTCACCTTGCTGCTGTCGCAAGACATGCTTTGAAGGGAAAAGCGCACATCGTACTGACCATTTTGAGCATTCAATAAAGGGATAGAATACACCCACAGGAAAAAGATAAGTCGTATGTTACTGCGTAATTTCATTGCTTTTAGATAGTTTTAATGTGTTTCAGTCTTTGAGTTAGACCTGTTATCGGATATCGTAATGACTGTTCTCTCATCTTTATCGGTTTGTATTGACTACCATAATAAGGGTATCAAATTATAAGCCAATCTTGAAATATGCGTGTTGAAATGTTAAAATAATTATATTTTTTTATTAGTTCGTCAATATTGTATTCTGCCCTACCTGTCTCCATTGCCTCCATCTTTAGATGGAGAATAATAGATGGGATATTCTCTTTTATTCTCCATCTAAAGATGGAGGCAATGGAGACAGGTGCTTATTGGATACTCTAATGTGGCACACCCGAATACCGTCCATTATTCGCTTTCCACAACACTTGGTCTGAAAAATTCATATCGGCATCGAGGTTGAAATCACCTCGGCGGTATTGGTCAAATATGCCTGATTCACCTTTCCATAACTGTGCATCGTTGAAATTGATGTCAAAATTGGTGTTCGTTGTCGTTTTCATACCATCACCACTATACATGACCCATTTGCCATTGGTCAAAACTTTACTGCCAAATGAAGGCGGATTTGTAGTGATATACGAGTCATTCAGAGTAAAATCATACTTAATCGTATTGTTGACAATAGAAACAGGCGTAGGCGACATAACCCCTAAGTGGTTTCGATGTTCCACCACAACATAATACGCACCCAATGGTACTTGAATACAGTTTTTAGGAAACGTAATCGAACCATCTTCATGCAACCAACCTGCACAACGCCAAACAGGTGTTAAATTAGTGGGGCTTGAACGCAAAGACACCAAAACCCAATCCACAACGGTTGACGCATAATGTCTAATGGTATCCCCCTCAGTACCCCCATAAAACCATGGCGCACCTTTGTAAGGCTGACCTACTTGTGTCGGTACACCAAATTGTCCAACAGGCGTTTGACCGGGTAATAAGCCACGTTGATTGAGTGTGGTCGTCATTTTACCAGAATTCTGTTTGTACGCACCCTCGAGCAATACTTTTAAATTGAATGTGACACAAGGAAAGTTGAAAATCGTTAAGTAACAAGTCGCCGTATCGCATAGGCTTGGTGAGCCGTTGTCACATACTTGATAAGTGAATTGAGCCGTACCAATATAATTTTGTGCGATTGTATAAACGTATGACCCATTAGGATTTAGCGTTACATTGCCCACTGAAGGCGCATCAATAAGGCTAAAAGTCAATGTTTGATTTAGGTTTGGGTCGCTGTCATTGTCTCCCACATTGCCCGTCATACCGTAATTGTAATGCGCATTCGCATCGTCAAGAGCCACAGGAGGCAAGTTGATGTCATTCAGCACTGGCGTTTCGATGACAACTATAGTTACAGTCGTTGTATCACACAGTACAGGCGAGCCATTGTCGCAGACACTATATCTCATAGTACAAGTTCCTACAAAATCATTGTTGGAAGTAAACCCAATCGTTCCATCTTCATTGACCGAAGCCGTGCCACAGGTAGGCAGTGTCACAATCATTGGTAAGCTCAATGTCTGATTCGGATTCGGGTCATAATCATTCAATTTAACAGGAATATTGATGTGTAAACCAGTGATAACTCTTGCTTTATCTTTTGTAGCAACAGGTTTTTCATTGACATTGACGCTTGAAGTTGTAACTTCAATAAATACCCAAGCTGTTGCACACAGACTCGGAGAACCATTGTCACAGGCTTGATAACTAAAAGAATCACGTCCGACAAAACTGGTTTGCGGCGTATAAACATATATGCCATTGCTTTGCAAAATGGCTGTACCATGCGTTGGATTGGTCGTTTTACTAAAACTAAGCGTTTGACCAACATCTAAGTCATTGTCATTCAAAGACACATTAGCCGCCACAGCCGTATTCAGGGTCGTCGTCGTTGCGTCATTTTGTGCAGAAGGTGCTTGATTTGGATAAACGATTGGATAAACGGTTACAGTTACGGTTGTTGAGTCGCATAAATTAGGCGTACCGTTGTCGCAAATTTTATAAGTAAAAGAACATGTGCCGACAAAGTCTGTATGGGGTACAAACAAGATACTACCGTTTTCATTGAGGCTCGCTACACCGCAAGTCGGCTGCGTCAATAGGGTCGGATTACTGAGGGGGGTGCCGTTGGGGTCTTTGTCGTTTGCCAAAACAAAAATGTTAATAGCGGTATTACTGGATGTTTTAACCCTATCATTTACAGCAATAGGTGACACATTTTGAGTCGGTGCAGTGATGTAAGTGATAAAAACCCAAGCAGTATCACAAAGACTCGCCGTAGCATTGTCACACACTTTGTAGCGGAATGAATCCTTTCCTACAAAATTGACCTGTGGGAAGTAACTAAACGTGCCTGCACTGCTATTGAAGGATAAAAAACCTTTGGTCGGTTGGCTTATCGCCGTAAATGTGAGGGTCTGACTCGCATCTGAGTCGCTGTCATTGGTCGCAACGGACACATTACTGAGGGGTTGATTGACATTGCTGATAAACGCATCGTTGACAGCCGTTGGCGGACGGTTATTTGGAATAGGCGTTGCCCTAACCGTAACAGTCACCAAAGCTGTATCGCATAAGGCAGATTCATGTCCTGTATCACATATTTGATAAATAAAGGTACAAGTACCGACAAAATTGGTATTGGGTACAAAGCGTATGGTTCCATCACTGTTAACAGTTGCATTTCCGCACGTTGGCGCGGCTGTAATGGTCGGATTACTGAGGGGGTCACCGTTTGCATCATAATCATTGACTTTAATAGGAATTGTCAGGGCTATATTCTTGATTGTCACAGGATTATCAGGATTGGCGACAGGTGCAATATTGGTCGGTGTTACAATTTGATTGGCGATAGTGATATAAACTGTTGCCGTATCACATAAAACAGTACTGCCATTGTCACAGACTTTGTAGCGGAAAGAGTCTTTTCCTATAAAATTTGACGTAGGCGTATAACTAAAATTCCCATTGGTTTGCATCGCTACAGAACCGTGAAGCGGCGTTGTTATAGATATAAATGACAATATTTGCCCCCCGTCTGGGTCGCTGTCATTTGTGGCAACAGAGGCATTTGTTGATGTATTAACAGTCACTCTAAGGGCATCATCAACGGCATTTGGTGATTGATTATTGACCAAAGGATTCTGATAAACGGTCACTTGTAAAGCAGCCGTATCGCATAAACTCGGTGTGCCATTGTCGCAAACAGCATATAACATTGTGCAAACGCCTATAAAACCAGCTTTTGGTGTGTAGGTCACCGTGCCGTTTTGATTCACCACAGCCGTACCACAAGACGGTTGCGATAATATGGTCGGTAAACCCAAAATATCCGTTGGGTTCGGGTCAGAATCATTTGCCTTCACATTGACGATAATCGCTTGACCGCTTGGGGTCGAAGTGATGTCGTCAATCGCAAACGGTCGTTGGTTGCCCTCTGCCGCTATGGGGCGAATATTGATGATTAAAACGGCCGAATCGCACAGCACAGGCACACCATTGTCACACACTTTATAATGTATGGTATCCTTACCTATATACCCATTTGTAGATGTATAAGTGTATGACCCATTAGCATTTAGCGTGAAAGAAACGGTATGTTTAGGTTGTGTCACAACAGAAACCGTTAAGGTTTGACCTGCATTGGGGTCAGAATCATTGGTCAAAACATTACCCGTTGTTTCAACGCCTTCTAAGGTGTAATTTATGTCGTTGGTCGCAATCGGCGGTGAATTGATTGTTTTAACTTCATAACGCATGGTGACTGTATCGCACAGCATCGGATTACCTATATCACAGACAAGGAAAGACACAGAATCTAAACCCACATAAGTACTTGATGACGTATATGTTATACATAACTGTTTATTAACTATAGGTGCTTCAACTGTTCCATGATAGGCGTTTTGCAAGGTAAAAGCAAAGTGTGTATCCGTCTCATCAGGGTCAATGATAGGCAGACAAGTTGTGACCGATAGGGAGGGGGTCGTTATTGCCGAAGAATCTCTTACGACAGGCGCATCATTGACAGGTGTGATATTTATGACGTGTCTTAAAGTATCACAAAGTCCTGTATCATCACAAACGATTAAGCAGATTGTATCTTTACCAAAGTAATGAGGTGTCGGTAAATAATTGATACACAACTGATTATTCGATAGAGTAGGGGTTACTGTCCCACCAAAAGGCGTGTTACAATTTGATACCGTGAAAAGACCTTCGGGCGTGTCTGAATCATTGACGGTCAGGCAAACCCTAAGGGTTGAGTCTTCTGTAATCGTTGAAGGCAATATGTTAACGATTTCAGGGCGATAAGGAACAGAAATGACAGTAATCGGTATTTTCGCTGTTTGACACAAGCCTGTTTGGTCACACAGGAATAAACAAACCGTGTCTTGACCATTATAGTTTCTTGTTGGCACATAAGATAAACAAACTTGGCTGCCGTTGACAATAGGCGCACTTGCCGTGCCATGCGTCGGTGGATTGCTGAGGGAAACGGTAAAAACATCGCCTTCATCGGGGTCAATGATGGTTTGACAAAATTGGACGGCAATACTTTCTAAGGTGGAAACAGGGGTCGGTATGATAGTCGGCGCATCTGGAACAGGCGTTATACTGAGGGGTATCTTCGCCGTATCGCATAAGCCGTTGTTGTCACAAACAAAAAGGCATAAAGTGTCTGTGCCATTGTAATTTCTTGTAGACGAATAAGTTACGCATACTTCATTCTCATTAATCACAACCGATTGAGCAATCCCATGTTGTGGTTGACTACATATAGTAGCTGTAAAAGTATCGCCTACATCAATATCACTAATATTGGAACAAATGGTAATGGTTGAATCTTCACGTAAAGTTATCGGCGTAACTATTACAAGAGGTTTATCATTTACAGGCGTAACAGTAATAGGTATTTTAACAGTATCACACAAGCCCGTTTGGTCACAAACGATGACATGTAAAGTGTCTTGACCATTATAATTTGTTGAAGGTGAATAGGTTACGCATACTTGATTGCCATTGACGATAGGTGTTTGAGTCGTACCATGTAGCGGTGTACTTAATAAAGTGGCTGTAAAAGTATCGCCCTCATCAGGGTCTGTAATAGTTGTGCAAGTTTGGACAGGCGTATCTTCTGCGGTGGTTACAGGCGTTTTTGAGATGATAGGTGGATCATTTACAGGCGTAATACTGAGGGGTATATAAGCTATATCACAGAAGCCATTGTTGTCACAAATAATGAGACAAACGGTATCTGTACCATTGTAATGCAATGACGGCGAATAAGTTACACATATTTGGTTATCGCTTATCGTCACACTTCCAACAGAGCCATGAAGCGGTTGGTCACATACATTAGCTATAAATGTGTCACCTTCATCGGGGTCTGTGAAAGTCGCGCAAATCGTTATTGTTGAGTCCTCTGGCAGTGTTTTAGGTGTAAAAGTTAAAACGGGGCTATCATTGTCGGGCGTTATACTGAGGGGTATCTTACCCGTGTCGCATAAACCTGTTTGATCACAAACGATGATACAAATCGTATCTTGACCGTTATAATCCCTTTCAGGTGAATAGTTTACACATAGCTGATTATTGGTAATAATGACAGAAGTGACCGTTCCATGATTCGGTTGACTTTGCAAAGAAGCCGTAAAGGTATCGTCCTCATTTAAGTCTGTAATATTCAAACAAATTTGTATCGCTACATCCTCTGTCGTTGTTTCAGCTGCCTTGCTCAAAACGGGTGGATAATTCGGTTTTGGATAAACCATCATATACACCGTTGCCGTATCGCACAAACTCGGCGTACCATTGTCGCACACGACATATTGAAATTGATCTGAACCTGTAAAAGTGGGGCTGCTGGGCGTATATGTAAATGTGCCATTCGCATTTATCGCAACTGAACCATTCGTTGGATGACTGCCTGTTGGTGGTAAAGTATTGTAAATCAATGCATTGCCATTGGGATCGCGGTCATTGGCTGCGAGTGTTCCTGTTATAGAAGTGCCTTTAAAACCGGCTGCCGCGTCATCTTGTGCATTCGGGCGGTCATTAGCAGTTCCATTATTGTCAATCAAAACAGTGATAATGACTTGTGCTGTATCGCATAAATTAGGCGACCCATTGTCGCAAATACGGTATAAAAAAGTGTCTTGACCTATGAAATTATTATTAGGTGTATAGGTAAAAGTGCCATTGGCATTGAGTGTCAAATCCCCATTTGTTGGATTGCGAATAGGTGTTGTTGTCAGTGTTAAAGTATGTGCATCAGGGTCAAAATCATTGTTTAATACATTGCCTGTAACAGCTGTGTTTAGTTCTGTTTGAGCATTGTCATTCAATGCATTAGGGGCAATATTTTGACTGCTTAAAGCGGGTTCGTCCGTTACTTTGATATAAATAACGGCTGTGTCGCAGAATCCAGATGTATTACAAACTTGATACGTTTGAACGGCTGTACCCTTGAAATTCGTCGTTGGCGTAAACGAATAATTGCCGTTTGATTGCACAGCCCATGACCCCTCAGTACCCAAGCCGATAGCAGCAAATGTCATAACATCCCCATTCGATACATCATTGGTTGCTGCCGAACCGCTAACTGTTGCATTTATCTTAGTTACATTGATGTCGTCCATAGCTGTAACTGCGCTACAAACCGTTGGAATACAAAGGTTTAGATTGCCAAAAAAACCACCTGTGGTAACGATGAATTGTGAAAAATTACCATCGGGCGTAGGTTGGGTCAAAGCGATTTCGTTCATGCCAGTAATGGGCGAACGCGAATCGTCGTGCCAAATCAAATCTATACATTGCGTTGCATCTTGAATATCAAAACGGATTTCTGAAACGGTTATCCAGTCGGTCGAGACCAATTTTGCGCCGAAACCTTCGCCACCATAATTGGTATTCAACGACACAGTACTAATAGGGAAATTGGTTGTTGAGCCGTTTAAATCCTGCGCATTGTAGTGGGTATCACTGGCGGGTGCTTGGCTTGAAAAATTCTCTTGACTGACAATGGTTGGATTGGTGATCACATTCCGGTTGTAGTCGAAGCGATAATTGGCATCACCCATTAAAAAGGTATGAGAAGCATCATGGGCTTTAACTTGTACCTGAATTGTGACTTTGTTATTCGGACAATCCACATTTTTAAGCGTAAAACGCACATCAAATTGACCATTTTGAGCAATCAATGTTGAGCCAAAAAAGAACAAAAGAATTAAGGGAAGAGTATGTTTTAACAAGCTTCTCGTAGTAAATGTCATCATTTTTGAGTTTTAAGAAAAAATCATGGACTAAGTAAAAATGAATAAATAGGTAAAAATGAATAAAATAAAATCTACCATTTTGAATTATAAAGCATTGTAAATCAATACTTAAAAAATTCATCATTCATCATTTATCATTCATCATTCCAAAAGTATCGATGTGTCTTATTGAATATTTCTTTCATGGCAAATTTTATGCCGTATTAGTTAAATCTATCTTTGAAAAGCGTTAAAACACGCAACAACTTGTTCATCAATTTTCTGTTTGAAAAAAAACCTTACTTTTGCTTTTTTGATACTAACCAGATACTTCAACTTTTATGAAAATCATACACTGCACTGAAAAACACTTGGACGAATTAATCACCGTCGCCAAACAGTCCTTTATGGATGCTTTTGAAAATCAAACTGAACCCGAAAATTTTCAAGCATACGTCAAAAATGCCTTTGAACGGACAACCGTTTTGGCTGAATTGCAGCATCCACAAGCCATTTTTTTCTTCCTACAAACCGAGGATGGAGAAACCGTAGGCTATCTCAAATTGCGTTGGGATAGGTCAGAAGAGTTTTTTCCGACCGCCAAAGCCATCGAATTGCAGCGTATTTATTTGCTCGAAAAATTCTGGAATAAAGGTTATGGTAAAATTCTCTTAGATTTTTCCGAAACTTACAGCCGTGAGCAGGGTTTTGAATGGATATACCTCATTGTTTGGTATCAAAATCAAGGGGCTATTAAGTTCTATGAACGCGAAGGTTGGGCGATTTTTGGCAACAAAGACTTCCATTTTGGCAACGAAATTCATCATGATTTTGCGCTTCGGAAATCATTGTTAGTTACGGATTGATGGGTTTTAAGTTGTTAAATAAGTTAACAGATTAAATAAATTCCTCCAATCTAATATTCTGTCCTGCTTGTACTTGTTTCCATTGCCTCCATCTTTAGATGGAGAATGAAATGAAAAAATTAATTTTTTATTCTCCATCTAAAGATGGAGGCAATGGAGACAAGTGTATATAGTATGGTTTTCTAATCGTTATGGGTTTCACCATTAAAATATTCACCATTCACCATTAATTTATGACCAAACTTCAAATCACATACCGACAAATATTTGCCATTGCCTTACCTTTAATATTGGGCAGCGCAGGGCAAAACATCGTTGCTTTGAGCGACTCCATGTTTTTATACTACCGCAGCGATGAAGACTTTGCAGCGATTGGCTTCGTCGGCGTTTTTTACCTCATTATTGCCGCCATTGGTTATGGTTTTTCAAAAGGTGGGCAAGTCCTCATCGCTCGACGTATGGGCGAAGGCAAACCCGAAGAAGTAGGGCGCAATTTTTTTGATATGTTGTATTTTGAGTTTGCGTTGGCACTCATTATGTTTTTGTTCATGCAATTTGGCTGCCCTACGTTCTTCCATTGGTTTGTCAAGTCGCCCATTATCTATGAAAAAAGCCTTGAATTTTTGAAATATCGCTCTTGGGGCGTATTTTTCAGTTATGGTGGTTTGGCGATGATTTCGCTTTATACAGGCGTTGCCCGCACGAAGTTTATCATGATTGATACGGCCATTATGGGCATTATGAACATCGTTTTGTGCTATCTTTTGATTTACGGAAAAATGGGATTGCCTGAAATGGGCATCGGTGGTGCCGGTTTGGCAAGCACAATAGCTGAAGGCACTGCCTTTGTTTTTTTCGTCATTTATATGTTTTTTGATAAAAAAGCAGAGGCATATCATTTATTCACGCCACGTAAAGTTGACCTCAACATCATCAAACAACAGATGTATATCAGCATCCCCTCAGTCGCACAGCCTGTTGTGGGTTTAGGCAGTTGGTTTATCTTTTTCAGTTTTATTGAAGCCTATTTGGGTATCCGCGCCTTAGCGGTGACAAATCTTGTCCGCATGGTGTATTTGTTCCTTTCGATACCGAGTTGGGGTTTTGCATCGAGCATCAATACCCTCGTTTCTAACGTCATTGGGCAGCGTGAATTCAAAATGGTGATGCCAACGATTTGGAAAACAGCAAAAATCTGTTTGGGGGTTACGATGGCCTTATCACTGCCCATTCTCCTATTTCCTTCTACTTTTTTATTACCAATATTGCACAAAACAGGTGAAACAGGCTTGATACGCGAAGCCCTGCCCGTTTTGCGTTTGCTGATTGTTATTTTAGGCATATTCAGTATTGGTAGCGTCTATTTCAATGCTTTGGCAAGTATGGGGGCGGCTGCCTTAGGTTTGGCTTTGCAATTCGTCTGTGCGCTGGCTTACCTTGCTTTTATCCACGTTGTCCTCCATTATACTGAGGGGGGCCTAACGTGGGCTTGGGGCGGCGAAATTTTCTATTGGGTCGTCATGATGGTGGTAACAATTTGGTATTTGAAGTCGGAAAGGTGGCATAAGATGCGGGTGTGAGATGGAGGACTACAAAATATTTGTTTTAATATTGCTTTTTTTCATATAGGCTGTCAGTTTATCAAACAGTAATTGTACTGAATTGTCTTTTGCAATCATTGTTTTTAAGTCTTCTTTTTGCAGTTTTCCTAATTTTAGCTGTTCCAAATACTCGGGTTTGATATTTTCTTCATTTTCTCTATCGAAATACTCTTTGAAGGTATTGTCTTCTTTTTTCAAAACGATATAACTTGTTATAGGCTTACTTTTTTCTTGTATGCCTACTGTTACAAAGCCACCTTCGGTAATGACATCCTTTGTATCTAAAATATTTATCATGCACAAAGAGACGATGCCTGTACCTATAAACGGATGCGTTGAGATACACAAACGTTGAATATGGGTTTCACTGAATTTGAGCAGACATACCTGCTTTTTCAAGTTTTCATCTTTGTAAATATCGGTGTAATAATAAGCCCGATAGTCTGCTCGAATATGAAAAAAAGACTGGTAAATAGACCCCTCAGTATCGAACCCCCAAACGCGGTGAACCCCAACAAAATTCTCAAAATAATCGGACTGTTGACGGCGGACATCTTTGAACCGTTGAAGATTTTCGTAGTATTTATTATTGACCCTAAAACTATTCTGTTTCAGCATCAAATATCGCTTAACAATGAGTTTACTCTGTTTAGATAACTTTACTTCGTATTTCATATCAGTTTTGACAAAGACTGCTTCGCTTGTCGAAACCCAATCGTGCGTACTGATAGCTGTAAAACTACCTGTCATAAACATACAATCTTTGATGTGTTTTTCTGTTCCTAAAATGACAGTAAGCGTAAAAGCCCGTCCATTTGACCCATTCGTGAGGTTAAAAAATAAATAATCGTCTTTACGCGTACAAAAACCTCTGTAAATATTGACTCCTTTTTCTTCTATCTCGTCGTGCCAACCTTTCTCTATGACTTCATAAGGCGTTTTTGAGTAATCAATTTGGAATTTAAACTTTTTTACTCTATGACTTTTATAACTATAATAATAAGCGACCCAATAAATAATGGATGTTTTGTCTGATGGAGCATTTTCCAATGTCGCCAAAAAGGCATCAACATCCTCATACCCTAAATACAAGGCACACAGATTTAGCTCAAAATGAGGGCAATGGATTTTCTGCGTTTTCGGATGAGGGTTTAAATTTTGAAAATCATACAACCGTTTTTTGCCGATGAGGTGCTTGTCGGGGTCTTTTTTTAAAAAAGCCTGAATAGACTCGTGGCAAAGCATCATTTCACGTAAACTTCTGGGGTTTTCAGGGCATTCATTATTAGGATATGAAGGTTCTTCGGGAGCATTACCCCAAATATAGTGTTCACGAGGTGTTAAGTCTCTTTTCTTACAATCCTTTGTGTAGGCGTTGCGTAAGTCTTCTTTTATTTGTTCAAATAATATAGGCTCAACGATGTGTTTGTTTTTCATTTGTTATGTACAAATTCTTAGAAATTATTAAAAGATTTGCCTAAAATTCTTAAATATTCTTAGAATAACAAACACATTTTAAAAAAAATTTAAAAATCATTTCTGAATGACCGCCGAAATTTTTCAAAATGAGTGACTCAAGCACCCCTCAGTAAAATCCTTCTTTTTATCTTAGATAGGTTAACTATTTGTAATGCACCCATTTTTTACCTTAAATTAGGCATATAAAATTGCAACTAATCAAAAATTAGCAAAAATGTATTCTTGTTTTTTACCGAAAATAGAGAGAAAATATGGAGAAAAATCTTTTAAAAGTAATGAAAAAGATTTAATCCGTTTTAGCCATATTTAGCCATATTTAGTCTTCACCAGTGCTTTTTATACCTTATCTTTGTTTCATATTTGAGAGACACATTACACAGTTTTCCGTCCTCTTTCACATTATTTTTTCTATCACCCCTTATGGCTTCATTTTTAAAATTAAGACAAGTTTAAACAAAAAATAGCTCGTTTTATAAGATATCAACATCATGTGTCGGCATGATATTGACTGTACCTTTATTATCTAACAAACTAAATTTTAATGAGATGTTTAAAAAGTTTTTAACTGCATTTTGCTTATTGGCGACTTGCTTGTTGCACAACATCGTTATCGCCTCCAACACGACAAACGGTTTTAACAAGCATACTGTTTTGCGTACATCGAAACAAAAACAATCAAGTACAACGACGACACCACACACTCAGTACAGCGAGATTTTTGAACCTTTTGACTCTGGCGACATCTTTGACATCGCTAAGAAAAAAGATATGACCGAATCCGAAACAATCACAAGCGACTTTAACATCATCTGTATCGAAAAATGTGCAGAGCATTTTTATACCCATGGTGTTATAACATATCGCAAGCGAGCATTAACAGAACTCCGTTGCCGTTGCCCTTAGCCTTTTAGGGAGACATCAGGCAACGACTTTTAGAGGCGAAAGAAATCTTTGAAACATTATTTTTTCAAACACTCTTTTTAACGCACTAAAATGACTTGCAAAAATGGATAATATGGCTTTTTATATCGTTTTTTGGGCGGTTATCGCTTATGTAGTTTTTAAAATCTTAGCTGATTTGATAAAATGGGTTATTTTTATTCTCATTTTTTTACTACTCATGTATGTTATTTCAGGTAAAGATATTTCAGCGATTCCAACCATATACACCACGACAGAGGAAAGTACCATTACCAATGACCCTGTTTCGCATGACGATTTTGTTGGTCAATGGGTGTCAGCCAATCGTGTCATCTACATTTTTAAGGCTGACAGAACTCTTCAAATTGGCAATTATGTTGATGGTAATTGGTTTATCCGACAACATTGCTACTTACACATCAACTTACACGGTATCAGAGAGAATCTGCTTGTCGTTTCTGTCTCTAAATCTAAAATTGTTTTGCAACGTGCCGACACACGTAAACCAGACATCATCCTTTTCAGATAAGAAACAGCAGCACCTTTGACGATTAATGATAATGAATAGAAAATACCATCTACTGGTTTTATACCCCCTCAGTATCAGCCCTTGTCACAGATGTTGACAAGGGCTTTTTTCCAAACTTTTATTTTGAAAATACCCATAATTCAAAATTTTATATGACTTATTGTATACAAAACACATAAAACTCTGTACGCCCCAATATTTGTCCAAATTTAACCTTAAAATAATACAGCTTTCCTTTATAAAATCCCTAAAATCGTGGTAACTTTCCACCGTCAAACATGAATAGGGCTATCAAAACGTCTCTATATATCAAACAATCACTTGTCATCCTGGGTTACAGGCTTAAAAAATGTCACTATGCTAAGGAATTTAACAACAAATATACCACAAACCATTCTGTGCTTATAGCGCACAATCACAAACATTTATTTATCTACCATCCATTTTCCGATATAAAATTTCAATTCGTGTTGTCTTGATATTCGGTCATTTATCAAACGGCTCTTTTTGCAGCCTTGATGTATGTTTACATACGTTGTTCCCTCATTTTGTCTTTCTAAATCTAAAATAATAATAATAATTTATTCACACTTTTTAAATGTTTTAATATGAAAAAGAATTTTATGGGGTTTAATTGGGTTAGGGTTTATGCTTTGATTCTTGGGCTTGGGTTGTTTTTATTGCCGAGGTTAATTTTAGCACAGGATAAATATTGGGATGCTACTGCAGGTTCAGGCAACGGAGTAGGTGGCTCAGCTACTTGGGGTACTACATTTAGTACTATTTCTACGGGAAGTACATCACTAACCACTGCTGCATCAACTGATGCTGTTGCATTTCAAGGAACAGCTGGAACAGTGACTTTAAGTGGCGCTCAAACAGTTGCTTCTTTAGCTTTTAATGTTACAGGATATACTCTCACAACAAGTAACAGTACCGCTAGGACATTAACAGGTGGCATAACACTTGGTAACAATGTTACATTAAATATATCTCCATTTCTAAATGGGGGACTAACCATAGGGTCAATAACAGGTGGAACAAGTTCTGCTGTAAATATAGGTGGAACAAATGCAGCTGCAGCTGATGTAACAAGAGTTAATCTTCTTGGTGGTGCAACAATTGCTTCGAGTGCGCCAATAACTATCTCGACAAGTGGTAACATTGGAATTGCCGGTATTGTTTCGGGTACCGCGACATCAACCATAAACTCCTCAATTACTAATAATACAGGAGTGTTAACCATGTTAGGGGCTACTAGTGGAAATACACTTAATGTAGGCGGCGTGGTGTCTGGAAGTTCTGGTGTCCGTTTCTCTGGTGGAAGTTCTGGAGGTGCTGGCACTGTGAATTTAAATGTTGCAAGTACTTATACAGGGGTTACTCAATTCAATGGAACAAATTCTGGGGTTGTAAAACTTGGAGTTAATAATGGATTATCAACTTCCTCCAATGTTATTATGGGATTTTCAAGTGGAAACGGACAGCCATTTGACTTGAATGGTTTTGACCAAACATTATCATCATTGTCATCTAATACTGGTGGAACTGGTTCTATTACTAATAATGCTTCAGGAACAAGCACTAATACCTTAACTATAAATGGTTCATCATCAACAACTTTTGGTTTAATAATCGCTGATGGTTCAACTAGAAAAACTGCTGTTACTCGATCTGGTAGTGGCACAACTACATTTTCAGGTACAAACACCTACACGGGGGGAACAAATGTTAATGGCGGTACTTTCCAAATGGGTTCTGCAACAGCTCTTCCCAGTACAGGTGCTTTAAATATTGGCGGTGGTACTTTTGATATATTTGGATATGGAGCTTCAGTTGGAGCAGTTACTTTGGGAAGTGGTAGTATAATCAATAGTGACAATGCTTTTCCAAATGTGACACTTACTGCTACAAGTTTTGATGTACAGTCTGGTACATGTAGTGCAAAATTAGCTGGGACAAATGTAGCCTTAACTAAATCAACCTCTGGTATAGTTACTTTGAGTGGGGTAAACACTTATACAGGAATAACCACCATTAATGCAGGAACATTAAGTGTAGGAACTATTGGTAACGGTGGCGTAGCGGGTAATCTTGGTCAGGCAACAAATGCGGCAGCTAATTTAGTATTAGGTGGAGGAACGCTTTTATATTCTAGTTCTACGGCATCAACAGATAGAAACTTTACTTTAACAGCTGCAACGACGAGTACGATTGATGTTTCTACGGGTGCTACATCTTTAACCATAAGCGGTGCATCAGCAAATACAACAGGTGCATTAACAAAAGCAGGTTTGGGTACTTTAATTTTGACAGGTGGAAATTTGCATACTGGTTTAACAACAGTGTCAGCAGGTACTCTAAAACTAAACAAAACAGGTGGTACAACTATCCCTGTAGGAAATAGTGCAACTGTTACAGGCGGTACGCTTCAAATTTCTACTAATCAAACGCTGGCTAACTTAACTGTTAACGGCGGTGCGGTGACAGTTGATGATGGTGTGACTCTTACAATCACAGGTACATTAACGCTCACATCGGGTAAAATCACATTAGGCACAGGCAATATTGTAGCTGCGGCAATCTCGGGCGGTTCTTCATCAAGTTATGTCGTTACAACAGGAACAGGCAAACTGACTATAAAAGCCGTCGGAGCAGCAACCTTCCCCATCGGACCCACCGCTTCAGCCTATAATCCAGTATCAATATCTAATGGTGGTAATGTAGATTACGCTGTTAATGTATCCACGACAGCACCTTCTGGAACAGGCATAAGCCAGCCAACAGCTGTGATTAATCGCCAATGGGATATCACACCAACTGGAACACCTGTAAATGTAGGTTTGACTTTTCAATACAATGCACTCGAAGGGGCAAGTGCATTTGCCTATACTGGTTCATTGGACGGTATCCACTTCAATGGGGCGAGTTGGGGTTATATTGGGGGTGGCACAGGAACGGGTGTAGGACCTTACATGGTTTCATTCGCTTATGCAGGCGGGGCAGGTTGGTCGCCTTTCTCTTTCGGCAATGCGGGCGTTTTACCAACAGAGTTGAGTGCTTTGAAAGCCACCGCGCAAAAAGGGCAAAACCTCCTCACTTGGCAAACGGTAACTGAAAAAAATTCGAGCCATTTCGAGGTACAACGTACGTCCAATCCACAAGCGACTTGGCAAAAAATCGGTACGATTAAAGCAGCTGGCAATAGCCAAACAGTTCAAACGTATCAATATTCAGATGATACCCCCCTCAGTATCAGCTACTACCGTTTGCGTTCTGTAGATTTCGACGGTAAAGAAACGCTCTCAAACACCGTTTCCGTCAATTTTAGTGGAAAAACGACAGATATTAAAGTTTTTCCAACGCACAGCGAAAATAGATTGACGGTTCTTGGAAATATAGATTTATCAACTACCTTTGAAGTAGCGAACCTGTTAGGTCAAGTTGTACTGAGGGATCGCTTCAATGGGTCAAACGATATTGATGTTCATGCCTTGACAACAGGTGTTTATATCTTGAATGTCAACAATCAGACGGCTAAATTTTTCAAAAAATAATCAACAATAGCCACGTTAATAGAGGTTGACTCATCACAGGCGTTGTGAGTCAACCTTTATTTTTTTATACTCATTTTAAAATGGTTTGCTTAAAATAATAGACGCAAATCATTCATAACCCATATTTTTCACTTTTCACTCAATTTTTCTACTATGAAAACACATATGACGCTTTGTTGCCTACTTTTCTCCATAGCAAGCTACGCCCAAACTGTTTGGACAAATACTGAATCGGCAACTGCTTGGTACACAAGTGATAATTGGACGCCTAACAAGAGTGCAGCCGGTTGGGTGTCAACGGATATTGCCCAATTTGCCAATGCGGGTTCTGCCACATCTGCTCAAATTGACATCAATACCTCTTCACTTTTAATAGGTGCTATTGAGGTCACGTCAGCCCGTACCCGTCCCTTGACGATTGAAAACAATAGCGCAACGGCTGGTACTTTATCCTTATTTGGCTTAACCGTTAATAGTGTTGACAATACGATTTTAAGGAATGGCAGCAATTCAGATTTGACCATACAGAATGGCTCAGGCAATATGGATATTTTCCTTGGCAATACAGCCAATAACAATATTGTTGTTGATGGCACGGGTGGTATCACGATTAGTTCTGTTATCACTGGTTTAGGCAAAACGCTGACGAAATCAGGGGTTGGTTCTGGCATGTTGACTTTAACGGGTTTAAATACCTATACGGGTTTGACCTTTTTAACAACAGGTACGTTAAAACTGAATCATGTAGGTGGTTTGACACTACCCGCTACAAACGAAATGATTATCTCTGGCGGTACACTTCAAATTTCATCCAATCAAACTTTCAGTAATCTCATCCTTAGCGGTGGTGACGTTTTAATTGATGACGGTGTAACACTTACCGTTACAGGCACTTTAACCTTAACATCAGGTAAAATCCATTTAGGTACAGGTCATGTCGTTGCGGCGGCTATTACGGGTAGCTCGTCAACCAGTTATGTTGTTACGTCTGGTACGGGCAAATTAACAATTCAAAATGTGGGTACTTCAACATTTCCTGTTGGAGCGACAAACTCAACCTTCAATCCCGTTACTATATCAAATGGCGGTAATGTCAACTATGCCGTTAATGTGTCTAATACGCCACCCACAGGTTCGGGTATAGCACAGCCTAACAAGGTGATTAACCGCCAATGGGATATTACCCCAAGCACATCGGCATCAAATGTCGGTTTGGCATTTCAATACAATATGAATGAAGGAGCAGGTGCTTTTGTTGAAAATTCAACGATGGATGGCATACATTTTAACAACACGACTTCAAAATGGGAAGCCATTGGAACTGCTACACCATCGGGCAGTAATCCATATACCGTTGCTTTTACTTATACAGGATCGAATTGGTCTCCTTTTTCTTTTGGCAACGCAGGGGTCTTACCGACTGAATGGATAGCCTTTAAAGGTCAACAAAAAAATGGTCAAAATGTCCTTGATTGGCAAACAGCTCTTGAGAAAAATACGGCTTATTTCGATATTCAACGCACCCTCAATGCATTGTCTAAATGGGAAACCATTGGTACAATTCAAGCAAATACCCTAAAAAATTATCAATTTGTTGACAACGACCCCCTCAGTATCAGCTACTACCGTTTGCGTGCAGTGGATTTTGATGGTCAATCAACGCTTTCACATACCGTTTCAGTTGTTAATAAGGCAAGCCATAAACTGAAAGTGTATCCTGCTATTGCTCACGATAAATTGACAATCAGTTTAGACAATTATGAACTGCAGACATATAACATCTATAATTTGCTTGGTCAAAATGTGCAAACAGGATACATAAACGGACAAAAACAATTGAATATCAATCAATTAACTACAGGTACATACTTTTTGAAAGTGAAGGAGGAGACGGTTAAGTTTGTTAAAAATTAAGGTGATTTCTTTTGAATTAGGATTGGTAGGATTTTAAATGATTTAATAGGATTCAAGCAGTACGTCTTGAATCCTATTTCTTTAGGATGCAAATGTCTATAGTTTAATGCATCTAATCGGATTTGAATCAGTGGTTAAATTCTATTAAATCATTTAAAATCCCACCAATCCTAATACAAAACAATAAAAAATATCCCACAAAAACCTTTATTACTTAATTGAAGATGTTAACTTTGCGATAAAAGAGCGAATATTCGCTAAATATTGTTTTGATAAAATAATAATCATTCATAAACCAATATAAATCAACAAGATAGTAATGAATAGAAGAATTAGAAAAGTAGCTGTACTCGGTTCGGGTTTAATGGGTTCTGGCATCGCATGTCATTTAGCAGGTGCAGGCATTGAAGTTTTGATGCTCGATATCGTCCCTTTTGACCTGACCGATGACCAGAAAAAAGACCCTCGCCAACGCAACCGCATCGTTCAAGCGGCTTTTGATACAGCCTTAAAATCGAAACCCGCCCCCTTATATGATAAAGCCTTTGCTTCACGCATAACCTTAGGTAATTTCGACGACGATATGCCCAAAATCGCTGATGCCGATTGGATTATTGAAGTCGTTGTTGAGCGTTTAGACATCAAAAAACAAGTCTTTGAAAAGGTTGAAAAATACCGCAAAGCAGGCACTTTGATTACCTCAAATACCTCGGGTATTCCGATTCACATGATGGCAGAAGGTCGCTCCGATGACTTCCGAAAAAACTTCTGTGGGACACATTTTTTCAACCCTGTGCGTTATATGCGCCTTTTAGAAATTATTCCAACAACAGAAACAGACCCCTCAGTAATTGACTTCTTTATGCACTTTGGTGACCGTATTTTGGGCAAAACTACGGTTTTATGCAAGGATACACCCGCTTTTATAGCTAATCGCGTAGGCGTTTATGCAATGGCAAAAATATATCAACTGACCACCCAAATCGGTTTAACCATAGAAGACGTGGATGCTTTGACGGGACCCGCCATAGGTCGTCCAAAGACAGGCACCTTCCGATTGGGCGACTTAGTTGGTCATGATACTGCCGTCAATGTCATAAAAGGTATCAAAGCCAACTGCCCTAACGACGAACAAACAGCTGCTTTTGATATTCCAGAATTTCAACAATTTTTGATTGACAATAAGTTTTTCGGTAACAAATCAGGTCAAGGTTTTTATAAAAAAACAAGTGAAAAAGACGCAACAGGTCGTCCAATCGTGTTAGCACTCAATTTAGAAACATTAGAATACGCCCCCTCAGTAAAACCCACTTTACCATCATTGGCGGTGGCAAAACAGATTGAGGATTTACCTAATCGGTTACGTACCCTGTTCAAACAAACAGACAAAGGAGGTGAACTGATTCGCCGTTCATTGGCGGGTTTGTTTGCGTATGTGTCCAACCGGGTACCTGAAATTTCTGACTCGTTATATGCCATTGACGATGCCTTACGCGCTGGTTTTGCTTGGGATTTTGGTCCTTTTCAATATTGGGATGTCATTGGTGTAGCAGAAGGTATAGCTGCAGCAGAAGCCGATGGTCAAGTCATTGCGGCTTGGGTAAAAGAGATGTTGGCGGCAGGTTTTACGAGTTTTTACAAGTCTGAAAACGGCGTCAAAAAATATTTTGACCCCAACACAAAGGCTTATAAACCGATGCCTGGCGGTTCAGATTTCATCATTTTGGACAATTACCGCGATAAAAAAGCAGTGTATGAAAACCCAGAAGTGGTGTTACACGACATCGGCAACGGCGTTCTCTGCTTAGAATTTAGGTCAAAAGCGAACTCCATAGGCGAGGGTGTACTGAGGGGTATCAACGATGCCATCAAAATTGCCGAAGAAGAAGGTTGGAAAGGTTTGGTAATTGGCAACAATGCGACAAACTTCTCGGTTGGTGCCAATCTGATGATGATTGCGATGTTGGCGTATCAACAAGAGTGGGACGAATTGAATTTTGCGGTCAATTTATTTCAACAAACGTCTATGCGGATTCGCTACTCGGCAATTCCTGTCGTGATAGCCACACAAGGCTATGCTTTCGGCGGTGCGTGCGAGTTTTCGATGCACGCTGATGGTGTTGTTGCGGCTGGTGAAACGTATATGGGTTTGGTGGAAGTGGGTGTCGGTATTTTGCCCGCAGGTGGTGGCACAAAGGAATTTGCTGTTCGTGCCAGCGATGCTTTTTTTGAAGGGGATGTTCAAATACCAACCATACTCGAAAAATTCAAAACCATTGCCCAAGCACAAGTCGCCACGTCTGCACACGAAGCCTTTAATTTCGGCTATTTACAGCATCAAAAAGACAGTGTTGTCTTGAATAAAGACCGTAACATTGCTGATGCAAAGAAAAAAGTCTTAGAAATGGGAGATACTTATGTTCAAAAACAGCCCCGTAAAGATGTTTTGGTCTTAGGACGCAGTGGCTTGAGTGCTTTGTATGTCGCAGCCCATTCCTTGTATTTGGGTCGGTATGCGTCTGAACACGACATTAAAATTGCTAAAAAAGTGGCGTTTGTTCTTTGCGGCGGCGATTTAACAGGACAACAACGGGTGAGTGAGCAATACCTTTTGGACATTGAACGCGAAGCGATGTTGTCGCTTTGCGGTGAACAAAAGACGTTGGAACGGGTGCAATATATGTTGACGAATAATAAACCGTTGCGGAATTAAGTTATTGATTATCAATATTTAATCTCTCAACATTTAAAAAATACTGAGGGGGGTTAATTCAATCCAAGCGATTTCAAAATTGCATTCAGTTCTTTGGCAGTGATGTCGGCTTTTTCTGATTTGTCATAGATGGAGAGTAGTAAAACTTCTTCATTGGAAATGTGAACATAAGTAATCACGCGACTACCTCCACTTTTGCCTTTACTTTTTGATGAAATTGCGAGACGAATTTTGAAACAATCTTTTCCAAGAGGTGTACCGAGAGTAGGGTTTTCAGCTAATTCTGTGAACAAGTTTTCTACATCATTGATAATTGAGACATATTTTTTAGCTAATTGCTTCAAATCGCGTTTGAATGGGTCTGTTAATTTAATGTGGAATTTGCTCATAGTTTAAGTTCGGTTTTAAGTTCTGCAAGAAAATCGTGTGCGTCTTGCAATTGAATTTTGCCTTCTTTGTGCAGTTTAACTTGTGTTAATGCTTCTGTTAAGTTATCAATAATCTGTTGTTTTTCAGTAGAAACGTTATTTATCTCTACTGTTTGAAACTTTATTTTTGGTAGTCTTTTAAGTAATTCCAAGAAGAAATCACGTTCAGAAAGCGGTACTTCAACGATGTATTTTTCCATTTTTTTAAATTTTTGAACTCAAATTTAAGGCTTTTGTTTTATTTTTGAAAGAAATCACAGCGTAGTTTTTAGACCCCTCAGTAATTTGACTTAAATATTTGAAAATCTATTGAAAACCAATATTTTACAAAAAACAATCGGATACGCCTTCGCCGCTTGGATTCTGATTTTTACAGGCATCATGGTGACAAAGGTGTTGCCGTATTTGACTTTTGAAAGAGCGATAAACTTTCTCGGTACGAAACCTAATGAACTGCTGGATCGCAGCTATTTTATGTGGGCATTTTATATACACATTACGTCAAGCGTTTTAGCCATAGGGGGTGGTATTTTCCAGTTTTTACCTTCTATACTGAGGGGGTATCCGAAAGTGCATCGTTTGATTGGAAAGGTGTATATTGGGTCTATTTTGTTGTTGGCAGCACCTTCGGGCTTGGTTTTAGCGGCTTTTGCCAATGGTGGTTTGGCAGCAAGGGTTGGTTTCACATTGCAATGTTTTGTTTGGTGGTTCATCACGTATGCGGCATGGCATGAAGTCATGAAAAAACGTTTTGTCAAACATTCTGAAATGATGATAATCAGTTATGCCATCACTTTAGCAGCGATGAGTTTACGGACGGAAAGTTATTTCATGGTCTATGTATTTGAAACAAAACCGATTGAAACGTACTTAACCGTTACATGGTTGTCGTGGGTCGGCAATTTATTGATAGCTCAAGTCTTGATTTATTTTGGTTTAGCAAAAAGTTTGGTGCAGAAAATGAGGGAATGACACCCCTCAGTAATTTTTAGTTTTTTTGTCATTCTGAATGAAGTGAAAGAATCTAAATATGCTGAAATGGTTTAGACAATGCGGTTTTAAAGAAAAACCAGATTTTTTCGCTGCGCTCAAAATAACAAAAAAGTTCAAGCAGAAATTTCTGACTAAAATAAATTTTAAACGTAAAATATTGATTAACAATTAATTAAAGTCCTTTTACTAATGAAGAAACAACTCGTATTCATTCCCATGCTTGTCGCTGCGGCGATATTTATTTCACAATGTTTTAATAAAACAAATGCGCCCACACAAAAAGTGACAGCCGCTATACCTTCTATGCTGACGCATAAAGAAGCCGTTGATACGCTTTTAGCAGATTCTACTGCTCCTTTGAAACCCTTGATATTCAAAGCATTAGATGCTAAATCGGCAACAGCCTTTTTTCAAAAAACAAGGTTGGACAGCCTTTTTGTTAATGAATACAATTACCCTGTCAATGGTTTTTATGGTGAAGACCGTTACCGCATCGAGTTTCTTTTTACGGAAGCAAAACGCGATGAAAAAGACCCATCCCTATATCACGTAAAAGGTAAAAATCGCCATAAAAAAACGATTACACCCTTTGAAGGCACGTTTAAATTAACAAAAATCAGCACATTCACAGATCCCAATGTGAATCAAGAAGACATAGAAAATATGAATATTCAAACCATGTACGCCACCGAAGGTACATTTGAATTTGCAGAAGCCGACAAAACAAATCCATACAGTGGTTTGTTTCAAGGTAATATGAAAATGGAATTTTCGATAGGTGAAGATGCACGACCTTATTTGTGGTTTTATTCATCCGTCGGTTTGCCAAGTGGTGGTGCAGGTTATCGTTTCGATGGTACTTGGACAAGTTACACAAAGCCTGATATGAAAAAACCAGTCATTTTCGCAGCCGATTTGTTCCGTTTTGCAAACGATATTTTAAAGGATTTTAGCATGGGCGAACGTGAAGTAGAAATCAATAAAAAATATTATGCATTGGGTTGGGATAATTTTTGGGAAAATGAGGAATGGTGGCACGAAGCAGAAAAAGCTAAAATGTAACTTTCATAAAACGTCATAAACCTTTGAAAATGAGAACATTGTTATTTGTTTTGGTAGTCTTTTTATCTGTTTGCCAAAGAGGGTTTTCTCAAATGTCTAATTTTGCTTTGGGTATTAATTACACAAGTGAATGGGAGCGTTTTGACATTATAAAAGAAAACGCTTCTGGAATAATTCAATCAACGACGAAATTGGGACACAACAATGCTAACGGACTGTTATTGAATTACACTTTAAAAAATTGGTTTGTTTTTGAAACGGGCATATTGAGTATAAATCGAAATTACGCACAAAGACGTTATTTAGATATTGGTTCTTTTGCTAAACCTGGTCAGTGGGTTTCTGGAGCATTAATCGCAGTACAATCGTACTCTTATAAATTCTTTGAAATACCACTGTCAACAAAGGTTTTTTTAGCCGAAAAGAATAGTAAAATTAGACCTTTTGTTACATTAGAAGCAAAAGTAGATTTTTTGATGAACGCCCAATATTCAACTTATCGGCATATCAATAGTTATTCTGATTCTAAAAATACGTATTGGGGATATATCACTTCGGGAGGTTTGGGAATTTGTTATTTTTGGAGAGACTATATTTTTCAGGCTGATGCGAAGTTTAGGTTTGCTCAAAAATCAAAAGAAGATTATCGTTTTTTAGAGGTTTATTTGATAAAATACGAAAATACTTATCAGCCAGCATTTAGTTTAGGTGTTACAGTTTACCGAAACCTTGATTTCAAAAAAAATACTACCTCTCAGTAATTTTATCCTAAGTTTTTGAAAATCAATTATTTAAAATTAAAAATCTAATAAATAAAATCATAATAAAAATGGAAGATGCTTATATCGTAGCAGGGTTTAGGTCAGCAGTCGGCAAAGCAGGTCGAGGTGGTTTTAGAAATTATCGGTCAGACGATTTAGCGGTGAATATCATCAAACAACTCATGGCTTCTATGCCAGAGGTTGACCCTTTGTTGGTAGACGATGTTATTGTCGGTTGTGCCAATCCTGAAGGCGAACAAGGGTTACAAGTGGGTCGTCAAATATCATTGCGGGCTTTGGGCAAGGAAACGCCTGGGTTTGTTATCAATCGTTATTGCGCTTCGGGCTTAGAAGCGATTTCGATTGCAGTGGCAAAAATCAAGGCAAATATGGGCGAATGTTATATTGCGGGCGGTACAGAAAGTATGTCTATGATACCGATGACGGGTTACAAACTCGCCCCATCTTATCATGTTGCGATGGATACACCTGATTATGTAGTGGGTATGGGTTTGACAGCCGAAGCGGTAGCAAAGAAATTTGGTATAAGTCGTGAAATGGCAGATCTATATTCTACCAATTCTCATGCGAAAGCAGCCGCAGCGATTGATGGCGGTTTGTTCAAAGACGAAATCATTCCTGTTGAAGTTGAAGAGGTTTTTGTAGCCAATGACAAACGCCAATCTAAAAAATTCACAGTTGATACCGACGAAGGTGTACGTAGGGATACTACTACTGAGGGGTTGTCAAAACTTCGTCCTGCATTTGCCAACGGTGGCGTTGTGACGGCGGGTAATTCATCTCAAACATCTGATGGTGCAGCTTTTGTATTGGTCATGTCCAGCACTTTGGTCAAAAAATTAGGTTTGAAACCGATTGCACGTATGGCAAGTTGCTCTGTGGCAGGTGTTGAGCCTATTATTATGGGTATGGGACCCTGTGCAGCAATTCCAAAAGCCTTGTCAAGAGCGGGTTTGAAACTGCAAGATATTGATTTGATAGAGTTAAACGAAGCTTTTGCAGCTCAAGCTTTAGCCGTTATGCAAGAAGGTGGCTTGAATCCTGACATCGTTAACGTCAATGGTGGCGCGATTGCCCTCGGTCATCCCCTTGGTTGCACCGGGGCGAAATTGTCTGTTCAATTGTTCAATGAAATGCGTCGGCGCGGTAGTAAATACGGTATGGTAACAGCTTGCGTCGGTGGCGGACAAGGGATTGCTGGGATTTATGAATTGCTTAACTAATTAGGAATGGGGAATTAGGAATTAGGAATTTATGTTGTTTCTTCCTAATTCCTAATTTCATTAAACAGCGACATAACTCTATTCGTTCTCGCGCCCGAAACTCCCGTACTGGGACATGTCCCTTTACCTAAAAGTTCATCCACAATCGTTTGAATAAGCGGTTGTTGTATGTGTTTAGGCATTTCAAAAGTCATTACTTCCTTCGTTTGTCCTTCCAATTCTAAGGTTACTGTATTATCGCCAAAAAACGGAAAAGAGATTTGTCCTTTACTGCCCACAATCGTTGTTTTATCCATTTTTGACACTTGGGAAGTTGTAAAACACCAATTCCCTATCCCTATGATACCATTCTCAAAATTAAAAGAACCCATCACAATATCTTCAGCAGGATATAAATGGGCTTGATTGTGCTTAAAACCATGAGCGTCTATGATAGGACCAAAAAGAAAATCCATGATGTCCAATTGGTGCGAAGCGAGGTCAAAAAAATATCCCCCGCCCGCTATTTCTGGATTGACACGCCAGTTGTCGTTCTGCGCATGATCAGCAACAATATCAGGTTGTAGCGTTTTATTAATTACAATATTTACATATCGAATATCCCCAATAACACCTTCTTCCAAAAGCAATTTTACTTTTAGATAATTAGGCAGCATACGTCTATAATAAGCTGTAAACAAAGGCACATTGGCAGTTTTACAAGCATTTATCATGTTTAAACACTCATTATACGTGCGTGCCATGGGCTTTTCAACATAAATAGGCTTCTGAGATACAGCAGCCTTAATAGTCAAATACTCATGTGCGCTGGGCGGTGTGGCAATGTAAATGGCATTGACATCGGGGTCATTTATCAAGGCATCAGCATCGTCATACCACTTTGGAACACCATGTCTTTGGGCATAATCCTGGGCTTTTTGATTATCTCGACGCATGACAGCAACTAATTTTGAGCCTTCAATGAGGTTCATGGCGGGTGCACTCTTGACTTCACAGACATCGCCGACACCGATGATGCCCCAACGGACTTCTTCAAGTTTATTCATTTTATTCACTCGTTATATTGATTGGATTGATGATAGTATAAGATACAGAAGGAAAAAGAGAAGCGAGGCGTTTAGAAATAGCGTCTATCCAAAATTATAGAGGCATATTAGGAGAAAGACCGAGAGCAAATCCAACTGACTAAATTAGGTTATAAACGATAAGTTGAAAATGAAAAATGTCCAGTGTTGTGACGTTTGGCATTTTTCATTGAGAAACCCTAATGAGGGGGTGATTTCGAAATCACCCCCTCATCTATCAACTACAAATCTAAAAGTAAACTCGTCGGGTCTTCTATCAACTCCTTCACTTTCACGAGGAAAGTCACTGAAGTCGAGCCGTCAATAACGCGGTGGTCATAGCTCAAAGCCAAATACATCATCGGGCGGACAACAATTTGACCATCAACGACCATTGCGCGGTCTTTGATGGCGTGCATGCCTAAAATTGCAGATTGCGGCTCATTAATAATTGGTGTGGACATCAAAGAACCGAAAACACCACCGTTTGTGATAGTAAATGTACCACCTGACATTTCCTCCAAAGTTAATTTCCCATCACGAGCTTTGGTTGCTAAACCCTTTAATTGTTTCTCAAAATCTGCAAAACTTAAGGATTCGACGTTGCGAATCGGCGGTACTACCAAGCCGTTTGGCGTTGAAATAGCTAATGAAATATCTGCAAAATCGTGGTAGATAATTTCATTTGTTGCACTGTCAATATAGGCGTTCACATCAGGCATTTCCAACAAAACCTTAGCGCAAGCCTTTCCGAAAATGGACATAAAACCGAGTTTTACGCCATATTTTTTAACAAATTTGTCTTGATATTTTTCGCGCAAAGCGAATACAGCTGTCATATCCACCTCGTTGAAAGTAGTCAACATCGCCGTTGTATTTTTAGCTGAAACAAGACGTTTCGCTATCGTTTGGCGCATACGCGACATTTTCACGCGGCGTTCATTTCTGCTAACCCCCAGCCCCATAGGGGAGTCAGTTATAGCCGATACTGAGGGGGGCGCTGTCTGCGTTGCGGTTTGCTCCCCTTTGGGGCTGGGGGCTGGTTTATTAGCAGCCGCTTGTTGAGCATCTTCTTTGGTGATACGCCCGTCTCTACCTGTGCCGTTGACATCAGTTGCGGAAACGCCTGCTTCTGCTAAAATTTTTCCAGCAGCAGGGGAGGGTGTGCCTGTGGCGTAAGAGGTGCTTGTTGTGGCAGTCGCTGTTTCAGTTTTTACTGACTCTTCTTTAGGGCTGGCAGCTTCAACTTTTGGTGTTTCAGGTGTGAGGGCGTTTGGTGCTGCAGCTTCGGTGTCAATTTTAGCGACCACATCGCCAATTTGTAAATCTGACCCCTCAGTAGCGACGTGAATAAGTTTACCCGCGACTTCTGCGGGCAGTTCAAGAGTTGCTTTGTCTGATTCAAACTCACAAATCGGTTCATCGCGTTTGACATATTCGCCATCGGCTTTGAGCCATTGTGAAAGTGTTACTTCTGTAATGGATTCCGCAATGCTCGGAACTTTTATTTCTATAACAGCCATAATCTTTAATAATAAATGATGATTGATGAATGATAGATGGTGAAAAGATGAATTTTTGTTTTTTATCATTTATAATCCATCATTTCTCATTCTTTGAAAAACACATACAAAAGTCTATATACGTTCCCACAATACCAAACAATCTTAGGAAGATTTTAAATCTTCCTAAGATTATCAGTATTATTTCGATTGCATTTTAAAAACTAAAAGGTTAGCGTTCGGATTGTCCTTCGCTTCGTTGCTAATATACAGGGTGCCTTCCCCATCAAAACACAGGCCTTCGGGCTGTGGAAATAGGTTTTTATCCAATTTTACTATATCCAAAACCTTTCCTTCGGCACTTAATACAACGAGCGTTCGGTTGATTGCCGATACAATATATATATGTCCGTTCAAAGGCTGCACAGCAATGCCTGAAGGACCGAACTCAAAGCCCGATGAGGCAGGTTTTTCGATATAATCTTTTTTGAGTTTTTCGTAACTTTTATCAGTTTTAGTATTTAAAAATGCTTGAAAATCAGTGAGTTGTAGATCAAATGCTTTTTGTACTGAGGGGGTCTGTTTTTCTAAGTCAAAAGCCCAAACTGACCTTACAGTTGCGCCATCGTTTTTATCTCCTTTTGCCGACAAAAGTAAACGGTTATTCAGCGCATCGTACCCTAAGCCTTCGATATTGGCATTTTTGAGGCTTTCAATTTTTAATATTTGAACATCAAAAGGCGTTTTATCGAGATTCCAAATTTTGAACAATTTGCCTTTACTCGTCGTTGCCCAAAGGGTGTCTTTGACAAATTCAATGCCTTCAAAATCGCCTGAATTTTGAAAAATAACTGAGGGGGTCGCTTTGCCCGTTTTTTTATCAATATAAAAAAGTTGTCCGCTTTCGTCTTGTAGGCAAGCGAGTTGGTTGGCATTAGGTGATGTCGTCAAACCTGAAATTTCGCGTAGGGAAACATCCAAATTGAAAGTTTCCGTAGGGTTAGATAAGTCGTAAGGAAACGAATGGATTTGTGTATCAGCTTTTGTCGTAGCGGACTGATTACCACAGGATTGTATCATAAAAAATGAGATGAATATGAGTTTTAGGAGCATATTTTTATTATATTGACTGAAGGAAGATATGTTAATAGAGGTGTAAAAATACTGAGGAGTGTTAACTAAATTTTACTTTTAAGCGATTTAAATGGATTTCAAGTTCAAAAATAAAAACGACAACTATGGCGAAAACTATCCGAGCTAAAAGGTCATCAAAGAGAAGACCACTAAAAACCCCTCGAAAACAAAGTTTAAAGGCGATGATTTCAGAAGAAATACGTAAAAGCCATGACAGTTTTTTCAAATTAAATTTTAGCCAAATTGAAGTCATCAAGGATTTTATTGACCATTTTTTTCCAAATGAATTAAGAGATTATCTGGACAAAGATAGTTTGACCTTAGACACAACAGATTATATTACAAAAGCCTTACGTGCTTTTTATTCTGATATTGTTTGGCGCATTAACTTAATGGGCAAACCCATTATTTTAGCTCTACTTTTTGAACATAAAAGTAAACCAGAAAAATATATTCATTTCCAATTAGATGACTACATTAAAAGTATCCAAAAAAGGGATATTAGAAATGATAAACCTCTGACATTGGTTCTACCAATTGTCATTTATCATGGTAAAGAGAAATGGCCTCAACGGTCTATTTTGGATAATTTTGAGGGTATTCCGAAGGTATTTCATAAATATATTTCACAATTTGAATATATATTTATCAACCTATCTGATATTCCCGATGAAATAATTCAAAAATTAGAGGCAATTAGCGTCTTGCGCTGTGTTTTTTTAGCTTTAAAACATGGAAGAGATAGCGAATATATTGAAACCCATTTTCCAGAATTTTTCACTTTTTTTGAAGAAAATCCACATTTACAAGAAATTTTAGAGGCTATGATTGTTTATTTAACCCAAAATGCCGAACTTCGTGAAGAGAATATAGAGACTATAATAACACAAAATATTTCACCAAAAATAAAATCAAAAGTCATGACATTATACGAGCAATTAATTTTGAAAGGAGCAAAAGAAGGTCGAGAAGTGGGTATTGAAGAGGGTAAAGAAATTGGTAAAGAAATTGGTAATGCAGGTGGTCAATACGAAAAAGCTGTTCAAGTTGTCACAAAGGGCTGGCAGCGACGTTTGTCTATTGATATTTTAACATACTTATCAGGACTTTCAGAATCGGAGGTCTTACGCATTGTTGCTGAGATTGAAAAAGAAAAAAAATGAATGTTATAACGTGTGTTGATGGAGTGCAGCAAATTATTTATGAACAAGGTCTAAACAACTATCATATTTTCTTCAAAAACGCTTGCACTTGACGGGTCAATTTTTCATTACCCAATGATTCGGCAACTTCAATCGTTTCTTGTTGTATCGCTTTTGCACTCGAAATGTCCCCTGCTTTTATCAAAACCAGAGCTTTTTCAACAAGGCATTGTCCTAAAATAAGTTTATTATTGATTTTTCGAGCTATTACAACAGCTTCATCATAGTGTTGAATGGCTTTGAAAACATCATTATAAAATGAATAGGTTTCGCCCAAACCATGCAACGCTTTGGCAATGCCTTTTTGATAATTGAGCTGCAGGCAACGTTTGAGGCTCTCTTCAAAATGGTACAAAGCTTCTTTAAAGGTGCCTTTTGTGGCGTGTAATTTACCAATGAGTTCGTGGGCAATCGCAATGCCTTGTTTATCGCCTAATTCAGTACACATTTTTAAGTCTTCTACCAAGTATTCTTCTGCTTTCTCAAAATTGCCCTTGACACGCCAAATATTACCAATACAACCCAAAGCGATGGAAGTAAATTGTTTATTGCCCAAAAGTTGACATAATTCCAAACCTTTTTCAAAACAACGAAGGGCGGCATTGTCGTCACCTTTTTCAAAATAAACGATGCCTAAATTGACCCATAGTGTAGAAGCACCAGCAAAGTCGTTGTTTTTTTCGGCAATATCTAATTCTTCCCGTTGTATTTTGACCCCCTCAGTATAATCGCCTTGATTCATATAAGTAAGACCCAAATTGGAAACAATTTGTGCTGGTGAGCGCAAACCTTTTTCACGGCTGATGTGGATGCTTTTTGAAAAATAATCTTTTGCCATATCGTATTCTCCTTGTCTGAAATACAGATTACCTAAATTGCCATAAGCTCGTGCAATGCCTTGATTGTCAACCACTTGTTCAAAATAAGCTGCCGCTTTTTCGAGGTAAGGTTGGGCTTCTCCGTAGCTGCCTTTGAGCATCAACAATGTGCCAAGCGCACTGTTTGTACGACCTTTGAGATTAATGTCACCTGTTCCAGCGGCTTTGAAAAGAGCTTCGTGAAAGGCAATTTCAGAATTGTACCAACGTCCAATGAGTTGCAGAACTTCACCTTTTTTTATTAAAGTTTTGACCCGTTCTGTTTCGTTTTCAGTGTTTTTCAACAAACGATCATAAAAATCGAGGGCTTGTTGGTTTTGATAATTTCGCCTTGCGAAATCGGCTGCTTTTCGCAAATATTCAAGTGTTTTAGATTTAACTTCTGCTTGTTCGTAATGAAAAGCGAGGTCAACAAAACGTTGTTCGATATTGTCGCTGTAAACTTTTTCAATAGCTTTAGCAATCATAAAATGCAGTTCGCGCAGGCGTGTTTTCAGCTGCATATCATAGACGGCTTCACGGAGCAGCGAGTGCCTAAAAATGTAACGCAATTCATTCATAGCCCGCCAAATTTGCCCTTTTTCAGCACTTTGCACTTGTTCGCGTAGCACAAGGGGTGCATTGCCATTGCGCTTAATATATTCGTCGTGTTGCAAAATGACTTCTGACAAAACAGGTAGTTCAAACTCACGCCCGATGACGGCTGCTGCCTTAACCGTTTCTTTCAAAATAGTTGATAAACGGTCAATACGTGCGGTCAAAATGGCAGTTATTGATGTTGAAATACGAATGGTTGTATCTTTTACAGTCCATTGATTATCAATGATTTGTAATAAATTATTTTCTGAAAAATACGCTAATATTTGTTCAATATAAAATGGATTGCCATTGGTGGTACGCCACAACATGTGAGCAAAATCAGAATGGATAGCTCCTTGCAGTTTGACTTCAGCGAGTTGTTTCAAACCGTCTGTGGATAATAGATTGAGGTCAATATCAATTGTTTTCACTTTTGCCCCCCTCAGTATTTCAGGTGAAAACAAGGCTTTTTTTACACCTTCATCGTCATAACGCATTGTATTGAGTATCAAAATAGGTTTTTGACTCATCCTGCGGACAAAATTTTGCAGAAGAGCATGTGAATCATCGTCGAGCCAATGTGCGTCTTCCAGTTCAAGGACAAGGGGATGCATGTGCGTAAGAGCAAACAAGAGGTTTTCGATAGCGGCAAAAGTATTGTCATAACGACCACGCGCGTCAAGTTGCTCCCAAAGTGATTGGGGATAATTGAGACCGACCAATGCCGCTAAGATAGAGCGTGTCCGTATCAACTCGGCCCCCTCAGTATAAGCAGTTTCGGGAAGGCTGCGGATAAGATTTTCAAATACCAACTCAAAGGCGGCTACATTATGGGCTACGGATTGCTCAATGGACTGTTGAAAATAGTTTTTTAAAAAATAAATGAAAGAATTAAAGGGCTTCCGAAGGATTGGGTCGCTCTGGCAAACAACCCAGTTAACTTTTAGTAAGTTGTCTATTTCGTATTTCAACTCATAGCTTAAACGGCTTTTTCCGATACCTGCTTCACCCCAAATATAAGCAATACCAGCCGATTTATGAATCAATACCTGTTCTGCTAATAGTGAAAGTTGCTGCAATTCAGCATCACGACCTATCATTTTGCCTATAAAAATAGGGCGTACCTCTGTTTTTTTCTTCAATAGTTTAAATGTAGGCATCTTATCAGCAAAACCTTTAAAATGCAGATTGCCTTTTCCTTGAAATTCAAAAGATTTGGCTTGAAGTACGTTTTGGTCCACTAAGGTTTCTTGCCAATTGGCTTGCAAAGCGAGCCGTGCGGCTAAATTGACACGACTGCCAACAACAGCATATTGACAACGCTCTTTGCCACCTACCATACCAGCATAAGCCATACCTGAGGTAACACCCACTCGAAATTTGAAAAACCGATGCACTTCATGGTGACTCAAAGCCTCTTTAATGCTTAAAATACATTCTAATGCTCGTGTCAAATTGTTTTCAAAAGCTGTTGGTGCGCCCCAAAAACCGACTATTAAACCTCCTTTATCTCCAAAATCCAGTTCTTTAAAGTAGCCGCCAAAGGAGTCAAATTGTGCTAAAACAATATTTGTAAAAGCTTCTAAATCTGTTTTTGAAAGTACATTGTCAAAGGAAATAAATACAGAAACAACGTCCCGAAATTCACCTTTCCCTTTAAAATTGATAATAGACGAGGGTAAAAATGCCTTTAACGCATTTTCATCAAGGGGGTTTAGAGGGTCATTGAATGCGGTAAAACACCTCGCATTAGTAGGTGTAGGCGTATAAAGCATTTTTGTAAAATCATCGTCCATGACCACTTCTTGTGGTGCGGCTTTTTGTTGGGCAGCGGCGGCTTGGTCAATGGCAGTCCCGCGAAAATAAAAGGTTTTATGGGTGTCGCCAATGATAGCCCAAGACAGTTCACCAAACGAAAGCCCAATACGCAAATTCATGTGAAAATGCCCGAATTTGGTTTCAAAAATGGCATTTTCTGTAAAAGAATCGCAAATTTCGTGGGCAAGTGCTGCAACTTTTTCGGTTTGATTACCTTTGAAAATAGCCGTAAAAGCATCGCCTGCGAAGTGGGGTATTTCACCCCCTTTGGCATAGACCTGAGCTACCATGGGTGAAAAAATGGCATCCAGAATTTCAGACAAAATTTCAGCCCCCTCAGTACCATGACGCATCAACGATTCGGTCAAAGCGGTGAAACCACTGATGTCAACAAACATAGTGGTGGCATCAAAAGAGCCGTTCGTTGTGCCTTCGGTGAATCTTTGAAGTATATATTTAGGAATTATATTTTTCACAAGTTGGATTTTAATATTTTGTAATTATAAGATGTTGTATACTTCTTTGAAAATGGTTTGCCTAAAATAATAGACTCAAATCATTCATAACCCATATTTTATATTTTTCACTTTTCGTTTTTCACTTTTCATTGAGTCTAAATGGCGGGAGTAAGAATTTCTTTTATATAAAACGGCGCAAGTTACGAAACAGGTCGAGATACTGAGGGGGAGGCTACCAACTTTTATGGCAAGAGTTTGGACAAAAAAAAGTAATTTTGCACTGTACATTTTTTAAATTAATACAAATATCGTGACAGATAATTCAGCAAATAATGAAACGACAGCGCTCATTTTGCGCGACTTTGAACTCAGTGACCCTAATAAGGAAATGACAGAGCTGGAGTTGCTTGACTATTTGGCTTCTGCGATTGACTATATGATTGAACATAAATTAGATTTTTTATTGAGTCTCTTGTATCGGCTGGATGTATCAGAACGTAAAATCAATGAGGCTTTATTGCCTGGGAAGGAAGAAACAGCCAATATAGCCCTTGCCAAATTGGTTTTAGAGCGTCAAAAGTTGCGCGTTGCTACAAAACGTGCTTATCGAGAAAAAAATCCGAGTAGTTGGGACTGGGAAATGGATTGATTTTTGTTTTGATATTGTTTTTACTTGTTTTTTAACCTTGACCACCGAATTTAAGGTTTTAGCTGGGTATTTTGTAAGCGTATAGTCAAGTTTGGATATGCCAAGTTTAAGTTTTGATATTTTGATATATAATTAAAAAGAGTTACATACATAGACGAAAATCAAATAAACAGATTAATGCAAAAATTTTTAACCGGTCTTCTCTTCTTCTGCTTTTGTCCAATTCTATTTTATGCTCAACAGAGTCCTTTGTATATTGACAAAGGCGATGCATTGTTTTCAATGGCAAAAATGACCACTTTCAAAGAAGATAATACTTGGAAACAATGTATAAATGATATTCAAAAGGACACGATGTTTGCGCCAATGACTCAAAATGTTTTCAAGGTTGGGGGTAATAATCCACGAAATATTTGGGTCAAATTTCAAGTACAGAAGAGTATAACAAGAGATATCTACATGGAACTCAGTACAGGTATTATGGATTCTATTTATTTATATTGTGTTAATTCTAATAACGAAGTGAGGATTCAACGGATGGGTTCATATTTTGCTTTTAACGAAAGAGTTATAAAAAACAACCATCAAATTTTTATACTCTACGGGGAAAAGGATGAACTATGCACCTACTATCTCAATATCTGCTCTAAATTCCCTCTTTCCATTGGTACTCGTTTGGGTACAAATCTTGCTTTTTCTGAAGAATATCATGTGAGGGATTTATTACATGGTATTCTTGTAGGAATCATTTTCATCGTCACTTTGTTCAATCTGTTTTTTTTTATCAGTTTGCGCGATAGTTTTTATGCTTTTTATATTGGGTACACTATTTTTATTATGTGCGTAGTTTTGCGATTCGATTCTTATCTTTTTCAATTTTTATATCCTAATTCTCCTGAATTCAATGATTTAGGTTTTTATTATCATGGATTGGCGGGTATATTTTTAATCTATTATTCGCGTAGTTTTTTGAAAACAAAAACATATACCCCACACCTTGATAAGGGCTTAGTTGTTTTTCTTGGTTTTTATGTCTTTAATGTGGGCTTAACGATATTAGGTTTTTATGAGTTAAATATATTGTCTGTTTATATTATTACTTTTCCTTTCAATCTTTTTTTGATTTATACAGGTATTCAGGTTTATCGGAAAGGTTATCGTGTGGCACGTTTTTTTGTAGCCGGTGTTATTTGTGCAACTTTGAGTATTACCATATTTACAATTTATAATATGGGTCTTTTGACAAGTAACTTATGGATAAGCAATATTATGTATATGGGTATAGCATCTGAATCTATACTGTTATTTATGGCAATTGTTGAGCGGTTTAGTGTTTTACGGCAAGAAAAACAAGCAGCACAAGAGAAAATGATTGAATCGTTGCAGCAAAATGAATATTTGATGAGAGAAAAACATAAGCTATTGGAAAAAAATGCTCACAGCCAAATAGAAATGATGCAATCACAATTGTCAGAATATGCTCAAAAACTCATCAAAAGTAATCAAGAATTGACCGATTTTGCCCACATTGCTTCGCATGACTTGCGGGCGCCTATTCGAAATATTGGCTCATTTACACAATTACTACAAAAACGATTGGCTTCGCAGATAGATGACCGCTCCAAAGAATACTTCGATTTTATTACCACCAATGTTCGCCAATCAACAAAACTCATTGAAGATTTATTGAATTATTCTAAAATTGATAAAAACATAGGCGAACCCGCCCTTGTTGATTTCAATGATGTTTTACTGTTGGTTAGAAGCAATTTGCAAAGTTTTATGATCGATAAAAAGGCTCAAATTGTTGTCAAAGAGCTACCGATACTGAGGGGGCATTCCTTGTTGATAGTGCAACTTTTTCAGAATTTGATTAACAATGGTTTAAAATACAATGAAAGTGAAAGACCCCTTGTCACAATTTCGAGTGAATGGCAAGGCAATGATTTTGTTTTTAAAGTGGCTGACAATGGTATTGGCGTTGCCCCTCAGTATCAAAACCAAATCTTTGGTATGTTCCGCCGTCTACATTCTGCCGCCCAATACGAAGGTTCAGGTATTGGCTTGGCATTTTGTCAGCGCATAGTCTCCACGTATGGTGGGCGTATTTGGTTGAATTCAGAAGAAGGAAAAGGAACGACTTTTTCTTTCACCTTGCCCGATGCTGTTGCTCAGAAAAGACAATTTAGGGACAGTTTGCCCTCTTTTCTCTCTGTTCAACCAACCCTTTTGCATGTAGCAGACTTTATGGATAGTGTCGTCGATTCCTTTGGAGAAGGGGACAACCAAATTTGCGAAAAAATGTTTAATGGTCATGCACGATCAAAATCTTTTATCAATCCGTCCACAACTGACGAACCTGCCCTCATCCAATTTGACAGCAGAAAAGCAACCCTCTTTGGAGTTGTTCCAGAACGCCACGCTGCGCCCTATTCTGAAAATGCAGCATCTCTTAATACAACTCATTTGGAAAAATTACTTGGAAAAACAGAAGAAAAACGTATTTCCGATCTCCAACCACCCCCTTTAAGTTGAATTTATCGCACATAATATAAAGTCTGATATAAAACTAAAAAATCGGCTCATCGGCACTCTCATCGGTCATTTTACGGCTGATGAGTTCACTTTTTTTGCTGACCATGAAGCGGAATTGACAAGGCGAATGACTGATTTGGTGGTGCAGAGGTTGCAATCAACCCTTATGTAGGTTTTCTAAAACTTCAACCCTGCCAAAATCCCCTCATCTACTAAATTCGGCAAAGTCACTTTCAAATCTGAATTTTCAGCCATCGCCCGTTCTATCGCAGCTATGGAGCCCGTGTTGCGCGCCCATGAACGCCTTGCAATGCCATTGTTGACATCCCAAAACAGCATTTGACGCAAACGGCGTTCAGCATCTGCCGAACCATCAAGGAGCAAGCCGAAACCGCCATTGATGACTTCACCCCAACCAACGCCGCCGCCGTTGTGCAGCGATACCCAAGTCGCCCCACGAAACGCATCGCCGACGAAATTATGCACCGCCATATCTGCCGTAAAACGAGAACCGTCATATATATTCGATGTTTCCCGATAGGGCGAATCGGTGCCTGACACATCGTGGTGGTCGCGCCCCAAAACAATCGGTGCGCTGATGTCGCCATGGGCAACTGCATCGTTGAAGGCTTGTGCGATGCAAATACGCCCTGCGGCATCGGCATACAAAATGCGGGATTTCGAACCGACAATAGGAATATTTTTATCAGCTGTTTCAATCCATAAAAGATTGTCTGCCAATTGATTGCGAATGTCGTCGGTTGCATCTTCAAGGAGACCCCTCAGTATATCGGCAGCAATTTTGTCTGTTTTGTCCAAATCTGCTTTGTCGCCAGAGGTGCAAACCCAACGGAACGGGCCGAAGCCATAGTCAAAACACATTGGTCCCATGATGTCCTGCACATAACTCGGATATTTGAAAATGCCCTCTTCTTTGTTTTTGAAAACATCGGCATTGGCTTCTCCTGCTTCTTTCAAAAAGGCATTGCCATAATCAAAAAAGTACATGCCCCGCGCCGACAAAATATTAATAGCCGCTACATGACGACATAATGTTTTGCGGACTTCGTCCATAAATTTGGGTTTGTCATTGACCAAAAGCTGTTTGGCTTCTTCAAAAGTATAGCCGACAGGTGTGTATCCGCAGTCATCAATATTGTGCAATGAGGTTTGGTCGCTGCCTAATTCTACCCCCAGGCCCAGAGGGGAGTCCGCACTAATCTGACTACCCTTTGGGGTCGGGGGGGAGGCTGCGAGGCGTTCCCATAAGTCAACGATGTTGCCATGATAGACCAATGCCACGCCTATTTTTTCTTTTTTATAAAAAACAATTTGTTTAATTAAATTATCTAAATCATTGAAAACCAATTCTTTTTGGATATAACCATCATTGATACGTTGTTGAATGGCATCATAATCTACTTCTGCCAAAACACCGACGCAACCCACAATCACTGCCGCCAAAGCTTGTGCGCCCGACATACCACCCAAGCCTGAGGTGACAAACAGTTTACCTCTTAAATCATCATAGCCTTGCAATCGTCCTGCATTGAGTAAGGTTAAAGTAGTGCCATGCACAATGCCTTGTGGGCCGATGTACATAAACGAACCTGCCGTCATTTGTCCATATTGTGTGACACCAAGCGCATTGTAGCGATTCCAATCTTCTTTTTTTGAATAATTAGGAATCATCATCCCATTTGTGACGACGACGCGCGGCGCATCTTTATGACTTGGAAACAAACCAAGCGGATGCCCTGAATACAGCACAAGTGTTTGATTGTCAGACATTTCTGACAGATATTGCATTACTAAAAGGTATTGCGCCCAATTTTGAAAAACCGCCCCATTGCCGCCATAGGTAATTAACTCATGCGGATGCTTCGCTATTGAGGGGTCTAAATTGTTCTGAATCATCAGCATAATCGCTGCCGCTTGCTTGGATTTTACAGGATATTCGTTGATTGGACGGGCGTACATGTCATAGGTTGGACGAAAACGGTACATGTATATACGACCGTAATTCCGTAATTCTTCGGCAAATTCCTTTGCTAAAACCGCATGATGGGTGGGTAGGAAATAGCGTAAAGCGTTTTGGACAGCCAATTTTTTCTCTTTTTCTGTCAAAACATCTTCAATAACACGCTGTGGGGCGTGAGATACTGAGGGGTCTATTTTTTTTGCCTTTGGCAATGTAAGTGGAATACCCTGCTTGATGAGGCGTTGAAATGATGTAATTTGGTTAGACATATTTGGCTGGTTTTATTCAAAAAAAATAATTGTCAAAGGTATAGAAAACATGAGACATCCCTAATTTTCAAACAATTGTAAGGCTTAAAACGTGGGAATCCTAACGGATTCGTAGAAATTATTCATTATTATTTTCTACAAACGTTTGATTCCTACGGAATGACAAACGGATTTATGAGAATTTTCGATAAAAATAAATCCCGAATTTCACTGTTGCAAAATTCGGGATGATTGATGTTAGATTTTTAAATTGTGGCTATAAAAATTCAGCTATGACTTAATAATTTTTCTAAGAATGGTATCGTGATTCGACTTGATTTTAACAATATAAACACCTTTTGGTAAATCAGCAATTGATAAGATATGCGTTGTTTGATTGGCATCTAAAACAATGTTTTTCAAGACTTTACCTTGCATATCTATGATGTCAAGTGTTGCTTTTTCATCAGAAAGGTAATTCAAATTCAAATTGTCTGAAAAAGGAATGGGATAAAAAATGGGTTCAACATCGGCTGTTTGCGACACGGCTACTGTCGGACTCAAAGTAAAGTTCTTTTGAACGGTCTGTGTTTTAAAAGTCGTAACAACACGCCAAATTCCCGATGAATTGCTCGGTAAATTGAATGACCAATACCACCAAGAGGCATTGTATGTGTCAGGAGAAGTATGTGACCATGTTGTAAAAACAGTATTGTCGGGTTTGTAAACGGTATAAGTCGCCACATCACCTGCTGTTTGGTCGTGAAAAAAACCCGTCACATACATTTTGTTGCCATAAGCGAACTGATAGGTGTCGTTTGGTATGTCTTTATAAGTCGTGCAATCACCATAAACGGCTGGTGTAGTGCCTAATTGTAAGCGATTGAGGGTTGGGTCGCGCCATGGCTTTTGGTTCGCCCACCATGTGGTGGTGGTGAGAATATTGCAAGCACCTGTAAAGGGGTCAATCAATTTGCCCGCACTATTATAGACCTCAAAATGCAAATGTGGTGCTGTCGAACAGCCTGAACTACCCACAACGCCTAAATATTCACCTTTAGCAACTGATTGACCAATGGCTTTTGTCGTTTGTGAGTTCTTTTTCATGTGACCATACCACGAAATCGAGTTGTCGGCATGGCGAATATAAACGGCATTCCAATCATAATTGACACAGGCACAATGGCGGTCTTCAAACCCGTCAATTTTATTGACAATAACACCAGCTTCAGCAGCGATAATTTCAAGCGAGTTGTCATCCATGCGTTTCCAAGGAAAAGGCCATGTAAAAAGGTCTGTACCTTTATGCCCGTCATATGTTCTGGAGTTGCAATTATAATCTTCAAAATTGCCAACAGCCGTATTTTGGTCAACAAAATTGCTGATGCCGTAATAGCTGGGGTCAGTATTGAAGCCAGCCGCTTGACGCAGAGGCCAGTCGAAAGCCACAATTTCTGGCGATAGGCGCAATTGGGTAAAAGCCCCCGCTTGTTCAAGCCGATTTATTTGCTCACTGTTCTGTTTTTCAATGGTTGAACGGGCAGCAGGAGAGAGACATTCGGTTTTTTCTGTTTGAAATGCTCCGCCACCCATTGGTTGTACTGAGGGGGCATTCGTTTGACAAAAAGTTGAAAAAGACCAGTATAAAAAGGCGGACGTGCAAAGAAATCGGTTCATTAGTTGACGATATTTAGTTATAAATGAGTTTTTGTATTATCAAAAGATATTGGATTTCAACGATTTGAATAAAATTGAATAAAAAAAAGTTGTTTGAATGCGCATGTGCTAACACCTACACGTTGGAGAAACTTCAATGGTTGCATTGTTGATTTGTTATGGGTGATTCGTTTGTGGTTACTTGCTACAGATAAGAAAATACGAGTTATTTATAAGCAATAACCAAACCATTAAAAATGAGTAACCAGCAACGAGTAACTCATAAAAATACTGAGGGGTATAATCTAGGTAAATAGACGACACCCCTCAGCAATATAAAGTGTTTCAACCCTTAAAAATGATAATGTAACCAAATGTAAAAATACAATTGTTACGTTTTCATTTTGTATTGATTTAAGCAATACAAAATGAAAAGTGTTTATTTTTTCGATTGATAACGTCTCGGTTTTTGAGAATCTTAAAAGATGTGTTCAGTTCTGGGAGAAAGACGACGAAATTACAAAACTTCGTCATTATATTTTATGGTCAAATTTCAAATGATGCTGCAAGTTAAGGTTTTTGTTAGAATATTCATATATTAATAAAATATTTTTTTGACATTAACATATTAACGCTGATAAAGGTTTTTAAATGTTTTGTTTGCAAAACGTTAAAATTTTTTATTAAACATTGCGATTTTAGAATTTTGAAATCATAACCACTTATTCCATGATAAAATTCTATTTTTGCGCTCAATTTCAATTATCAAACTTTAAACTGGACGAGCATGAATCTTGATTTTAAGGCTAAAAAAGCCCTTGTGCGTGTGGACTTTAACGTGCCACTTGACAAAAAAACCTTGGAAATTACAGACGATACGCGTATGCGTGCGGCTGTCCCCACCATCAATGCGGTACTTGAAAAGGGTGGCTCGGTCATTTTGATGAGCCATTTTGATCGCCCTTTGAAAAAATTAAAAGAAGACGGTACTATTGACGTTGAGCGTTTTACGTTGCGGCATTTGGTGTCTCATTTAAGCGCATTATTGGGCAAGCCTGTTCAATTTGCGAATGACTGTTTGGGGGAAGAAGCAGTTGAAAAATCTAAGAATTTAAAGGCGGGAGAAGTTTTATTGCTTGAAAACACTCGTTTTTATAAAGGAGAAGAAAAAGGCGATGTCGAAATGGCTAAGAAATTGGCTTCTTTGGGCGATATTTATATCAACGATGCCTTTGGAACAGCGCATCGCGCTCACGCTTCAACAACGACGGTAGCGCAATTTTTTGACAAAGACCATAAGTCTTTTGGCTTTTTGATGGATGCCGAAGTGACAAGTGCTGAGCGAGTTTTGAACAACCCTAAAAAGCCATTTACAGCCATCGTTGGAGGGGCCAAAGTGAGTGATAAAATTTTGATTTTGGAGCGTTTGATTGACTCCGTTGATAACCTCATCATCGGCGGCGGCATGGCTTATACGTTTTTTAAGGCGATGGGCGGACAAATTGGCAATTCGCTTTGCGAAAATGACCGTCTTGACCATGCGTTGGCTTTAATTGAAAAAGCAAAGGATAAAGGTGTTCAAATTTTGTTGCCATCTGATTCATTGATAGCTGATAAATTTGATGCAGCAGCTAATACACAAGTAACACCGAGCGATGCGATTCCAGACGGTTGGATGGGTTTAGACATCGGTTCAGAAGCAATTAATACGTTTAGTGAAACCATAAAGGCTTCAAAGACAATACTTTGGAATGGTCCAATGGGTGTTTTTGAAATACCTAAATTTGCTGTTGGCACAAAAGAAATTGCTTTGGCTGTAGCGGCTGCCACTACTGACGGGGCATTTTCGCTCGTCGGTGGCGGCGACTCTGTGGCGGCTGTGACGCAAATGGGTTTAGAGAAAGCAGTTAGTTTTGTCTCGACGGGTGGCGGAGCGATGTTGGAGTTTTTGGAAGGCAAAGAACTGCCAGGTATTGCAGCCATGAAAGCCTAAATTTTGAATAAAATACTGAGGGGGGCAATTCGCTTTTGTCATTCAGTAGGAAACTTTTTGCTTTAAAAAAGCG
>JANOAU010000130.1:0-116927 GCA_031411275.1 Saprospiraceae bacterium | reverse complement strand
TCTTTAAAATATGTTCAACCATTTTTACTCATTACTGTCATTATGGTTCAACTTCTAATGATTGATAATTTTCTAAACAAAAGGGACTTGGCTTCTACTCAAACGGTTTTGACCGTTTTTAGGTAATGCCCACCCCTCAATCAATAATTTATGTTTTTACGAAAAATGCCTAAATTTTTATAACAATATACTCTGTAAGCCATAGGTTGCTTTAAGGAGTTCGACACACCTAATAGTTCAACCAGAAGCCAAATGAGCCATATTTAACAATTTAGGTTATGGCCACCCCTCAATTACTAATAAATGCACTATATATTTAAGGGAGACCAGTATCGCTCGTCTGGGGTTTTCATTCATTTAACTTGTATTGTTAAACAAAAAATGTACTTGCGGGTGTCGGCTTTCTTTGGTTGTTGTGTGGGTGAGTGTTTGATGAATACAATTCGTCAGTGAGGCAATCAGATATAGCCTTAAAACAAGTAGACTTAACCTTAAAGTAAGCAGACATAGTCTTAAAACAATCAGACATAGCCTTAAAACAATCAGACATAGCCTTAAAACAATCAGACATAGCCTTAAAACAATCAGACATAGTCTTAAAACAATCAGACATAGCTTTAAAACAATCAGACATAGCCTTAAAACAATCAGACATAGCCTCAAATCAAGCAGACATAGTCTTAAAGCAATCAGATATAGCGTTAAAACAAGTTGACATAGCCTCTAAGAAAGCAGACATAGCCTTAAAGAAAGCAGACATATACACTGACCAAAATTACCTATCCCGTTTTAAAGTAAGCATATTGGGTCTTGAAGCAAAAGGCATAAAACATTGATAATACCCGATTAAATGGGTTGTTTATTCAATTACCATCAATTGTTAGATGAAAAACGGATGGTATTGGTGCAGGTCTTTTGTACAATACCCTCAATTTAAGGGTGCTTTGACAACCGAAATAGTATTTTGTACTGAGGGGGTCGTTGTTAAAAAAAGTTAAATGACTTAAGAACCGTGTGCCAGCGGTTATTTTTTTACACGGCTGTCATTGGATTGATTACTGGGTATCCCAATTCAGAAACAAAATTGGCAAAAGGCGTATCAGCGGTTACGAAAGCCCAATCCGACTCAGCGAGTAATTTAAAAGAGCAAAAATGAAGAGCATCTAAGGTGCGAATAGGAAAATTCATGCCTTCGGTTTTTAGAAATTGCTCTGTTTCTCGTAAAACTAAGGAGTTAAGTGGCTGAATATGAAACTGTTGAATAGAAACCTCAAACCCAGAAATAGCTGTTTGAACCTGAGAAATACTGAGCTCTCTGTTTCGTAAACGACGAAATAAGGCACTATAAAACTCGGTTTTCAGGAGTTCTGAAAGCCAAACAGTATTAGATAAATCAGAAATAAGTTGTTCTACTTTATCTGAACCGATTTCGGGAAGGTAATATTTAACCAACGCAGATGTGTCAAAAAATAAGTTCATATTCTTTCGTCTCGTGCGTTTAAAATGTCACTGGAAAGACTCGTTTTTAAGCCTTTTAAAGCTTCCCGAACTTGCAAATGAGCCATATTGGGTTGCAAAAGAGGTTTTGCTGAACGTGCTTTTAACAGTTCAACATACCCATACATAAGCATTAGTTCCTCTACTGATAGGGTATTGATTTGATTTACTAATAAATCTTTGAGCATGATAATGAATTTTAAAATAAAAGATAAAGTTACAAAATAAGATTGGTTTTTACAAAATAGGCAGTTTAACTCATTTTTATTAATTTTTTATGAAAGATACAAAAGAGGAATATTTAATTGTACCATTCGGCAGGGGTGTTCATTAAACGACCCCGCTCATCAGGGGTTTTCGTTCATTTAACTTCTACCGTTTAATAAAAAACGGACGTGCGGGTGTCGGCTTCCTCCGAAGGAGTGCTTTGGACAAGCCGACACCTATTTATGAGGCACGTCTTCAACCTACGACGGTGCTTGATTCGGTTTGTGGGGCAAAAACGGAAACCAAGATGTAGGATAGGTTAAGAGAGGCTGTTAATCTAAAAAAAACATGCGTTTTGATAGAAACCAATACTGAAAAGAGTGTTTATTTAAAATAAACAGCATGTATTACATTTTGAAAATTGATAATCATACAGAATTTAGTTTCATATTTCGTTATAAATGAAAAAAAATCTATTATTTATATAATTGTATTTAAAATTAAATTTCAAACACTTAAAACCAATGAAAGTCTATATATTTACCAATGAAAATGAGATTAACAGCTTACATATTGTTTTTACTGTGGTTATTTACAGCCGTTTTAAGCCATTTGCTTAAGATAGGCATCTCATTATCTGATAATAGCTCATTAGAATTGACTGAAAAAGCCTCAAAAGAAAAGCCCTGCGATGAAAAAGATGGTGAAAATGAAAAAGAGTCGGAAGATAAATCTGAAAAAAAATCGGAAAAAGAGACAAAGGATAAATTCTTTGAACTTCAATATTACACTCAATTATTAGGCTATTTATATTCCTCACAGCGTAAGGATGCTATCCTCATATCAACTGAACAGTATATTTGCACCTATTCTATTGAATTAGACAGCCCGCCACCAGAATTTAATCTCTAAATTCATTTCTCTAAATATTTTCTAATACTATTCTTACCAATCATAAGAATACAAGGGGGTCGTATGGGTATTAGACGCTTTTCAGGTAGTCTATACCCCATTGTTTTACCTAATAAACTTAATACATTTATAAAGAATGAAAGAACATGCTGCAGAAGTGCGTCCGATGCTGACGTATCAAATGGTATTGCAATTTCTTAAAGAAGGCAATCCACGACTTTTGTTCTGACATTCCTCACATAATAGAAAATCAATCATGAAAAATATAAATATAAATTCAGAAAACATGTCTCCTCGGGAGACGCTACGTTTTTTCTTAAACCCTTTGGATGGTCGCTATGAAGACTTGGTGAAGGGGAATGTTAAGTTAAATGTTTTTAAAGACCTAACAGCCGGACTTATTGTTGCCATGATTGCCATTCCTTTAGCTATGGGCTTTGCTATGGCTTCTGGTTTGCGACCAGAGCAAGGCATTGTGGGGGGTGCCGTTGCAGGGCTGTTGGGTGCGCTTTTTGGTGGTTCAAAATATCAAGTTTATGGGCCAACAGCCGCTTATATTCCTGTTATTGGGGGGCTAATGGCAACCTATAGTCATGGATTTTTAGTGTTGGCTTCCTTGTTTGCGGGTCTTTTGTTGATGACCTCTGGGATTACAAAATTAGGTCGTATTGTTTCCAAAGTGCCACATTCCATCATTGTTGGTTTCACAATTGGTATTGCAGTCGTCATTGCCTTTTCACAAGCAGGTGAAATATTGGGATTTAAAGAAAAAGTGGGCTATGGTTTAGCTGAACAAATCAGCAATACAATAAAGTATTTTGATACCGTTAATATTTTTGCTGTTATTTTAGCGCTTATAACTTTTGCGATTTGTAAAACACTTATTAAAGTGTCAACTTATATACCTGCACCTTTAGTTGCCTTAGCTTTTGGTTATCTGGCAGCTGCTACTTTTTGGAGCGACAAAGGTTTGATTCTCATTAAAGATAAATTTGGAGCTATTCCAACGGATTTTTGGGTCATTACAACACCTGTTTTACCTGAGGCATGGACAACAACAGTTGTTTATGACCTCATATACTATGTCATTGCTATCTATTTTGTGGCAGCTGTTGAGAGCCTTTTATGTTCGCGTATGGCTGACCGTATGGCGAACAATAAAGGACAACCTTTTGACCCCAATAAAGAGTTGTGGGGACAAGGCATTGTGAATATTGTCACGCCTTTGTTCAATGGTTTTCCACACACAGGGGCTTTGGCGCGGACGGCTGTTAATATCCGTTTAGGAGCTGTATCGCCTTTGGCGGGCATCGCTAAATTTACGTTCAAGCTATTACTGGCAGCTTTCTTAGCGACTTACTTAGAGCAAGTACCCATGGCGTGTATTGGCGGCATATTACTCTATATAGCAACGGGCATGGTGAAAGTAAAAGAAATCAAGGAAGTACGGGCTATGAAAAGCACTTTTCACTTAATTTTAATGGTTTATACAGCCATCATGGTACCAGTCGTAGGCTTCCTATCCGCCGTTTTAAGTGCCATCGTGTTTTATGGTATTTTTCAATTGCTTACATCAAATAAAAAAGGAGATGTTGTTACAACAACGCAACTGAGCGATAACGACTTTGATATGAGTTTAAAAGACAACGAACCACTCTATCGTTCTCCTCAATCACAAGATGAAATAGAACCAAAAAAATGAAGTAAAAAGAGGAAATCCCCCTTCATTACGTAGGTAATGAGGGGGATTCCACTTATAAAGTTAAATTGTTTAACACAATTGATTATGTTAAGGCAATTCTAACTTTAATTGTTCTTTAATTGTTTTTATTAGTGTTCTTTTTCTTTTTATCAACAGCTGCACCGACCCCAGCACCAGCTCCACCGCCTAAAATGCCACCTATAAAAGCCCCTTGGACTTTATCTTTCGATACGGCAGCACCTGTGACAGCTCCAACACCTACCCCAATTAGCGCACCTTTGGTCGTATTATTCATGCCTTTTTTAGATTTTGAAACGCTGCCGACCATGGGTTCAGGATTGTCTTTTTCCACTTTTTCTACGGAACGCTTCTTTGCTAACGCTGTTTTAACAGAAACCATTTTCAAAGAATCAATCGTTTTCTGTTTTTGAGCAATTATTTGAGCTTGATTAATTGAATCCAACACGATTTGTTTGGCAGCTGCCAATCTTGCGGCTTCATCATTCGCATTGGGTTGACACGCAAATAGGGTGGATATTATACTCAGCAAAAAAATTACATTTTTCATAGGACATTTTTTTAATTATGAAATGCTATCACGCCCTATCAAAAATCAAAATGGTAGAGCGTGTAGCGTTTTAGCTTGAAAGTTTATATTGTATTCAAACAATACTAACAACTAAAACTAAAAAAATGATACCACCTCTTTCTATAGGCTTAAAAGGCGATTGAAGATAGAAATTGGGGAAAACAATGCCCATATTGTCGTGTATCGTGATGTTTTACCTCACTATGAGTTAAATTACTGAGGGGTATCGTTCAAATCATGCCAAAAAGCATATACGCATTTAAGGTGAGTATGATTGCAGAAATAACCCACGCCCCTACTTTTAGAACCGTTTTATTGGCAAATTGACCCATTTTCGCTGTGCTGCTTGTAAAAACGACCAAAGGAATGACCGCAAAACTCAACTGCAAGGACAAAATGACTTGACTCAATACAAGTAAATCAGCCGTACCTTTTTCACCATAATATAAGGTGACAAAAAATGCTGGAATAATGGCAATGACTCGTGTGATAAGTCGCCTAATCCACGGTTTAAGTCTGATGTTCAAAAAACCTTCCATGATGATTTGCCCTGCCAATGTGCCTGTCAAAGTAGAGTTCTGACCCGAAGCCAACAGAGCTACGGCAAATAAAGTGCTGGCAAAAGCTGTTCCCATCAAAGGGTCGAGCAAATGATAGGCATCTGTAATATCCGCTACTTCGTAAAGACCATTTTTATGGAACGTAGCGGCCGCCAAAATGAGAATAAAAGCATTGACAAAAAAAGCCAATAGTAAAGAAACCGACGAGTCAATCGTCGCAAATTTCACAGCCGATTTAACCCCCTCAGTATCTTTAGCATAATTCCGTGTTTGGACGATGCTGGAGTGTAGATACAGGTTGTGTGGCATCACCGTTGCACCCAAAATACCGATGGAAATATAGAGCATTTCAGGGTTCAGAAGGATTTCTTTACGAGGCATTAGCCCAGATGCAATGTCTTTAAAATTGGGTTGTGATACAAGGATTTCGTAGCCAAAACAAATAAAAATGATGAAAATCAAGCCAATAATGATGGACTCTAAGACCCTAAAACCTCGATTTTGGAAATAAAGAATCACCAAAACATCTAAAACGGTCAACAAAACGCCTAACCATAAAGGCATACCAAAAAGCAAATTTAAAGCAATCGCTGACCCTAAAACTTCTGCCAAATCACACGCCGCAATCGCTACTTCTGCCAAAACCCACAACGCCAAAGCAATGGGACGGGGATACGCATCCCGACAGGCTTGCGCCAAATCACGCCCTGTAACAATGCCCAATTTAAGCGCAAGGTGTTGTAAAAGAATCGCAAAAAAATTAGAAATCAAGATGACAGACAGTAAGGTATAACCAAATTTTGCACCGCCTGCAATATCCGTAGCCCAATTGCCAGGATCCATGTAGCCCACAGCGACCATCATACCTGGACCCATAAAGGCGAACATTTTTTTCCAAAAACTGCCCGTTACAGGCACTTTGATAGAGCCATACACCTCTGGTAGTGAAGGCGTTTTATTATCATGTAACCAACCTTTCGGTATTTTAGTAATGTCTTTTTTCGTATTCATTCATTCACAGATTTATACTTATCAATTGATTATAATAAATTTATAAGTTCATATAATTCATAATTCATAATTCATAATTCATAATTCATAATTCATAATTCTATTACCCTATTTTTATAAAAACATTTTCACTGACTTTGCTACTGACAAGTAACTCCATGGTATCGTTAAGTTTTATTTTGACCGATTTATCAAATTCAAAAATCTCTAAAACAACCACCTTTGCCGCTAAAACCAAACCGATGCGATCAAGATGCTGTAAAAAAGCGGTTGAATGTTCTTGCACGCCCACCATAACACCTTTGTCGCCAAGGGCCATTTCGCCTAAAAGCATTTGTTGTCTTTTGGCATAATTACCCTCACGGTCAGGAATAGGGTCGCCATGGGGGTCAAATTTAGGCTTGCCTAAAAAACTGTCTAAACGGTCAACCAAATCGGCACTTTGGATGTGTTCAAGTTGCTCGGCGAGGTCATGACATTCGTCCCAAGAGTAGCCGAGTTTGTCGCATAGAAAAACCTCCCACATCCGATGTTTGCGAACCAAAGCGGTTGCGACCCGCTCCCCCTCAGTAGTGAGCGTAACACCTCTGTATTTTTCATAATTTATAAAATCCTTGTCTGCCAATCGTTTAATCATGTCTGTTACCGAAGCAGCGGTTGTATTCATAGCTGCAGAAATGGCATTGGTGTTGACCGATTTACCTTCTCGTTCATTGATTTTATAAATGGCTTTTAGATAATTTTCTTCTGTTTGCGAAATCATCGTTTTGGATTAAAATGGATAATGAAAAATTGTTTCCACAAAAGTAAAAATATTTTTAGACTAATCTAAAAATTATAAAAAAAATGTAAAAAAACTTTCACGAATTTTGCGCTTCATTTTTGAGCAAATACTTCAAATTATCTGTTGTGAAAATTCTTATCATTCGTTTTTCCTCTATTGGGGATATTGTCTTGACGACTCCCCTTGTTCGTTGTGTCCACAAACAGTTGGGCGCGGAAGTGCATTATTTGACGAAAAAAAAATTTAAAGGGATTGTGGAAAACAATCCCTACATCAAACGGGTGTGGACAATTGAGAAGGATGTTTCAGAGATTTCAACAGATTTGAAGTCAGAAAACTTTGACTATGTCATAGATTTACACAAAAATCTAAGAAGTTTAAAAGTAAAACGGATCTTATCCACATCAACCTTTGTTTTCCACAAGTTAAATGTGGAAAAGTGGCTAATGGTAAACTTTAAAATCAACCGCTTACCGCACGTGCATATCGTTGACCGTTGTATGAAAACGGTTGAAAAGTTAGGTGTTAAAAATGATGGTTTGGGCTTGGATTATTTTATTCCAGCTAAAGATGAGGTGGATATTTCTATTTTTAAGCTACCCCCTCAGTATATCGCCTTCGTTATTGGTGCAGCCCATGCGACGAAACGTTTGCCCCCACAAAAAATAGTAGAAATGTGTAAGGGTATCCATTTGCCTGTCTTACTGTTAGGTGGAAATGAGGATGTAAAGAATGGTCAATTCATTGAAACTCAAACCCTTGGAAAGGTTATTAATTTATGCGGTCAATTGAATTTGAATCAATCTGCCTCCGTGGTTCGTCAAGCTAAAACGGTTATTACACATGATACGGGTTTGATGCACATCGCAGCCGCTTTTCGGAAAGACATTATATCGGTTTGGGGCAATACGATTCCTGAATTTGGTATGACACCTTATTTACCTACAGATAACTCTAAGATTTTTGAGGTGACCCCTCTAAAATGTCGTCCTTGCTCAAAAATTGGGTTTGATAGATGTCCCAAAGGTCATTTTAGATGTATGAATGAACAAAATACTGAGGGGGTCAATTCTCTGATAAACAATGGATTAAGGGGTAATTAGAAAAGGCACATGATATTGTTTTTTTATAATAGTAGCTGTTTTTCGCAACAAAAAAGCTAATTTTGAATTTCAGTATAAAGGTTTCAGAAATTTTTGAAATAGAAAATAGCAACAGAATTACAACTTATGGAATGGCAAGAAGGGAAAGAAAAGTTTTTACAGGCATGGGGTACTCTGGGTACGTCATGGGGTATCAACCGCACAATGGCACAAATTCATGCTTTAATGATGATTTCACCCCATGCTTTGAGCGCAGACGAAGTGATGGAAGAACTACAAATTTCTCGCGGCAACGTCAATATGAATATCCGCGCTTTGATGGATTGGGGTCTGGTCTATAAGGAACTCAGGGCGGGTGACCGTCGCGAGTATTTTGTCGCTGAAAAAGATATGTGGAAAGTGGTGCGTCAAATCATTGTCAACCGCAAAAAGAAAGAATTGGAGCCTATTCTTAAAGTTTTAGACGAAATCAGTGGCATTGATGGCACTGTAAACGAAGAAGCCGAAGCTCTGGCAAAAGCTGTCAATGATATCAAATTATTTTCCTCGAAAGCAGATGCTACACTCGATATGCTTGTGAAAGCGGATTCAAATTGGTTTGTAGGGACGTTTATGAAGATGATAAAATGAGTGTAAAAAGAAAGGCGCGACACCGATAAATGGGTCGCGCCTTTTGCTGGTTTGCTATTCTGCTTTGGCGATGTTGGTTGTCGTTAGTTTTTAATAACCCTACTTCAATGAATAACTAAAGTTCAGATTATACTTTTTTAGGTACAACACGGGGTAAATAAAGAGTCAATTCTACACCTTTAGAAACTTTAGGAGATGATAAGGCATTCCACATCATGATATTATAGGTGTCAACATTGAATAATTCAGCTGCCGCATCAAGTGTTTCGCCATCACCTATGAAATAAGACGTTTTATAATAATCTGGATCGTTGTCGAGTCGTGGCAAACTTTCATCCACCGTTATAGATTGAAAATTTAAGTTAGACTCACGCTGAATATCGGGATTGGCAACATAGTCTTGTAAAGCACCTATAACGCGTCTTGGAATAAACACATTGTACCCCGCAGTATTTTCAGGTATAAAACCATCACCATATTGTTTATTAAGCTCTTTTATCAATTCGTAAGTTACGCCTGTGATTTTTGCTACCGTTTGTAGCGAAAGATAGTGATAGACTTTTAGAGAGTTGATAGATTGAACGTCCAAAGAGGGTAATTGAGGGTGCAAGTCATGCTCCCTATAGTTTTTCATAATGTAAGTAAAGGCGATAAATTTAGAAATATAGTTTTGAGTTTGCTCAGGTAAGAACTTTTTAACCTTATCAAAATCATTACTTTTTGCCCTTTTGATGGCTTGCCCGAGCCGCCCAACACCACAATTGTAACCAGCCAACGTCATTTGCCAATCATTATAGGCTTGGTACATACGTTTAAGGTCTTTCAAAGCGGCTTCACTGGCGCGATTAATATCGTAGCGTTCATCTACTTGACCATCTATCCGCAAGCCAAATTCTTGACGAACATCACTCATCAATTGCCAAATCCCTTTTGCTCCCGAAGTGCTAACGACATTATTATTCAGTTCGGTTTCGAGACAAGTGATGTATTTCAAATCGCTGGGAAGACCGTAATCTTTTAAGAATTTATCAAAAATCGGGAAATAAGTGGCAGAACGTCCGATCATTTTTTCGGTACCCGTTCGTCCGCGGAGAAGAGATTTTATTCTTTTGGTTACAGATTCATCTGTAGAAATCGGTACAATACATTCCATCTTACGCAATCGAGGTTCTATTTCGATTTCATCAGCTGAAAGTGTACTTAAAACCGCAAAGAATGACAAAAATAGTAGTACTGTTTTTTTCATTTGCAAAAAATTGTGTCCTTTAATTTTCAATTACTTGTTCTTGAGTGTAAACCGCACAAATAAGAGTCATAGACGCTCGTGCGCTACATTTTATTGTTATGTCCTTTAATTTTCTATACTTGTTAAGTGTTCAGCGTCGATACGCATTATTTATTATGCTATACTATTTTATAGCAGCCTCATGGGAGGTACGGTGTGTTAAGTATTTGGTGAGTTTATCCCTTGTTTTAAATTGTGTCTTTTACAAAAGTAGAAAGACATTTTTATAAGTAGGTTATTTTTTTGAATTTTATTTCAAATAAATTGATTTTTCAGTATTTTATAGGAGTCTAAAATATTTTGTGTAAACGTAAAATCATTCTAATCAAAAGGCAAATTGTTCCAATCAGTGAGGTAATTTTTCTAATCAATACACCCATTGAAGAAGTAGATGTCATACGTTTCATAACAATATACTTGTAAAAGCTATAATACCCTAAATATTAATCATCTGAATTTGTCATCATTGAATTCTCCTGCTCAAATAAACGCCTCGAATTGGTGCATACTTTTTATTTTATTCATATTTGCAAAATGACCCATAGCGCTAAAACCCATTAAGGAATTTTGCTGAAAAATCTTTTATCCTTGTATACTCATTTGAAAATGGTTTGCCTAAAATAATAGAATTAATTTATTCATAACCAATGTTTTATATTTTTCACTTTTCATTTAGTATACTTAAAATCTTAAAATGTAACTTTACCCCATGAACTGGAAATTAGCTCTCGACGGCTTCCGCGCCTATTTGATGTTGGAACGCTCACTCTCGCCTAACTCGCTCGACGCATATATGCGCGATGTGGCGAAGTTGCAACAGTTTTTAGCCTTAAAAAATCTAAACTATCAACCGACCGAAGTGCCGCCTAAAGTTATCAGCGACTTGATGACTTACTTGATGGATATGGGTTTGGAAGCGAGTTCGCAGTCGCGTGCCTTGTCGGGTATAAAGACTTTTTACAAATATCTGTTGCTTGAAGATGTGATTGATGTACCCCCAACCGACCTTATAGAAGCCCCCAAACAAGCGCGGCGTATCCCAGACGTGTTGACCATCGAAGAAATTGACCGCATTTTTGAAGCCATAGACTTGTCGCAACCCAATGGGCAACGCAATCGCGCTATTTTTGAAGTGCTGTATGCTTGTGGTTTACGGGTTTCCGAATTGGTCAATTTAAAGCGGTCAAATCTGTATTTTCACGAAGGTTATATCACCGTTATTGGAAAAGGCGACAAAGAACGGTTGGTGCCAATTGGGTCAGATGCCATGAAGCACGTCCAATTTTACCTCGACCATGAACGTAAACAATTGAAAAAAGTACTGCCCGGCAACGATGATTTTGTGTTCATCAATATGCGGGGCAAACCCCTCAGTAGAATTTGGATTTTCTTGATTATCAAAGATTTATGTACATTGGCGGGTATTGAGAAGAACGTCAGTCCACATACATTTCGACATACATTTGCCACACATCTCATTGAAGGTGGCGCAGATTTGAAAGTAGTTCAAGACCTCATGGGACATGAAAGTATCACGACAACAGAGGTTTATACCCACCTCGATACAGAGTATTTGCGGGAGACAATTATCATGTTTCATCCGAGAAATAAGCGGAAAATTGGAACGGATTTACCCCCTTAGTATAAAGAGGAAAGATTTATACTAAATGAAAAGTGAAAAACGAAAAATGAAAAACATAAAACGTTGGTTATGAATAATTTGATTGTATTATTTTAGGCAAACCATTTTTAAATAAAGATACTAAATTTTCATAAATTTAGTATATCTAAATCGCTTCTTCTTCTGAAAAATACATGATCGTCAAAACACCCGATAACCCAAGCAATATACAAATCCAAAACTGTGGATAACCCATTTTGATGGCATCAACGAGGCTGCTGCCTTGTCCAAAACCCCGTATGAGAAAACCGGTTATGCTGCCCAAAATAAACATCAAAACGACCGCAAGTATGAACAAAACCACGTGCTGTTTGCGGACTTTTAAGATGAGTTGATTGGTAATGTGATAATAGCCAAAAGCAAAAATGCCTACGGCAAACAAACCAAATAGCCTTATTTTAAGGCTTTCTCCGAAAGATAAAAGGGCTATAAGGGGTGAGAATAGTTTTTTCAAAACGGTTTCACCAAAGTAATAGACAGCTATATTCAAGCAGATAAATGACAACCATGTGAGTATCACTTTGGCATCCATAAACCGATGTTTGACAATAAAAGGCAATACATAAGCAGTTGCTGCACAAGTGCACACACCCCAAGGAGCGTATAAATCTTGTTTCAACCATCCCAACCCTTTCCATCCAATTTTGACGACGATTTCGTAAAGCCATATTGATTCTGCCAAAATCGCTAATAGGAGAACACCTATAAATGCTTGTTTAATTTCTTCTTTTGTCATACCTATTACCCATTACTTAATGGTTTGTCCATTTAGCCACTGCCTTTGCCACATTCTGTCCGTCCATCGCCGCCGAAATAATGCCCCCTGCATATCCTGCCCCTTCTCCTGAAGGAAACAAGCCTTCCACATCGTCGTGCATCAAAGTCAAAGCATTACGCGGGATACGCACGGGCGCACTTGTACGGCTTTCCGTGCCAATGACATTGGCTTCTGAAGTCATATAACCTTTCATCATTTTGCCAAATTGCGTCACACCGCTTTGAAGGCGATAATATACCGAGGGTGGGAGAAGTTCATGTACGGGCGCACTCAAAAGCCCCGGAATGTAGGAAGTAGGCGGTAAATTGTTTGATAATGTGCGGTTTGCGAAGTCTGTCAAACGTTGGGCTGGTGCTTTTTGGCTGCCATCTCCTGCGCCAAACATGCGTTGTTCGACGCTTTTTTGAAATTCAAGACCTGCAAAAACGCCGTGTTTTTCAAAACCTATCAAATCCTCTAACTCAATGGCTACCACTGTTCCCGAATTGGCAAACGGCGAATCGCGGCGGCTCATACTCATGCCATTTACCACAATTTCACCTGAAGCAGTTGACGCTGGTACAACCAAACCACCTGGACACATACAAAAACTGAACACCCCCCGACCATTGACTTGACATACCAATGAATAACTGGCGGCGGGTAAAAGGTCGCCACGGTCTCGTTTTTTGTATTGTACTTCGTCAATAAAGGCTTGTGAATGTTCGATGCGGACACCGAGTGCAAAGGGTTTTGCTTCGATTTTGATGTTATTGCGCTGCAAAAGGTAGTAAACATCACGAGCAGAGTGCCCTGTGGCTAATATGACGGCTTCGCCAAAATGTTCATCTTTTTCGTTTGTAATGATACCATGAATTTTACCCCCCCTCAGTATAAAGTCGGTTACAAAGCTGTCGAAATGGACTTCACCGCCGAAATGAACGATGGTTTCACGGATGTTCTGAACGACTTGCGGTAGTTTGTTGGAGCCGATATGTGGATGTGCATCAATCAAAATATCGGATGTTGCGCCGTGTTCGACAAAAAGTTTCAATGATTTTTCAATCGAACCGCGTTTATGGCTTCTCGTATAGAGTTTGCCATCCGAATACGTTCCTGCTCCACCTTCACCAAAACAGTAGTTGGAATGTGGATTAACAATGCCAAATTGTTGAATATCACGTAGGTCGCGGCGGCGAGTGCGCACGTCTTTTCCTCTATCAAATAGGATGGGTTTGAGACCAAGTTCAATCAATTCCAAAGCCGCAAAATACCCTGCTGGTCCTGCACCAACTATGAGGATACGTGGTGCTGCGTCTACATTTTTAAAGTTTTGCAAAAGGGCTGGCTCAGGAGAAAAAACAGCCCCCTCAGTATAAACGGCTATGCGTAGTTGAAAAACTGCATCCCGACCACGTGCATCAATAGATCGCCGAATGATTTGTAAATCACTGATAGACAATAGATTGATGCCTAATTTTTGTGCGGCAGCGCGACGAATAATATCATTGTCTTGCGCCTCGGTGGGCGATAAGCGTAGTTCGATTTCTGTCATTTGACCAATAGTTATTTGGTGAAAGAATGAATGTAAGACCCCTCAGTATTATCGTCTTGTCACATCATTAACAATGGCAATTTTATCCAATTCACGACTAATAGCAATACGTTTGATGTTTGTTAAGCCGTATTTTGATAAATCAACGAGTTCTTTCCAACGTTTTTCCACATCAGAAGGGTTGTAGCCATATAGTTTCGCCCCATAACCCATGATAAAAGTGCCATCGGGCATAATATCAAAATCCTCGGCACCGGGCAGGGTTTCAATCAAAATATTACTGCTATAGGTTACAGGGTCGAGCGACTTGATATACCACGTTTGGGCCGTTGCTTTTTGAACATACGCCAATTTGCCATTGCTCATACGTGTGAGGCAACGACCGATGCCCCCAGTGAGTTGAATAGACGATTGGTCTTTTATACTGGCTATTTTGAGGTAATTTTCTTTTCCATTGACGATAAACATAGCAACTTTTTCATTTGTCAACCAACAATGATAACCGACTCCTTGTTGCAAGGACAGCAAATCGCGCCCACCATTGGAACGGTCATATGGGTAAGACCATAGCCGTTGCGCCCCGCCCCTTGATGCTGGGTCTGCACGCACGCAGGAAAAAGTACGGGGGTCGGGCATAACCATTGGTGAATACTCTGATTCAGCCGTTGCAGTGACGCGCGTAACGGTGTTGTTGATTAAGGAGAGCGACAAAATGTCCGTTTGACTGGTATCAAACGGGGTCTGTACGGCGATATACAGTTCGTTGTTGTTGACCCATTGTGGCTGATTGTTGTAGCCATAAGGATTAAAAATGGTCAAAAACCGGGCATTTTTGACGTTTATACCTGCCCCATCCCGCTCCATATTAAAGCAATAAATATGCGTTATAGGGAGCTGTGATACTGAGGGGGTGGCTTTTAAGGCAAAAAGCAAAACGACGAGGGTAATTTGTGGATAAAGCTTCATAGTGCAGAATTTTTAAATATGAATGATAAATGATGACATATACATTGGATTGCCATTTTAGTATAAAGCAAAATTAGGCAAATTCCTATTGTTATCATAATATACTAACGGAGGAAAATTATAGATTTCATTATTCATCATTTCAAGATTTAAAAATGGCTCTTGAGTCTGTTAGCCTTGAAATATTGAATTTTGAAATCCAAGACGCTTAAAATCCCTTATCTTTGTTGAAAAATCAAGAAGGTTTATCACTTTTTATCATCACTAAAAATTGAATTTAGAAAAAATGAGTATTCCACAATATCAATCAGGTGTAAAAGATCGCGTGTCCTCTTGGCATTTAAAGCGCAAATTGCTGTGGTTTGTAGGTATTGCTTTGCTTTGTGTTGCCGTTTTCGTAGCATTTTATGTTTATTATCCCTATAGCGAAGGTACACGAACAGGTTATGTCCGCAAGTTGAGCAACAAAGGATTTGTATATAAAACGTGGGAAGGCGAGTTGCAAATGCCAGGCATCACGTCGGCTGCCGATGGACAAGAGATGGTAACGGGCGGTAATATTTGGCTTTTTTCAGTCAAACGAGGAGAAGACCAAGTTGTTAAAGATTTGCAAGACGCTGAAGCGACAAATACACGGGTAACGCTACACTATACTCAGTATCTCAAACAATTTGATTGGCGTGGAGAAACGGTGTATTTTGTGGATAAGGTAACGAAGCAATAAATGTATTTAATCATTTATTTTCAATGACTTAGATTTACAAAATTTTTTATATTCGACAACAGTCTTAGGAAGCCTTCGAGGCTTCCTAAGACTGTGAAGTTGTTCTAAAAACGGTCTTTTGAAAAATGCCGTGCGTTTTCCACATACCATAAGCCGTGATGTTTAAAAGTGTGAGCAGGAGAATTGACCAATCTATCCACTGCCTTTTAAGTGTTGTTCTTCTTTAATTAATGATAATATTTGGGAGTGTTTTGAAAAAATTAAAATGAAAACATAATAAGATTCTTTCTTTTCAAGTTATTTAGAGAACTTGAAATGAGGTATTTTTTTGAAAAATCTCAATCGAATTATTCGCATAAATAATTATCAATCAACACATTAAATACCTTTTGTGTTTAAAGATGGTCGGAAAAATAAAATATAAATGATAAAAAGATTCCTTCCTTTTCTTCTTTTTCTGCCTTTTTTATCGGCTTGTCGCAAGACAGAAACGGGTATAGATATGTCGTATCGGCGACAATTTGAGATTCCTGTGGGCTTGGCTGCGGGGCCTTCGCACAATTTTATTTTGTTAAATATTCCTTCTGATACCGCTGTTTTTTTCCAAATCAATAACCTTACAGCCAGCCAAATCACGGGCGTTGTTCCGCGTTCGATGAATCTTAGAACGATTTTTCAAGGTGGCGGCAACACTTTTGCGAATGTTGATCATGTTGAAGTCGTCATTTTTGACCCCGACCGACCCAGTGTACCTGAAATTCCTATTTTTTATCGCTATGATGTACCCCTCAGTACAGGCGACCGTCTTGATCTTGTTCCCGATGGCAATAACATTCAAAAATTCATCATTGAGGGTAAACGATTTAATATTCGCATCAAACTTTTTTTTCGAGAAATCACTCCCCGATCTGTTGAGGTCGAAGCCAATATTATTTTTTTAGGAAAAACATCGTAATGAATGGTGAATATTCACCATTCACCATTCACCATTCAATTATTCACCATTCGTTAAGGTGTTTATTGAAAAACGCTGCCACTTCTTCCTTCGTCGGTTGTGCCATAGGGCGCACAATGCGAAAACCGATGAAAGGCGCATCTGCATTCCACCATTTACTTTTAGGGATTTGAGGGTCGCGGCGATTCCAAATAGGATTAGATTTTATGCGATTGGCAGGGCGTAGTTCTACTGCATTGTCTCTGAAACAACCGCCTTTGAGCGTTCTTGGATGCCTGTCTGTAGGCGATACTGAGGGGTCAGTATCCTCTGTAATCTGCGCATATTCGGCGCGGTATTCGTCCAAAGTCCACTCCATCACATTGCCCAGCATATCGTATAAACCCCAAGCGTTGGGCTTTAATTCGCCTACTTTGTGGTATTTATCTTTACTATTTTGCGAAAACCAAGCGTATTCTTTCAAATTTCGGGCATCGTTGCCATACGGATAAGTCGTTGTCGCATTGGCTCGGCAAGCGTATTCCCACTCGGCTTCTGTAGGTAAACGGTAGAAAACGCCTGTTTTTTGATACAACCACTTGCAAAACATAAGCGCACCATATTGCGACATGCTGTTGGCAGGGAAGCCGCCTTGTTTACCCATGCCTAATGTGAGGTCAATGTAAGGCGGGCTTGGGCGTGTGATGCCATCGGGCTTAGGGTCGCTGTCTTTTTCTTCATCCCTAAAAAAATCATATTGGTCATAGGTGATTTCATATACAGACATATAAAAAGCAGAGATAGTGATTTTGCGCTGTGTACTTTCATCGGCTTCACGTCCTTTCTCTGCTTCGGGGCTACCCATTAAAAAACTGCCTGCAGGAATAGGTGTCATTTTTAAGGCAATAGGTGTTCCTGCCACTGTTTGTTCATAAGCCTTTGTATCTGTTTGAGCGAAGATAAAAGTTGGAAAAACGACGATAAATAGGAGTTTTTTCATAAAAAATACGTTTTTTTCTTGATTTTTTAATACAATACTGAGAGGTGTATTTTCAATAAGGAAATGATGAATTATAAATGATGAATGATAAAATATGAATGATGAATTTGTAAAATTTTGAAAATCAATTACTTACAAATTCATATTTCATATTTCATATTTCATATTTCATATTTCATAATTTCCAAAAGGTCTCAATTTATGGAAAAATATTTTGCAAACTGGCTGCTTTGCACAGACTTTATCTTTCCTTTTTTATTCTCCAAAATTAATAAAGCTGTATGAGGGAATTTTTTAATCAACCGTTTGGCTCGGCGAATCGGCAAAATACTGCAAGTTGTTGCCAACCAATCAGCCGTTGCACCGTCGGGGGCAATAACAGTCACATTGCGTTGGTGAGTCACCCCTAAACCTGTTTTGGGATTGACGATATGTGAATACTTTTTGCCCTTATGTTCAAAAAATTGATACATATCGCCTGATGTCGCAACTGCTTGATTTTCAAGGGATAATAAGCGAGGCATCATCTCGTCATTGGCATTCGGTAGGCTGATAGCAATTTTCCAACCGCTTGATGTGGACGGTTGAAGCATCGGTTTTTTACCTGCAACGAGGTCGCCTCCTGCATCAACGAGGCAGTAAGGGAAGCCATTTTTTGTCAAAATATCCACTACTTCTTGCGCCGCAAATCCTTTGACAATGCCGCCAAAATCTAAAAGTACCCCCTCAGTATTGAACCTCATTTGAGGCATATTTTTATTAATTTGAATGTTTTTAAAGCCTATTTTATCCAATGCCGCTTGTAAAGTTGCCTTATCGGGCATTTGTTTTGTTTTACGTGCTTTGCGCCAGACTTTAATGATTTGCCCCACCGTCACGTCAAAAGCACCGTCACTGACTTGATGAGCTGTTTCCGAAATTTTTAATACATGATACAGGTCAGGTGAAATGGTTTGCCAAATTTTTGCCGTTTGACAAACCGTATTTATTTCACTGTTATCCAGGTAATCGCTAAAAATCTGATTCAATGTATCAACACGCGCATAGGCTTTTTCAATAATTGGTGAGAGGGCAAGTGAGTCATGGGCAAAAACGGTAATCACAAAAGGAGACCCCATTTTAGGTCGTTGGAACGTAAATTTTGAGGTCTGCGAAAAGACAGTTATGTATCCAAATAGCCAGAGGATAAAAAAGGATTGAATCGTTTTGATGGGCATAAATTATTCTATTTTAAGCAAAAATCGTGAAAATAACGTGTTAATTAACAAGAATTATTGTTTAACAAAAAGGATAAATGGTTAGAATCATTTTACACCCTAAAAAAATAATTTGATATAGATAAAATTAAACCTTGTTTTCTAAACCAAACACATTAGAGATAATACAAAATTTCATACGTTTTCTGAGTCACATATTATTTAAGAGTTGACACACAAATTTAGCATTTCATGGGTTTTATTGTGTTTTAATGATAACGAATTTTCAATTTAAGACTAAAATTTACTCACATGAGAGTGGAACTAAAAACACAAAACGACTATACAATTCAAGCAAATAATCAACTTTTACAACAAAAAATATTGCTTGAAGAACAGTCTGAGAAATTAACAAAAAATTTGCACGCCTTGCAAATGTCATACAGCGAGCTTGAGCTTTTTGCCTATGTGGCTTCACATGATTTAAAAAGCCCGCTTCGCAACATCGGTAGTTATGCACAACTGCTCAAACGCCGCTATCAAGGCAAATTAGATGCTGATGCTGATGAATTTATTGATTTTATTGTCCACAATGCACAGATGATGAACAGCATCATCACTGATTTGCTTGTTTATAGCCGTGTTGATCGCGATAAAGAATTGGTAAAAGTCAATCTGAATCGGCTCATAGAATTGGTACGACATAACCTCCGCGAGATGATCGGCGAGAACGACGCCATAATTGAATGTGGAGAACTGCCCACACTGTGGGTTCATCGGTCAAATATCGTTCAGTTGTTTCAGAATTTGATTGAAAATGCGATTAAATTCCGGGCTGAACACATTCCACACATCACGATTGCTGCCCATATAAGGGAAAAGGATGGCTTTTGGCAAATTTCTGTTAAGGATAATGGTGTGGGCTTAGATGAGCAATATCATGAAAAAGCGTTTTTACCTTTCCAGCGTATCAATAATCGAGAACGCCCAGGTTCGGGTATGGGTTTGGCTATCTGTCGAAAAGTTGTGCGTTTGCACGGCGGAGAAATTTGGTATCATAGAAACCGTCACAATCATCAAAACGGAGGTACTTCTTTTCATTTTACGATACCTCAACTCCTAAATAGTATGGAATAAAGGTTGCCTATCAAGTTCCCAGAAAGGTTAATATTTCTATTTTGTAAGAAGTAGAATTGTCGGTTATTTGATTTTTTTTTGCTTAAATATGTTGAATTTTATTCTTTTTTGACAAAAAAAAAGGATATTTAGCGCGCTATACTGAGGGGGTGCAACGGATAGTATTTCGTTGCACTCTTTTCATTTGTCATGAAAATTCATTCAATTATTTAACAATTTTAAAATCAATGTACATGAAAAAATTTTTGCAAACAACACTTCTCCTTATCTTGATTTCTCTTACAGGCGGTCTATCTGCTCAAAAATTGACAACTATTCCCGATGGGGGCAATCGGAAAGCATCTGTTAGTGAAATCATAGGCATCACAAAAATCTCCATCCATTACGACCGCCCTGGCGTAAAGGGGCGTGAAGGTAAAATTTGGGGCGGTCTTGTGCCTTATGGCTACAACGACTTGGGTTTTGGCACCTCAAAAGCTGCCCCGTGGCGTGCGGGTGCGAATGAAAACACAACTTTTGAGTTTTCGACCGATGTAAAAATTGAAGGAAAAGATCTTGCAGCAGGTAAATATGCCTTTTTTATCGCACTTACTGAAGGGGGCGATGCAACGCTTATTTTTTCAAAAAACGCCACGAGTTGGGGCAGTTTCTTCTATAAACCCGAAGAAGATGCTTTGCGTGTGACGGTCAAAACGGAAAAAACCGCAGAATCAGTTGAGTGGCTGACTTATTCATTTGTGAATCAAACGGACAATGGCGCAACGGTCGCCTTGACTTGGGAAAAACTTAAAATCCCTTTCAAAATTGAAGTAGATTTGGTAAAAACCCAAGTGGCTTCCTTCCGTTCGGAGTTGCGCAATGACGTTGGTTTCCAATGGCAGTCGTGGGTGCAGGCCGCTAATTTTTGTGTGGCTAACAATACTAATTTAGAAGAGGCTTTATCATGGGCTGATTATGGCATCTCTGGCGTTTTTGTGGGTCAAAAGAATTTTCAAACATTGGCTTGCAAAGCCAGTGTTTTGAATAAACTGGGACGAAAGGTAGAAGCGGATGCACTGATGAAGGAAGCGGCGCCGTTGGGTAATATGAATGAAATCCATAATTATGCTCGAACCTTATTACGTGAAAAAAAGTCAAAAGAAGCCTTTGATATGTTCAAATTAAATTCAGAGAAAAATCCGAATACTTTTACTACCAATATGGGTATGATGCGGGCGTATTCTGCTGTGGGAGACTACAAAAAGGCATTGGAATTTGCTCAAAAATCGCTGCCACAAGCACCCGACTCAGGTAATAAAGTGAATGTGGAAACTTGTATCAAGAAATTGCAAGAAGGGAAAGATGTGAATTAAATTGTTATATTGCTGTATATTGTTGTGTTGTTGTGTTGTTGTATTGTTAAATGGTTATTAGAATTGAAAACCATTTAACAATACAACAACACAACAATTTACAATTCATAATTAGGTGCCAATTTATTGTTGGTGCTGTCGCCTGAATAAAAATCGTTGACATATTTAACGGTTTCTTCAATGTCATCAGTGATAAGAAAAAGGTCTAAATCTTTAAGATTGATATTCGCCTCTTGTTCCAGCATAATAGTATTAATCCAACTGCGGAGTCCATTCCAAAAATCTGTACCCACTAAAACAATAGGTACACGCGTAATTTTTCCTGTTTGAATCAATGTTAAGACCTCAAACAATTCATCCATTGTTCCAAAGCCGCCTGGTAAGACCACAAAAGCTTGTGCATATTTGACAAACATAACTTTACGAACGAAAAAATAACGATGGTCTACACTTTTGTCCACGTCAATATAAGGATTGTGGTGTTGCTCAAAAGGCAGCTCGATATTCAGACCTACTGAAGTGCCACCTGAAATTTTAGCTCCTTTGTTTCCTGCTTCCATAATGCCTGGACCGCCTCCTGTGATGACTCCATACCCTTCTTCGGTGAAACGACGGGCGATATCAATCGCTTTTTTATAGTGCGGATGGTCTGCTTTTGTACGTGCCGAACCAAATATAGATATGCAAGGTCCTATCGTATTCAGTTTTTCAAAACCATCCACAAATTCAGCCATCACCTTAAACATTGTCCAAGCATTTTCGCCTTTCATTTTCGTCCATTGTTTACGGCGTTTATTGGGCGTGCCGTTTTGTACTTCAATTCCCATAAGCTTCTAATTTTACAATTGTTATATAAAAAATTAAACCCTTTGTCTTCTACGTTGCGTATCAGACAAAGGGTGACAAACTTAATATTTTTTTAATAAAAAAATGATGTTTTTACTGAGGGGCTAAAATTTAATCCCAAATGTTAATATATAATCGTTGTAAGTATAGGCATTAGTGACATTTTGTTCCACATTAGCTTGTGTTACGAGGACTTTATAAGGTGTATAGTTCTCCTTTTGTGTCCGTTGTTGCCAAGCAAAATCCATAAAAAAATGACGACCGCGAAGTCCAACGCCTGCATTTAAGGTGGTATTCCAAAAGTCTTTGTCTTGACGAGGCGACCCATTTAGCCCTGCACCCGCACGGAAACGGAAAATATCATAGACATATTCACCGCCAAAACGAATGTTTAAAGCATTTTTATAACGGCTTGTGATTTGATTGTTGACATCATTTTGATTTACCACATACTCTTTATCCAATATAAAATTCGACTTTCCATAATCTGCCCATTCTACATCAGCACTTAAAAAACCTGATTTGCCAATAATAAGCCCCGCACTGCCAATAAAACGCCATGGGGTTGCCAATTTATATTTAAACTCTCCATCGGGTGACGCAGCTTCGGCACTATAACGTACACTGTCAGTATAAACGTAATAAAGTTTATTACTATAAGCATCGCTTAGTTGATACCGTGTGGGTGTATGAACGGCAATACCCAAGCGAATAGCTCTTGTTGGACGCACAATAGCACCTATTTTAGCATTTATACCTATACCTGATGTTGTCAGGCTTTGGTCAAATTGTAGTTTTTCAAAAAAAGGTACTTCATTACGTGTATCGTCTTCGTTATAGATTTTTGTTTCTGTAAAACGGATAAAAGGAATGCCGACGGTGCCACCTATTTGCAGTTTTTCATCATAATTTCCTGCATAAGATATGACCATTTCGTTGACACCCCCGCGCGTCTCTATGACTTGACTTTTATATACTCCTGCGGCAGGGTTTAAATCGAAATCATTCGTGTATTTGCGGACTCCGTTGACCGTTTTTGTATAAATGGCACCTGTTGAGTCTGCTAATTTGCTTTCAAAAACATCCAGACCTTCAATATTCGCTTGGTCGCGAAACCGAGCTGTGATTGAGCCTGCGGTTGTGCCTTCATAAAAAAGGTTGCTGCTAAAATCCTGAAGTTTATTAAAGCCAATAGCAAAATTCCGCGTTTTCCATTTGGAAGAAGAATGTCCCTCGTTGCTGAAAACGAGACCTAAATTGTCTAATGAGAACTTAGAGAAACGTTGTATGGCTTCCTCTTTTCCCCCTTTTTCTAAAAAAGAAGTGGTTTTTGAACCGTGAAAAGAGGGTGAAAAGATGAATTCACCACTCCGATAAGTTGCTAAACCTGCGGGATTGGTTGAAAGAGTTGAAAAATCACCACCTATGGCACCCATCGCGCCACCTACACCTATGGCGCGGGCTGTACCGCCATACTGAGGGATATAGGAATAGCGCAAGGCATCGGAGGCAACTTGGGCTTGTAGAGTGATTATGGATAAAATAGACATACATATTAAGATAGCTTTTTTCATAACGGTCTATATTTTAAGATTAAAAAAGGGAAAATACTGAGGAGTACTAACTTGATTTTTGGCATAAAAAAGGCGGGAGCAGCGTGACACCCGCCTAATATCTTTTATTTAACTAACTGAAATACAATCAATTACCTCTACGTGGCGAACTTGTGCTACCACCGTTATTGTTTTCACTTCGCGATGGAGCAGGGCTATTATTACTTGGGGGAGGCGAATAGCTACGTGGCTCTTGACGCGGTGCTTCATAACGAGGAGATTCTTGACGTGGTGCTTCGTAACGAGGAGATTCCTGACGTGGTGCTTCATAACGAGGTGTTGAACGTGATGGTTCGCTGCGTGGCATTTCACTTCGTTGTGGACGGTCATAGTTCGGTGTAGGACGGTCATAAGTCCGCGTTGGCGTTTCATTATTCGGCGTTTCGACCCTTGATGGACGGTCATAGTTCGGTGCAGGACGGTCATAAGTCCGTGTCGGACGGTCATTATTCGGCGTTTCAACCCTTGATGGACGGTCATACTTGGGTGCAGGACGCTCTATTGTCTGCGTTGGGCGGTCTGTCATCCTTTCTGTACGACCATCAGATGAAATAGGTTCATACCGTTTAATAGGTGTAGTGCTACCATCATTTCTGGGCGTAATGCCCCCATCCCTAACAGATTCTTTTTTAATATCGGCTCGCGTAGGCGTATTATTTCTTGTTGGATTGATATTACCATTGCCCACATCTCCACGTCTGCCAGGTGTCGCTTGACCGCTTGGTCCTGTAACCTCTCGTATGGCTCCACCGCTATTGCGTGGGGCATAATACTTATTATTCACTGTATTCACATTGGTGCGCCCTGTTTGGTAAGGATTGTAGTAGTTGCCATAGTTATTATAGCTGTTATTACCAAAACCACTGTTGTAGCCAAAAGCATCATAATAGCCATTATAACCACTGTATCCATAAGGAGAATAGCCCCATGAAGGATAGAAAGAACTGGCGTAGTAGTTCGGATTGCAGAAACCATAGCTGGAATAACGCCAATCGTCCCAGTAGTTGTTGAACCAAGACCAATTGTTCCAACGGTTGTAGCTATTCCAACGATTCCAATAACCGTTGCCAACGATAAGGGTTACTCCTCTATTAAAACGGTTGTAGTAATACGGGTCATAATAACCATAGTCCACATACGCATTACTGTAATAATCAAACCCCCTATAAGGGCGGTGGAAACGGCGGATACGGCTTGAATAGGCATAATCGTCGTAATCATCATCATATTCATAATAGTCACCGCCAGTGCTACCATTATCATAATATTCATCGTCGGTAGCCGATTGTTCGGCGTTATCGTTCATACGTGGTTGCGGCGTTTGGCTACGTGTTGTAGTTGCCGTTGGACGGCTATCTCTCGCTGGGTCGTAATATACATCGTCAAATTGAGCTTTGACGGAGAGTGACATCAGCGTCATCATTGTTGCTAAAAATATCCATTTTTTCATCTGACACAAAGTTTTAAAAGTATAAGGAAGACTTGTACATAATTATTTTTTAATTACACCATAAAATTACGGTATTTTGACAAGATATGTAGTTAAGACTATTTTAATTATAAGAAGTATTGTGTTAAAAGTGTTAAATTTTATGTATTTTAATGCGTTTAACCATTTTAACATATCGTTTGAGCCGTTTTTTAGGCTCTTTATGATAAAAACAAGTAAAGTGGCGATTTAGTTTCTTAAAAAAGAAGCGTTCTTTACATATTCTCGCGACATACAAAAACAGCCAAATACTGAGGGGGTCTCTTTATCGAATTACAAAATTGTCAATGCCAAAAGAGAACTAAAAAATAGTTTTAAAAGTAAAAGCCCAAAATTGAGACAATGCTCAATTTTGGGCTTTTACTTTTAAAACAAAAACTTAATTCAACTTAAACGTCACAACAAAACCCCCTGTAGCCGTTGTCGAAGGGAATGCCGCTGTGGTATAAGGTATGATGCGGTTGTAATCCACATAAAAACGCAAATCGAGGCGTTTGTTAATCGTATACGTTGCCGAAGGCGATAATCTAAACGTTTGAGAACCGCGCGAAGGCACGTCCGTACCTTGGCCCAAAAGGTGATTTTCAGTAAGGTCATCACGGAAAGAAAGATCGAAATTTAAGACCAAATCGTTACCTTTTTTAGGTTTCGGTTCTTTTTTCTTTTTCGCCTTTGGGTCTGCTGTTGGGTCAACCGAAGGAGGAGTCAAGTCTTCATCTTTCTTTTTAACAGGTTTTTTCTTAGCCTTGCCATCAAAATTAATGTCGAGCATTTTGATATAGACATTTTTGATGCGGTGTCCGAATTTGACTTGAATTTCAGAAGTCTTTGTTTCTTGCAAGCGCGTATCCGATAAACTCAAAGCTAAGTTACGGCTCTTACGATATTGCACACCGAAGTTTGCACCGGATTTGAAACTCATATCTATGCCCAAAAGCGGTGAAAACTGCTCTGAAATAGCCACAACAGGAATATCATACTGCGAATAATATTCATAAGGCGAACCTATACGTGCTTTTTGCGGCTGTGCCACATCGTAGAATTGTGAAGTTCGATATGAATTGACTGTTAAAGACGATTTATAGCCGTGTGTGATGCTGATATTATTGAATGTATTCTTCAAACCGGGCAGTTTTGCCAAGCCATTGTACGACAAACGCCAGTTTACTGAGGGGCGTTCATTGAACAAATTGCGGTTTGTTGTGCGAACATCACGTCCTGTATAAGCCGCAATGAAAGCGGGAACAACAACGTCTTGGTTGGTGGGTCCGAAACCTTCAAAATAAGATGGAAACTCGGGATGAGCAGGGTTGTTGCCACCTAAAATCTGCGACATGACTTCGCGGTTTTTACTAAATGTTTGAAAAACATCATCAATATTACTAAAAAATGTATTCAACGTAAAATACGAAATATTGTAAGAGCCTTCATCAAAACGATTGGCATGAACAAGCTGTCCAAAATTGCCTGTCGTATCACGGTATTCCTGCGATTGATTTTTAATATAATTTTTATTCAAATCAATATCCACACGGAAATCGGTAAACGGTTCAACCGTTATACGCGCATCAATTTGCTGCGAATAATTGTTCAAAGTCGGTCTGACCTGTCGAATATCTCTTGAAATCCAACTTCTGGCACCCGCATCGTCGAGCCAATCATCATCTGATTGGCGGTAGCCCAACACATAATCCCAACCTGGACGTGACAAATCGGACATACCAAATAAACGGGCTTGTGGCGTAAAGCCTGGTACAAACGAGTTGTATTGTTCCGTATAGTTCAAACGGGCATTGCGTAGCAACAAAAGCGGACGAATAACGATTTTCTCAACACCTGACGGCTCATAATCCTTTATCTCTTTTTTCTTCTTTTTACCTTTTGTGGTGTCAGAAGCCGTTGGAGTGATTTCAGGAGGCGTTTTTACTGAGGGGTCTCCAAGACCCGGTTTAGTTCTTGTTTTCTTCTTATCGGTTGTAGGTTTGAAAAGCGGTTCTTGAATTTTACGCAAATATTTGAATTGACTGTATAATTGCGTAAAATTTAAGTCGGCGTTTACTTGTCGCGCTTGTTTGTTGTTGATATTGTTGCCAATACCTTCAAAACCCAAGGCTGCTGCTTCCCAACCATACGATGAAGTGAATGTACCACGCAACTGCACCCAATCCAAATACGGAATATTCCGTGTCGGAACTGTGTAGTTGACGTTGATATTATGGTCATAACGCTTAGTACGCCCGAAGTTTTTAAGATTATCGTTCAAAAACTTGCGTTGGGCATCGGGGTCAACAGGTTGACCAAGTTGGTCGTAGTCAGGCAATTCATCTACAATCGAAAAGTTTTTCGCATCAAAATTCAATTTTAAAGAACGGGTCAAATCCCATTGCAAATTGTAGTTTCTATCCCAACTGAAACGACGTATATAAAAGGTGTTGTAGGCATCGTCATCACCTGAAAAACGATATTTTGTAATGTTCAATTGACGGTCGAGAATGGTATTGAACCCGAAATTATTAGGAATCGGATTAAAATTAATCTCTGTAATCAATTTCGTATATTTCTCAACATTTGGATTTTTTATCAATCGTTTAAACGGCGTTAGGTAAAGCGGTTCACGCGAATAGTTATAGTCCAAACTGCCTTTTTTATTCTCTTTGGCATCACTTTCTACAAGCGGGTCGTGAAGGTCAACAGTTGTATTAGCATACGAAACGGCAAAATTCTCAATATCCCAAGGCGCAGGTTTGCGCTCGCTCGCACCTGTACGGTCTTTGCGAACGTTATTGAACGAGTATCCTTTGATGATTTGAACGGTTTGTGCTGCATCTTTGATTTCAGCCCGTTTATCACCATCAATTTGTGCTTTTAATTTATCCTTTAATTTAATGTCCAAGTCGTAAGGGTCATACTCTGGCGTTCTGGTATTGTTTGCATATTGGACATTGAAAGGTATATGTAGCCCAATTTTAGGGTTGAAAAACTTGCCCAATTCAAAGTTACCATTCAAACCAGCCTCTATGACTTGCTCACGACTCCGTTGCGTCACACGTTGATCAATAGCGCCATAACCAACGCCGAGGTAATTTCCTGAAAGACTTAAATTACCAAAATCTGCCATTTTGAAATCCACACGCGCAATGGCTGCACCACCTGCATTTTCGTTCAGACCTGTCATACGCAACTCGTTAATCCACAATTCAAGGTCGTGTGGCACACGGTCTTTGTTATAAACACCGACCATGATGCCTTTGACAGAACCGATATCTGGATTACCAATCACTTTGACGCGGTGGGCGGCATTTTCAGAACTGACGATTGAATATATTTTACCTAAATCTGCATTGGTTGTATTCCGTTCGGTCTTTACTTTGGTCAATAGACTTAGGGGGAAGTCGAATTTATTGTCTTTCAACCAAACGGCTTCTTTGTACGCATCTGTCGTATTTGATGCGGGTAATGTTGATTCATCCGACATTTTTAGTGGAATCTCATATTCGTAGTAGTTGCGCTCAAAATCGGAACCAATACGCATAAAAATACTCATTTTATCATTTAAAACTGTACGTCCATCAGCTTGTTCTGCGTGAACAAACATTTTGAGGCGTTCATAAATACGCATATCTGAACTGAACAATTTAAAGGCTGCACGGGGTACATTTGGCAACAAATTGAGCATACGAATACCCAAAGCCTGTTCGTTTTGGCGTGCATTAGCAGCGAAGGCATTTGGAATAACTTCACGCTGAATACAAGGTGGAATGACGTAATTGAACGGTGTTTTCTTTGAATTTTCTTCCAAATTGACAGAAACGAGTTCCATTGCACTGTTGTCCGCACGATTTAAGATGTCCACGCCGTCTATACTGAGGGGTCTCTTATAACGCCGCCATTGGTTGCGGATAAGGTCTAATTTTGCAAAACGAAGACAAACAGGTTGCACAAAATCCTTAACCACGATACGCATAAAACGAATGGAACGGAAGTCATTTATTGCACCATGTTTGGAGTCAAAAGCATCAATCGGCACACGGAAGTGATGCCAAACACGTCCACTACCAGCTGGGTCAGGCGTGTTTTCTATATAATATTTGTTGGTCAAAGGATTGAAAGCAGCTCTTGAAATAGGTATTTTGTAAGAAAAATAGGCTTCGTTTTCCTCAAAAGAGTTGTCACGATTGATGTCCTCTGCATCTGGCAAGTTTGTTGCCGATTGAATTTGTGAACCTGCATTGGAGGCTGAATTGCCTTGCAAACCATTGAATCTTTTATACCTTTCTAATACAGGCGTTCCTCTTGGGTAAGCCCCTTCATCGTTATAATATGTGAAGTTGTCATTGGCAGGGTCTTTTGCGATTTTATCGGGAATTGGACTGAATTTCGACAACCAATCGCTGTAAAAGGTTTTTTCCACATCGTCTTTCATACCATCAAGACCCACATCTTGGGCTTCACGTGCGGCATCAGAAGCTGAAAATGAGTTGGGTAACGGAATTTCTGTACGTGGCACAATACCCCACGGCGATTTGTCGGTCTTAAAATCGGGGTTTTCAGGCGACGGCAAACCATTTTCGTAAGCCTTGCGTCCATCTTTCAAAATATCTTCTGAAATATCGCCTAAGTGAATGTACATTGTTCCCGCATTCTCATTCGGATTTGGATTTTTTAAGAAAGGGTCAAGTACCCAAAAGTCCACATATTCAACATTCGACTGTTCAAAATCCGTTGTTGTCAAGCCACGCATAATACCCGCCCAACGTGTCTCAGGCGCATTCAGATTGCCATCGCCACGCAGACCAGCCGCAAAAGGCGTTCGAGGAGAGCCAGGAGGGGCATCAAAATTGTAAGGTCCCCGTTCACTTGGATAATAATTTAAGTCAAATGTTGGTAAATAATTGCTCAAACCACCGTTTTGCAAAGGGTCACGGTTCGGAAAAACCTCTGTTTGAGCAATTGGTGCAGTACAAGGATCTGTCCTGTCCATTGGAGCTCCCCGTTCCAAAACGAATTGGTCAATCCGAAACCAATTGAGCATGGCACGATTCGAACCCGTTACCAAACCATCTTGCTCTGCTTCTGGGAATAAACGGTTTTTCTGCGGCACACTCGCTATTTGCCAAGCATTGGGCTGCGACATCAAGGAAAAGGGAGAGCTGCTGCCTTCAAAATCATCGAGATAAACAATACCACCACTTTCATTACAATCCCCCGAAGGCCCTTCAATCGCTTTCGAATGACCTGGTTGTAGCAAAGCACCTTCTGCGCTCAAAGTGATTTTTGACGGTTCTTTTGTTTCAATAAAAGGCAGTTTGTCCACCCATTTGGTCAACCACGGTGCATCCTCCGTAAAGTTAATGTCTGCACCATACACCTTATTATTAATAGGGTCATCGCCAAAATTGACTTTACGGGTGTAAGGAATTTCAAAGAGGTTCATAAAGGTCGCTCCAATATTGAAATTCTTTTTCAAAGCATAGTCCGCTCGAAGACCTAACATGGTTCGGGTTTGAAAACCAAACAAGGCATTGTCTTCATAACTGACATTCAAAGGAATATTCGGTGCCACATAAGCGGGGTTCAAAATTGTCAAGGTCGAAGTACCGTAGTCAATCGCATAATCCACGCCTTCTAAAAGTTGGAACGAACCTGCCGTCACCGTCACAGCACCCGGACGCAAGCCAAAGGCATTGAGCTGAATACGGTTACTTGCTGTTGATTTGACTTGACCTCTGATGATAAAACGGTTTTTCTCTTGACGCTCTTGCGCGCGGAAAAGCGTTGAATCGTATAGTTCTTGATAGGTATATTTCGTAATTACTGAGGGGTCCATACCTAACTCTGTCAAACGTGCAGACAGCGACGAACCGAATGGCTCCAATTTTGGAAACATGATACGACCATTGCGTGTGTTGATAGTCACATCAGGAATAAAGTCAAATTGTCCATCGGGCTGTGGGTCGCCGACTTGATTCAAACGGTCAAGGTTAAGAACCGTCAATAACGGGATTTTACTCAATTCTGGTAAAGAGCGTTTATCCGCTTTGTCTGCACTCACGTCTTGATAAACGATATCAAGGCGTAAGTCCTGCGGGTTAGTGACATAAGCACCCACTGAATAGACGTTTTTCATCATCAAGTCATAAAGCGGAATGACAGGGTTCTGAATCGTGTTTTTCAACAACTTGACAAATAAAACCTGTGAAACAGAGTCCGTACCTGTAAAAGCTGGCACGTCCTGACCAAATTCACCCACTTGAAAAGGGCCTTGCCCATTATAAAAATACGTGAATGCCACACCTAACACCTGTTGTCTATCCACATTATTGATGCTCAAAGTACCCAATTTAGGATTAAATTGATACTCCGTAGGTTGCAAACGTTTTGCAGAACGCTTAATGAAGTCTTGTCCTTGCGTCAAATTATAATTGCTTTCGATATGCCGAATGACAGAACCGACGCGCCGTGTCTGTGCCGCATCTGCTTGCAAACGCTCATACAAATCGTTGGCATCATTGCTTGGCAGATATTCATTGTCTAAATTAGAAAATTTTGCTCTGGATGTCCGTCGAATATACTGCGGATTATTGAGCCTTGTCGGTTCACCAATATCTGCAAAAGCAACGATTTGGCGCACCTCTTTGTCCTCATTACGCTCATTCGATACCCAAACTTCCATCTTATCTATCGAAAACAAACTGTTGACAAGTGGCAATTCTTTTAAGGCTTTTTCAAAGGTATTGCGGTTGAAATGCGTCAAAAAGAAGTGACGGTTTTCATCGTATTGATCAATCGGCACATTAAAATTTTGTACTTGGCTGCCGCCCTGAACCGCTAAATTTTGACGACGATTTTTCTGTTGAGCAGCAATAGCCGTCAAACGTAAATAGCCAAATTGCAATTCTGTTTTGACACCAAATAGGTTTTGGCTGCCTTTAATCAAGGAGCCACGAAGGGGCAAATTGACGTTACCGCCTTCGATTGACTTGATAATATCGTCTTCACTGAAGACATTTGAGTTGTAATTGATTTTCATCAAATTATCAAAATCAAAGGTTGCTTTATTGTTAAATGACGTATTCAGATTTAGTTTTTCACCAATTTTACCTGTTACATTCATCTGAATATCCATATTGAACAACAAACCGCCCGTACGTCGGGCATATATCGGTAAAATAGGATTAGCATAGTAGCGATAATCGCCGCCCAAAGTCAAGTCAATTTGCCCTTGTGGGCGAATATCCACCGTTGGCGGGTCGCCAAAAATCATCCCAATTAAGTTATCACCCATCTTTTTGATATCAAGTTTAGGCACTTCGGGCAATTTGCCGTTCACGCCCACCGATTTCAAAAGCATTTTAAGTTTACTGTTTTGGGTGGCTGAAAAGTCAATTTTTGACAAGGGGTCAATCTTATTCCCCCCATTTTTTTTGCTCAAACCTGCCAACCGTTCGAAATAAGCACGCTCTTGTTCTTTTGACTTCCATTTCAGATATTCATCATAAGACATGACCGTTGGGGCGCGGTAATAGAACTCATCGCCTACTTTTTCAGTAATAATGTATTGATTACTGAGGGGGTCAAACTCAACTGATTTGTTGATGACTGACGGGTCATTCAAGTTAAAAGGATGCACCACCGAATCGCGGAGATAGTCGCCCGTGCGGTCGCGCAGAGGAATGGTATCTGTCAAAGTCGTTTTGGCTTCAGAAGTGGTCGTTGCACCCACCAAAAAAGTAAAACCAAATAAGATTTGCCCTAAAAAAAGGCGGTTACGTAAAAGTCCTTTTTTGTTCATGTCAAAATATTAAATCGCATCAGGATGTAAGATGTATGATTGATTAGGTTTTTCACTATTCAATTATACTACCCACCCCCTCAGTATTTTTGAGTATATTAATCGGAAGTATTTTATAGATTGAAAAGATTATTCAGTGTGTCAAACGTGAACTATCTAAAACGTGTTATTTGTTAACAAAATTTTAACTGTTACTTTATATTTTCATAAAGACACTCTTTTTATGCCTAAGACGTATAAAGGGAAATCTCTACATCAGCAATTTCAAAGCCACCTTTATTAAGTCCTCGACATTAGCCGCTTTCTGTTCTTGTAAAATTTTGTTTAATATTTTTTGTACCGCAATCCGTTGAAAACCAAGTGAAACGAGGGCGGATAAGGCTTCGTCACGCATTGTATTACCTGCAACGGCTAAATTTAACGCCCCTTCGCCACCGTCTTTTTTTAATTTGTCTTTCAAGTCAAGTATGATGCGTTTTGCCGTTTTAGGCCCAATGCCTTTCACTTTTGAAAAAGCTGCTTCGTTTTCGCTCAAAATAGCAACCCGCGCATCGTCGGCAGTCATACCTGAAAGCAAGATTTGCGCCGTTGCAGGTCCCACACCCGACACTGAAATCAACATCTGAAATAAAGACCGTTCTGACTCGTCGCTAAAACCAAACAGAACGTGTGCGTCTTCACGAACTTGTAAATGCGTCAGTAACTTTACTTGTTCTAACGATTCAATTTTAGCATACGTATTTAAACTGATATTGATGCGATAACCCACGCCACCTGTTGTTTCTATGACAACAAAAGCGGGGTTTTTAAAGACAATCAAACCTTTTACGAAATCAATCATTTTGTTTATTGATTATTAAGGATTGATTAATGAATATTGCTGTTATAAAAATAATCAATCAGCAATGATCATTAATTCAATTTTACCCCCCTCAGTATTTTTTACTTATTTCTCCTATTTTAGGGCGCAAAACTACTATTTTTTATAAACTTTGCACCAAAAGCGATAAATGATGCGCCAATAATCAATTAACCATAAACAATAATCAATCCTTATATGCTGTCTCTCCTTTTCAACCTTCTTCGCTGGTTCACCGCATTGGCGATGGCGGCAGGTGTTTTGTCAGGGTTAGGCATGGCAAGCCTTTTTCTGATACGCAAAACACAACCGAATAAATGGGCAAATTGGCTTTTCGCCGCCCTTTTGGTGACTCTATCTTTGACATTGTTGGATAAGTTTTTGAACTTTACAGAACTCACAAAAAGGCATCCCTCAGTGTCCGTGCTACCGATTTATCTTTCTTTCGCTTTTGGTCCCCTTCTTTTTTACTATGTCAAAAGCCGATTATATCGTCATTTCGATATGACACGAAGCGATTTCAAGCATTTTATATTGCCCACCGTCCAAATTGCTTTGTTAGTAATGATGACTTTTCGTTCAGCCGAATCGAAAGCAACCTTCCGAACTGAGTTTTTTAGCCCGTTTTATGGCAATTTCGAAAAAGGGGTTTTCATCATGCAGTTTTTTCTATACCTCTATTTTTCCTATCGGTTTATCTTACATGAACGTTTTTCATTGATGCAAAAACGCAAGTCGTTGATGACAGGCAGAAGGCACGTTTTGGTTGTCGGTTGGCTCAAACGCATGGTCAAAATGCTGTTCATCTTGTTTGGTATTCACGCTTCTTTTATATTGACCGACTATTTTAGTTATCGCTTGTTTGACCTCAATTTGCAGACAAAACTTTTGTTTTCAGTGGCTTATGAATTGTCTTTTACAGCTATGTTGGGTTGGCTGTGTTTGAATGCTTTGTTTGCTTTGCATCGAAGATTATAAAAAATAAATAATTTCACTTGGTTTTTCATAAAAAAAACTACTTTTCCCGTTAATAATTCAAAAATGTATTTACACCTTATATTATAACGCAACCCAATGCCCATACAACATCGTTACCGTACTATACTGACAGCAAGGTTACTACTTGAATACCGTGACCATTTGCTTTTTTTGGCTCAAACCAAGCCTAATGGCGGTGGTTATACACTGCCAGGTGGCAAAATTGAAGGTATTGAGTTCGCCAAAGATGCCCTTGTTCGTGAAGTTTTTGAGGAAGTTGGTGTCATCGTTAATCGTAAATCACTGGAATTGGTGCATGTCACGCACCGCAAATTGCGGAGTATCATTGAAATCATTTTTATTTTTAAAGCAAAAGACTGGTCAGGCGAAATGGTGGTCAAAGAGACAGATAAATTCCGAGAAGCCATTTGGCGACCTGCCGACGAAGCACCCGAAAGGCTGACTGCTGTTTTGAAATATACATTGGACAGAATCGCAAAAGGAACGCTGTATTCAGAGTTTCCAAAACTTAAAAGGAAAGAGGTCATTTCCATTGAAAACATCTTCAAATTGGGTAAAACTGATAAAAAAACGAAGACCAAAACAGATAAATTAAATAAGCCGAAATCTATTAAATCTAAAAACAATAAAAAAACCAAAGATTAAGTCGGTAATAAGCTGTTCGGTATTCGTTATCTCAACTGAATACCGAACAGCTTATTACCAATATTTGGTGTTTTTTAACCGTTTTTTGAAAATCCAATCAATATCCGAACAAGTTTGTTTACTTTTGCGCCCTAAAATTAGGACGACTCAACATAATGGATTTAAAAAGTCAGATAAATCTCGATAAACTACCCCAACACGTTGCTATTATTATGGACGGCAACGGGCGTTGGGCAAAATCGCAAGGTAAAAACCGCGTTTGGGGACACCGAGAAGGTGTCAAAACGGTGCGTGAAATCACTGAAGCGGCCGCAGAAATTGGCATTAAATACTTGACTTTATATACTTTTTCGACTGAAAACTGGAATCGCCCCGCTTTCGAGGTCAATGCTTTGATGGCTTTATTGATTGACACCGTGCGCTCTGAAATTGCAACTTTGCAACGCAATAATATCCGCTTAAAAGCCATTGGCGACATCGAGAAACTGCCTTCTTCTACCTACAAAGCCTTGCTCGAAGGTATCGAACAGACACGAAACAACGATAAAATGACCCTTGTTTTGGCACTCAATTACTCCGCAAAGTGGGAAATACTGAGGGGGGTACAACGACTTGCAGAAAAGGCAACAAAGGGTCTTATCAAACCCTCTGAAATTGACGAAAAGGTGTTTGAGGTCGAATTGTCAACGTCAGGTATGCCAGATCCTGAATTGATGATTCGGACGAGTGGTGAAACCCGCGTCTCTAACTTTCTTCTATGGCAATTGGCTTATGCGGAGTTTTATTTTACGACAACTTATTGGCCTGATTTCCGAAAGGATGATTTTTATAAAGCCATTTTGAGTTACCAAGATCGTGAAAGACGGTTTGGTATGACGGGTGAACAGATTGGTTGATAGGTTATTAGTTACTGGTGAATTGGTTATTAGTTATTGGTTTGCTGTAATAAAAATGACCAATCAACTAATAACCAATCAACCATGACGCATAAATGACATTAAAAAATGTTAAAGTTTAAAGATAAGGCGGCACGAATCGTTGTTCCCATACGTTTCAGTCCTGTTTTATCCTAAAAAGCTTGTTCCTATAAGCCTTGATGATTTTGACACCCCTCAGTATTTTTAGTATTTTGAAAAATGTCGCCAAAGCAAATTTGGCATTATTGAAATAAAATATGAAAAAGGTCTTTATCCTTCTCCTCTTAGCTGTAAACATATTTGGCTTTTCCAAGGACGCAGCTGCACAAACACAAGACACATTGCCCACAATGACTTATGGCGAACCGAAAGACTATGAAGTCGGAGGCGTAAAAGTGACGGGTGTGCAGTACACTGACCCTAATGCCATCATTGGCGTATCGGGTTTGCAAGTTGGTAAGAAAATCAAGTTTCCAGGACCGGATGTTCAGAAAGCCATGAAAGCGTTGTGGAAACTCCGTTTGTTCGACGACGTGCAAATAGTAAAAGAAAAAACGATTGGCGATGTCATTTTCTTTGAACTTGTTATCAAAGAACGTCCTTCTATGACGACTTTTAGTTATGTGGGTCCTAAAAAAAGTCAACACGACGACCTCAATGCTATTGTTACACGCTTTATTCCTAAAGGCACAATCGTTACAGAAAGTAATAAAGAGAATGTTATCAATGGCATCGAAAAATACTATCGTGAAAAGGGCTATCTTGATGCTGATGTGAAAATCACAGAAGAAAAAGACCCTAAACGTGTGAATGGTGTCAAACTGATAGTGAGTGTACTTCGTGCGAAAAGAGTAAAGATTCAAGACATCACTTTTGAAGGCAATGCAAACGCTTCTGCAAAGAAATTGCGTAAGAAAATGGATAAAACGCATCGGAAAAAAAAGATTTTTTCAGCGTCTAAACTCATACGTGATGAATATGAAGAGGATAAAAAGAAGGTTATCAAATATTACAACAACATTGGTTTCCGTGATGCCCAAATTACAAACGATTCTGTTTGGCGCGAAAAAGATGGAGATATAAAAATCCATCTCAAAATCAACGAAGGTCGGCGTTATTACTTCCGTAACATCGCTTGGAAAGGCAATTCGATTTATGAGTCGCAGGTATTGACACAAGTATTAGGCATTCAAAAAGGGGATGTGTACAATGCCGAGTTGCTGGAACAACGTTTGCGTTTCAGCCAAGATGGACGTGATGTATCCTCTCTTTATATGGATAATGGCTACTTATTTTTTAGTGTCGAACCAACAGAAGTTGCGATTCAAGGCGATTCGATTGACCTTGAAATGCGTATGTATGAAGGGCCTCAAGCAACTATTGACAAAGTGACCATAAAAGGTAATGACCGTACACACGAACACGTTATTCGTCGCGAATTGTACACATTACCAGGTGAAAAATTCAGTCGTTCTGATATTATTCGCTCACAACGTGAGATTATCAATTTAGGGTACTTCAACCAAGAGGCATTAGGCATCAATACACCCGTCAATCCACAACGAGGTACGGTGGATATAGAGTACAAAGTCGAAGAAAAACCGAGCGATCAGTTAGAGTTGTCGGCAGGTTGGGGTGGTTATGGCGTTGTCGGTACGTTGGGTGTCTCGTTCAATAACTTCTCGCTTCGCAATATTTTTAACAAAGCTGCTTGGTCGCCATTGCCCCAAGGTGACGGTCAACGTCTTTCGATTCGCGCACAGTCGAATGGTAAGTACTACCAGTCATATAATCTCTCATTGACAGAGCCGTGGTTGGGTGGTAAACGTGCTAATTCGTTGACTATTGGTGGCTCATTGTCTAAGTTTTCGGGCTATTTGACCAATAATAGTGTCAGTATTTTGCAGACATCAGTTGGTTTGGGTCGCCGTTTGAACTGGCCAGATAATAACTTTGTGAGCAACACATCACTTGAATACCAACAGTTTGCATTGAAAGACTATCCTGGATTTTTCCCGAATATTTCTAATGGTAAATATAACAATGTCAATATCACGCAGACTTTTAGTCGCAACAGCATCAGCGACCCTTTGTTTCCTAAGTCGGGTTCGCGTTTGACTTTGATTTTGACAGCCACGCCGCCTTATTCCCTTCTGAATGGCAAACGTTATGCTGATTTAGCAACTGAAGAGAAATTCAAATGGATCGAATACTACAAATGGCGTTTCAATGCAGAATGGTATACGCCTGTGGCAGGAAAAATGGTTTTACGGACAGCCGCAAAAGTGGGTTCTCTCGGCTTCTACAATAAATACGTGGGTTATACGCCGTTCAACCGTTTTGTACTCGGTGGTGATGGTTTAGCAAACCGCCAAATTGCCCAAGTCGGACAAGAGATTCTGGCAATGCGTGGTTATAAAGTTGAAGAATTCCCGAATTCTGGTAACGGTGGTGGTACGACCTTTGCGAAATATACAGCAGAATTGCGCTACCCCATTTCACTCAATCCCTCATCAACGATTTTTGCAACGGCTTGGGTTGAAGGGGGTAATACATGGAACAGCATCAAAGATTTCAAGCCTTTCGATGTACGCCGTGCAGCAGGTATGGGTCTAAGGGTTTTCCTACCGATGTTTGGAACGCTTGGTTTTGACTACGGTATCGGTTTCGATAAACCTGAAATTACGTCAAAAGCATCTAAAAAATGGACAGATTATGGTACATTCAATATCGTTCTTGGTTTTGAGCCCGATTAAAGGATGTGTCATTAGTCATTTGCTATGGCGGGATTAGCCCCTCAGTAATGCGCATAAAAAAAGCAGTCTAATAGGTTGGAACCTATTAGACTGCTTTTTTTATGCGCATTACTGAGGGGGGAGAGAAAGATTCATAGAACGTCAAAACGGTCTTAAATTGGTCATAAATTACCCATTATTAAGATTGTTGGAGCAAAATAGAAAGACTTGATTTTTAGGTCTATTATAAATCTTAATCAAAATACCTGTATTAAAAACCGAAAAACCGTTTATTCATACCAAAATCCGAAAACATATCGAGAAGGGAAATGATTGACCTTAATTTTGTGCTATCAATATAATTAAGAAGAATACACGCAATAAACTAAAAGAAGAGATGTTACAAAAACCTACCGTTCTCATTGTTGATGACTCCTCCATTATGTGCCGTTTTTTAGGCTTATTCCTTGAAAAAAAGTTTGAAGTTATTTCCTATACGAATTCAGTAGAGGCTTTAGCTTTGGTTGAAAGCGGATTTGAACCTGACCTCGTTGTGACTGATTTGAATATGCCTAATTTGAGTGGCATTGACTTAATTAGAGCTATTCGTGAGGTATTACCTCTCGTTCCTGTTTTGGTGGTCAGTGGTGCGAAAGAAAGCATTGAACGTATCAAGGCATTACATGCGGGTGCAGATGATTTTTTGACCAAACCTTTTCATCCAGCCGAGTTAGAGGTTCGGGCAAGTAAATTGATAGAAAAAGGTACACATCAAGCTCAAAAACCCAATCGTGTTCGACAACTTTTTGCGGGTTTTATGAAATCAGCAGCCGTTTTATAAATTAATAAGTAGGCTGTAAGCAAGATGCAAGGGCTTTCTTCTTTATCTGAAATCAATGACTTATAGAAAATGATATATGCCGATTATTTAAAGCGCACTACTTATTTTTTATAAAGAGCAAAATATACACAAAACTAATGCAATCTTTAACACAAAACTCATGGGCATATTATGCCTCGAAACGCCTTATTGACATCATCGGCGCATCTATTTTACTCATTCTTCTAAGCCCGCTCCTTTTAGTAGTGGCTATTTTGATAAAGTTAGAAAGTCGCGGTCCTATAATTTATACATCAAAACGGGTGGGTCAGAATTACAAAATTTTCGGTTTTATCAAATTTCGGTCTATGCGTACAAACGCTGATAAAATGTTGGCAGAGGTCAGTAAGTCGAATAACCAATACGCTGATTCAAATGAGCCAACGCCTATTGTAAAACAATCAAATGTTATTAAAAATTTGGTTTCTGACGAAGGTTGGTTTTCTGAAATGGAATTGCTCAATATGCAAGAGCAGGAAAAACCATTTATCAAAATTGTTAACGACCCGCGTATTACCCGCATCGGCACTTTCATCCGCAACACGAGTATTGACGAACTACCTCAACTCGTAAATGTACTGAGGGGTGATATGTCACTTGTTGGAAACCGCCCTTTGCCACTTTATGAAGCTGAAAAACTAACGACTGATGATGCCATAGAGCGGTTTGCTGCACCAGCAGGGATAACAGGACTGTGGCAAGTCACTAAACGTGGTGGGGCAGCTGTGACTGCCGAAGGTCGTCAAAAACTTGACATTACTTATGCTCGCCGCGCTTCCTTCTGCCTTGATTTATGGATTCTGTTGAAAACACCTTTAGCCGTTTTTCAATCAGAAAATGTTTAAAATTAACCATTTATATAATAAAATAACTCTACAAAATGGAAAAAATAGCTTTAGGCTTGTTATTAATGTGCCTTGTATCCTGCCGCCCATTCGACCTACCAACCAATGGTCAAGGTGTTGATCAAACAGGACTTATTGATGTAAAAGAAAAAACCATGGCGCAATTAGTTATCCCTGATGGGTTCACTTTTGCAACCTCTAAAAGTGTAAATGTGAATATTGAAGCCAGAGATAACGGCGGAAATGTTTTGAAAAATGTCGCTTTCGACTTGTATGTAAAGGACAAAGACGGACAAGACAGCGTATTTTTGATGACTGCCCGCACAGATGAACAGGGATTGTATAACTCTAAATTAAAACTTGAACCCAGTGCAGATAGGATTATTGCTATCACAAACTATATCGGGTTACCAGCTTATCAAACATCGGAAGTAGGCACATCAAGCAATGTTAAATTATCGTTTGGAACTGAAAACACGGTCAGAGATGGTCTTGTACAAGGCATCGAGCCTAATAGTGGTGGCGGTTCAGAAACAGGCGGCAGTGGTGGTGGTCTGTCACCTGAGACAACGCTTTTTACCTATATGGGGTCTGTTAATTCATTGGGTGTTCCGCAATATCTAATGAAAAAAGGAGATGTTGTCAGTCAAGATGTACTTAACATGGTCAATGCAACATTGCCAGAGGGGCGCCCTGTGCCACAATATAATCCTGAGTATATTACATCTTCTACGCAAAACAATATTGTTTTGAAAGACTCCGCAGAGGTTTGGGTGACGTTTGTTCACGAAGGCGCAGGCTACCGTAATGCGATTGGCTATTATTCATATCCAACCAACAATCCACCTACAACGGCTTCTGCTATTACGACGAAGAAAATTATTTTTCCAAATGCGTCATTTGTCAATAGCGGTGGTAGCTTAAAAACAGGTGACAAAGTCAGCTTGGGTCGCTTTTCAGCAGGCACGACCATTGGTTGGTTTTTAGTGCCTGACGGTTGGGTACCGTCACAGAAATCGGTCAGTGATGCCAATCATCCCATACGTTATTCTGACAGAAATCTGAATACATTTACATCAAGTGCCTATCGCAGCCACACTGTTTTGTTAGCAGACGCAGCACGTCAGTTATTACTATTGGGTTTTGAAGACCTTGATCGCCCATCAGGTGACAATGACTTCAACGATGCTATTTTTTATGCCACCGCCAATCCATTTACAGCGATTAATACGACCAATATGGTTCAGACAAAGCCTTATGGTACAGATGCCGACAACGATGGTGTGCCTGACTCACAAGATGCCGCACCCAACGACCCCACTTATGCTTTCGTTCAATATTGGCCTTCTGCCACAGCATTTGGTACGCTGGCATTCGAAGATTCTTACCCATCGAAAGGTGATTTTGACATGAACGATATGGTCATTGACAATCAATTTGAATTACGCCTCAATGCAGCGAATAAAGTCACTTCAATGCGTCCCAAATTCACATTGAAAGCAATGGGAGCGAGTTACCGCAATGGCTTTGGCTTCGAATTGCCGATTTCTCCAAGCAATATTGCTTCTGTGACAGGTGCAAAGCTCAAAGAGAACATTATCAGTTTAAACAGTAATGGTACTGAAAGTGGTCAACAAAAAGCCGTTTTTATTCCTTTCGACAATGGATACAACCTGATGTATACACCAGGAGGAGGTTTTGTGAATACAGAAAAAGACAAGTCAAAAATAGCCTATGATACTATTAAAATGGTTATCAATTTTAGTACACCTATTTCAGTCTCAGAATTAGGCGATGCACCGTACAATCCGTTTATTTTTGTTAACCGCGTCCGCAGCCATGAAGTACATTTGGCAGGTAACAGACCAACAAGTTTGGCTAACCTTGCGCTCTTTGGCACAGGCGATGACAATAGTGGTAGCGGTAAATATTATCAAACTAAAAACAATTTGCCTTGGGCAATTCAGTTGCCTACGTCCTTTGCTTATCCAGTGGAGAGAGAGCCAATTAACAAGGCATATCTAAAATTCAACGAATGGTCAGAAAGTAAAGGAACGCTGTATCCAGATTGGTATAAAGCACTTCCAAGCTATCGCAATGTCCTAAAAATATATTGAAAAAATCTCTTCTTTTTAAATTATATAGAACCGATGCTCACGCGTCGGTTTTTTTTTGTTATTGTCATTTTTTTTATTGTTATAGTGAATTTTCGCTAAAAAAAGCCAAAAAACCGACTATTCCTACCAAAAACCGAAATCCTACTGAGGGGGGTGTTTTTCGACCTTATTTTTGTATCATAATTAAAATAATTAAACAAATAAAAATAATACACACAGTAAACTAACGAAAGATGAAACAAAAACCAACAGTGCTAATCGTTGACGATTCTCCTATGATGTGCCGCTATTTAGGCTTATTTCTTGAAAAAAGGTTTGAAGTCTTGACCTATACCGATTCTATCCAAGCATTAACGCTGGTGATGAGTGGATTTCAACCCGACCTCATCGTGACAGACTTGGATATGCCAGGCATGAATGGGATTGCGCTCATACAAGCCATCCGTAAGGCTTTACCGCATGTACCTCTTTTAGTGGTCAGTGGTGCGAAAGAAAGCAGCGAACGCATCAAAGCCCTAAGTGTCGGTGCAGACGACCTTATGTCTAAGCCGTTTCATCCTTCTGAATTGGATGTGCGCCTAAACAAACTGATAGAAAGAAGTGAGCTTCAATCCCGAAATACCCATACTATTCACCGTTTCAGTATTAACTCTTAAAAAGGTGATATATTCAAATGAAAAATAATTTCTTAAAAAATAAAATACTAATATATTGATTATCAATTATTTACATTATTTTCTATTGTATATTTAATAACAATAAATCAGTTATTGTTTGCTCCTTTTGGCACTTGACAGCACTATTCTAAAATCTTTAAATCATGTTTTACAATATATTTTACCGTTACAATTATAATAATCATAAAAAAATGAAAAATTTTTATTTCGGCTTGTTGCTGTTGAGCATCACAGCATGCAAACCTTTCGACTTCCCAGAAAATGGTCAGGGTGTTGACCAAATAGGACTGATTGATGTCAAAAACAAAACAATGTCGCAACTCCTAATCCCTCAAGGATTTACCTTTGAAACATCAAAAAGTACAAATGTCACCATTGAAGCACGTGACAATGCAGGTGTTGTTTTGAAAAACATTACTTTTAACTTGTTTGTAAAAGACAAAGACAGCCAAGACAGCGTGTTTTTGATGACGGCACAGACAAATACTGAGGGGGTCTTCACTGCCAAACTTGACCTCCAACCCAGTGCTGAACGCATCATTGCGACGACAAATTATATTGGTTTACCATCGTACCAAGCCTTTGAGGTCGGGTCTTCTTCAAATATCAAATTGTCGTTTGGCAATGACAACACCGTTAGAGACGGTCTTATCAACGGCATTGAACCTACTGGAAATGGAACAGGTGGAGGTTCATCACAAGGTGGCAGTGGTGGCGGGCTATCACCTGATGCAGTTGTTTTCTCTTATATGGGTGCTTATACTGGGGTTGGTGTGCCTAAGTATTTATTGAAAAAAGGCGATGTTTTGAATCAAACCGTTCTTAATATGATCAATACCTCCTTGCCCGAAGGACGACCTGTACCGACTTACAACCCTCAATACATTACGACTACTACACAAACAAATATCGTTTTGAAAGCAGAGGCTGATGTTTGGGTCACCTTTGTTCACGAAATGGCTGATTATAAAAATTCATTGGGTTATTATTCATATCCAACAAATAATCCACCAAAAAAGGCATCAGACATTGCTAAATTGAATATCGTTTTTCCAAATTGCTCGTTCCCTGGCAGTGGGGGTGAATTGAAAACTGGAGATAAAGTCAGCCTTGGACACTTTGCCGCAGGAACAACGGTCGCTTGGTTTTTAGTGCCAGATGGTTGGGTAGGTAAAAGCAACCAATTAGTATCTGATTCGAAACATCCAATTCGCTATTCAGACAGAGCACTCAATACATTTACGACTGAAGCGAATCGCAGTCATACAGTTCTATTGTCTGACCCAACAAGTCAATTGTTAATTATGGGTTTTGAAGACCTTGACCGCCCGTCAGGGGATAATGACTTTAACGATGCCATCTTTTATGCAACTGTTAGCCCTTTTTCAGCCATTAACACAACGAATGTCGTACCAGCCAAAAATGTTGTTGTTGATACCGACGGTGACGGCGTTCAAGATAAAGATGACGTGGCACCTAATGACCCGACTTATGCTTATGTGCAATATTCGCCCTCTGCCACACAATTTGGTTCAATCGCTTTCGAAGACTCTTACCCGTCACAAGGCGATTATGATTTGAACGATATGGTGGTTGATTATCAATTTGAAATACGCACAAATGGTGCGAATAAAGTGACTTCGCTCCGCCCGAAATTCGTTTTACGAGCTATGGGTGCCAGTTTCAAAAATGGTTTTGGCTTTGAATTACCTATTTCTTTTGATAAAATAGCCTCTGTAACAGGGTCAACTCTCAAGGATAATTTAGTGAAAACCAATAGTAATGGTACAGAAGCACGTCAAACAAACGCCGTTTTTATAGCTTTTGACAATGGTTTTAACCTCATGCAATCTCCTGGTGGCGGTTTTGTGAATACGGAAAAAGGTAAACCAACTGTTAAACCCGACACAATTAAGATGGTCATAAATTTCAATACGCCTGTTGCAGCAGCTGATTTGGGAACGGCTCCTTACAATCCGTTTATCTTTACAAACCGTAATCGTGGCACTGAAATACATTTGGCGGGTTACAAACCGACCAATTTAGCAGACTTAACACTATTCGGTAGAGGAGATGATGACAGTGGTAAAGGTAAGTATTATCAAACGAAAAAGAATTTGCCTTGGGCTATTTTATTGCCATCCACATTTTCTTACCCGATTGAAAAAGAGCCTATCAACAAGGCATATCTGAAATTTAATGAATGGGCAGAAAGTAAAGGCGTCCAATACCCTGAATGGTACAAACCTGTACTGAATAATATTAACACAATCAAAATATTCTAAAAAAATAACATTCTCTTCATTTCATTTTATAGAGAACCGATGTGAAAGCATCGGTTCTTTTTTTTTAACCCTACTCAATCAACCAAAAATCCGCTTAATACTACCAAAAACCGAAAATATCGAAACCACTAAAAAGGACTCTACCAATTTTGTGGTACAAATAAATACAATAGAAACTTATGACCATTCTAAAATCTTTCTATAATTGTCTACAACGCCCTATCGCAGTAGGCGCAAAGTACCTCGCCGAAGTGGACGGTTTGCGTTTTTTAGCCATTTTCCTTGTTGTCATTCAGCACCTCAGTGAGCGTATCGTGCGACATGCTTCGATTGACTTTTCGATACCCATAAAAAGTGACCCGTTTGCGTTTCTCGTCAGTCGTGGAACGGTCGGGGTTTTTCTGTTTTTTGCTATCAGTGGCTTTGTTTTGGCTTTGCCCTTCGGTAAAAACACCCCCCTCAGTAAAAAAACGATAAAAACATTTTATTTACGACGATTAACCCGCATCGAGCCACCTTTTGTAATTTGGATGACCGTTTTTGCTGCCGTTTTAGTAGCCAAAAGTAGCTATTCAATGGCTGAAATATTGCCGCATTGGTTGGCTTCTATTACCTATACTCATTGGTTTTTTTTCCAAGAATATTCCGTTATCAATCCAGTGGCATGGTCATTGGAGATAGAAATACAGTTTTATTTACTCGCCCCATTTTTAGCTACTGCTTACTTTTCTTTTCAAAACAAAGTAAGGCGGCGTATGGGTATGGTCGCATTGATAATCGGCTATATTTTGATTGAAGGGTATTGTGGCTGGTTACATTTTCCGATGAAAGCCACTCTTTTAGGTCGGTTGCCCAATTTCCTTGTCGGTTTTTTAATCGCCGATTTTTATTTAAACGATTGGAAAAACGCTCCCTCAGTATCCAAGTCAGTAAAATGGGATATTATCGCTGCTGCTGCCCTTTTGACCATGTGTTATACATGGACAGAAGAGACAGTTAAAACATTGATATTCAATATGGCATTAGCATTATTGTTTGTTTCTGCTTTCAAAAGTCGCTTTTTTTCAGCTTTTTTATCCATCAGAAACATTGCAGCAACAGGCGGCATGTGTTATACAATTTACCTTGTTCATCTGCCCTTGCTTGAAGCATGGTCAAGTTTGACGGCGAAATGGACTATAACGAATATTTATGCTGTCACACTGTTATGGCAATCAATTATCATTTTACCTATCGTATGGTTCATTTCGGCACTATTTTATATACTGACAGAAAAACCATTTATGCAACATGATTGGTTTAAGTCAATAAATCTAAAAACTTTGTTTTCAATGACTTATAAAAAAATGGTAAAGCTGACCACCTTCTTTTCACTTATCTTTTTGACGACCCACTTAGTCGCTCAACCTGAAATTGAATTGGACTCGACGACAGCAAAAACGTTGCGTTTGAGACCCCTCAGTATTTTGACCAATTTAGCATTGCAAAATTCACCGCAAATAAAAGCTAACACCATTGATGAAGCCCGACAAGCATTGGCATACCAAGTCCAGAAAAAAAGTTGGGCCGACCTCATAGGTCTTCAAGTGAATACGATTTATGGCAATGGGAGTGTTTTGGATGCCACGGGTAATGGTACGACAACGAATTATCTGCTCAGTGACCGCAAAAATTTCAGTACGAATATCAGCCTCGGTATGCGTATTTCTGCAAGTGATTTTTTGACACGTGGCACAAAAGCAGATATGCAAAAAGTACAAATTGACAGAGTGCGTGCTGAAAAAGAAATGATAGAAGAACATTTAAGAGAAACGATTTTGGTGCTTTACACACAATTAGAATTATCCCTAAAAAAAATACAAATTAGAGCAGAAGGTGTTGAAAATCAACGCATGAGTTTCGTTGTTGCGGAAAAATATTTTAAAGAAGGCAACTATTTACCCAGCGAATATTCAACTCTATTGTCCAGAATTGCCAATGCAGAAGACCAATATGAGGATGCGAAAGCAGAAACAAAAAAACTTCAATTACTCCTTAAAAACCTTGTGAAAGCACCTATTTTTGAAAAATAAGCCTTTTAAATGATGAATGGCGAATCGAGAATTATTCACCATTAAATTATTCACCATTCACCATTACTCTATTGATATTTTTTTGGGAAAAGAAGAGACGATAAATGAACCTAATTACTTTACTCCGACTAATACTTAGAAATCGTTTTTTACTCATACTTTCGGCTGGTTTGGCGGGAGGTGTGACTTTTAATATGACCAAAAATCTACCCAAAGAATACGAATCGCACGCCCTACTCAACACAGGTTTGGTGTCAGGTTACAATATCGAATCGTCGAATGGTGGACGTATTGACTACGGCTATACGAACAACGAAATGGAAAACATTTTGGGTATTGCAAAAAGTCGAGAGACTCAAGAGGAGGTCGGTGCCTACCTTTTAGCACAATGCTTGATGCAAACAGGCCCCTCAGTAGAATTTATCGGAGAGACTGCTTTTAATGAATTGAAAAAAGATATTTCAGCAGATATTCGCAACCAAGTTGTTGATAATCAATCTTTTGAAAACACTTTACAACAAATAAAAAACTGGCGTGATGCCGATAAGCCAAACGTTATCAAAGCGATATTACAAGGCGGTCATCCGCTTTTTGGGATAGACCATATAGAAAAATTAATCATCAAACGGGAAGGCAACTCTGACCAGATAAAGGTAGCTTACACCACAACCGACCCTTCCATCTGTCGCAATACGATTGAGGTATTGGTCAAAGTTTTTGCTGAAAAATATCGTATGTCCAAAGAAAATCAGTCAGGTGATGTTTTGAGTTTCTTTGAAAAAACGACCAATGAATCCGCCACTGCCCTCAGTGGTAAAGAGGACAATATGCTCAGTTTTATGGTCGAAAATAAAATCATCAATTACTACGAGCAAACCCGTTTTATTGCTTCCAAAAAAGAAGAATTAGATGAATTATATTTCAAAGAAATGATGCACTTGGCTGCGGCAGACTCGGCGCGGCGTAACCTCGAAGTGCAATTAAGCAATCGCGGCAGCTTACCTAAAATCAATGAGAATATTTCACGCCAACGCAAAACCCTCGCCTCTATTTCTACCCGTTTGGCAACTCTTGAAGTGGGCTCATTGGATGACAGTACGCAACAAATAGATACAAAAACCGTCACTCTCTTACAAAACCAAGCAGAAAAGCTGAAAGCCGACCTACGCCGCAGTGCCGAAGCCATTTTTGGGGTGGAGAGAACTCCCGAAGGCGTAGAGGTTAGAAATATCCTTTCACAATGGCTCAATCAGTGGATTGATGTCGAGCAAGGATTGGCACGTATGACCGTTTTTAGGGAAAGAAAAGCTGAATTTGACCGTATTTACAACAAATTTGCGCCTTGGGGATCAAAAATCAAGCGTTTGGAACGTGAGATTGACGTCGCTGAAAAAGCATATCTCGAAAACCTACACAGCACCAACGTTGTGCGGATGCACAAACTCAATACTATGATGTCGGGCAAATTGCGTATTGTTGACCCACCTGTTTATCCCGATAAACCCAACCCGTCTAAACGGAGTACCTTGGTCATATTAGCGTTTGTCGTCGGTCTCATTTTGCCATTAGCCTTGTTGGTAGCCCTCGAAATGCTTGATGCGACCTTGCGAACACCTGAAAATGCAAGTGAAACAACGAATTTACAGCTTTTTACGGCACTCCCAAAATTACCTAAGAACTGGGCAAAACATCCTATTATTAGGTTCGATAAAGTCATTGAACGAGGTATTGAACAGCTTTTGCAGCATCTAAAAATTGATTTGCAACTCCATACGCGCACCGTCCTCGCACGGATTGCCATTTTGAGTACCAACGATGGCGATGGTAAAACTTCGGTGGGCAAACAGGCTGTTGCCATGTTGCGTACTTATGGACACCGAGTGTTATATATTCGCCCCAATGATAAACCCTTAGAAGACGAACAAAGCCACGACGATAATAAGTTTTATGAAGTAGATTTTACACTTATTGACAAGGAAGATGAAGCAGATTTACTCAACGGTGAGGACATTATTTGGCATCAATACAACTATATTATTACTGAAATACCCTCATTAATTGGGGGTAATTATCCTGCACGATTATTGAGCCAAATAGATGCTGCATTGCTCGTCTGTCGTGCCAATCGCTCGTGGTTGCCTGCCGATAAGCGAGCAATTGAAACCATCAATAAGTTTTTGAAACGCCCTTGCCGTCTCATTTTGAATGCTGTACGCATTGATTTACTTGAAGACAGCATTGGCGAGATTCCACGCCGCCGAACGCGTTTCCGCCGTTGGATAAAGCGTATCATGAAACGAAATTGGGCGGAAAATTAAACAAGACAACAAAAAAATAAATCATAACTATTTAATAATCAAAATCTTAGCACATGACCTTATCCGTTGAATTAATGAACAACAGTCTGTCTTATGCAGAAAACAATTTTCTAAATGACACGGCACGACACCTGCAAGTGGATAAAGATTTTATCCGTAAATACTTTGATTTAGAAGGTAAAAAAGTCCTCGACTTTGGTTCTGGTATGGGCGGCATGAGCCTTTGGTATGCCAAAAATTGGAACTGTTCGGTCAAAGGTGTTGACATAGACGGCTTCCATGTCAATGTTGCCAATCACCTCCAAATGAAGCATGGGGTTGAGAATGTCACATTTGAAAAACGCGACATCACGACCGACAAACTACCCCCTCAGTATGAAGGCACTTTTGACGCTATTTTTATGAATGACGTAGCGGAACACATCCCTTTTCCTATTTTAGAAAACATTTTTGTCGAATTTCATCGGCTTTTAAGCCCTAAAGGGCGGATTTTTGTCAGTTATCCGCCTTGGCAAAGCCCTTATGCGTCACACGTTGTCCGTGTTATAGGGCTGCCCTGGTGTCAGTTTTTACCACAAAAAATGTTGTTGAAATGGATAGAAAAAAAGAATGAAAAAATCAGCGGTGAACATGAAAGTGACCTTATTGAAGCCTATAATGGCTTAAATCGCTTGACACACAGGAATTTTTCACCCATTTTGCAAAGAACAGGTTTCAAAATCAACACCCGTTTGAGCCACAGCTTACTCAAAAGGTTGCCGATACTGAGGGGTATCAATCCACGTATTTTTCCCTTAAGTTTTTTAATTTCTAAAGAACTACTCATTCTTGAAAAAAAATGATAGCAGACAAAAAAGACATCGTTTGTGTTGCCTTTCCTGCTTGGAGAGGCAATTATTTGAAGTCAACAGTACAGCTCATGACGGAGTTGGCTTTGCTCGGTCATCGTATCCTCTATGTGAATTATGCTTTCACGTGGAAGGATTTTATCCTAAGTTGGTTTGGTAAAGGTTATATCTCGTGGAAACGATTAGCGGGTGTGAAACCTCGTTTGAGCGTGATGCCGCTTGAAAATGGCGCAGAAATCCACCTTTTGACACTGCCACCCATCCTTCCAATTAATTTTTTGAAAAATCCTAAAGTTTACGATACAGTCAATTATATAAATGTTTTTTTTATAAAAAGAACCATTCGCAAAGCCATGATGACTGTAGGTATGACTTCACCAACAGTGGTCAATGCTTTCAACCCTTGCTACGGAGATGCGTTGGCTGGTCAACTCAATGAGTCCAAACTTATTTACTATTGTTATGACGATATTGGATCGGCCCGGTGGGCAAGTCGGCATGGCAAAAGGTTAGAAGATACTTTTTTAAAAAAAGCAGATAGCGTTATCGTGAGTTCACAGGGTTTATTTGAGAAAAAATCGAAAGAGAACACCCAATGTTTTTTGATTAAAAATGGTGTTAACTACGAACTGTTTAGTAGAAAACCGACTGTTTTGCCTCTTGATTCGCTTGAAAAAGATAAAAAAATCATTGGTTATCTCGGCTCTGTTGATGAAAGAGTGGATTACGATTTGCTCGAAAAACTCATTTCGACCACCCCTCAGTATCACTACGTCTTTGTCGGGCGTGTAACCCAAACCGCTTATGAAAAGCGGTTGTCTGCTTTCTCAAATGTGAACATGGTTGGCTCACAACCGTCCTCAACTTTACCTGCTTGGGTACAGACATTTGATGTTTGTTTGATTCCTTTTCTCAAAAATGAGTTGACGGCGGGTATTTATCCTTTGAAAATCAATGAGTATTTAGCGGCAGGTAAGCCTGTCGTGACAACTCGATTTGCAGATTTAAGCGATTTTGAATCCGTCGTACATATTGCCGATGATGATAGTGCCTTTTTGCAATTAGCTCAAAAAGATTTTTCAAAAACCAATACCGAACAGCTTAAGCATTTTGCTTCACAAAATTCATGGACTTCACGCAGTAAAGAGTTTTCTAAATTGTTATAGATTCTACGAATCAAAGGATCATCATACTGAGGGGGTGTATGTTCACAGTCTTAGGAAGCCTGAGAGGCTTCCTAAGATTTAATCTCAAGACTTATCAAGTTGAACTAATTAAAGCTCGACTCTTTAAAATCAACCCATTCGTTAAAAACATGCACAGAACTGAACATAAATACTAAATTTACTCTAACGCAATCTCTAAATTGCCTACCTTTTTTTCTTCAAAAAAATGCAATTTTGCCGAATATAACCTTAGATTTATCGGTAATTTCCCCTTCCTCGGAACTTCCGACCCTATTTTTACGCTTATTCTATTATTCAACCGAAACATAAAGAAAAATTATGAATGATTTATGGTCAAAATTTAAAGGTGTTTTTATTCAGCCCAATCAAAATGCAGCTGTCAATCAACCTGTAAAAACAGAGCCAAAAGAAATGCCGACACCTTCAAAGGAAGAGGTCAAAGCACCCACTACTACCTCTCCGAATAATCGGGATGTAAGTACAGTAAAACAGACGGTTTCGGTCTCCGTGGGCGATGGAACGGTTAATGAAAAATTTATGAAAGCTTTGTTTGGGGCAATGGAGGGGACAAACTTAGATGGGTTCGATTATTTTGAATTCAAACAAGCACTTCAAAATTTGGCAAATATGCCGATGGACGAAGCCACCCGTTATAAATCAGCTTTTGCTATGGCTTCAACGATGGGGGCAACGCCGCCCAAATTGGTTAATTCAGCTCTGCATTATCTTGAAATATTGAAAAACGAATATACTAAATTTTCGCAAGCAGCTGACAATCAACGTATTGCACAAGTTGGCAATAAACAAGGACAAGTTGAAAACCTCGAAGCGGTGATACAACAAAAATCGGAACAAATTAAAAAATTGACTGATGAAATTGCACAACATCGTCAAGAGGTAACGAAATTGAAGGAAGATATTGACCAATCAACAATTAAAGTTGAACAAACACAAAAGGATTTTAGCGCAACCTATCAGTCACTCGTTGGACAGATTGAACAGGACGTTACAAATATGAAAAATTATTTAGCATAAAAAATATTAATTAAATTATAAAATTATAAAACAATGATAAAGGACATTTTAGGTAATATTATTCAAATGTTACGCGGTAAAAATGGCAATGTTTTTCTCATCGTTGGAGCCATTATTTTAGTTCTTTTTATCCTCCGCATTTTGGGTCCTCTTTTGTGGTTGCTCATAGTGGGTGGTTTGGTTTATTTGGTTTTTAAATTTTTAGAAATGAAAAAACTATAATTTCTGAGGCAAAACACCATTCCGTAAGTATCAACCTTGCGGAATGGTTAATATACTTTTCATCTAAAAACACATAAAAATGATACGGTTTTTCTCCTTTTTCCTTGTTTTTTTTACACTATTGTTTGTCAGTTGCGACGACAATAACCAAGAAGAGAACGACAAGGTAGAGACAAAAGACATCTCACACAATGGCTCAATTGAAACCCAATTGACAACCGAACACCTCGCCGACAACCGCGATGTGTTGGTGACAACGCATAAAGTTTGGAACAACGGTGCAGTGGTTAATGAGATACGCCATGCCGATACAATTCCTGCGCTCGGTACGGCCAATATTGAAGCGGCAGATGCACAAGGTAATGCAACGACCGCAACGGGTCAAAAAGATTATGAATTTTATATCACTGTTAAATAAATCTAAGGTGCCATGAAAAAATCGAAATTAGTCAGTCTCGTCCTCATCACAGCCGCCTTAGCTTCATGTAACAAAACAGAAAATCCACAAGGCGCAAGCGGTGATTGGGATGCCAAAACAGACAAAAAAGTCTATATGCGCTCCGATACAACAGCGCATTATACCCGCACACATCATCATGGCATAGGGACTGCCTTGTTGTGGTATTATGCTTTTCGACCCTATGGTGCGTCGGGCTACGGTAGTGGATACAGACGTACAGGATTTTACTCACGCGGCTTGAGCAGAAGCTCAAATGTGGGGTCAAATGCTGTGAAATCAACGATTTCAAGGGGTGGCTTTGGGGGTCGTGCCTTCAGTCGGTCATCATCTACATAAGGAAAAACGACATTTCACCTACGATACTGAGGGGAGCATTTTGCCTCCCTTTTTTTATGCTCCCGAGTGTAAAAACAGTTGTTTAGGGATTATATTTTAGTCCGAAAAAACCACCTTTTCGTCTTTGGGAAATGATTCTTTATCTAAGCACATAGGGACATTCCGTAACAAAAATGTCCTTTCATTAGTCTTGCATTTAACATGAAAAAGTATTATTCTTCTTTAAAAACTAAAATCAACCGTTATGAAAAAGTTTTGCATTTTAATTTTATTATTAAACATTATTTTTACGTCTCTTTCTGCTCAAAAAATAACAGGTTTTGTTACAGATGCTAATGGCACGGCGCAGGAGTTTGCGAATGCCCTTGTGATGAACGCCAAAGATTCGTCGCTCGTTAAAGGTGCGATTTCTGATATGGCTGGGCGTTTTGAAATTGACAATTTTGCTCAAAATACTGAGGGGGTATATTTTTTACAAATCAGTATGGTGGGTTCAAAAAATTTCTCATCTGAAAAATTTGATGGCAAAACAGATAAAGATTTTGGCACTATCAAATTGGCTCCGCTTGACAAAGAACTGAATACTGTAACAGTAACAGCACGCAAACCCACTTTCGAGATGCAAGCAGACAAAATGGTGATGAATGTGGAAGGCAATATCAACGCCACAGGCAATTCCGCCATTGAGTTGCTCCGCAAAGCACCGGGTGTATTGGTTGATAAGGATGAAAATATCAGCCTTAAAGGTAAAAGCGGTGTGCGGATTTATATTGACGGGCGACCGACGCAAATGGCAGGCAAAGATTTGGTGTCTATACTGAGGGGTCTGAATGCCAATGATATTGAAGCGATTGAAATTATTACGAACCCTTCTGCCAAATACGATGCGTCGGGCAACGCAGGTATTATCAATATTCGTTTGAAAAAAAATAAAAAAATAGGAACAAATGGCAATATTTCGTTGGGTGCAAGCTATGGTCAATCGCCTAAGTTCAATGAAGGTTTTAGTCTCAACTATCGTGATAAAAAGGTCAATGTATTCGGCAATTATAGCTTTTGGAAAGGTCGTTGGGATGAAGCACTTTATATTCAACGTGAACAGAATGGTTTGCGTTTTGACCAAGAGTCTCCCAATTTTAACAAAAGTACAGGGCATAATTTCAAAACAGGTGCGGATTTTTTCCTCAATTCAAAAAACACTATCGGTATGTTGTTAACAGGCAATTTGAGTGATGAATATTGGGAATCGAACAGCCGTACCTTGATTTCAAAAGTAGGTAGCACCAAAATTGATTCAATACTTATTGCTCAAAATCAACAACCGAATGAACGGACAAATCTCAGTTATAATCTCAATTATCGCTTTGCAGACACGAGTGGGCATGAGTTAAATATTGATGCAGATTATGGTATTTTTAAAGGAACGGGTAGCAGTTTTCAGCCTAATTATTACAAAAATGCAAGCGAAACGCAGATTCTAACCTCTAAAATATATCGCAACAATACGCCGACAAATATAGAAATTAAGACCTTTAAAGCTGATTATGAGCAAAAGGTTTGGAAAGGAAAATTGGGTGTTGGCTTCAAATTATCGGATGTAAAAACAGACAATATATTTGATTTTTATAATGTCTTTAATGACGCAGATGTGAAAGACGATAGCCGCAGCAACCGTTTTACATACAATGAAATGGTTAATGCCGTTTATATGAATTACAACCGACCCCTCAGTAAAAAAGTGACTTTGCAGGTCGGTTTGCGTGGTGAAAACACTCATTCGCTGGGTCAACTCATTGCAATGCAGCAAAGCAACGACAAGGCAGTGGATACATCATATTTCAACCTCTTTCCAAGCGGTGCTGTTTCCTATAATGTGAGTAAAAATTATGCTGTGAATGTGTCGTACAGCCGCCGCATTGAGCGACCACGGTATCAGGATTTGAATCCATTTGAGTATAAACTCGATGAATTGACTTATCGGAAAGGCAATCCGTTCTTACGCCCTGCCTTCACTCAGTCTTTTGAATTGAACCAGACAATTATGCAAGCTGTCAATGTGGGCTTGAGTTATAGCTTACAACGCGATGTGATGAGCGACATTTTGGACACCACAGAAACGTCAAAAACCTTTCAAATCACGACAAATATTGCAAAACAACAAAATTACAGCCTCAATGTTAGCAGCCGTTTGCCGATTACAAAGTGGTGGGAAGGATTCGTCAATGTTTGGGTGAACCAGGTTATTTATAAATCTACTACTTCAGCGACATTCCCAATTGATGCATCAGCTACGCAATTTGGGTTTTATAGCGAACACACGATACAGTTCGGCAAAGGTTGGTCTGGGCAGTTTTCAGGTTGGTTCAATTCACCTCAACTTTGGGGCGGTGTAATGAAAATGAGGGCGCAAGGCATGATGGATGTAGGTGTTCAAAAGAAATTTTGGCACGACAATGCCACAGTTAAATTGAGTTTTGGCGATGTATTCAATACTTCTTCATGGAGTGGCGTCGGTATTGTTGATGCTTTCAAATTGAATATTCACGGCGGTTGGGAAGGTCAAATTGCCCGATTGAATTTCAATTATCGCTTCGGTAGCAACGAAATTAAGTCGGCTCGTGACCGTCGAACAGGTTTGGAAGATGAGAAAAATAGGATAAAAAAGTAGGTTGGTTATTGGTAATAGGTTGATTGGAAATTACTAATAACCAATTTCTAATCAACCAATTACCAAACGATATCACTTACCACAGGATAATGATCGGAATGACGGACACGAAAAATAAAACAGTTGAGCGGTTTGAAACGAGGGTCAGTCAAAATATAGTCAATCCGCAAAGCAGGAATATGCCCTGCGTAAGTTGTGCCAACACCTCGTCCTGTCTCTTGAAAGGTATCAGTCATGCCATCAGACAAAGTTTTATAGGAATAAGAAACAGGAATGTCGTTGAAATCACCACACAGAATGACTGGATGAGGGCTTTCATTGATATGCTTTTTCACAATTTCTGCATCTTTGGCTCGAATGATACCATACCGCCGAAAACGGGTTAACATACGTCCTACATTGAACCATGAATCATCATTTGTAATATCTTTCCGCCTTGCCAAGTCATCCGCAATATCGCTTACGATATTGGATCGAAGTTGTAAAGAGTAAAAACGGACATTTTGTCCACGTATTGAAATATCGGCATACGTGCAGCCATTTGAGTCATTGCGATATAGCAAAATACCTGAATTAAGAATCGGGAAACGAGAAAAAATAGCCAAATCATTGCCTTTAATGCGGATTGAGTAAGGATAAGTTTTCAAAAAAGGGAGGTCTTCCAGCATTTGTTTATCATAATTGTCTCCCCATTGGAAGATATATTCTTGAAAACAAATAACATCTGCATTCTGTTTTTCTAAAAAACGACTCAATTCCAAACGTGCCGCCGTTATATTTTTTACACTTGGTGTTACCACACCATGTACATTGTAACTCATCACACGCAAACCATTCTGAATTGTCGCCCCCTCAGTATTGAGGCTTTGTGGTTGACCAAAATGCACACCAAAAATACTTGTCAGATGCGACCAACCCACCAATATAACAGCTGCCGAATACCACCAATAGCGGTAACGACTCAATGCCCAAATGCTTATAAAAAGAAAATGGACGATCAAAAGCCAAGGGAAAGCAACGCCCATAAACATCAAAAATGACATTTGTGCAGGACTGATATACGGCGCGATGTACGCCAAAAGTGTCAATAATATAACCCAGAGATTAATCTTTCTTATAAATCGAACCATAGATATGAATGGTTATAAGGCTGAATGGTTGCATTGTTGTATGGTTAATAACGATTTATCCATACAACAATCTAACAATACAACCATTGAACCATTTATTTTTGACTGGCTTTAAAAAGGAATTCTTTTTCTTCTTTTGTTAAACTGTCATAACCTTTTTGTTTGATTTTATCAAGAATGGCATCGAGTCGGGCTTGCTCGTCGGAAACCTGCGCATCGGTTGTTTTTTTAGCAGTATCAGATGTTTGGCTACCTTGTGCAGATTGTTTGTTTTGCGATTTCTGTTGCCCTGAATAAGCTTTTTGACCACCGCTACCCCGTTGATAGGTAAATTTAGGGTTAGAACGACGGCTAAACAGATTAAGTAAAAAATCAATAAATCGATTAATCGGCTTGCCCAAATCCGTTCCTTCTCGCAATTGCGCCGCAAAAAACAAACCAAATGCGGCACCACCTAAATGCGCCAAATGCCCCCCAGTATTTGACCTATCGGCTATGCTAATGAGGTCAAGGAAAAATAGAACAAAGGCAATGTATTTGAGCTTAACCTGTCCAATAAGCAATAAATTAAATATATAATCAGGTGCAATATAAGCGGCACATGCCACCATCGCCATCACGGCGGCCGATGCACCCAAAACCATTTCACTCGGTAAACCCAGCCCCAACACATGAAATTGTGCCGCAATGAAATAGACCACGCCACCCGCTATTCCCCCCAGTAAATAGAGTGGTAAAACCCGATGATTACCCAATAAGTCGCCCACAATACGCCCAAACCAATAAAAAGTTAACATATTCCACAGGATATGTCCAAAACCTTCATGTAAAAAAATAGACGTAATAGGTACCCACGGATGCATTAAAATAAATTTCCAATTAGGCGACATTGAAAAAAAACGCAGAAAATCATCATATACAGCCGCATCTTCAGTCGGAATACGCAAGATGAGTTTAGCGATATTGATAACTATCCATATAGCAATATTGACAACTATGATACGTGTAACCATATTGCCATATTGAAACTCCCGTTTGACATCATCCCAAATTGATTGAAACATTTTTTATTTCAAAATTTAAAAATTTTTAAAACGCTATAAGGAAATTATGAATGATAAATTATAACTGATGAATTTACGAATAATTGATTATCAATTGATTGCAAATTCAAATTAGATAGTTTATTATTTCAAAGTTCCTAAAAGTTGTATCCCTCAGTATAGAATTATAAATTCTTTCCCACTGTTCCGCCGTTTCGCCAATATACAATAAGCAGTGCACCAAATAATGCACCTCCAATATGTGCAAAATGCGCCACACCTGTCTGTCTGCCGCTTATGCCCAAATATAGTTCTAAAGCAGCATATACCAAAACAAAATATTTAGCTTTCATAGGTATGGGCGGAAAAAGCATTTGTATAACATTGTTAGGATATAACATGCCAAATGCCGCTAACAAACCAAAAATTGCGCCTGAAGCACCCACCATCGGAATATCTGCCACTTCAGGTGGATAACCCATATAATTGATTTGGTAATATTTGACGGCAAAGTCTAAAACCAATGCACCAAATCCAGCGACCAAATAATAGAATAAAAACCGCTTTGGGCCCCATTGATATTCAATCGGTGGTCCAAACATATAAAGACCAAACATATTGAAAAACAAATGTGTCAAGCTGCCATGCATGAACATATAGGTAATCAACTGAACGGGTTGAAAATATTCTGACGTTGGATAATACACGGCTAACCACTTGTTGGTAATCTCTGGAGGTAAAATAAAAGTTGCTGCCGCAAAAACTATGATATTGATAAGCAAGAGCTTTTTGACAACATCGGTTAAGTTTAAATTCATTTTTACAGTAATTGTAAATTATTATAAATCAATTAGTTTTCTCCAATATTTATTGACTTAAAAATTGTTCTTGTAAAGCTTCTAAATCAAAAGTAATAAAACAATTACGTCCCGAAGGACTTTTAAACGGCATTGCACAAGCAAAAAGTTGATCAATGAGTTCTTGCATCTCCAAAATACTGAGGGGGTTGCCGCGTTTGATAGCTGCGGATCGCGCCATACTTGCGGCGATGCGTTCATCTATATCGAGCTTCATATTAACCTCGATTTTATATTGCTCCAACAGCTTTTCAATCACTTTTTGTTCATCTTTTTCACCTTGCCAATTGTTTGGCAATCCATGCACGATGAAACTTTCGCCCCCAAATTCCTGAATGTCAAAACCTAATTTATTGATTTCGGGCAATATTTCACGCAATATTACGGCATCATTGGGTGAAAAATAAACTGTCTTAGGAAAAAGTTGTGTTTGCGAAGCCACTTGTTTTTCTGCCAATTGCATCAAATAACGCTCATAAAGCACCCGTTCACTGGCTGCCTGTTGGTCAACGAGGATAAAACCTGATTTTAAATGACTAACAATATACATGCTGTGAATCTGATAAGGCTCTCTTTGCATGTTTGAAAACGACCCCTCAGTATCATCGAGTTCTGGGGCGTATTTCGATTCGTCAAAATTGCTTTCAACCGTTGACATATTCATCGCAAAAGAAAACTCGCTGTCGGCATCAAAAGTTTCACCCGTCTCATCTTCTACTATTTCTTCAGTTTTAAAACTGATGCCGTCGTATAAAGTTTGCCAATTTTCGAGATTTGATTTTTCAAGGCTTGAAGGTTTTTTAAAATTCAAATCATTTTTTACTTTTTCAAATTGACTCGAAACACTGGGCGAAGGGGTAAAAACTTCACCTGTCAACAAATTGCTGCGAACACCGCCGCGAGGAATCACATAATTGCTCATCATACCCGCCTCATTGTCGAAATCGAGCATCGGAGTGACCGCATTCTGACCTAACGCATGTCTAATAGCCACTTTCAGATAGTTATAGACAAGACGTTCATCTTCAAATTTTATTTCCTGCTTCGTCGGATGAACATTAATATCAATCCGTGACGGGTCAATTTCGATAAAAATAAAATACATCGGGTAGGCATCACGCCCCACCACATCTTCAAACGCTGCTTGAACGGCATGATTCAAATAAGGGCTTTTGATAAAACGATTATTAACAAAAAAGAACTGTTCGCCACGTGTTTTTTTAGCAAATTCTGGTTTTCCGACAAATCCCGAAAGGTTCACAACATCGGTTTCTTCGCCCACAGGCACCAATTTTTTATTTGTTTCTTTGCCAAAAACACTGACCAAACGTTGACGTAGATTACCTGCTGGCAGATGAAAAATTTCCGTTCCATTGTGGTGTAACGACATAAATACTGAGGGGTTCGCAATCGCCACACGCTCGAACTCATCGAGAATATGTCGCATCTCTACTGTATTGGATTTCAAGAAGTTACGTCTGGCAGGTACATTATAAAACAAGTTTTTGATTTGAAAACTTGTTCCAACAGGCGTTTGACAAGGTTCTTGTGTTTTCAATTCAAAGCCTTCTATAATGATTTTTGTCCCTAATTCGTCAGTGCGTCGACATGTTCGTAACTCCACTTGTGCAATAGAAGCAATAGAGGCTAATGCCTCGCCACGAAATCCCATTGTGCGAATATTAAACAAATCAGCAGAAGTACTAATTTTAGATGTCGCATGGCGTTCAAAACTCATACGGGCATCTGTTTCCGACATACCACAACCATCGTCAATGACTTGTATGAGGGTTTTGCCTGCATCTTTCAGTATCAATTTTATGGAACTTGCTCCAGCATCAATTGCATTTTCTAATAATTCCTTGACCGCAGAGGCTGGACGTTGAATGACCTCACCCGCAGCGATTTGGTTGGCAATAGAGTCGGGCAGTAGTTGTATTATATCAGCCATGATTTTTGTCGAATTTCCTTTGTTTTCTGCCCCCCTCAGTATTAGAGAGACCAGAACGGGCAAATTTACAATATTTACTTCACTCAAAGACTTCAATTCCTAAAAACATTGGCAAATCTAAAGGTGGGAATGCGCAAAACGGCATAAAAAAACGGGCTGCATATATGCAAGCCCGCCACAACAAATTATAATCCCATGAACATATTTCTTAACTCGTAAACCGAATTTTTTAATTTCAAAAGACAAAAAAGAGGTATTTTATGTTTTTCTAATCGTTACTTTTTTTCAAAAAAAATCGCCATCAGCAAGCCGTAGTGTTTGGTTTAAATTATCCATGTAAGTAACCTCACCGTTAATGAGGATTCTCCATAGTGTCTGTATAGTTTTCTCATGGTGGTTTCTCACAGAAAACTACGTTTGTTTTGTTTTGCTAAAAAAATTTGAATGAACTACGGCTTGCTGGCGACAGCAAAAAGAATAATCCCATGAACATATCCTTGAACATAGTACAAAGATGAGATTCCTTTTTTGCTCCTGCAAAGACATTTTAAAGGCATTGTTCTATTTATTTTTAGTTAAATTGTTTAATTTTATATCGTAATTGATTGATTGTCAATAAAAAATTTAACTACAAGAAAATGGCATTGTGAAAAATATTTTATTTTAGAGACTTGTTCAAACCTCATTTTTTTCTATTATTTTTTAAAAAATACCATTATTGAGGTATTTATTTTTTTAAAATAATAAAAAAAGGGAAAAAACACCCATTCGATTGCTCGATACTGAGGGGTGTCTTTTCCCTTGAAATGCTTTTTTAAGACAATATTACTGAGCCGTTGCTGCGGCTGTTTCTACAAATTGTTCTTCGTGAGCATTCATAATCAATGTCTGATGACGAATAGACTCTTGATGGATTGCCGTTAACAACTGAATGACAAACTCATCACTCAAACCCCTTTGACGACCTTTTTGAACAGCTGAATTCAAGATTTCGTTCCAACGATTCGTTTGCAATATAGCAATATTATTGCGTTTTTTATAGTCGCCAATCTCTTCTGCAAATTGCATCCGTTTGCCCAACAAGTTTAACAACTCATTATCTATTTCATCAATGCGTACACGTAGTGACTCGATTGAATTCAAGAAACCAGCATCTTTTTCTGCACGCAACACCAAATTATCAATCAATTCTTTATAAACTGGTGGCGTGATTTGTTGCTTGGCATCCGACCAAGCCTCGTCAGGATTGCAATGCACTTCTGTAATCAAACCGTCGAAGTTCAAATCCATCATTTCCTGCGCCACTTCTGCCAACATGTGACGGTTGCCACATATATGAGAATTGTCGCCAATAATGGGCAAATTAGGCATCCGACGCATCAGTTCAATCGCAATTTCCCAATGCGGCACGTTGCGGTACTGTGTTTTTGCCGCAGATGAAAAACCACGGTGAATCGCTGCTAAACGTGTAATACCCACTTTATTCAAGCGTTCAAACGCACCCAACCACAATTCCAAATCGGGATTGATTGGGTTTTTAATCATCACAGGAATGTCCACGCCACGCAATGCATCTGCAATTTCCTGCACTGAAAATGGATTTACCGTCGTCCGCGCCCCAATCCATAATACGTCAACGCCAAATTTCAAGGCTTCATAAACGTGGTGGGCATTTGCAACCTCCACAGTCGTCCGTAAGCCTGTCTCTTCTTTGACGCGTTTAAGCCATTTTAAACCCTCGCTGCCCACGCCTTCAAACATACCCGGTCGTGTACGTGGTTTCCAGATACCACTGCGGAAAAGGTCAACATTACCTTGTGCCGCCAAATCGCGGGCAATACTCATTACTTGCCCTTCGGTCTCTGCCGAACAAGGTCCTGCGATGAGGAACGGGCGTTTCGTCTGAACTTCTAAAAAAGGTTTTAAATCCATGATTTTTTCTTTTTTTTGATAAAAACTGATTGTTATATTTTAAAATTGTTATTGCTGTATTTCTGCACCCCTCAGTATAAATACCTTATTTCGTTTACTTTTTCCTAAAAAAGCTCGCAATTTAGGGAGATTCTCCTTTTGTTGGAAATTCAATTTTTTTGAAATTCCGATTGCCAAACATCCTTTCCGAAGTAATCCTTTGGATTAGTATCTCACTTCAAAATCCGCTTAATATCATTTGCCTTTTCAATCATGGCGTAAAAATCAGTGAAACGGCGTTTTATCAAATGCGATCGCATCGTACTCAATATATGTATATGTTCATCTAAAACGTCCAAAACATTGTCTCTGTTTTGTTCAAAAATCGGAATCCATGTCTCAGGATTCGATTTTGCCAAACGCACCGTTGACTGAAAACCAGCACTCGCCAAATCAAAAATGGCATCTTCATCGCGTTCTTTTTCCAAAACCGTCAAAGCTAAAGCAAAACTCGAAATGTGTGAAATATGGCTCACATAAGCTGTATGCACATCATGGCTTTCTGCATCCATGTATAAAATCTTCATTTTCATTGATTTATACATCGTTTCCGCAGTGTGTTGTGCGTCTGCGCTACTTTGTTCAATATCGCACAATACACAAACCTTTCCTTCAAACAAATTCGGAACAGCTGCTTCGGGTCCTGAAAACTCTGTTCCTGCCATTGGGTGTGTCGCAATAAAGTTTGCCCGTTTGGGGTGCAAGCGCACGGATTCCATGATATTAACTTTTGTAGAACCCACATCCATCACAATTTGCTTCTCTACTTTGTCCAAAATATGCGGCAACAAAGTTGTCAAACTGTTCACAGGCGTTGCCATGATGACAATGTCGCTCGCTGCAATGGCTTCGTCAAGCGGCAAAATGCGGTTGACTAATCCTAAATCCAATGCTTTTTGAGCATGTTCTAGGGATGCTTCGACACCAATTATCTCGGTTGCAAACCCTGATTCGTAGAGTCCGATGGCAATTGAACCACCTATGAGACCGATGCCGACTATTGTTATTGTCATAAACGATTATTTCAATTTGTTGATTTTCAGTGTTTTATAGATTTTAAAACTAAAATTTGACTAATACTGTTATTAATATGTATTTTTGCATTGGTTATCTACGGACGACCCATTAGAGAAACGGATTGTCACGCGTGCAATCCGTTTTATTTTTTTATATATAATAATCTCCTTTTTGCATTTTTACCTTATCTAACTCAACAACTGTTTTTCGGAATATTAAAATCATTTCTTTGATTTTATCGTACCGTTCAGATGCTTTCCGAATAGCTCTTTTCAAATTCGCGGGTTCTACTTTTTGGTCAATATGTAAAATCAAATTGGGTGATTTTTTTTCACACCTTTTGAATTGTACCATCACTGCATTTGTCACATCAAGAGCCTTTGAAATACGTTTAATTTCAAATAAACAATCATTAACGGCTACATCAACTGACGGCTTAAAGGCATATTCTTGAACTAATTCAACACGACAACCTAACATTTTCAAACAATTACAAGCTGGAATCTCTTGTTCAATACCACTTGCTTGATGTTTTTTGTGCAAAACAATAAAACCATGATTCTTTTCATCAAACCCTAACGCTTTAGGAAATTTGAGAATACTTGGAAAATGCTTTTCCGCTTTTTCATTCGTTTTGAAATAACTCCCCTCTGAATAGCTATCAAATTTGTCACGGTTTTGTTGACTCATTGTATGTGTTTTATTTTATAAAATTCTGATTTCATTAATTTAATTATTGGTAATCAATGATTTATGAAACACCTTCACCCGTTCAATCGCTTCCTCAAAAACCGACTCCCGCGCACACAACGATGACCTAATATAGCCATCGCCTTGATTCCCAAAAATACCACCGGGCGTTATAAAAACATTTGCGCCATGCAAAATCTCATCTGATAGTTCAAAACCTGTCGCATACTGAGGGGGTATCTTTGCCCAAACGAACATACCCGTTTGGCGTTCATCGAATGTGCAACCCAGCAAACTTAACAACACGAACACCTTTTGTTGACGACGACGGTATTCATCATTCAAATCTAAATACCATTCTTTATCTGCTTTCAAGGCTTCGACAGCGGCTAACTGAACAGGTAGGAACATGCCAGAATCCATATTCGATTTGAACCGCAAGACATCGCTTAAAAATTCAGCTTTACCCGCCAACATGCCTACGCGCCAACCTGCCATATTGTGGCTTTTTGATAGCGAATTTAATTCTAATGCCACATCTTTTGCACCTTCAACCGATAATATACTGAGGGGGTATTCATTCAATATAAAACTATATGGATTATCATTGACAATCAATATATTATGCTGTTTTGCGAATGCCACGAGTTCCTCAAAAAAGGCTCTTGTCCCTTGCGCGCCTGTTGGCATGTGCGGATAATTGACAAACATCAATTTGACTTTTGACAAGTCTTGTTTTGCCAAAACGGTAAGGTCGGGCAACCAACTGTTTGTTTCTGTCAAATTGTAATCCACGCATTTTGCACCTGCCAAAGTGACGGCTGCTCGATAGGTCGGATAGCCCGGATTGGGCAATAATGCCTCGTCGCCCTCCTCCAAATAGGTCATACAGATGTGCATAATACCTTCTTTTGACCCCAACAAAGGCAATATTTCATTCACTGGATTGAGCGAAACGTCATAATGTTTTTTATAAAAAACGGACATCGCTTCGCGCAAAGCAAGGATGCCGACATAGCCTTGATACGCATGACTCGTTGGCAATTGAGCCGCTTCAACGAGTTTTTCTATCGCTGATACTGAGGGGGGCAAGTCGGGTGAACCTAAGCCGAGGTTCAACACATTTTTACCCGCCGTATTCAAGTCAGCAATTTCTTTTAGCTTTTTTGAAAAGTAATATTCGTGAATGGAATCTAAACGACTCGCAACTTTAATGCTCATAATTAATTGATATTCAATATTTTAAAAAATTACTCGAAATACTCCCCACTCCTATACTCTCCTAAAACCTTAATCTCGCCAACAACGCGGTGCAATTCAAGCATGGCTTGTGGATAATTGGAATAGTTGCCCAAAGTAAAATCTAAGAAAAATAGATACTCCCACGGCTTGTCCATAATGGGTGCAGATTGGATTTTTGTCAAATTACAATTATTGCGTGACAAGACTTCAAGTGCTTTGTAAAGACTTCCAACAGTGTGATTAGTGGTAAAAACAAGGGAAACTTTGTCGAAATCGGGAACAATAGACCCCTCAGTATTTTCCTTTGTGATGTATAAAAAACGGGTAAAATTCTTTTTGTAGGTCTCAATACTGGGCGCAAGAATGTTCAGATTATAAATTTCGGCTGCCAATTCAGAGCCAACGGCACCGATTTTTTTCAAGCCCTTTTCTCTAATCTCTTTGGCAACCAAAGCTGTATCATGGGCTTCTACAAGGCGGATATGCGGATATTTATCAAAAAATTCTTCACATTGTTGCAAGGCTATGGGGTGGCTGTGGACTTCTGTTAAATCTTTTATCTGGATTCTGGGCAAAGCCATGAGGTTTTGTTTTATCCTTAAAAATACTTCGCCTCGTATGCGTAAATTGCTGTTATTCAAAAGATTATAGTTTCGTAATAAACTTCCTGCAATTGTATTTTCAATCGCCATGACTGCTGAATCTGCTTCGCCTGACTCTACTTGTTGAATCAAAATATCGAAGGTATCGGCAGGAACAACTTCAATATCGGCGGCAGCATGAAAACGCCTTGCCGCTATTTCATGGAATGCGCCTTGCACACCTTGAATAGCAACTTTCAGCAATTTCGTGGCTTGACCGTTGCTTTGTGCCGTTTGCTCTTTGTCTTTTATTTCTTGATAATCTAAGTCCATTTTGTTGTGATTCTTTTGAATACTATTTGATAATCAATGGTTTACGCTATTTTATTCCCGCTGTTTGATTTGAAGTTGCTTTTTTCAAAAACAAAAAAAGGAGTTCCCGTAGAGGAACTCCTTTTTGCATTTAAAAGCGTATATTTTTTTATCGCTGCGCAAATAAGTAGCTCCTCTTACTGGTCGTGTAAAAGTAAAAATAAAAAAAGCTAAAATTATTTGCGAAAGGGCGCGTCATTGTCTGATTGATTTTATTGGGTGCAAACGTATGTCGTTTTCTTGATGTGACCAAATTTCATTTGTATTTTTTTTTGAATTTTTAGAAAAAGTGGTTATGAAGTGCATTAAAAAAAGCATTTTACTGAGGGGGTACATTTTTGTTATTTTTTTCATAAAAAAGTAACAAAAGTGCATTTTTTTAAAAGATTTAGCGTTTTTTTGCTTGATTTCTAATTATTAAAATCAATTTATTCATTTAAAACAAATTAATTTCGGAATGAAAAAATTATTGTTGCTTGGCGCTTTTGCCTTTCTCATTTTAGGTTTACAAGCTCAATCGCCTATCGGCGTTTGGAAATCTATTGACGATGAAACAGGCGAGGCCAAATCAAATATTCAATTATACCAAGAAAATGGCAAAATGTACGGCAAAGTGATTGCTTTTTTGCGTAAAAGTACAGACCTCAATCGTGTATGCGACAAATGTACGGATTGGCGTAAAGGTCAAAAAATTATGCAAATGATGATTGTCCGGGACATGGTTTTGAGTGGTTCGACTTGGAAAGGCGGTAAAATCCTCGACCCTGAAAAAGGAAAGGAGTATAGTTGCACGATGTGGTTTGAAAATGGTAAACCTAACGAATTAAATATTCGTGGCTGGATTGGTCCTTTTTTTAGAACACAAAAATGGTATCGTGTTCAGTAAGTGAAAAATAAAAACTAAAAGTGAAAAATATGAAAAAGCTGATTTTTATAACTATTTCCTTGTGTTTTATATCAAAAATGATGGCACAAACGACGACGACGGATTCTGTCAAAGCAACTGTTAACCATTTTTTTGAAGGCATGAAAATAGGTGATACGGCACTCATTAGGTCAACACTTACTGAGGGGGTCATTTTTCAAACGATAGCACGGTCAAAAGACGGTGCTTTATCTGTAAAGACTGAGAATGTGGACGATTTTATTCGTTTTATTGCCAAAGAACAAAAAGGCAATGCCGATGAACGCATTGAGTTTAAGATGGTTGAGGTTAACGGCGCATTGGCTTCGGTTTGGACACCTTACTCCTTTTATTACAAAGGTCAGTTCAGTCATTGTGGTGCAAACTCGTTTCAATTAGTGAAAACAGATGGTGTTTGGAAAATTCAATATCTCATTGATACGCGGCGGCGGCAGGGTTGCGAATAAAGAAATGATGAAATATGAAATATAAATTTGCAAAACGTTGATTTTCAACAGCTTGTAAATCAATTTGTGATAAGATTTATAAAAAGGAAACGCCCGTTCAAATCTGCGACTTGATTGGGCGTTTTTTCTTTTCCAAAGAAATTGATAAGTGGCAAAAATGGCAATTTTCATTTGCAATAAATGGGTAATCAAATACTTGCAAATTCATATTTCATCATTATCTAAGACGGAATGCTTTTCTTACTTTTTCAACATAATCGAGTTTTTCCCAAGTAAACAACTCAACTTTCATTGTTTTTGTCTTGCCATCGGGTGTTGAAAATGTCTTTTCGACGATTTCATTTTGGCGACCCATGTGACCATAAGCGGCTGTTTCAGAGTACATCGGGGAGCGCAATTTGAAACGTTTTTCGATGGCATAAGGGCGCATATCGAAGAGTTTTTCGACAATTTGAGCCACTTCACCATCAGACATTTTTTTCTTTTTGCACGTACCATAGGTATTTACGTAAATACCCATCGGTTTAGCAACGCCAATAGCGTAAGAAACTTGAACCAAAACTTCGTCGCATAAACCTGCGGCAACAAGGTTTTTAGCAATATGACGTGTCGCATAAGCCGCAGAACGGTCAACTTTTGAAGGGTCTTTACCCGAGAAAGCACCACCACCGTGTGCGCCTTTACCACCATAGGTGTCAACGATGATTTTACGGCCTGTTAAGCCTGTATCACCGTGCGGTCCACCGATAACGAATTTACCTGTTGGGTTGACGTGATAAATAATTTTATCCGTGAAAAGGGCTTTGATCTCCTCTTTCATCTGTGCCTTCACACGAGGGATGAGGATATTGACAACATCTGCTTGGATTTTTGCTTGCATTGCTGCTTCATCTGCAAAATCATCATGTTGTGTAGAAAGAACGATTGTATCAATACGTTGTGGTTGGTTGTCGTCAGAATACTCAATCGTTACCTGTGATTTTGCATCAGGACGTAAATAAGTCATTTCTTTACCTTCACGACGTAAAGCAGCCAATTCGATAAGGAGTTTATGCGCCAAATCTAAAGCTAAAGGCATATAATTGTCGGTTTCACGTGTGGCATAACCAAACATCATACCTTGGTCGCCTGCGCCTTGTTCTTCAGGATTTTTGCGTTCAACGCCTTGATTGATGTCTGCACTTTGCTCGTGAATGGCAGAAATAATACCGCAAGAATCAGCTTCAAACATGTATTCTGACTTGGTATAACCGATTTTACGAATTACCTCACGTGCAATATTTTGTACGTCAAGATAGGTTTTCGTTTTAACTTCACCCGCCAAAACGACTAAACCAGTTGTGACAAGGGTTTCGCAAGCCACTTTTGAAGAAGGGTCAAATGCAAGGAAATTATCAATGAGGGCATCTGAAATTTGGTCTGAAACTTTATCCGGATGACCTTCAGAAACGGATTCTGATGTGAATAAATAAGGCATAAATGAATTTTTGTTTTAATTTTTTTATGAAAAATAGGATAAGAGAGGTGGAAAAATGCCGCCCCCTCAGTACATTTATAGGTTTTAAGAGGGTTTTACGGCGCAAAGGTATGAATAGTTTAAAAAAAAACGCTTTGTATCGCCTTTTTTAAAAGCAAAAGAAATGACCACCTTGAAATTCAAAAATCTCTCTATCTTGGCAGCATGAGTCAGATACCACCTAAAGACGATATCGAACAACTTTCCGAAGAGCAGCGCAATGTGTTGCATTCGCTTCGTGCGTCTCGCATGATATTACCGATTCTGTTAGGTTTGGGCGTTGTTGCTTGGTTAGTCCTCCGCAATTTCGATTTTGATAAAATACGCCAAATTCACTGGTCAGTTGCAACTTTTGGTTGGATTTTATTGGCTTTTGCCTTGATGGTTGTGCGACATTTAGCTTTTTCAGTGCGTATGTGGATATTGGCGCAAAGTCATTTTAGCTTTGTTAAATGTATCGAGCTGGTGCTTATTTTTGAATTCAGTTTGTGTATTACGCCTACAACTGTTGGGGGTTCGGCGGTTTCGCTTTTTGTTTTGACACAAGAACGGCTATCGGCAGCCCGTACAACTACCATTGTTTTGTATAAAGTTGTGCTGGATACCTTGTTTTTTGTTGGCACTTTTCCCTTACTTTTTGCAATCAATGGGGCAAATGTCATTCGTCCGTATATGCAAAGCCTGTCAGATGCCACTTGGGAATCGCGTTTGTTTTTTTTGTCCTATGCGGGTATGGTGACGTATGGGCTGTTTCTCTTTTATGGTTTGTTCATCAATCCAACGCTTATCAAACGTTTTTTGGTGGGTGCAACGCGGATTCCATTTCTCAAACGATTTCGTGAACGAATGCAAAGATTGGGCAGTGAAATTGTCCTTGCTTCTGCCGATATGAAAAATATTGGTTGGAAACAACACACGGCAGCATTTGGCGCCACGTGGGTAGCCTGGACGTGTAAATTTCTCTTGATTTCATGCCTTATTTATGGCATTGATCATCCGACAATGGATTTCGCCCGTGAGGTGTTACTTTATTCACGCCTTCAAGCCATGTTTATAATCATGGCTTTATCGCCAACACCGGGTGGGGCGGGTATTGCAGAAGGGTTGTTTTTTCCATTTTTACATGATTTTATATCCAATCTCGAAATAGCAACGGTCATTGCCTTGATATGGCGTTTGATGTCGTATTATCTTTATTTAGCGGCAGGGGCGGTTATTGTACCCAATTGGATTAGAAAAGTTTTTTTAAAAAACAGAGAAAGAGAAGGCTAAAATATTGTATATCAAGTCGTTATATAGATTTAGTAGATTTTTAAAATTTATTAAATCATTACCTCAACTCTCATCATCCATTAATTACGAATGAAACAACCACTGTGGCGTTGCCTTTTAAGTTATATAAAATCCGTTCACATCGAGACAACACAAAGCGGATATAATCCCTATTTACGGGTTGTTTTGAAACGGGGAAGGTATCAGCTTGTGACAGAAAATGCCATATATAGCTACGGCGATTTGTACGATAATTTTACAAAGGCTTTTCAGAAAATTGACCTCGATAGACTTGAAATCAAAGAGGTTTTGATACTCGGATTTGGCTTAGGCAGCATTCCTTTGATATTGGAAACGATGTTTAAAAAAAAATACTACTACACAGCAGTTGAAATTGACCCCGAAATTTTGCGATTGGCAAATACCTACGTCGTGCCTGATATTCAATCAGGTATTGAATTTCAGCTGTCCGATGCAGGGACTTTTGCCGCCTTTTCAAAGGAAAAATACGATATGATATGTATGGATGTATTTCTCGACGACGAAGTACCTACGGAATTAGAACACGAGGACTTCCTTGTAAACTTGAAAAAAATGCTTAAGCCAAACGGCATTTTGCTGTTCAACAAACTCGCCTTTTCAAAAAGAGATAAAATAAAATCAGCGGCTTTCTTTAAAAACCATTTTAAACATATTTTTACTGAGGGGACCTATCTCGACGTTGATGGCAACTATATTTTGCTCAATCGGAGCGATATTCTTAAGTAATGATGAATGATAAATGATGAATATCTCAGGCTCGCTGCCACAATTCATCATTTATCATTCATCGTTCATCATTATTTTTTTTCTACCTTTGCGGTCAATTTCTAAAATATATAATAAAAATCTGAAAGCCATGATGTTTTCTATCAATATCTATCTTCGTTTCGCTCTCATCGCCTTGTTTTTGATCGGCGGAACAGTAGCCGCGTTTGTCTGGGGATTTTGGTGGGCGTTTCCGTTCCTTTTAGCAGGTATAATTTTAATAATCGGCTACATTTTGCTTGGAACAGTGCAGTCTGCAGCGATGATGTTGCAAACAGGCGACTTCATGGCGGCTAACCAACGGCTCGATATGACCTACTTCCCGCAATGGCTTTACACAGCTAATCGGGCATATTTCTGGTTACTGAAAGGTACTATTTTTAGTCAACAAAAAGAATATGTGATTGCAGAAGAGCATTACTTGAAGGCTCAAAGAATCGGTTTGCCAAGCGATAATGAGAAGGCGATGGTGCTTTTGGCACTCACAAACTTCCGTTTGATGAAAAATAACTGGCCCGCCGCCGAAAATTTTTATCGTCAACTGAAAACCTTAAAGGTGACTGAACCCATGATAAAAGAGCAAATCAAGGAGTTTGACGAAGCAATGAAACAAAAAGGGCAAGTCAAAGCCGCTATGTCACGTCCCGGCTTCCGTAACACAATGGGTGGCGGTGGCAAACGCCCCCGTCCGAAGTCTCGGTAGTTGGTTAATGGTTATTGGGGATTAGTTATTAGTTTAATACCACTCCCTAATAACCAATAAACAGTCCCTCATAACCAATCCCCAATAACCATTAACTAATCACCAATATGGCAACACCTAAATCTGTCGCTTTTCATACGTTGGGTTGCAAACTCAACTATTCTGAGACCTCTTCCATACAACGGCTTTTTGAGGATAACGGGTTCTTTGTGAATGAGTTCGACGCAGGGGCAGATGTTTATGTTATTAATACGTGTAGCGTCACCGATTTTGCAGACCAAAAATGTCGTCAAATTGTCCGTCGGGCGTTGCGGCATACCCCTCAGTCATTCGTTGTAGTCGTCGGTTGTTATGCGCAGTTGAAGCCGCAGGAAATTGCTGATATACCAGGTGTTGACTTAGTGTTAGGCGCAGCAGAGAAATTTAAAATCGTTGATTATATTGATTCACTCACCAAAGCACAAGGCAAAGGCATGGTGTCGGCGGGTGAAATCAAGGAAGTCACCACCTTTCACAATGCCTTTTCGTTTGGCAACCGCACTCGTTCTTTTTTGAAAGTTCAAGATGGTTGCGATTACAAATGTTCTTTTTGTACCATTCCTTTGGCACGTGGGAAAAGTCGTTCTGATACCGTCGAAAGTGTTGTGGCAAATGCCCATAAAATCGCTGAAATGGGTGTAAAAGAAATTGTACTGACGGGGGTAAATATTGGTGATTTTGGCAATGGCACAGAAGTTATTGAAGGCACAAAAGCAAAGAAAGAAGCTCTTTTTATTGATTTGGTAAAGGAATTGGACAAAGTAGAAGGCATCAACCGTTTCCGCATTTCGAGCATAGAGCCGAATTTGTTGACAAATGAAATAATTGCGTTTGTAGGTGATTCTCAACGTTTTATGCCACATTTTCACATGCCTTTACAGTCAGGCAACAATAAACAATTGCAACAAATGAAGCGACGGTACAAACGTGAATTGTACGCAAGTCGTGTTGAAACGATAAAATCATTGATGCCCCATGCCTGTATTGGTGTGGACGTAATTGTTGGTTTTCCAGATGAAACGGACGCCGATTTCTTAGAGACTTATCGTTTTATCAACAGCCTTGACATCAGTTATTTGCACGTTTTCACGTATTCAGAACGTCCAAATACACCTGCCAATGAAATGGAAAATGCCGTGCCGATGCACAAACGCCGCGAGCGCAACGAAATGCTTCGTATTTTATCAGAAAAAAAACGACATGCCTTTTACCAACAGTTTTTAGGTCAAACACGAGAGGTTTTGTTTGAAACACATAAAAATAGTGCCTTATTGACAGGTTTTACGGACAATTATATTAAAATTGAGTTGCCTAAAAATGGGGAAAATGAACTGTTAACGAATTTTATACTCGCTGTTGATTTATTGGATTTTAATGCTGAAGGTGATGTAAAAGCGCAATTAGCAATGGCCGTTTTGGTTTAATATTGAGAAGAAGACCCCCTCAGTATTTTCCTTATTTTCAAGTATAAAAATGGATAAAAACAGTCACGTACAAGGCTTTTTAATATAAAAACTGTAATTTCTGTAAAAACGATTCGGTATCCACCGAATCGTTTCTACTTTTACGCAAAATACCCCCTCTCGAACGTATCGGGATGTTCCATCAGTAAATTTAGGCTTAATTTATAAACGATTATATTTCAATGTATCCAAACCTATCCTATATTTTTCACGATTTATTCGGAACGTCTTATGACAATTGGGCGCGTTATATTCAGACCTTCGGTTTTTTTCTCGCCTTAGCTTTTTTGACGGCTGCCTATGCTTTGTATTTAGAATTGAAACGCAAAGCTGACCAAGGACTTCTACAGCCCCAACCCGTCAAAGATGAAAAAGGCAATATAAAAATGGCGTATCCCCATGAACGAGTGGGTGATATCACGATGGTTGCAGCTCTTTCAGGTCTATTAGGTGCAAAGATTTTTGCTATTTTAGAAAGTACAGAGAATATTAAAGCCTTTTTCAATGACCCCATTCACACTTTTTTCAGTGGCTCGGGCATTGCGATTTATGGTGGTCTCATAGGCGGTTTTATTGGTGTTTATTGGTTTGTAAAAAATAAACTTAAAATGAATCCGATTTACATGATGGATGCCGTTGCGCCTGCCCTCATGTTTGCCTATGGAGTTGGTCGCATCGGTTGCCAGTTGTCAGGTGACGGCGATTGGGGCATTGATGCAGCATCCATGCCAAGCGGTTGGTTTTTACCCTCGTGGATGTGGTCGTTTGACTATCCAAGGAACGTTGTGGATTCGGGCATTCCGATTGAAGGATTGAACGCTTTGCACAATCATCACTTGCCTGTACCGGTTTATCCAACGCCTTTTTATGAAGTCATCATGGCTTTGAGCATTGGTTTTTTTCTGTGGGCAATTCGCAAACGCATCAGTACGCACGGTGTTTTATTTATGATTTACTTGATTTTAAACGGAATTGAGCGTTTTTTCATAGAAAAAATACGTGTTAATGATAAGTTGATAGATATGCCCAATTTTAAAATGACACAAGCAGAATTGATTGCCGTATTGTTTTTTATCATCGGTATCGTAGCCAGTTATATTTTAATTCAAAGAGAAAAGAAGTTAAAGGGTTGATTGCTTAATTGTTAAATTGTTGTATTGTATATGGCTTTATCCAACAATTTAACAATTAAGCAATACAACAATATACAAATACAATCATGCACGATTCATACAGACATAAAGGTTTGCGCCGCCAACTCATAGACGAGTTGCGTGCCAAGGGCATTGAGGATGAACGTGTATTAGAAGCCATGATGACCTTACCCCGTCATTTTTTCCTTGAAAAAGCCTTTGAAGAATGGGCGTATACTGACAAAGCCTTCCCCATTGGCAATGAGCAAACGATTAGTCAACCTTTCACTGTCGCCTATATGACGCGGCTTTTAGACGTTCAAAAAAGGCAAAAAGTGCTTGAAATTGGTACTGGTTCGGGTTATCAAGCGGGTATTTTATCGCTTTTAGGTGCAAGGGTTTATAGTGTTGAACGACAGGAAGAATTGTATCTTAAAACAAAAAATTTCTTAAAAACGCTTGGTTTGCCCAATATCCGTTGTTTTTTTCGCGATGGTCATGTGGGTTTGCCTGAATTTGAACCTTATGATCGCATCATTGTCACTGCTGCTGCTACCTCGGTACCAGAGGCATTAAAAGTGCAATTGACAATTGGCGGCTTTATGGTTATTCCTGTGGGTGGAGACGAAGGACAACGGATGTTTAAAATCACACGCCTTTCAGAGACGGTCTATGAGGAACAGGTTTTTGAAAAATTTAGATTTGTTCCTTTCCTTTCAGGAGTAAATAAAAAAGAAAAATAATCCCAAATTAGTGCAAAAATACTGAGGGGGTAAAAAGAATAAAACCATAAAAATTTATTCAAATCAGTGATTTTTACTGAGGGGTGCTTATTTTTACCTAAAATTTAAAATTTCCAATATGAAAAAGATTCTTATTACAATTTCCCTTACCCTCTTTTATATTATTGCACAAGCGCAAGAAGAGGTTAATAAAACAACTGGCTGGTTGATGTTTAATGAAAATGACGAGGTAAAAGAGGCTTATGTCCTCGTCAGCGACGCCAATTTGAGGGATAAACCTTCAACAAAAGCGGTTACTATTGCACAATTACCCATTGCTACTAAAGTAACGATTTTGGAAAGAACACGCGACTCTTTGACCTTAAATGGCTTCAAAGCGCCGTGGTTTCGCATTGCAGCCAATGGCAAAATGGGTTATTTATGGAGTGGTATTTTGACAACCGTTGTCAAGTCAATCGAAGAAGAGGAGGGACATGACATCACTTTCCTCGCAGGCATCTCTTCTTACAATGAAAAAGATTACAAAGTGACATTACAAGTCCGGGCCGCTAAAAATGGTAAAGAAATCGCTAAAACAGAATTTCCCAGCGTAGGTGATTTGGGTTATGAATTGAGCCTAACGCTTAAAAATGGCGGTTTTGATAAGGTAAAACAAGTGTTATCGGTCGAAATGACCTTTGGTGCTTGCGATTATGCACAAGGCGACAATTTGGTATTTTTTACTGAGGGGTCGAAATTGATACGCTTGATGGAAACGGTTAGCTCTTCATCGGCGGGGGCGGGTTATGGTTCTGAAAATTATATTTTACCTTACGACAAGGGCGGCATTGGCGGTCATATTTTAGTAACGGAAGATACCGCTGAAATGGAAGAAGTGACGCTCAATGGGCAAGTTGATTTTAAAACAAAAAATCAAAAATATAAAATCACTTTGTACAAATGGACAGGTACGAAGTTGGAGAAAGTGTTTTCAAAATAAATATAAGTATAATTTTACAAACAGGTAGGAGTTATGTTTGTAACAAAAAAAACCCGAATTTCGTAACAACGAAATTCGGGTTTTTTTTGTTTCATTCCTTTTTATCTCTGTTCTTATTTTTAAAGAACCGCCGTTCATTTTTTTTACCTTGCCCATCTTGTGCCGGTGGCGCATTTTCATTACCATTTTGTGGTGGACGAGGCGGCTTCACATCATTGCTATGCGGCGGTTTATCGTTATTATTTTGTGGGGGACGCGGTGGTCTCGAATCATTATTGCGTGGGGGACGTGGTGTATTAACGTCAGTTCGTGGCGGACGCGATATATCTTTTGGTTTTTCTTTTGATGTATCACGAGGCGGTCTTTCTTTTAATGCGTCACGCGGTTTCTCACGAGCCGTATTGTCTCTATTTGCGGTATTTTGCTCGTTATTTCTATTGTCAGTTGGTCTCCTTTTCTTCTTTTTCTTCTTCCGTTGCTTATCATCTGCCAATTCTATAGCACCGACAAGGTCGCCGCCGTAGTCCACGTCTTCTTCATAATCATCATCGTTTTCTTCACCTGAATTGGTTTTAGCGGCAGTGGGTACAAATTGTAGTTCTTTCAAACCTGAGGGCATTTCCCCCCGTTTATTCATACTCAACACCTCTTTGACATCGAGTAAAGCCAAAGTTGTGAATTTTCCTCTTTCAGGACCTTCGGTCATAACATAGGTCATTAAACCTCTAAAAACATCTGTTTTGATGAGTTCGGCACGACCTGCTTTTGTGGCGAGGCGTTCTGGATGTTGTGGAAAATCCTCTAAGGCATCGAGGTAAGTATCGAGTTCATAGTTCAAACAGCATTTCAAACGCCCACACATACCCGACAATTTGGCTTGATTGATGGCTAATTGCTGATAACGAGCCGCCGCCGTCGAAACTGACTTGAAATCCGATAACCAAGTAGAGCAGCACAACTCGCGACCACAAGAGCCAATGCCACCCACTCGTGCCGACTCTTGGCGGGCGCCAATCTGCCGCATTTCGATTTTAACCTTAAATTCTTTGGCATAATGCCGAATCAGCTCACGGAAATCCACACGTCCATCTGCGGTATAATAAAACGTGATTTTGCGTCCATCGCCTTGAAATTCGACATCCCCAATTTTCATATCCAAGTCGAGCATACGCGATATCGCCCGCGCTCGAATCATCAAATCCCGTTCGGTTGCCCGCACTTCTTCGAGTTTTTCGAGATCCCGCGGGTTCGCACGACGAATGACATTGAGAAAAAGTGCTGAGTCCTTGATGCCTTTTTTCTTCAATTGCATCTTAACCAAGTCACCCATGAGAGATATTTTACCTAAATCGAAGCCTCCCCCCCCTGGCACTTCTACAAGCACCCAATCGCCCGTAGAAGTGCTACAATAGGGTGGATTGTGATAAAATTCCTTACGAGAACCATTTTTAAACGATACTTCTATGAGGTCATAACCGTCTGTATCCTGTATATCGAGTTGGGCAAGCCAGTCAAATGTATTCATTCGATTGCAGCCACCGCTACAATTCCCATTACATCCACCTGGCTTTCCATCTTTGCTAATTCCACAACTTGCACAAGCCATAATATGCTTTTTATATTTAAACAGTCCTTTGACTGAATGATTGAAAATGAATTATGTATAAAAATTGAGCAAAGATAATGAAAAAAGACACCCCTCGTATATATATAAATATAGAAAATTACCCTTCAACAGGCTCACGTCCAATGCTTGAATAATAGAAACCACGCCCTTTCATAACGGCAACATCATACAAATTACGTCCATCAAAAATCGCTTTGGAAGTCAAATCATTTAATTTGTCAAAGTCAGGTGTACGAAATTCGTTCCATTCTGTTACAATGACAAGAGCATCTGCGCCTTCGAGCGCTTCATATTCATCGTCAGCATAACCGATTTTCTCACCATAAATACGTTTCACATTAGGCATTGCTTCGGGGTCGAAAGTCGTTACTGTCGCACCGGCTTCGAGCAATTCATCAATCAAATACAAAGCGGAAGCTTCGCGGATGTCGTCGGTATTGGGTTTAAAAGCCAATCCCCATACGGCAAAATGTTTTCCTGCAACGTTTCCACCATAGTAAGCATTAATTTTTTTAAACAAAACCGTTTTTTGAATGCCATTAATTTCCATAACAGATTTCAAAATTTTAAAATCATAGTCGTACTGATCTGCCGTTTTTGCCAAAGCTTGAACGTCTTTTGGGAAACATGAACCACCATAACCTACGCCAGGAAAAAGAAAACGTTTACCAATCCGATTGTCGCTACCCATACCGATACGCACCATGTCGACATTAGCACCGACACGTTCGCAGAGGTTCGCAATTTCATTCATATACGAAATACGCATAGCGAGGTAAGAGTTGGCGGCGTACTTTGTCATTTCGGCAGAGCGTTCATCCATAAAATAAATAGGATTACCTTGGCGAACAAATGGTTCGTACAATTTACGCATCAAACTCTGTGCTTTCTCAGAATTCGTACCGATAACCACACGGTCAGGTTTCATAAAATCATCAACAGCAACGCCTTCGCGTAAAAACTCGGGATTTGAAACCACATCAAAAAGGCTTTCGTCAAGCCCCCCCTCAGTAATCGCCGCATGTACACGCTCAGAAGTACCTACTGGAACGGTACTTTTGTCAACAATGACCTTATAGGATGTAATAATTTTTGACAAATCTTTGGCAACACCTAAGATATACGACAAATCGGCAGAACCATCTTCCCCAGGCGGTGTGGGCAAAGCCAAGAAGATAATTTGGGCGGCATCTACAGCCGCTTTCAAATCGGTTGTAAAGTGAAGGCGACCTTGCTTTGTATTGCGCTCAAAAAGAAGTTCCAAACCGGGTTCAAAAATAGGGACTTCGCCGTTTCTCATGCGTTCCACCTTTTTGGCGTCAATGTCCACGCACAAAACGTTGTTCCCTGTTTCTGCAAAACAAGTACCTGTGACTAAACCAACATAGCCTGTTCCTACTACTGCAATGTTCATTTTATAAGTTGTTGAAATATTAATAGTTAAAAAAAGTTTTTTTCAAAAGAGCCGTAAAATTAACGGGATAGACAAAGAAACGAAATTCTGAAAGGTGTAAAAATGACATTAAATATTGTCTTATTTTTTTAAATTTATATACCAAGAGATAATCGTATATAAAATACATCTTAACAAAAAATCATACCAAACAAGAAACCCTCGATAAGAAATCTTCTTATCGAGGGTTTTTAGTGAAAAAAATTATAAAATACTGAGGGGGATATTTTTTTTAGAAGAATTTAGAACGATTGTCCTCGACGTTAATTTTCTTTTTTAAACTCCGCATCAAGGTACCCCGAACGATGTTTTTTTGATTAGCAACTAATTGCTGACGCAAAACGGTCTTATCAACAGGCGAGTTAGTGACAGGTTCTTTTTTAGTAATCTTCAATACAAAGACACCACTTTCGCCTACAATCGCAGGAGAAATAGAACCCAAAGCCGTTACAAATGCTGCACCTATAACCTTTGGTTCACTGCCTACATTAGGAATAAAAGTGGCATTGAACGATACGCCCATAGCGGTATCAATTTTTGAACTGTATTGTCCTGCCAATGCACTCAAATCACTGACTGTACCGATTTTAGCTTTCAAAGCTTCGCCTTTTTTGCGATTTTTAACAAAGGGCAATAATTGTTCTTTCAGAGCAGCCACAGTTGGCAATCCCTTTGGAACAATGGTTTTCAAGGCTGCAACAATGTATTGACTTACAAAAGGCTCACCTTGTTGTTGCATCGCAAAAGTCTGTTTGCTACGTTCACCTGTTTCCGCTTCAAAAGCCCAGCGAATCAATTGACGTACCCCTGTCGCTTGACCAAACACCCCTAATTGCAAATCATTGGCTCTAAAATTTTGTGACACTTGTATCTGGAGTCCTTTTTTAGTCGCATTTTGCTTCAATTCATCCAAATTTTTGCTCGTCAACAATATATCATCGGCTTCGGCTGCGGCCGCACGGTCGGTTGCTTGACTTGGTACAATGGGTTGACGGATATAAGCCAACTTCACTCGTGTTTCGCCTTTTCCTTGTTTAACCCCTGTCACTTGGATGATGTGGATTCCAAAGCGGGTTTGAACGGTATATACTTTGCCCTGAACAGCTTTGTAGAAAATCAGGTCATTATATTCGGGTACCATCTTACCATTTGGCGTATAACCATAGTCGCCCCCTTTTTGGTTGGAGCCTGGATCATCGTTGAATTTTGGATTCAAAGAATCCCACATAGCTATATTACCTTCTAAAATCGTTTTGATACTATCTGCCGTTTTTTGAGCGGCTGCAAACGAGCCATATTTCTCTAAACTAAACAGAAAGTGGCGGTTTTTAACCGAGTCAGGACCCGACCGACGGTCAATGACCTTTGCCAACCAATAAGCTTTAGCATCCACATAAGGGCCAAAAACAGAGCCGATAGGAGCTGTAAAAGCTGAGTCCTTTGCCGCCCCACTCAATGTTTCGCTATTCTGATATTGGTTTGGATAAGCACCGTTATTGGCAACTGCAAAAACTGAATCTTTTTGTGCTGTACGGAAGCCTTCTTTTAGGGCTGAAATTTTATCATACAATAATGTAGAGTCCGCAATCGTAGGGATGACATCAAAAGACACATATTCAATGATACGTGCTTCTTCATCAGACATAAAACGACTGCTGTTTTCATTGATATAAGTTTGAATGTCCCCGTCTGTAACAGTTACTTCTTTTTCATCAATACGGTCAAAAGGCACTTTAACATATTCAAAATCAACAGGTTCTGTCAATTCTTTATAGCCTTCTTCGACTAACCAAGTTGGGGTATAAATGCCCTTCACCATTATGTCAGTCAACTTGTTTTGCAAAGCCTCTTTGATGACTTGTTTTTCGATTTCAGCCCACGATGCTTTGCCTTGTTGCGGCATCGTATTGTTCTCAATCGCTTGTTTGATTTGCATCAATTGTTGTCCGTCAATTTGACCTGTTTGAGGGTCACCAACGTATTGTGCGATGATTGGACTCATATTTTGACCAAATTCAAGGTCAAGCAACTCATCTTTACAGACACCCAAACCTGCCGATTTCGCCTCTTTGCTGACGATAGCGTCTTCAACAAAAGTGTTGAAAATCGTATTACGGACACTCAAATCGCTGCCCCGATTGCCATAAAGGGCTTCCGATGTGCGGTCGAGGTCTCGAATATCCATTTCTTTACCAGCGACTTTTGCCACAGTGGTTGTATTACTTAATTGCCCCCAACTGCGGTTGGAGTCCTGCGTTATCAACATACCGATGAAGGCAACAATTGCCAACACCATAAGCGTCAATACCAAAGCCGATTTTTCACGAATTTTCTGAATCAGAGCCATTTCTCGGTTAGTCTATTTTATTTTATTCAAGGAAATTGAGATGTGTAAAAATTAAAATCAATGTTTTAAAAAAAGTTGAACGATTTTTAAGCCGTACAAGCCTTTTTTCTTAAAAAAGCGGTGCAAAGAAAACATTTTCAGAGCGAAAAACAAAACGTTCTTTCTAATTGCTTGCCAATTTTGATATTTTCAACGGTCAAGGTGTCTTTCAGTTGCATAAATGTATAAATATTCAATATTGATTAGACACTGTTTGAGCAAATTCTCTCATTCTTGTTTTAAAAGCCTCCAAGATTAAGTAAAGTGCCTACCTTCTTAATTTTAGAATGGTTCTTTCGATTGATGCTTGTAAATATTTGTTTTTAATGCAACGTATTTTATACATACTTCCCCATTTTCCCTACTTTTGCCCCAGTTTTACAAAAAGTAGAAAAAAGAAAAATGGCTTCTCCTAAAGAAGGTCGAAAACCGACGGCAACAGGTTTGCTCATTGCATTAGGTTTTATTTTCGGCGATATTGGTACTTCTCCCCTTTATGTTCTCAAAGCCATTATTGGCAATGATTATGTCTCGCCTGAACTCATTTACGGCAGTCTTTCCTGCATTTTTTGGACTTTAGTGTTCATTACATCCTTCAAATACGTCTATTTAGCCCTCAAAGCGGACAATCGGGGCGAAGGCGGTATCTTTGCTTTGTATGCAAGGGTACGGCGTTATCGGGCGAGATGGGCTATTTTTCCAGCCATGATTGGTTGTGCCACCTTGATGGCGGATGGCGTTTTAACGCCTGCCATTAGTGTATCAGCAGCCGTAGAAGGCAGTTTACGGATTTATCCTGAATTAGAAACGTTGCCTATTGTAATAGGTATTTTAATTGTTATTTTCGTTTGGCAGCAGTTTGGCGCACAACTTTTAGCAAAATGGTTTGGTTACATCATGCTCGTTTGGTTCTGTGTCATTGGCGGCATCGGTTTAAGCCATGTATTGAAAGACCCCTCAGTATTAGCCGCTTTAAATCCATTGTATGCCATTAAATTTGTAACCAGCTATCAAAGTAGTAGTACAGGTCTAACAGGTTTTTTATTGTTGGGTGCTGTGTTTCTTTGTACGACTGGCTGTGAGGCATTGTATTCTGACTTGGGACGATGCGGCAAAAACAATATCCGTTGGGCTTGGCTCATCGTATTACCTTGTTTGATGCTCAATTACTTAGGACAAGGTGCGTGGGTACTCCAATATCAAGGGCAAAAACTCCCTGAAATGGTCACCAATGTCGGCGTTTTTTTTGCCATGCTGCCCGAAAGTTGGGTGTCCTTTATGGTCGTTTTAGGGGTCGTTGTTGCCGTCATTGTCAGCGAAGCCTTAATTGCTGGCGTATTTACCATGGTCAATGAAGCCATTAAATTGAAATTATGGTTCAATATGAAGGTCAGTTATCCTGCCCAAATGCGTGGGCAAGTCTATTTACCTTTAACAAACTGGTTTTTGCTTGGTGGTTGCCTAACGACTGTTTTTATTTTCGAAAAATCATCGAACATGGAAGAGGCGTATGGCTTGGCTATCGTGATTGATATGATAATGACCTCCTCGCTCCTCCTTCATTTTGTCCACATGCGCAACCACTCTTTGCGCCGTGCTATTGTCATTGGCTTAGTCTTTGGCGGTTTTGAAATCATGTTTTTGTTAGCCAATCTACATAAATTGGCATTCGGCGGTTTATATACCTTGGGGGTGGCAGCAGTTATATTTTTTGGCGTTTTTGTGTATTGGCGGGGTCAACGTATTCGGAAAAAACATGCCAATTTTGTACCCTTTAATACTTTTCTTCCTATTTTGAAAGATGTTATGGCAGATAAAACCATTCCTCGAACAGCCACTAACCTCGTTTATATGACTATGTCTGACGATGAAAATAAGATTGATTCTAATATTTTATACTCTATTTTTAAGAAAAAACCGAAAAGAGCTGACATCTATTGGTTTGTCCATGTGACGATAGGAGATGCGCCGTATACAAAAAAAGTATTCGTTCATCCGATTATTGAAGGCAAGGTTTTTTATGTCAATCTTAAATTTGGATTCAAAATAGAACATAAAATCAACCGTGTTTTCAAGGACATTGTCCATAAAATGCAAGCAAAAGGTGAGGTTGACGAGCGCAGCCACTATCCGAGCCTACGCCGTTACGATATTCCTGCCGACTTCAAATTTATCTTACTTAATAGCCGTGTTTCTGCCGATGATGCACTATCTCCTTACGAACAATTCATTGTGCGCACCTATCGGATACTTAAAAATATAGCGGTGCCACCTGCCATAGATTTTGGCTTAGAAGGCGGCAATTTTGAGGTCGAAACCGTTCCCATAAATGTTGCACCGCCGCAAGACATTGATCTGAAGAGGCAATATTAGCAATAAAAGGCTTTTTTACTGAGGGGGTCTAAACAATTCTTTGCAACAGTGCTTTTTGCACCGCTTCCGTGGCAGAATGTACGTGTAGTTTTTCATAAATATGCTTTAAATGTGAATTAACTGTCCCGTAGCTGATGCCGCAAGCATCGGCAATCATTTTGTAACTCAAGCCTTTTGTGAGGTGTGCTAATATCTCCTTTTCTCTTTCCGAAAGCGTTTGATATGCTTCTTCTGACGATAGCGTCGTTTGTTGATGCGTAAACATTGTTAGAACCTTACGAGCTATGTGTGGACTCATGGGCGAGCCACCATTATAGGTTTCGGCAATAGCTTCTAATATTTTATCTGCCGATGTGCTTTTAAGGAGATACCCAGTTGCCCCCATACAAAGAGCTGCAAAAACACGTTCATTGTCATCAAACATGGTTTGAACCAATACTTGTACTTGTGGATACTGGCTTTTAATTAATCTTGTGGCTTCAATACCCGATATGCCAGGCATTTGCAAATCCATCAATACCACATTCGGTTTTTGTTTTTTAATAATATCTAAAACATTATTTGCATTAGAATAAGCCCCTGCCAAGCAGAAATCGTTTGAGTTTTCTACCAAAGCAGCGAGTACGTCACGCATATCAGCGTAATCTTCAAATATGGTTACACGTATCATTGGTATATTGGTTAAAATTTAACGGCAAGGTGCATACAATTTAGAGGGTATCCAATCCCTAATTTTAGGTATCGATGGACAATGAGAATGTGATACACGTACCCTGGTTCGGCACACTTTCGATATGGGTTATGCCGTCAATTTCGACCATTCTTTTTTCAAAATTGTGTAACCCATTGCCTCTTTTTTGTTCTTTGTTCCTATCAAATCCTTTTCCATTATCTTTTATTTTTAACATAAATTGTCCCTCCTGCTTCCTTGTTTCTACTATTACAGTAGTGGCATCGGCGTGTTTTACAATATTATTAATCGCTTCTTTATAGGCTAAAAACAAATTTCGCTTGGTATTGAAAGGCAAATTGGGTAGGTCGTTTTCGGGTAATAATCGCCAATGGAGTACAATATTTTTAGCACTCAATGTTTCAGAACTCGAAATATGCATCCGTTCCCAAACCGACTGCGGGCTATCTTCATTCAGCGTCCAAATAGTATCCCGCATGGTTTGAATCATATCTCTCGATTTTCTACCGATACGTTCCAATTCAGTCACCAATTCGGGCGCGAATTTTTGCGCTTTATTTTTAGCCAAATCACTAAAAATAGCAATTGTGCTAAGTGCAGAGCCAATTTCATCATGTAAATCGGCAGAAACGCGCTTACGTTCAGTCGTTTGCCCTTCATTAAAAGCTGTTTGCACCTCGTCTAATGCTTTTTTTAGTTCATTCGTGCGCACTTCTACTTTTTGTTCCAAACCATTATTTAGGGCTTCAATTTCAGCTTTTTGAGTCAATAGTTGCTCATTCAATTTTTGTTTTTGGCGGTTGTTACGGTATAGAAAAAAAGCAATACTTGAATAAATTAATAAGCCCACCACCAACCCTATCTGCTTTCTATGGTTTTCAGAAGCTATCCGCTGCATTTCCGTCTCTTGCCGTCGGCGTTCTTCTTTAATCATCAAAGCTTGAACATTGCGGAGTTTTTCAACATTTATTAAACTGTCTTTAGCGATATGAGCTAAGTCATTGTAATACAAGGCTTTAGCATGGTTTTGTTGTGCCACGTATAACTTTTTCAATAAAAACCCTGCTTCACTTATCACTTGCAATGTAGGCGTACGTTGTGCGCTTTCAAAAGCATGGGTCGCATACAGAAGAGCTGAATCAACTTGATTAATTTTATTATAATGATTGGCTAATGACAATTCAACCGATTCAATGCCGATATTATACCCTTGTTTTTGCGCTTCTTTTAAGCTTACAAAATACAGTTCGGCAGCGTGATTGTCTCTATTCAAACGGCTTTCTATGATGCCATAAGACCAAGGAATTTCCCATTTAAAACTCTCTTCACCCAAAGGCGCAGGATTGATAGCCAGTCTTTTATAAGCCATTTGAGCATAATACAAAGCAGAATCTAAGCGGTTTTTTTTTTCAAAAATTTCAGCCATATTGATAGGTCCACCTAAATACCCTCTTTCATCATAAGGTTTTCCTTCATTTCGTAAGCGTTCATTCAATTCAAAAGATTGTTGAAGATATAACAAGGCATTGTCATAGTCATCTATGTTTTTATAGGTTAAAGACAAAAATGCTAAAGCCGTTTGATAACCACCTCCGTTTTTAGGTAGTAGGCGAATCAATTCTTGAAGAATGTGGATAGACTTAGGTGCATCACTTTGAAGCATGGCGTTATAAGCCAATTGAAACATAATACCATGCGTCTGTTCTGTTAATTTCAACTTTTTAGATAGCAACAAGGCTTCTTCAACATAGTGTGTTGATTTAAGCAAATCCTTATTCTGCCACAATTCCCCCAACTGAACCAAAACAGCAACACGGGCTGTATCCATTTTTAAATGAGTCAATTCTTTCATAAGGCTGTCAATTTGTTGCAAAACAACGTCTTGTCCTTTACTCAAAAAGGGGATACAGATAAATATGAGGATGTAAAAGCTTCTTTTCATAAGGTTTCATAAGATTTATTTCATACGTGATACCTAACATTAGGGATTGTCTATACTAATCAAAGATAGGACTTTTGCATAAAAAACAGGCATTTTCAGAAAAAATACTGAGGGGGTCTGTCAATGACAAAAAAATTCTTAAACCTAATTTTTTTAATATTAAATTATTCGACCAATGAAAAATGTAATAATTACCTTTCTTTTTCTTTTACTAACGTCTTCCTTTTGTCTTGCTCAATTGACGCCCGTTGCAGGCAATTTTGTCGGTGTTGCTGGTGTTGAAACTGACGCCGATGGTAATGCTTGGGTCACTGAAACGGGTTCGGGAGCCAATAACGGTCAAGTTATTCGCGTAAAACCCAACGGTGAAAAAGCCGTCATCATTACGAACTTGCCTTCGGCAGTTAACCCTGCTAATGGTGAAACAGGCGGTCCGTGGCGGTCAATGATGTTGGCTAACAATCGTTTGGCAGTCATCGTAGGTGAAGGACCAACAAATTTGTTCGGTAGAATCATGTTTTTTAACCTCACAGGGTTTCAACCCGGTATTAGCCCTGCTAAAACTTTAGCAGATACCACCTCTACGATTGACATCAGCCGTTTTGCTTTAGCACAATCCGGTGTCACCAACAGCAATCCGTTTAGTGCTGTTTTGGACAGCGACGGCAGTTGGTATGTGGCAGATGCGGGTGCCAATATGATTATTAAAGTCACAGCAAGCGGGCAACGGTCTGTGTTTGCGCGGTTTCCAAAAGTACCTAATCCTACGCCCATTGGTCCACCAGTCGTTGATGCTGTGCCGACAAAAATTATTGCCAATCCTGATGGCGGTTTTTATGTGACGACTTTGACGGGTTTTCCTTTCAATACAGGACAAGCTGCTGTCTATAATTTGGATAAAAATGGTGTTATAACCCCTTATGCCAAAGGGTTTACGATGCTCACTGATATCGCCTTAGACCGTCGGACAGGTGATTTATACGCCTTGCAATTCGGTGCATTTGGGTTTGCACCTACACCGGGTTTTGCCTTTGGTTTGGGCAAAGTACATCGTATTCAACGCGGTGGCGCATTTTCTGAAGTAGTCGCCAGCAATTTTGGTCCTGGTTCAGGTTTAGCCCTTGATGACAAGGGTAATATTTATGTCACGAGTCTTTTTACCAATCAATTGCTCAAAATGAACAGTCCTGCGGCGGCTTGTAATACCTTCGAATTAGCCTTAACTGCCGATAATAACAACCTCACCCTGTATAGTTCCATAAAATACAATCTGAAAATAACCAATAAAGGCACGACAAATGCCACAAACGTCCGTGTCTATTGGATGCCCCCTTACAAACGCTTTGAGGGCGATGCCAAACCTTTTGCTTATCAAGCCGCTTATGCTTCAAAAGGCTATTACGACTCATGGCATGGCTACTGGACAATTGAGAACTTAGCGGCTGGAGAAAGTGCCACTGCTACGTTTCATTTATTTGTCGTCAACAATACGCTCAATGCCACTCAAACAGCCGAAGTAGCCGCTTGCAATCAGCGCACTTCAAACAATAACAATACGATATTTTATAGAGCGCAAATAGAAACCAAGGCAGGTAGTCAAGTATCCCCCCTCAGTATCAGCCCTAATCCTGCCAATGATGCCATTTTTGTAGGCGTTGAAAACAAAACAGATAAAAATTGGACTATCCAATTAGTCAACACGATAGGTCAAACGGTATTCAAGCAAAATGGTCAATTCACTCAAACTGTGAATATTGATGCCCGTCATTTACAAAACGGCATATATATTGTCCGCTATGAATCGCCCGATGAGATTAAAACAGAAAAGATTATCGTGCAGCATTGACAGTAAGATGATTGAATAGCATACCCCCTCAGTAAAAAAGCTCTTTTGCATACGTAAAAGGGCTTTTTTACTGAGGGGGTAAAGACGTATATCTTTTCTTAACTTTTAACTGAAAAAAGATTTCACTAAGCAAAATCTCCAACAAAAAGACCACTGAAACGTTTGTAATGAAAAATCGAAGACCAAAATGTTTAACCATTTTCAATAAAATAGAATATGAAAATTAAGCCCTTACTTTGTATTGCCCTTGCAACAATGAGTTTTTTCGCTTGCGAGAAAGAATTCATCCCCGATTTGTCCACAATATCTGAAGAAATCGTTGTTGAAGGTTATATCGAGGCAGGAGCCAATCCGACACCGCCTTATGTCATTTTAACCAAAAGCCTCCCGTTTTTCAAGGAGTTAACCAGTTTCAACAACGTATTCGTAGAAGGTGCAGAGGTGTGGGTATCAAACGGCACGGACAGCACACGCCTACAAGAATTTTGTTGGAAAAATTTAGACCCCTCAGTAAAAAAGCAAGCCGCCTTGTTTTTTGGCATCAATGCAGATAGCGTAAGCAATGATTTTAACTTCTGTGTTTATATTGATTTTGCTCAAAGAATAAAAGGTGAAGTCGGCAAAACCTATTCATTACGCATCAAAACGAAAGAAGGTAAGCTGTTAACGGCCAAAACAAGCATCCCAAGGACTGTCAAAATTGATACCATTGAGTTTATTAAACCGCCGGGCATCAATCAAAACGATACGATGGCACAAGCCCGAGGGATAATTACAGATCCCAAAGGGGTGGATTTTTACCGTTATTTTACGTCCATTAACGGCAGTTCTTACGTAGCAGGAGCCAATTCCGTAACGGATGATGCCTTTTTTGATAATCAAGTAACGAAATTCAATTTACTTAAAAGTGAGCCGCGTGGTAGTGGTGGTGGGGATAATTATGGGTTGTTTCGTCGCGGTGATACAGTTTCCATAAAATTTGTAACAATTGATAAAGCGCATTTTGATTTTTGGTCAACCCTTGAATTTAATGCGAATAACGGCGGTCCCTTTGCTTCTTACACTCGTGTAAAACATAATATTTCTGGTGGGTTAGGGATTTGGGGTGGCTCTTCTGCCACTTATTTTGACATTATTGTTCCAAAAAAATGATGCAATGCTTTTGTTTTTTAAAAAAATACTTATGTTTTTTTAATGAAAACAAACTTTACCCTATTTAAGGTATTTGATTTTTGTGGTGAAACCAAATATATTTGTAGATGAAAGCATAAGTGTTCCAAGACAGCTTATAAATTATAATCTTTTGAATTTAAAAAACAGTTTAATATTCCTTAAATCCAAATGAGCTATAATCAATTCCCACCTCCGAATGATTAAAGCACAATTACGTTCATTATTTGGAAAACGCCTTTGAGTGTCACAACTTGGAGGCGTTTTTATTTGTTCTTTCTGTATAAAATATAACTTGTTTAAAATAAAAAGTTTATTTTTACGCAAAATTTAAAAATAAAAGTTTTGGCAGCAATAAAAAAAATATTTGCGTGTACCAGTTGTGGCGCACTCTCTCCTAAATGGGTCGGCAAATGTCCTTCGTGTGGTGAGTGGAATACATATGTAGAAGAAGTCATTCAGAAAGAAACACCCCGCGAAGAGCGCAAAAAAATATGGAAAGGTGCAAAAGCCGCCGACCCTGTACCGACCCCCCTCAGTATGATTAAGACGGGAACAACCGACCGACTGCTCACGCCTGACGACGAGCTGAATCGCGTTCTCGGCGGCGGCATCGTCAGCGGCTCATTGGTGCTGATAGGCGGTCAACCGGGTATCGGAAAGTCAACGCTGTTGTTACAAATTGCACTAGGCGTATCTGCTAAAGTATTGTATGTCAGCGGTGAAGAGAGCGAAGAGCAGATAAAAATGCGGGCAGACCGCGTCGCTACAAAACAGTCAGATTGCTATATTTTGACTGAAATCAGCACGTCAAAAATCTTTCAACACGCCCAAAACCTCGAACCCGATCTCATTATTATTGACTCTATACAAACCCTTGCGGCACCACATATTGACTCCACGCCAGGCAGTATTTCACAAGTCCGAGAGACCGCGGGAGAATTACAACGGTTTGCCAAAGAGACAAATATTCCTATTTTTATCATCGGTCATATTACAAAAGATGGGGCTATCGCAGGACCTAAACTTTTGGAGCATATCGTTGACGTTGTGTTGCAGTTTGAAGGCGACCAAAACTACATGTATCGCATCCTTAGAACCTTAAAAAATCGCTTCGGTTCGACAGATGAAATCGGTATTTATGCCATGCAGGCCTCGGGTTTGAGGGAGGTTTCCAACCCTTCGGAGTTGCTTATTTCTCAAAAAGATGAGGATTTAAGCGGTTCGGCAGTCTGTTCTACGATTGAAGGTGTACGTCCTATACTTATTGAAACTCAAGCCCTTGTAAGCCGTGCTGTCTACGGTACACCGCAACGCTCGGCTACTGGTTTCGACCTTCGACGTTTGAGTATGCTCTTAGCTGTTTTAGAAAAACGGGGTGGTTTTCCTTTTGCTATGAACGATGTTTTTTTAAATATTGCAGGTGGCTTGCGTGTAGATGATCCAGCGATTGACTTAGCCATTGTGGCTGCGCTCATTTCGTCGCTTGAAGATATTGCCATTCCAAATAATACGTGTTTTGCTGGTGAAGTCGGTTTGTCGGGCGAAATACGCGCGGTTGCTCGCGCTGAACAACGGATTCAAGAAGCAGATAGATTGGGGTTTAAAGAGATTTTTATTTCAAAATATAACCTTAAAGGTTTAAGCATTGATAAATTTAAAATTAAAATACGAACAGTTGGAAAAGTAGAAGAACTTTATGAAGCCCTTTTTAAGTAAATTTGACATACACACTCTGAATTATTCCAGCGCGTGAAAATGGTAGGTAGCGACATTTTAGATTCCATAATTCCTAATTTATTTTTTTTATTACTCTTTGGTTTTTGAATCCATAAAAATCGTAACAGGACCATCATTGAGCAACGCTACTTTCATATCGGCACCAAAGATGCCTGTTAAGACCTTTAATCCCGATATTTTCGCCAATTCTGCTACAAATTGCTCATACATTGGCACAGCAAATTCGGGTTTTGCTGCTCTTAAAAAAGACGGACGATTGCCCTTTTTCGTTGAAGCATAAAGCGTAAATTGACTCACGACCAGTATTTCTCCTTGAATATCCAAGACAGAACGGTTCATCAGCCCCTTATCATCGCCAAAAATCCTTAAATTGATAATTTTTGCCGCCAGCCACTGGATGTCTTCTGCCGTATCTGCATCCTCAACACCGACGAGAATCAACAACCCCTCAGTAATCACGGATTTTATTTGTGCATCTATGGTCACCGATGCTTCTTTTACTCTTTGAATAACAACACGCATAATTTTTTTTTTAGAATAAGGTCAAATCATCTGGTACTGCTTGATGCAATTCCTTTCCATCATATTTTGATGAATTGACTTTTTCAGAAACTCGATACATCTGCAACCAACCATTGGACGGTGTTTGGCACATTGATATTAAGGTCTCAATGGGCGTTTTATCAGAAAGCCACGCCAGTTGTTCTTCTTGTGTCCTTAAAATAACGGGCATACGCGTGTGAATCTCTGCCATTTCCGCATTTGGTTCTGTAGTGAGAATAGCAAACGTTTTCAACATGTTTTTCCACACGCTGTGGATACCTGCAAAAACAAGCAGTGTGTCCTCCATTTTCGCAATGCGAAAAGGTTTTTTACGACCATTAAGGGTGCGCCATTCATAAAAACTGTCGGCAGGCACAAGGCAACGGTGCATTTGAAACGGTTCTCTGAACGATGGTTTTTCTAAAATTGTTTCCATTCGAGCATTTATCAACGCCCCGTTTGGTTTACCTTCTTTTGCCCAAGTCGGCACTAAACCCCAATACATCGTCTGCAAATTGTTAGGTTGGTCATTTGTAATGACATAGGCTTGTTGCGTCGGTGCAATATTGTAACTCGTTCTCAAATCGCCTTCCATTTTAATGTTTGGGAAGACTTTTTTGATTTTCGGTTTATCTGTTACGAAAGAAAAACGTCCACACATGATTTTGTTTTTAGTTTATAAAAGTGAAACAAAAAAGTTGGGTATTGATTATCAACAAATTAACACTCATCCACACTTTATCAAAACAAAAATATGCAATTGTAGTTCAAACAAAATAATTTAGCACCCTAAAAGAGTTATACACAGCCTTTTTTAAATATCTTGTAAATCATTGATATTCAATATTTTATAAAAATAGCTTTTGCACAAAACATGTGTGTAACCCTGTGCATTATATCTGCATTTGTAAACAACTGTTAACACCCCTCAGTATCACCCCCTAAAAGATGTGTACAACTGCTCAGTTATGCATAACAACGTGGACAAAGTTAACGCCCTACAAACATTTACAAAGCATGTGGAGAAAAAACTACAGCCTCCTCTTATTGTCTACAACCAATGTGGATAAGTAGATAATGTATTGATTTTCAAAATACATAAACAGCACCCTCTATGTGGATATCCTAAGTAGTTGCGCACAAGGTCTGTGGGTGGAACAAATATTTCCACGGTTATACACTAATCCACACCCATAATAATAAGGGATAATTTTCTCAATTTTAAAAAATTAGTTTATTATGTAATATTACAAGAGCAAAAATGAGAGGGAAACAAAAAAATGTGTTTCAAAAAATTTTTTAATAAAATTGTTGAGATGGAAAATACATGGAAAATAGAGAGAAGGCTGGGTTGTGGCATTATTTTTTCATACAAAAATTGCAACTACAAGTAAAATATACCGTTAACATATCTTTGAATCCAATATTTCTATACATTTGCAATAATAACAATCCTACTTATTAAACTCATAATCCAGACATGAAAAATTATTACACGGATAATCTGTATTATACAACGACAGCTTTTTCTCGTCAAATTGCCTCTATTGCTGAAACAGCGTTCATGGATTTAGGTTTGACACCTTCAGATGCCTATCTGATTATGGTGGTCAACGAAAAACCTAATGTCCAACCGACTGAAATCAGTGAAAGAATTTTACTCGCGCCGTCAACCATTACGCGTATGATAGAAAAATTGGAAAAACGCAGTATTGTTACCCGTACCCAAGAAGGCAAATACACATATGTCGCAGTAACGACTAAAGGAAAGGACTTGTACACCAATATCATCGCTACATGGGACGATATTCATCAAACTTTCACCAATAAGCTCAATGAAGAAACTGTCAGTCTGCTTGTTCAAAATACAAGCGACGCAGCCACAAAATTGAAATAGTACATTTTAAGACGATAAGAATAATATAAGAAAAAAGACGATAAGATTCACGAGAGGAATCTTATCGTCTTTTCTTTTTAAATATCATAATTATGAAAAAATAAATTTTTTCATATTTCATAATTCATATTTATTGTTTATTCAATTTCCAATCATAATCTAAGTAGGTGATTTCTGCTTTTTCGTCAATTTTCACCTTAGAAAACTTGTTAATAAAGGCAATGACTGAGGGGTTATCTTTTTTGAAATCCCCTGCAAACCATGTGAAAATTTTGGATAATTCTACTTTTTTAGCTGATTTGATTTTGTTGCGCGTCTCATCATTGATAAAGGTTTTCATTACCATATCCAATTGACCATCGAGTTTTTCGGCTGTAAAGGCTTCATTCAACAGCTTCGGACAGGATTTTGAAGCACAATTAACAGCTGCATGAATACGCGGGTCATTGTATTTTGGGCGCAAAATGCCATGCTCAATATTGTTCAAATTATACTTTTTTCCTTCAATTGTAATGAAATCAATCGCCCATGTATCGCTGACAAACGGAACACCTTTTTTAATATCTTTAATACTTTCTAAAGGATAATGATCGCATATCAGCTTGATAGTGAACGCATTGTATGCATTGATCCAATAGGCTTTTTGTTCATTTTTATTCCAGTTTTTGTCACTTGGATATCCTTTTGACAATAAATTTAAATAGGCATTGAGGGCGGCACTGTCACGCATAAAACCTTCATAATTGACCCACCCCTCAGTATTCACATGCTTTTTGAGCAAACTGTCAAAAGCTGCATGACTGGTAGGCTTTGAGGAAGAGTTAACGTCCTTAACACCTATGCAAGCTACAAGGCTTACCAAAAGAAAACTAAACAGAACAATTTGTAATTTCTTCATTTTATTTAATTGAAAAAGATTTTTTAAAATTTAGTTAATATTCCCAATATACGATATTTGTATCACAAAATTATCACGTTTATTTTTTCTAAAAATAGTAAAAAAGACTTTAAAAAACATCAATTTTACAAAAAAAAATTGACAACCAAATTCAATCAAAATGAGAAATGACTTTAAAGTTTTTGCTATTCTATCAGTCTGCTTAACAGCTATTATCGGCTTTTTTTGGCATTCCTTCTGGTGGGCATTTATTGTTATTGCACCCATTGTCTTACTTGGCATCTACGATATGTATCAAACCAGTCATGCACTTATGCGGACATTTCCACTCCTCGGACGTGGACGATATTGGATGGAATGGCTGCGCCCTAAGATTTATCAGTATTTCGTCGAGTCGGATATTGACGGTCGTCCTTTCAACCGCACGGAGCGCAGTATTGTTTATCAAAGAGCCAAAAAAGAGGTGGATACCACCCCTTTTGGCACACAACTCAATGTCTATGAAGAAGGTTATGAATGGATGAATCACTCCATAGCTGCTCGTGATTTCAGCGAATTGAACCAAGACCCACGTGTTTTAGTCGGTGGCCCTGACTGTAAACAGCCTTATTCTGCCAGCATTTTCAACGTTTCGGCTATGTCTTTTGGCTCTTTAAGCACCAATGCAGTTTTGGCGTTGAATGCAGGTGCTAAAATTGGCAACTTCGCACACAACACAGGCGAGGGTGGTTTGAGTCCGCACCACCTTGAGGAAGGCGGCGATTTGATATATCAAGTCGGTACAGGTTATTTTGGTAGCCGTACAAAAAGTGGTTTTTTTTCTCCTGAAAATTTTGAAAAGACCGCAGCGCACCCCTCAGTAAAAATGATAGAATTGAAGCTCTCACAAGGCGCAAAGCCCGGACATGGGGGTATTTTACCTGCCAAAAAGAATACACCTGAAATTGCAGCGATTCGGGGTGTTGAACCTTATACAGAGGTCTTGTCACCTCCTTTTCATTCAGCTTTTAATACGCCTCTAAGTTTATGCCACTTTATAGGTCAATTGAGGGAATTGTCGGGTGGCAAACCCATAGGTTTTAAACTGTGTGTCGGACATAAAAGCGAATTTTTAGGTATTTGTAAAGCGATGGTAAAAACAGGCATTAAGCCCGATTTTATCAGCGTAGACGGCGGCGAAGGCGGTACAGGGGCTGCGCCTTTGGAGTTTTCCAATTTCGTCGGTATGCCTTTCAAAGAAGCCTTGGCGTTTGTACACGATGCTTTGATGGGTTTTGACCTACGGCAAGACATAAAAATCTTTTCTGCAGGTAAGATGACAAGCGGTTTTCACCTTTTCAGAGCAATAGCTTTAGGTGCAGATGCGTGTTATTCAGCACGTGCCATGATGATGGCGTTGGGTTGCATTCAGGCTTTGGAGTGTAACCGCAACACTTGTCCAACAGGCGTAGCGACACAAGACCCCGAATTGGTCAAAGGCTTGGTTGTAGAAAATAAAAAAGTACGGGTCGCTCAATTTCAAAAAGCAACCGTTCATGCTTTTGTTGAGCTGCTCGGTGCGGCAGGGCTTGCCCATCCAGAACAAATTCGCCGTTCTATGGTCAATCGGCGTGTAACGGTGAGTTTGTCAAATCGCTACGATGAGTTGTTTCCTTACCTCAAACGCGGCTGTTTGTTGCAAGATTCATTGATTCCTCAATATTGGAAACCCTATATGCAAGAGGCTGATGCAGAGGGTTTTGTGAAGAGTTTTGAGGATTTGACGGTTTAGGCAGATGATATTGTTGTATTGCTGTATTGTTATATTGCTTTTTGACTTGTAACTCATTGAAAAATAAACAATACAGCAATACAACAATACAACTATTTCACCTCAAATCCCAATTTTTTCAAATCGGTCCAAAACTGAGGATAAGACTTGCCGACTACTGAGGGGTCTTCAATTTCAATCTCGTGGAACATCGCCAAAGGTGCAAATGCCATAGCCATGCGGTGGTCTTCGTAGGTAGGAAACGTGGGCGTTGTTTCTATATTTAATTTTCCTTCTACCATAAAGTATTGTTTTTCACTCCGTTGTGAAAAACGTGCGGGCATTTTCACAAACGAAACTCCAACCTTTGCCAATTCATTTTTTAAAGCCGCTACACGATCCGTTTCTTTGATAAACAACGTTTCTAAACCTGTAAACAAACCTTGTATGTTTCGACCTGCACACACGACAGCCAAAGTTTGAGCAATGTCAGGGCATTTCACAAAATTCCATTCAAAAAATTCTGTCTTCGGATTACCTGTTTTTTTCAACTCAATACCCCCCTCAGTAAAAACAGTGTCCACGCCAAAATGGAAGCCAATTTCGGTTATCACCGAGTCCCCTTGCGAGCTGTTTTTGAATAAACCATTGAGTTTTAAGTCCAATTCGTCGGCAAAAGCTGCCATGGCATAGTAATATGAAGCCGCAGACCAATCTGCTTCAACCGTTATTTCACGTGGTTGATAGGCTTGTTTTTCGACTGTAATCGTATCGCCTTTCCATGTATGCTGTACGCCGAAATATTCCATCAAGGACAAAGTCATTTTGATATAAGGCAGACTGACGATTTTACCATCAAGCGTCAATTTCAAGCCTTTTGGCAATGTGGGTGCAACAAGCAATAAAGCCGATATATATTGACTGGATGTATCAGCAGGAATGATTAAACCATTGGTTGTCAAAGACTTAGGCGCATTTATTTTCAAAGGTGGATAACCTTCTTTTTCCATATATTGAATATCACAACCCAAAGCACGCAGTGCATTTACAAGTTTTCCAATAGGTCTTTGTTTCATACGTTCCGAACCTGTAAGGATTTGCGTGCCTTCTTGCAAAGCATAATAAGCCGTCAAAAAGCGAAAAGTTGTTCCCGCTGCGCCACAATCGAAGATATCGCTATCGGTTTGAGCCAACAATTTCACCAGCGTTTGTGTATCGTTTGAGGTTGAAAGGTTGTGAATGGGAAAATCTGTTTCGCATAAAGCCTTGATAATCAACACTCGGTTTGAAAAACTTTTTGAACCGTCGAGTGTAATTTCTCCAACGATATGGCGGTCGGGTTTGGATATTTTATAGGTTGTCATTCGTTTGAAAAATTAATTCGTTTTTCTAAGATAATGCCGCAAAAATAGCAATTTTGCTGATGTTTCTATTTCAAAATGTAACTGTTTGGTTGAAGACCACTGATTCTAATTCAAAAAGTAAAACAATGACAACTTACGTTCAAAACCTCCGAAACCTCCTTTCCAATCACAGCGATGAGCCAACAGCAGAATGGTCAGTTGCCTATATGAAAGACCAATTTGTGTTTTTTGGCATCAAAGCCCCTTTGCGTCGTATGCTTTTCAAGCAATTTATGGCAGAAAATGCCCCCCCTCAGTATAATGTCCTTTCTGACCTCGTTTGGGAACTATGGTTAGAACCTGAAAGGGAATTTCAATATTTTGCTATCGAATTGTTAGAGAAATATAAAAAAACGTGGGAAGTAGGTATTATTGACTTATTTGAAAAAATCATTGTTACGAAGTCTTGGTGGGATTCTGTTGATGGTATCAGTAGTGCCTTAGTGTCTGTTTACTTCAAAAAATATCCTCAACAAATTAAACCCGTTACAGAAAGGTGGATGGCATCAGGTAATATATGGTTACAAAGGGTTTGCCTTATTTTTCAATTGACTTACCGCAAAGAAACTAATACAGAATTGATGTTCCAATATATGCGTCAATTGACGCATTCAAAAGAGTTTTTTATTCAAAAAGCCATTGGTTGGGCATTGCGGCAACATGCCAGAACAGATGTAGATTTGGTGCGCCAGTTTGTTGAAAATACAAAATTAGCCCCCCTCAGTAAAAGAGAGGCTTTGAAGCATCTTGGATAAGATTTCGAGATTTGCGCTTATAAATTTGAACTTTCAAGGCGTATTTTTGTAGTAGTGTTGAAAATTTTATGTTTATGACAAATAAGGAAAAAAAAGAAACTGTAGAGGAAAACGAAAAACCATTCGTTAACCCAATAGACAAGGATAAAGTAGCCGAAAACCCTGGTTTACTCCCTTATGCGCATACCGCAGGAGGTGCAGTCATTCGTCCAGAAGATATGGGGAGAATAAAAGGCAACGCAATGACGGCAATGTACGAACAAACCGACCGCCAAATGAACCAACTGAAAGTGCAAATGGAAACGCTGGTGGCACAAGCCAAATCGTTGCAACAGCGTCAAAGGATTTCAGAAGTAATTTATCAAGCGACTTTAGGTTTCCGACCTGTTATGGGTCATGTTTATCATTTATATGAAAAAAAAGATGGTGTTCATACTATTTCGCTTATTGCACCCGATGAATGGGGACGTACTAAGCCTTACACTTACTTGGCAACGGTGCAGTTGTTGTATGACCATACTTGGGAAGTTTTGAAGCAGGCAGAGACTTTTGAAAACTAAAAAAACGTCTAAATTTGCAATAATTACTCGAAAAACCTACCTGTTGCTTTAAAATCAAACATTATAACAAAACAATGTACACGCTAACAGGTCATTGATGATTTAGTCAAACGTATATAAAAAAATGGCTTACATGATAAGTCTCAAATGACCGAAGCAGCATCTTGATTTAATAGCGACATGACCCATTAAAAAAATACCTTTCCTACCTTTTATCTATCAAAATCCCTTTTTGATATAAATAAATACGCCTTTTAGGGTTTATGAGATTAACATTGTCTCATGGATTATGGATGTGGTGTGAAATTTGAAACATAGTTTTTTCTCATCATGTTTTAATAGTCATTTAAAAAAATAAGACTTGCGATGTATCAAAAACTCATTATTTTAGGAATTGTATTGTCGACATACAGCGTGTCGGCACAAGAAGTTTGGTCACTTGAAAAGTGTATAACGACGGCTCAAGAGAACAATCGAACGATTAAACAGAGCCAAATTACTGTAAAAAATGCTCAGTTAATCAATAAACAAGACCGATATGCGGTGTATCCCACTGTGAATGCGTCTTCAAACTTGGGTTTTAACTTCGGGCGAAGTGTTAATCCAGCGACCTATCAGTTTGAAAACTTGAGTACACAGTATAATGGTATTAACTTGTCGTCGGGGGTGATGTTATACAATGGCGGACGCATTCAGAACCAAATCAAGCAAAGTTCGATAGATATTAAAGCTGCACAAGCGGATTTGGAGCAAGTCGCACAAAATATTTCCTTACAAGTGGCTCAAGTTTATCTTCAAATTTTGTTGAATGAAGAGCAATTGACGAATGTCAAAAAACGAGCCCAAACGACTTTGAGCCAATTGGATCGCATTGAAAAGCAAATCAAAGCGGGTGCAGCAGCACAAAATGCACGGTATGACCTTGCGGCACAAGTGGCTCGCGACGAGCAGTCAATCGTTACGTCATCAAACAATGTGGAGCTCAGTTATTTGAATTTGAAAAACTTATTGGAACAGCCTTTGGATAAGGATATGAAAATTGAAGCCCCCTCAGTAACCATTCCCAAAGATGTGAATCCAGATAATTATTCCTTCAGATCGGTTTATAATCAAGCTGTCGCGAATCAACCACAGATACGTGCAGGGGAAGCGCGTATAAAAAGTGCTGAAATCGGTGTGAAAATTGCCCAAGCGGCTCTTTTACCCAGTTTGTCAATGAGTGCCAATCTTAATTCAAACTTTTCAAGCACCATTAAAGATTTGACGCGCGCCACAACCGAAAATAGGCCTATTACCCAATCGGGTACGGCAACTATTAACGGGCAAACAGCACCCGTTTCATTTACATTTAATCAAACCATTGTGACAGATGCACCCAGAAAGACCTATTTCAATCAAATCGGTGATAACTTTGGTCAGGGCTTCGGGTTCAACTTACAAATTCCAATTTGGAATGGCTTTCAGCGAAGAATATCTATTGAAAGACAACAATTATCCGTTGACAATCAAGTGATTACGCTTGAGAGAACAAAACAACAACTCAAATCTGATGTTCAAAACGCCATCGCTTCGGCTCGTGCCGCCCGCAAGCAATTTGAAGCCGCCCAAAAAACATTAGATGCTCAAAAAGCGGCTTTTGATGCAACCGATAAGCGTTTTCAAATTGGTGCAGCTAATGGCTTTGAGTTTGCACAGGCGACACTTCAATTAGATACTGCCGAGCGCGATGTTGTTGTTGCCAAGTACGATTATCTCTTTCGCTTAAAAATCGTTGAGTTTTATGAAGGGAAAAAACTAACGTTAAAATAAATCACTGATTTAAACTGATGGGTTTGATTTTACGGATTTTACCCCTCAGTATTTTACGGAATCTTATCTGAAATTTTATCTAAAAAATATAAAAGCAAAACAAAAACAATGGCTGTTCAAAATAAAAAGAAAAATAACAAACTCATTTGGATTTTAGTTGGCGTTGTTGCCGTGCTACTGATTGTTGCCGTTTTCGTAAGCAAAAACAAAAAAGTGGGTGAAAAAGTATATGCTGAAAAAGTGTCAACCCGTACCATCCAAGAAACCGTTTCAGCAAGTGGTCGTATTTTTCCAGAAAAAGAAATCAAAGTCAGTTCCGATGTGTCGGGAGAGATAGTCGAGTTGTCTGTCAAAGAGGGTGATTCAGTCCGTGCAGGTCAGTTACTTTGCCGTGTTGATGCCCGTATCTACCGCGATCAACTGACACGCGGTGAGGCGAGTGTCAATGCTTCGAGAGCGCAATACGCCAATGCTTTGTCAAATATTGAAAGTGTTCGCGCTCGTCAACAACAAATTATTGCTCAAAAAGAACAATTACAAGTGCAGTTGAAGCAAACACAACAGTCGTTCAAACGCAATGACCAATTGCATAAAGACGGTGTAATTTCAGATTCAGATTTTGAAACAGCCCAATCGCAATTGCGTCAACAAGAAGCGACGATAAGAGCGACGGAGGCACAGATACAAGCTTCATTGAATGATATTAATTCAGCGCAAAAAACTGCAGAAGCATCGCAGTACAATGTTAGAAGTTCAGAAGCATCGCTCAAAGAATTGCAAACCAATTTGAATCGGACTTCGATTTACGCACCTGTTGACGGTGTGGTGTCAAAATTGACTATTGAAAAAGGAGAACGTGTGGTGGGTACAGCCCAGATGTCAGGTACTGAAATCATGCGTATTGCTAATCTTTCGGCTATGGAAGTGCAAATTGATGTCAGTGAAAACGATATTTTACGTTTGGCAGTAGGCAACGATGTGGACATTGAAGTAGATGCTTTTTCGGGGCGGAAGTTCAAAGGACGTGTTTCAGAAGTGGCTAACACAGCGAGTAACGCCTTTACAGCAGCTGGTGCAGTCAATCTGACGACAGACCAAGTGACCAACTTCGTCGTAAAAGTGCGAATTGACCCAGCGAGTTATGCAGATTTGATGCGTAATGGTCGTCCGCCGTTCCGCCCAGGTATGTCAGCTTCGGTTGACATACATACCAAAGCTGTTACCGATGCAATTAGTGTGCCTATACAAGCTGTGACGACACGTGATGAAGATGCTGACCTCAAAAAAGCCAAAGCCGCCGCAGAGACACAAGAGACACAGCCAAAAGAGAAAAAATCAGCTGCCCAAGCTGTTAGAGAGGTTGTTTTCATTGTTTCCGGCGATACTGTCAAAATGGTTGATGTTAAAACAGCGATTCAAGACAATCAACATATTCAAATCATTTCGGGTTTAAAAGGGGATGAGGAAGTTGTCGCTGCACCGTTTAACTTGATTGCCCGCAAATTGAAATCGGGTACTAAAATTCAGAAAGTATCTGAAAAAGAACTTTATAGCAGTGCAGATAAAAAGAAGGATTAACCGTTTTTGTTTTCATAAAAAAAGCCTCGTGTCGTGTTGCATGAGGCTTTTTTTATGAAAAATACTGAGGGGACCTAAAACTGCTTTAGTAAGTTTTTCTTTCTATAAATAAATTTTTTTCCAACATCAGATATTTTTAGGTTTATTTTGCAGTTAATTTTAATAAATAATTTGTTTTAAACAAAAAGTTTATTTATTTTTTAAAAATTCTCTTACTTTTGTAAGTTTTCAACATTATCCACAAATTATCGTTGAAAACAGACCCCTCAGTATAATTTTAGATTTTAGATTTTGAAAAGATATTTTTATGGCAAAAAGAAATACCGATACGCCCAATAATGGCAGCCGTCTTGATGAAAACGGTGACCACGTCATCACATTGGGCAATATGTATCAAAATTATTTTCTCGACTATGCGAGTTATGTTATCCTTGAAAGGGCAGTGCCGCATATCCATGATGGTCTGAAACCTGTGCAACGGCGTATCCTTCATGCGATGAAAGAAATGGACGATGGGCGTTATCACAAGGTGGCAAACATCATCGGGCAGACGATGCAGTATCACCCACATGGTGATGCGTCTATTGGCGATGCACTTGTCAACTTAGGACAAAAAGATTTGGTCATAGATTGTCAAGGCAATTGGGGGGATATTCGCACAGGCGATGGGGCAGCGGCACCACGTTATATAGAAGCACGATTGACACCTTTTGCACGTGATGTGGTTTTTAATAATCAAACAACAGAATGGCAGTTATCATACGATGGACGTAAACGCGAACCCATTACATTGCCTATTAAATTTCCTTTACTATTGGCACAAGGCGTGGACGGTATAGCGGTTGGTCTTTCGACAAAAATTTTACCTCATAATTTTATCGAACTTATCAAAGCCAGTATTGATGTACTGAAAGGTCGTTCAACCAATATTCTACCTGATTTTCAAACAGGTGGTATGATTGATATAACAAATTATAACGGTGGTAAACGCGGTGGAAAAGTACGTGTTCGTGCAAAACTCGAAATTTCAAAAGATAAAAAATCACTGCTCATTAAGGAAATTCCTTATGGTACAACCACTGGCGATTTGGTTGACTCTATTTTGAAAGCAGCCGATAAAGGTAAAATCAAAATTAAAAAAGTGGTTGACCAAACGGCTAAAGATGTCGAAGTAGTGATTGAGTTACAATCGGGTGTTTCGCCCGATGTCACGATGGACGCATTGTATGCCTTTTCAGATTGTGAAGTTTCAATTTCACCAAACGCCTGTGTGATTTATGACAACAAACCGTTGTTCATGGATGTCAACGAAATGCTGAGATTGGATACGGAGTTGACAAAAAATCTATTGAAGCAGGAATTAGAAATCAAAAAAAATGAGTTAGAAGAGAAATGGCACTTTGCGAGTTTAGAAAAAATCTTTATCGAAAAGCGCATTTATCACCAAATTGAAGAAGCAGAATCGTGGGAACATGTCTTAAAAATTATCCCCCAAGAATTGAAAAAATATGTGCGCGAACCAAACGAAAAAGCTCAAACCAATGATAAACGGCTCGTTTTACTGAGGGGGCTAACAGAAGAGGATGTGACGCGTTTGACGGAAATTCGCATTAAGCGTATTTCAAAATACAATGCTTTTGCTGCTGATGAAATGCTTAAAAACATACTTGACGAATTGGCACAAGTGAAGCACGACCTTGGACACTTGACCGAATATACAATTAAGTATTACGAAACGTTGTTAAAAAAATACGGGAAGGGTAGAGAACGCCAAACGGAAATACGGGTGTTCGACACCATTCAAGCAACGGAAGTTGTGGCGAACAATGCTAAACTTTATGTGAGTCGTAAAGACGGTTTCATTGGCACGAGTTTGAGAAAAGGCGATGACGTGGAGTTTGTTTCGGACTGTTCTGATATTGATGAGATTATTGCGTTTAGGAAAGACGGTAAATTTCAAGTTGTCAAAGTAGCCGATAAGGTTTTTGTAGGTAAAGATATTATTCACGTTGCAGTTTGGCGTAAAGGAGATGAGCGAACAACTTATCACCTGATTTATTTAGATGGGAAATCAGGTACGAGTTATGCTAAACGTTTCAACGTAACAGCTATCACAAGAGCTAATGAATATGACTTAACGCAAGGCAATCCGAATTCAAAACTTTGGTATTTTACAGCAAATCCAAACGGTGAATCAGAAGTTGTATCGGTTCAATTAACCCAAAGTTCGACTGCTAAAATCAAGCGTTTTGATTTTGATTTTGAAACTTTGTCTATCAAAGGACGCAGTTCGCAAGGCAATATTGTAACGAGATATCCAGTACGTGAGGTGAAACAAAAAACCGTAGGTAAATCCACATTGGGCGCAAAAAAGATTTGGTTCGATGACATTACAGGTAAATTGAACGATACTGAACGGGGACGTTTATTAGGTGAATTTGATACGGGCGACAATATTCTTATTCTTTACAAAGATGGTTCTTTGGAAATTTGTGAAGTAGATTTAGTAAAGCATTTTGAATTGAATGACATATTACACCTCGGAAAAATAGAACCTCATACAGTTGTAACTACCGTTCATTTTGATGGCAATAAAGGCTGGACGATGGTAAAACGCTTTAAAGTTGAAGGTATAAAGATAAACGAAAGGCTTAGTTATTTGACAGACCATAAGAAATCTCAAATGCTTTTCGTGTCTGTAAAACCAAAGCCCCGTATCAGTTATGCCATTAAAATTGGTTCTAAAAAAATGGATGGGGGTGAAGTGAGTCTGGCTGAATTCATTGATATTAAAGGTTGGAAGGCTTTAGGTAACAAACTAAGCGACCAAAAACTCTTAGATGTTAAGGAAGTTGTCGTACCAGACGAGCCAGGAGAACTTATTTATTTGAATACAGAATCTAATGAGAATGATAAGGATAGTGCTAAAACTCCTCCTTCAAACCCTCATTTTCAAGCTGGAGATACAATAGAATTTGATTTTGGCGATTAAAAGTTCCACGTAGAACATCAAAAAAGTCCCACAGATACTACGTGAGTCTTTTTTGATGTTCTACGTGGAACTTTAGTAGTTTTTAATTAACCATTCTTTAAAAATTTCATAGTCTGTTCCTATCTGAGTTGCAATCTTTTCTTTGTCTGAAAGACAGGCTAAACGCTCTGGAATAGAGATTTTTTGCTCTAAAATATTTTCCATATCGTCTAAGAACTTAGTTGGATGAGCTGTTTCTAAGACCACTCCTACCACATCTTTTCCCTTTTGATACTCCTTTAAAGCTAAATATCCAACAGCTCCATGTGGGTCAATGATGTAATTATACTTATTAAAGACTTCCTTAACCGCCTCTTTTGTCGCTTCATCATCAAAAGTATAACCTTTTATTTCACTTGCCATATTGTTCCACGTAGAACCATAGAGGTCTAACATGCGAGCAAAATTAGAAGGATTACCTACATCCATAGCATTAGAAAGGGTTCTTACTGAGGGACCTGGCTTGTACTCCCCTGTCTCTAAATATTGTGGCACTACATCATTCGCATTGGTGGCTGCAATGAATTCATGAACTGGCAAGCCCATTTTTTTAGCGAAAAGCCCTGCTGTCAGATTCCCAAAGTTGCCAGAGGGTACACTGAAAACCACAGGTTTACCCTTAGTATCAAGCTGTTTATAGGCTTCAAAATAGTAAAAACTTTGAGGAATTAAGCGGGCAATATTGATAGAATTGGCTGAACTCAAGCGTATTTTTGCTGTCAAAGTATCATCTAAAAAGGCTTGTTTGACTAAGGCTTGACAATCATCGAATGTGCCATCTACTTCTAAAGCAGCAATATTTTCTCCTAATGTAGTGAGTTGCTTTTCTTGAAGCATACTTACTTTACCAGATGGATATAGGATGACGACCTTAATGCCAAGCGCCTTATAAAACCCAGCTGCCACTGCCCCACCCGTATCACCTGACGTAGCGACCAAAATAATCAATTCTTGATTGTCATTTCGATTAAAATAAGACATAAGTTGCGCCATAAACCGTGCGCCAAAGTCCTTAAAAGCTAATGATGGTCCATGAAATAACTCTAAAATATGCGTATTATCATCCAGTGTAACGAGGGGTGCTGGGAAATCAATAGCAGATTCGACGATGTTTTTTAAGTCGTTTTCAGGAATAGCATCGCCTATTATTGTTTTGGCAACTTGTAAAGCAATGCTTTGAAAAGAATGGTTTTTTAAGTTTTTAATGAAATCATCGGACAACTGAGGGATATGTTCAGGCATATACAGGCCATTGTCTTCTGGCAAACCTTTGAAAACCGCTTCTTTGAGGGAGACAAATTTTGTCGCATTTTTGGTACTATATAGTTTCATTGTTTGATTTTGATGCTAATAATTAGCAAAATTAAATTGGTTATAAAAAAAAAGTTCTACGTGGAACATGGATGTGAGTAAAATTTCGTGTTCCACGTAGAACAGTTAGTATATTTAAAGTAAAACTGTACCTTCCATATTGATAGATGAAATGTACAATTCACATTCGATTTTATGTTTTTGATAAATTTTTTGCATAGCCAAACCAGCATTCTCTGCCACTAAACTGTTTTCAGAAAGCGCAAAAATAGAAGGTCCTGATCCTGAAATAGAGCAACCGAGTACCCCCTCAGTATAAGCCGCTTCTTTCACCTCAAAAAAGTAAGGAATAAGGGAAGACCTTTGCGGTTCAATAAGCGCATCCACCAATGAGCGACGTATCAAATCAAAATCGGAATTGAACATACCGATGATAAATGCACCCATATTGGCAGTTTGTTTAACAGCATTTTTTAGGGAAACATCAGCTTTTAACATAGCCCGAGCCTCTTTTGTCAATACTTCTACTTTAGGATAAATGACCGTTGCGTACATACCTCGTGGAACATGAATGCGATGCACATCATTTGTTGCAGAGTCACGCACCAAAGTAAATCCCCCCAAAAGGGAGGGTGCCACATTGTCAGCATGAATCGCGCCGCTTGCAATGCTCTCCCCTAATACTGCAAATGCAAGCAAATCACGTTTTTCTAAAGGACGACGAAGCAATTCATTGATGACAACAACGGCTGCTGCTGCACTTGCTGCACTTGAACCTAAGCCAGAACCAAAAGGCATTTTTTTATGAATTTCCATTTCGATGCCGCGTTTTGATTCGCCTAAATGTTCGAGTAATTTTAAAGCAGCATATCCTGCCGTATTTTTTTCAGCTTCAAATGGTAATTTACCGCCTGTTATTTTAGTAATATGCAAACCAGGTGTATCTGAAAAACGAGCAATAATTTCGTCACCGGGCTTTTCTAAAGCGAAACCGAGGACATCAAAACCGCATGCAACATTCGCTACGCTGGCTGGTGCGAAAACTTTAATACCGGTTTTGTTTTTTGTTGTGGTCATAATAGTCGGATTAGACATTTCCATATTGTAGCATTTTTGACCCCTCAGTATTTTGTATGTAAAAATACATTTGTTCCACGTAGAACAATATAGGGTATAAAAAAAAGAATTGAGATGTGTTAACACCTCAATTTTTTACTGATTAAGTGGTGCAAAGTTACGTGGAAATTCCACTAAATTTATCTTGCCTTTTAAGATTTTATATATTTTAGAAAAAGTAAAAGATACAAAAGAAAAAAGGTTCGTAATCTTGCGACATACGAACCTTTTTTCTTTCAAAATAAAACTTATTGAAACTTCTTTTTTAAGAACCAAGTATTGTCATTGAGTGTGAAACCCAGATTAATTCTGAAATAATTTTCTGAAACGATTTTAGTTTTTAACTGACCATATTCTAAACCCACATTCATATAAGAAATTTGTTGACCACGACCCACGCGCAAAGGCAAACACATACCAATCGTGCCAGCCGTATTTCTGACTTGTTCGCCACCTAAGCTACGAGGGTCAGAACCGATATGAAACCCAACACGCCATCTCACTTTCTCTTCTTCAGATTTTAACTTGTTTTTGTCGAGGATAAACTCAGCACCTGCTGAAAACTCATTGGCATCTAAAAGCATTTCTGGTTTTGCGTCATTTTTGTATTGACTCCATTTTGAAGCTTTGTACTCTATGCCACCCTTAAATAATAAACCGTTTTCGTACATAACACCTACGCTATATTCAGAAGGTAGAATCCCACTACCAGCTTTATCTGTAAAACTCGTAACAGAGTCAACCACAGTACCTAACACACGGTTGTAATAACGATTGGATTTGGTTGTAAAACTTGTTGAAGGATTGCCATAAATACCAATGATAACATGCTTTCTATCGCCTTTATCCAATGGGTTTTTCTTTGGGTCCAGTATAATATCATATTGTATTCCACCATTCCACGAAAAGCCTCTAATATTATAATCGTCATCGAAATAGTTGGCGTAACTTACAGATAGTTTATCGCCTAAAACAGACTGGCGAATAGAATTAATTTTTCCAAACACATAACCCACATTAACACCCAAAGAAAACCCTTTATAACTGACTCCATTGCCAATCATAGCACGATAAGTACCACCACTACCAATAAAAAAATTGGTTACAGTAGAGGAATCTAATGTATTTTGAGCTGGTGTAACAGTATTGATATTATAACCCACGGTACTATAGGGCATTAAACTTAAAGCCATACCCCACCGAACAGCACGCGGTTTGCGGTCAAGCACCTCATTGATGACACTATATGTCGGAAAACCTAAAGCGAGATTGTTGAGGTTGCCACTCCAAGCAGAGTTATTGCCACCGTTGCTTTTTACATCTGTATTTTTGGCATAAAGACCTACTTCATAAGCCGTTGTACGCAGAGAAGGTAAGGAGGCAGGATTGAAAGGGTTAAGATGATATCTATCACGGTATGCCGCCGTCATACCACCCATACCAGCATTGGAAGCAAAATACTGTGGATTCAAATTACCAATGCCATAGCGAGATAAAAGTGAATTTTCCTTAGGTTGGTTTTGTTTATAATTATTGTCAACAATTTGTGCCTTAAGGCTTAAAACACTGATTGTTAATGAGATAAAAAAGCTAATTTTTTTTAACATTTTATTTTTTTTACTTCGTAGGAGCTGAATTTTAGAAAACAGTTCGTTTATTTTAATTGAAAATGATAATTCAAAATTTGATTCAGACCTTGCAGAACAAGATGTGGTTCAAAATATTTTTCTTTTAATTCAAGATTTTCGAAAAGATAGAGACCATCTCCACCGGTCAAAATAACAATAAATTTTCCCAACTTATTCTCTATACGTTTGACAAAACCCTCTACTTCGGCGAGTAAACCGATTTGCGCCCCTGCCCGCATGGCTGTCTCTGTGGTATCTCCTATTAACGTCCCCCCCTCAGTATTGCGCTCGACTAAAGGTAATTTTGCTGTAAAATAATTCATCGCTTTCAAACGCATCGTCAAGCCAGGTGCTATATTACCACCCAGAAAAACGCCGTTTTTATCCAAACAATTATATGTTATACACGTACCACTATCTATGACGAGACAGTTTTTTTTAGGGAAAAGAAAATGGGCAGCGACAACAGCGGCTAAGCGATCTTTTCCTAAGGTATCGGGCGTGGCATATTTATTCTGAATGGGCAAAGGCGTATGGTGTTCTAATTTTATAAAAGGCAGATGCTTTTTTAAAAAAATTTCAACCCCCTCAGTATCCAGCCCCGTGGCAGAAAGAATTGAACCTTCGACGGTACGCCCATCCTGTAACCGCTCTTTTAGCCAACTTAACGTTGAGGATTGCATAATCGCTTTCTCGACAAGTGTATTTTTTTCGTAAAAAGCCAACTTGGTACGTGTATTTCCGATATCAACGACGAGATTCATTGTGTTTTTATAAAAAGCCGCGCAAAGATAAGTCACTCATGGCATTTTTTTAGAAAAAAGGGTCACCATGTGGCAACATACCAACTGTATTTTGTATAGAATTTCTAACGATGTGTTTAAAAAAGTAAGAAGGTATATTTAATATGCTGACTACAGATTTCTTATTTTCTGAACGATTTTGGAATCAACTATGAAAAAATGACTATAAAAATGAATTGTGGAATTTTAAAAATTTTCTAACCTGTTTTAAATCAATAGTTTACAGAAAGATTTTAATCGAATGAATTAAAAAAATATTGAATTTATAGCAAAAAAGTTTTGACCTTTGCGACATCAGAGAAAGAGGAAGATTGCAAACAAGACGTTAAAAATGTTAACGATACTTTAACAGTTATGCAAGTTCGATAATTTGTTCTTTTCTTTGATGTATCAATTTAATAAAGCAGTTGAACAAAACAAATACAAACAATCCGATTGAACAGAACCGTACGAAGCCTTAGCCAATTCTTATGTAGTATTCACAGCTATTTTTTGTGAAATAATACCACGAACATAATTTTTTAATAATCCATATATATTACCGAACATATCTTGAACTAAATTTTTTTAACTGCTGCAACAGCAATCAAACTAAAGGCTCATGGCTAATATCTTTACACATTTTCAGGGGACTATATTGAGTCAACCTGAACTTGCTGAAACGAGCAAGCCGCTTATGCGGAAATCCCTTGAACGAACAGAAAAAGAAACGAACGATTACGACAAGTGGAAAAACACTTCGAAATTGTCAACGATGCTGCTTTATTTACAGGAAGAATGTCAAAAACATTTATCTTCTCCCACAAAAACACATGATGGTATTGATTTTTATGGCACCTCCTCTGCTCGGGGTTTCCGTATGCACCCTGCCTTGACACGATTTCCCGATGTTCACATCAAATATTTATTCGATTTTTTGAAAGAACGACTTATTGCCCTTGACTATCAAGCTGTTTCATCCAATACATCTGTTTTCCAACGGGGAGACTATTGGGAGGAGACGATTCATAAGCACGTCCTCAAAGCACCCAATGCAAAAGGATGTTATGCTGATAATTTGGCGGGTGGTTTTGGTCAAATAACAATTGAAATGCTATTAAAAGACAACAGGCTTTGCACATTGCGCTTAGAAGCTACTGTTCCAGATTCCGATTTGCCGCGACCCACTGATGATTTCGCTAATCTTATACAGCTGTTACCGGCTTAACCACTGAAATTGTTTCAACCAATATTTATTTTTACAAAAACTCCGATTTCTTCCCGAGTCGGAGTTTTGCTTTTTACAAAGGACGTTTCTCCCGCATTTGTCGCGCCACTTCATGCGCTTGTCCATCACTCGTTTTTTCCAAAGCTTCGACAACTTGTTGATAATCAACATCTTTTCTATTTTGAGACAATTTGGCTTTTGCCTGAACATCGTCTAAGGTCATTTCAAAACCGATAATGCCTTTTATTTCTCTTTTCAAAAAATCGGTGGACATGCCTTCCACAAATTTAGGATTTTCGACAGAAGCCTCATATTTCGCTGTCAACTGACTAACGGAATCCCACAATTCATCATCAGTCAATATTTTGATTTTTCCATAGACATGAACAGCACTGTAATTCCATGTAGAAACATTTTCATGCGTGTACCAGGATGATGAAATATACGCATGCGCTCCTTGAAAAATTACCAATGCCTGTGGGTTCTCCAAAAGCAACTTCGCATGAGGATTGGCGCGTGATACATGACCCCTCAGTATAGGCTCATCAGTTGCCGTTTTTTCAAGCATGATAGGAATATGCGTTGCCAAAGGCATCCCCTCAGTATTGACGCTGATGAGCGTTGCAAAACCATTGTTTTTGATAAAATCAAAGATTTCTGCTTGGTTTTCTATGCGGTTTATTTGTGGAACGTACATTTTTATTCTGTTTTATAATTTTTCCTTCAAAAATACTCCCGTAAACGACCCCTCAGTATCCGCCAATCCTTCGGGCGTTCCTTGATACACCAAATGCCCACCATTTTTACCGCCTTCTGCACCCAGATCAATGACCCAATCGGCTGATTTTATGACTTCCATATTGTGTTCGACGACTAAAACGGTATGCCCTTTTTCAACCAAAGCATTTAAGGCATCGAGCAATTTACGGATGTCATGAAAGTGCAAGCCCGTCGTCGGTTCATCAAAAATAAAGAAAATATGGTCTTTTGAGTTCTCTTTCCCTAAGAAAGAAGCCAATTTGACCCGTTGCGCTTCACCACCTGATAAAGTTGAACTCGATTGACCCAACTGCACATAACCCAAACCAACATCATACAATGGCTTTATTTTTTGAACAATGCCTTTCTCTTTTTTGAAAAAATCTAAGGCTTCTTCGATACTCATTTGAAGGACTTCATAAATATTTTTTCCGTTGTAAGTCACATCCAGCGTCTCTCCTTTAAAACGTTTACCGTTACATTCCTCACATTCAAGGTGAACATCGGCAAGAAACTGCATTTCGACAACAATTTCACCTTCGCCTTTGCAGGTTTCACAACGCCCCCCCTCAGTATTGAAGGAAAAAATGCCTGGTTTGTAACCTCTGATTTTTGACAATTGCTGTTTTGAAAACAAATCACGAATTTCGTCATACGCCTTCACATACGTCACAGGATTGGAACGCGAGGACTTACCGATGGGGGATTGATTTATCATTTCAACAACCGTAATTTTATTCACATCACCTTTTAAGGCATCAAAATGCCCAGGAACAACGGCTACGGAAGGGTCAACCGCCCTTTGTAAAGCAGGGTGTAAAATCTGTTTTACCAATGTCGTTTTGCCTGAACCCGAAACACCCGAAACTACAATGAGCGTATTCAAAGGCATGTTGACTGAAATATTCTTCAAATTATGCTGTTTGCAACCTGTCAGTTCAATCCAATGGGTTGACCGACGACGAATCGAAGGCGTGGGAATGGACATCGTGCCGTTCATATATTTTGTCGTCAGACTCTCTGTTGCTTCTGTAAAAATGTCTTCATAATTACCAGCAAAAACGACATGACCACCGTTTATACCCGCTTGTGGGCCCATATCTACAAGGAAATCAGCGTTTTTTATCACTTCTTCTTCATGTTCGACGACAACAACTGTGTTCCCTAAATCTCTTAAATTTTTCAAAACTGTTACCAAACGAGCCGTATCTCTGGGGTGCAAACCGACGCTTGGTTCGTCCAAAATATACATCGAACTCGTCAAATTGCTGCCCAAAGTGCGGGTCAAGTTAATGCGTTGCGTTTCGCCACCGCTCAATGTTGAACTGATACGGCTCAGGGTCAAATAACTCAAACCGACATTCATCATAAACTGCAAACGGTTTTCAATTTCGAGCAACAAACGCCGCCCTATTTGTCGGTCATTTTCTGAAATATCTAATTTTTGGAAAAATTCAAGCAGTTCATCAATAGGCGTTTCAGTCAGTTCCGCAATGTCTGTGCCATTGATTTTGACATATTGCGCTTCGGGTCTGATGCGTTTACCTTCGCAAGTTGGGCAAGTCGTGCGCCCACGATAGCGAGCGAGCATAACACGATTCTGAATTTTGTAGGTTTGCTCTTCAAGCATTTTAAAAAAGGCATCAATCCCTTGAAAATACCTGTTGCCTTGCCACAAAATTTGCCGTTCTTTTTTCGACAAGTCTTGATAAGCCTTATGAACAGGAAAATCAAAATAATGGGCTGCGCCTAAAAATGCATCGAGCCATTCACTCGATTTTTCACCTTTCCAACAAGCAATTGCCCCTTCAAAAACGGATAATGTTTTATTAGGTATAACTTTTTCTTCATCAATCCCTATAACTTTGCCATAACCTTCACACGTTGGGCAAGCCCCAAATGAATTGTTGTAGTTGAATAATTGAGGTGTAGGTTCAATAAAAATCATATTATCAAGTTCAAAACGATTATTGAAACCTTGCGTTATATCCCCTTCAGTATTTGACAATATTTGAACAATTGCCTCGCCTTCTGATTCATAAAACGCTGTTTGCACAGAGTCACTCATGCGTTTGGTATTTTCCTCATCGTCTTGTATGACAATAAAACGATCAATCAAAATGCGTATATCGCTGTTTTTAAAAGTTGTTAATGGCTGCGCTAATTCGGTGCTTTTAATTTTTAATTTTTCATTTCCCTCCCCCCTCAGTATTTCGTCAATTTGCGCCAAATTTCCGTTAGCCCAAACGCGGGTATAGCCTTTTTGCATCAATAAATTGAGTTCTGCTTCGAGCGTTCGGTCGTCGTATTTGGTTGGTATCGGAATGAATAGTTGCACTCGTTC
>JANOAU010000129.1:0-59033 GCA_031411275.1 Saprospiraceae bacterium | reverse complement strand
GCTATAAAAACGGTTTTAAATCCCAGAGGGATGGCATATTCTGATTTCAATATGTCATGGCTATGCCACTTTTGAACATCTCTTTACCATTTTCTACCAATATGACATGCCTAACGGCATTTTTTAACCCATTATTCGCATTATTCGTAATTCGTTACTCGTTATTGATAATTCGTTACTCGTTATTGGTTACTGGTAATTCGTTACTCGTTATTCTTTAATGGTTACTCGTTACTCGTTATTCTTTACTGGTTACTCGTTATTGGTAATTCGTTATTTGTTATTCGTTATTCTTTACTGGTTAGTAGGGGCTTGTGGCTTTACTTTTAATTTTGTTTTATCTCTTAATTCGCTTGAATAGTGCTTTTATACTGAGGGGTATACAAGCTATTCAAAGTCGTGCATTCAAGAATGGTTTAGACTTCCATTCTTTCTTAATTCAATTAAAAATATGGGCAAATAGGCTTATTTGCCCTCAAAACAATATAAAATGAAACAAACATTCATATCAATCATAGCTATCTTTTTTATGATTAATCAGGGCTTATTGGCTCAAAATAAAATTACAGGCAGTGTTAAAGATGAAGGCACAAAAGAGGGTTTAATAGAAGCTACGGTCTATATTTCGGACTTAAAAATAGGTACAACAACAGACAATAATGGTCTATTTGTTTTTGATAATGTACCAAACGGCAATTACCTACTTGAAATAAAATATATTGGGTATAAAAATCATATTGAACGTGTCAAAATAGATAAAAATACGACGCTTGATTTTTTACTAAGTTCTGCCGTTTCTGAATTAAATGCCGTGGTAGTAACGGCTGTCACTCATGCCACAGAACTGAAATTAAGTCCTTTGGTGATTAAAGCGGTTGACAAAAATGCCTTAAATCAAAATGCTGCGACCAATTTGATTGATGGTTTGAAGAATGTCCCAGGTGTTAATCAAATAACAACAGGGGCGGCTATTTCTAAGCCTATGATACGAGGTTTGGGTTATAATAGGGTGATTACTTTGTACGATGGCATCCGTCAAGAAGGGCAACAATGGGGCGACGAACACGGCATTGAGATTGACGAATACGCCATAGATAGAATTGAAGTCGTCAAAGGGCCGGGTAGTTTGATGTATGGTTCAGATGGCATTGCGGGCGTTTTGAATTTCATTTCGCCCAAGTCACCACAGCCTAATGCCATTAAAACGCAATTTGTAACGAATTATCAAACGAATAACAATCTTTTGGGCTATTCATTGTCCAATATGGGGAATAAAAAGGATATTCACTGGTTAGCTCGTTTGAGCCAAAAAGGGGCTGGAAACTATCAGAATAGCTATGATGGTAAGGTTTATAATGCTGGTTTTAATGAATTGGATGGCAGTTTGTTCTTGGGCGTTTCCAAAAATTGGGGTTATACGCATTTGACGGTCAATACTTTTAATACAAAACTCGGCATTACTAAGGGGGAGAGAGACGACTTCGGTTTTTTCACTTTTGCAAAGCCTGATGGCTTTGGTTCGACAGAAGACGTAACGGCAACAACGACTGATTTAAACAGCCGCAGCATTGGTTTTCCTCGTCAAGTAATTAATCATCAGAGAGTTATATCTAATAATTATTTTGTGTTGAACAAAGGAACGCTGAATGTGGATGTGGGTTTTCAAAACAACAAACGGCGTGAATACGGCGATGTATTAAACCCAGATAACACTGCTTTGTATTTCGATTTATCTACATTCAATTACAGTGCGCGTTACAATATTGAAGACATACGCGGGTGGGAATTAGCCTTTGGCGCAAGCGGTATGCAACAAAAAAATGTGAATAGAGGTTTAGAATTTTTAATACCCGATTACAGCCTTTTTGATATCGGCGGCTTTGTTTTTGCAGAAAAACATTTTGATAAAAAATTGACACTTGCAACGGGTTTTCGCTTTGATAATAGGCATATTCAAGGGCAACAACTGATTTTGGATAGTTTAGAAAGACCTACACAAGTTCAAAACACAACAACCGAAATGAAATTCCCTGCTTTTCAAAAAGATTATAGCAGTTTCACGGGTAGCTTCGGTTTGTCTTATCAAATTAATAAAAATCAGACTTTAAAATTGAATCTTTCTCAAGGTTTTCGTGCGCCCAATATCTCTGAAATCGGTTCAAATGGTGTGCATGAAGGCACTTATCGGTATGAATATGGCAATCCTGATTTGAAATCTGAAGTGAGTCATCAGATTGATTTAGCTTATTTTTTGAACAGCGACCATGTAACTTTCGAATTAACGCCATTTGCCAATTTTATCTCGAATTATATTTTTTCAGAAAAACTAACCAGTGTTGCGGGTGGTGACTCCATTCCAAATCCTGCGGAACAAATCCCTGCTTACAAATTTACACAAGGCAATGCACGGCTATTGGGTAGCGAAATTTATGTTGATATTCATCCGCATCCTTTGGATTGGTTGCATATTGAGAATGCATTTTCTTTTGTGCAAGCGATTCAACAAAATCAACCCGACAGCACTCAATATTTACCTTTTATTCCTGCTGGAAAATATCGAGGTGAGTTAAAAGCCCAATTTCAAAGCGTTGGTAAATTGTTGACAGATGTTTATGTCAAATTTGCTGTTGACCATTATTTTGCACAATATCGTTTTTATGCTGCGTTTGGTACAGAAACAGGAACGCCCGCATATACTTTATTGAGTGCAGGCATGGGCGGTAATGTAAAAGCCTTTAAGCGTAAAGATTTTATGAGCCTTTTCATCAGTGTCGAAAACTTAGGCGATGTAGCGTATCAAAGTCATTTAAGTCGGCTGAAATACGCTCCCGAGAATTTGGCAACGGGTAGAGTAGGGGTTTTTAATCAAGGCAGAAATGTGAGTGTGAAAGCGATTTTTAATTTCTGATTGGGGATTGAGGATTGGTTATTGGGGATGGGTGTACTGGTCGTAACTAATAACCAATTAACCAATCCCCAATAACCAATCCCCATAATATTACAACGCCAATATTTGCGCCATTTTCATCAATGAATCATTTACATGCTTTTCCTTACTGATGGCATCGTCAAAAGATGTAAACGATAAATCGTTGTTCAAAATGCCTACCATTTCATTGGAATGACCCGATAACAAGGCATTGACTGCTTCATAACCTAAGCGGCTGGCTAAAACGCGGTCAATACACGTGGGTGAACCACCTCGTTGTAAATGCCCAATAACAGTAACTTTGGTGTCATAGTTTTCAATGCGTTCTCCGACCAATCTAGCTACTTCTGCTGCACCGCCTACTTTACTACCTTCAGCAACAATGATGATACCAAAGGGCTTATTCCGTTTTGCAGACTTTTTGAGATGCTGAACGAGGTCGTCAATATCGTATTTATTTTCAGGAATCATGACACCACCTGCTCCTGAACCAATGGCAGAATGCAGGGCGATAAAACCTGCATGGCGACCCATCACTTCAACAAAAAATAAGCGGTTATGCGAATAAGCCGTGTCACGGATTTTATCAGCCGCTTCCATGGCTGTATTGATTGCAGTATCAAATCCGATGGTCAAATCAGTACCATATAGGTCATTGTCAATCGTTCCTGGAACGCCGATAAAAGGTATGTCGTGTTCTTCTGAAAATATTTTAGCACCCGTAAATGTGCCGTTGCCACCGATTGCCACGCAAGCATCAATGTCAAATGCTAAGAGTGAATCATAAGCTTTGGCACGTCCTTCGGGTGTCATAAACTCCAATGAGCGAGCCGTTTTGAGTATGGTGCCACCTCTTTGGATGATATTGCCGACGTCGCCTGTTTCAAGTCGTTTGATATTACCTTCAATCATGCCTTGATAGCCACGTTCTACACCAAAAACATGGAGGTCATTGTAAATAGCCGTCCTAACAACGGCGCGAATTGCTGCATTCATACCGGGTGCATCACCACCAGAAGTAAAAACAGCTATGCGTTTGATAGTCTTTGTCATATACATAAATTATAAATAGGCTCCTCGTTTTGATAATATTGTTGGATACTGAGGGGGCTATTGTCAAATTAATTGGTTGACTAATTTAAAGTTACATTTATGTTTTTCAAATGAAATTCCACGAGTGCATCAATAGGTTTTTGTATGACAACACCCAAGCTCAAATCATGTTCTTCGAGTGTTGTTTTCAAAATATCTTGAAAATGATGTGCCACAGATCCAACAAAATGAATGGGTACGTTGTGGCAGCCATCGTATTTTAATATATGGCGGCGTGTTAATTCTGAAAAAGCTTCGCTCGCCAATTTTTGTATATAAAAATGACTTTTATGTTTTGAGAAAAACTTGGCATACGACGCCAAATAAACATTGGGTGCTTCGCCATATATTTTGTTTAAAATGACTCGTTTGTTGTTGCCAAATTCATCATGAAAAAACTCTATTATGTCCTCTGGTAACTCTCGATAAAAATAAGCACGAATCAACAATTTCCCTAAATGAGAACCGCTACCTTCGTCGCCTAACAAATAACCCAAGTTTGATACATTGTCAACCACATCCTTTCCATCATACAAACAGGTATTTGAGCCTGTACCGATTATGCAAGCGATACCTGCTTCCAAGCCACAAGTTGCTCTTGCGCTGCCTAATAAATCATGTTCAACTGCTATCGTTTCTGCGTTTTTAAAAATACGCTCTAAGCCCCGTTTGACAATATCGCAACGCATTTTGTCCGAGCAACCTGCTCCATAGAAATACACTTTTTGGACTTCCGTGACATTCACGTCTTTGACAAAATCTTTGCTCAACTCGGCTTCGATACGGTCTTCATCGTGAAAAAACGGGTTGAAGCCCATTGTTGTGTGCAATTCGCGGCTACCATCTGCATTTATGACTTGCCAATCGGCTTTTGTGGAGCCGCTATCTACGATAATTAACATGTTTGAATTGATTTTGGAATGAATGACTCTCTGTTTTTATTTTTAAGAAAGCAAAGTTAGTGTGTAATACAGACACGAAGGTATTATTTTGAAAAATTTTTCAACTTACTTCAGTATTATTTAGGTTTCAAAACAGTTGGTTATTTAGTATAATTAAAAAAAAATGTTGTTTTTTTTTGTAAAAAAGTTGCTTTATAAAAACTATTTGTTTTAAATTTGTGCTATTATTTAAAACAAAATTATTGAGGTTTACAAAAAATAAAATACATTGAATCATGTCTCAACCAAACTACATCCAAATCGGACAAGTCGAGCGTCAGAAAGACATCAAAAAAGATTGGCAGCTTGTCATTGACAATACAAAATTAAAAGCATTTTTCGTAAAAAATTGGATAAATGTTATTATTTTGATTTTAACCTTTTACATTTTTGCTAATCGTCATGTTTATTTTTCTATTAGCGATGGTGCTGAATTGTTCAATGGTAAAACTGAACAAGGAACTTCCAAACAAAATAGTATCAAACAAAATGTAAGTAATAAAGCAATAGCTGCGATAGGGGAGGCTTTGCAATCTTCCCATACCGCCACTGACTATCAAGTTATCGGTGGTACTGAGGGGGTCGTTGAGCTGTTGCCTCAACGCAATATTTCTTCAAAACCTATTGAGCCAAATGCCGCTTATAACAAACCTGTCGAGCCGAATGCTGATATTGCTAAGGGTATCAATGAAGCGAATTTATTCGACAATGTTTCTATTTTTATTGCTCCTGAAAAAGCTAATCCTATTGTTGTGAAATCAAAGCAAGAAAAATGCTGGGATTATGTGCGCCGTTTTATCAATGTTGCTAAAACAGAACGTCAGAAATTTGGTATACCTGTCAGTATCACACTGGCACAAGGCTTACTGGAGAGTGATGCGGGAGAAAGCCGTTTGACGCGTGCTGCAAATAACCACTTTGGGGTGAAAACGTTTAACCGAAGAGTGCCACATGTTGTTATGAAAGATGATACGCCGACTGATAAATTCAAAAAATATGACTCGGCATGGGAAAGTTTCCGTGACCACAGTATGCTTTTGATGCGCGATCACTATCAGCAATTACAATATTTGAGTAAAACAGATTATGTAGGTTGGGCAAAAGGTTTGGAGAAAGCAGGTTATGCAACTGACAAGCAATATGCTGAAAATCTTATCAAAATCATTGAAAACCTTAAACTTTATCGTTTTGATGAAGCATAATTGGTTTTAAAGTTATTAGTTATTGGGAAATTAGTTTTTGTTTAGCGCACAAGTAGTTTTGGTTAATTTACTATTTCACCAATTTCGTAATATCCAATAACTAATAACCAATTTCCCAATAACCGATATACTGAAATAATTATGGTTTCTTATAGTGTCCTTGCTGAATCCTGACTGTTATGGTTGGGATTTTTTGTTTATTAAAAAAAGGGTGACTGCTTTTACGCAGGCACCCTTCTATAAATATATTCACTTTTACTCTAGCCTTAATTAGAATGTTTTAATTGGCTATTTAGTTATTGATTATGGGCTGATTAGTAAAAACTAATGCCCTAAAATAATAACCGCTAACCCCATTTAAAACGGACACCCGTGACATTTATCCACTCTTGGATTAGCCTTAGGTTTTGATAATTTTACGTTATCTTTATCTATACAGTCTTTGCAGCCCAATACGCGGAACTCTGTCCGGCGATTCAACTGATGCTCTTCTTCTGAACATTTGATGTTGTTGATACATTGATTTGTTGTCATACCTTCGCCATAACCTCGTGGCACAAGGCGGTCGCGATCAATACCTTTTTCAATCAACCAACGAACAACTGATTCAGCACGGCGTTGAGACAAGCGGTTGTTATAGTTATTAGAGCCGCGTGTATCGGTATGAGATGAAATTTCGATGATTTGAGATGTATTATTTTGCATCAATTTCAAGAGTTTTTCCAACTCTGGTAATGACTCATCTCTCAGTGATGATTGGTCGAAATCGTAATAAATATCTAATAAATAAGCCTGTGCTGTTGGGTCGTCAGTATATATCGAGCTTGAAGGCGTTAGACCATCAACTGCTTTCCCATCTTTATACGATGCACCATTATATTTTCCTGTAAACGGCTTGCCACCTTTTACAAAAAGTTGTTTTTCACGGTCAAACGACACGGCATCAGGGTCTTTATTGATTTTTGTCGTGTTAGAAGCGATATCAGAAGGTATCTTACCGCCTACGATTTTTCCATTTTTATATGTTGTACCGTTATCCGTTCCTGAAAACGGCTTGCCATTTTTGAGATAAAGACCTTTTTCTGGGTCCAAATAAACAGCATTAGGGTTGATTGGTTTTGTGGTTGTAGTTGAAGGAGTCGTTGCTATCAAATCTATCGGCTTAGGTTCTGTCGTCGTTGATGGTTGCAAATTCAAATTAACAGAATATGTTTTTGAAGCAACCATGCTTTTTGTACAAACAGTATCAGGTGTCGTCACTGCGAAATATTTATCTTTTTCACTCCGTAATTTGTAGCAACATCCTTCATCTAATTTGAACTCAAATTTGCCAGACGCATCCGTTGTAAATGTTTGATTTACTTTAGTTGAGTCGCAACCTATCAATGTTACTTTCGCATCAGGTAATGGCAGACCCGTATTTTGGTCAAAAACGAAACCATCAACCATGAATTTTTTATCTTTTCGCAACGGAATTTCGATAACAACATTCTCTGACATGGAGGCATCTCTTACACAACCTGTTTTTTTATTTTTCTGATATCCTGCCATTTCAGCGGTGAAAGAACAGCATGAATTGAATTTCATATCTATAATAGCCCGTCCATCTTTACCAGTTTTCAAAACCTTTTTCACGCATGAATCGCTTGTAATCAAGGCATTAGCAATAGGCTCTTTTGTGGCTTCGTCATAAACATAAATTTTGACAGGTGTTGCCATTTTTGTAAAACTATAAATATCGTCGCGTCCAGAACCGCCTTGTCTGTCAGATGAAAAGAAACCGCAAGTGCCTTCATCATTTAGGTTGATGCCGAAATCGTCATCCGTAGAGTTAATCGGTGCGCCAGGGTTTTCAGGAGAAGTCCATTGACCGTCACCACGCGAGTCAACATAGAAAATATCAATGCCACCCAAGCCCAAATGACCATCAGATGCAAAATATAAACGACCACTTGCATGGATGAAAGGAAATAATTCATTCCCCTCAGTATTGATATTTGGTCCGAGGTTCATCGGTGGTCCCCAACGACCATTTTCAAGTTCTGAAACGTATAAGTCCATGCCACCAAAGCCGCCAGGCATATCGCTTGAGAAATATAATTTTGTACCCTCTGCATTGATAGCTGGATGTGCATTGGAGTATTCATCAGAGTTGAAGGGCAGACTTTCTTCTGTACCAAAACTGCTACCTTTTTTCTTAGCTGTATAAATTTTTAGGCGTACTATGCCTTCGTCATCTGCACTCGTTTTCCCTTTTGAATAATTGTTGCGAGTAAAAAAGATAGACGATTGATCTTTTGTAAATGTCACGATAGCATCGTGATATTTCGAGTTGATGTCACTCGTAAATTTTTCGGGGCGACCTGTTTGTACATCTGCACCACAGTTTTTAATAGGTACAAAATAAAGGTCGAGAAAAGGCTCTCCAGTCCAACTATGGCTGCGCTTGACGGCAGAACCTTTGTCGCGTTCAGACGCGAAAATGATACCGTCTTTGTAGAAAGCTGCACCAAAATCATCCAAATTTGAGTTGAATTGCGTTCTTTTGACAGCATAAATGTCCAATCCTTTTGTTTTCAACTCCAATTCGTAGTCGCAGGCTTTGGTCTGATATTGACCACGCACGTCTTCAGGGACGGCTTCAGCAAACTTTGTGTACCATTCGCGGGCGAGGTCACACTTGCCGTTTCGTTGCAACATTTCACCATAATAAAGGAAGTGAATGGGTTGCGCTTCGGGTAAACGGACGACTTGTCCAAAAAGAAACTCAGCATTTTGCGAGTCGCCAATTTTACGGTAACACTCTGCAAGGGCAATTTTGGCACCTGCGTCGTCACCTTTTGAAAGTATTTGGTTGAGGAGTTCGATTGCCCCAACATAGTCCAGCTCTTTCATGTTACGTTTTGCACGTTCCAGTTTAGCAGATTGAGCTGAAAGGGTCGCTGCAAAAAGCAGCATCATTGCTAATGAGTAAAAGCTTCTGAATTTCATCATTTCAAATTTAGAATTATCGGAAATCGGGAAGGAGTGTTTATGAATCGGTTTTCCCCTTCTAATTGTTGATAGTATGCCAACTAATAACTCAGTTGAAATCGGTTTATTAAATTTTGTGAATAAGTTTCAAACTAAAAATTCAAAAAAAAAAGCTTATATATAAGTCCTTGCATTTCTGAATTGTCGCTTCGGATTAACAAAAAATAGTAAGGTGTTTATGAGTAAAATAAATTAGGAAAAATACTCCCCTCAGTAAAAATACGCTTAATTACCTTTTTTGCTATTTCAATTACACCCGAAGCAACAATAAGAATGAGAAAAATTCTTTATTAAAAAAGTGTAAATCAATAATTTACAGAATTTTATTTTTCAACTATATAATGTAAAAATCGTACCAATTTTGCTATTTTACACTAACTTGAAAAAAATTATACCCCCTCAGTATAGAATCGTATCAATTCAAAAGAAATAATCATTCTACCCTTAGAAGTAACGCGGCGTGACAATGCGTTTTGTTTTGTAATCAAACTCATAACCAAGCATAATCTCAAATGACCCTTGTGCTTTTGATTGCAATTTTGTCAAAGTATAATCATAAGAAGCACCAATACGCAAACCATTCCCTAAATAATAAGCTGCCCAAAAGTCTGCCGAATCGTAAGAGCTTTTATTTTGAAATGCCTCAATGGATGAGCGAAAAGACGCGCCAATCCACAGCGTTTCTTGAAAAAACAAAGACAAATCCACGTTAAATTCAGTTGGCGCACCTACTTGCTGGAATGATGTATCGCGGCGCAAACGGCTATCAGGCGCAGCCGCTTTTACGAGCAACGAGGGTTTGAAAACCAAAGCATTGCCTTTCAAAGGAATCGCACCCCCCAATGTGTAGTAAAAATGGCGAACTTGCTTCGCATAAATCGGCAACTGGTCGGTACGGTTCGGAATCAAATCGTACTCAATGATGCGTGGTACACCCAAACCTGTATAAAAGTTTTTAGTGTAGTAGTAAACACCCGCGCCAATATTCGGTTTCCACCAGTTGACATTTTCAGAAAACGGAATATCGCCCGCTTGTTCGATATTCAATTTTGACCAATCCGCCCGCCAATTCGTCACACCGCCTTGGAGACCGACAGCGAGTTTACCTTTTGTACCAATTGGAATGCGGTAAGCATAAGACACATTGGCATCCAAACTGTTTGAGGGTCCAATTTTATCATTGACCAAGCTGAATCCAACACCCACCCGATCATTTTTCAAAGGTGTGTGCATGGAAATCGATTGCGTTGTCGGTGCACCTTCAATGCCCCACCATTGCGTGCGATGTAGCAAGTTAATCACAGCATGGTCGCGGCTACCTGCATAAGCCGGATTGAAAATCAATGAGTTGAACATGTAATTCGTAAACATTGGGTCTTGCTGCGCGTGTGCCGCTAATGCCCCCAACATTAGCAGAGTAACAAGTGTGATAGTTTTTCTCATTTTTAAAAAAATAAAGTTTAAAGTGATAAATTCACGGGTTGTAAGCCGTTTTTAGTCAAAATTTTAAATTGTAATCTTCGTTTGTTCGTTATTGGTTATTGGTTATTCGGATTGGATTTAGGTAAAAAATTATTGTTTACGATACCAGTAAACCAATCCCTAATAACCAGTAACCAATCCCTAATAACCAGTAAACCAATCCCTAATAACCAATAACCATTCCACTAACGCAAAATTTGTAAATAACCTGTTTTCAATATTTCCCCGGTTTTATCATTTCTAATCCAATAGAAATAAGTACCATCGGGCAAATCTTTTCCGTCCCATTTACCATCCCAGTTGTTCTGATAATTCGTTGTTTTGAGAACTTCATTGCCCCAACGATTCAAAACAGAAACGGTATGATTTGGATAATTTTGTAAACCTTCAATGAGCCATACGTCGTTTTTACCGTCACCATTAGGCGATATACCGTTGTAAACCAATAAACTATCAGGGCAAACAACTACAATAACCACTGTCGCTTCACTGCAGATCGAATCAATACACACCCGGTATCTAAAACTATCTATGCCACAAGCTGAATAAGCACGACTGGCTGTATAGGTCAAAATGCCCCTTTGAAAACTAATCGTATCCGCTATCCCTTTCGTAGGCGGTTTAACTATTGTTAAACGCGTTGCTTGCCGTGACAAAGTGTCATTCTGATAAACAAAAAGGTCTTTCGTTGTGCCTCTTCGGAGCGTATCAAAATCATTAACTGCCTTAACTTTGATACCTATTGGATTGCGAATGTTCGCAATAACAAATGTTGTATCATACAAACGGGATGCCCGATTATAAACCACTAAACACATCGTATCTTGTCCCACAGAACGTCCTGTAATTTTGACGCATTTTGTCGTCCTATCAAGCACCATCAAGGCGTGTAAACCATTTTTGCCGAGACACGCATCAAATATCGAATCCACTGAACCCCGTATTTGCAAACTGTCCACTCCACAGAATGTTGAATCTTTATTCACATCCAAGGTAATGAGAACTGTACTGCTAACTGGCTTGGAAGTATCCTGTCGTGTGATACGTACATATAATGTTGTCGTATCACATTGCCCTGCGGCATTACAAAGGATGAGGCAAGTTGTATCCCTCCCCTCAGTATTGCCTACAATTTTTACACATTTTGTGACATTATCTAAGCTGATTGAAGTATGATTTGCGTTAGGTGTTGAGCAGAATTTTATACTGTTTATAAGCGAACCACTCAATTCCGTCGAATCTGGACAATAGGTTTTCGACTGCCCAACGGCAATTGTAATAGAATCTATACTTGGTTTGGGCAGTATAACTATCTTTTCGCTAACAATAATACGCACTCTTGTCGTATCGCACAGACCTGAAAGACGGTTGCAAACGACGATACATGCAGTATCAGTACCTGCTCTCAATCCTTTGATTTTCAAACACTTAGCAACTGTTATTTGTACGGTTGAATGAATGCCGCTTGATTGTGAACAATAGTTAGAAATAGAGTCAACTGCTCCTCGAATTTCGGAGGTGTCAATACCGCAATAGGTCAAACTATCGCCAATAAAGAGTTTTACGGAATCCATTTTCAATATTGGTATAACTGTATCTCGTGACACCTTTACATACAGCGTCGTGGTGTCACAAAAACCTGCATTATTACACAGAACCAAGCAGAAAGTATCTTGTCCATTAGAAATACCACGCACGTTGAGGCATTTTTTCACCGTATCAAGCGTGATTGCTGTATTATTAAATGGTGAAAGAGCGCAAAAAGCAATGTATCGAATCGGTGAACCGCGTAATTCAATCGAATCGGGGCAATAAGATTTAGTTTCAAATATTTTTAGTGAAATAGTATCCACACTGGGCATAGGCAACGACAACGGAGGCGCAACGGAGATATACATATATGTTGTGTCACATGTACCAGACCCATTACATATTTCAATACAAGCTGTATCTGTGCCAGGCGTAATACCCATATAGTTGACGCAATGGGTCGTCGTATTGACTATAAAATCTATTTTCGACCCCGATTGTCCTTCACAAAGATTGCGAATATTGAGGGGTGTTGAAGGGGCGGTTAAATTACATTTATCACGAGCCAAGCCCACTACAACCGTATCGCGGAACTCATGAATACGCCTTACGACAGGTGGTTGCAAGGCTTGAATATATAAATAGGTCGTATCGCATTCACCAAAAGTATTGCAAACGCGGATACAAGCTGTATCCACGCCTACCGTAACACCTTGATATTTAATACATTTTGTCGCTGCATCAACTGTAAAGCGTATATTTGAACCGCTTGAAGCAGCACAGAAATTCTCGAAAATCGTTGACGTATCGATTGGTGCATTAAATGAACATTTTGAACGTGCGGTTAAACCAATTGAAATTGTATCTCTGAACGTATGAACCGTCACCTGCGGTGGAATGACCTCAGGTACGGCAGTAATATAAAAAATAGTTGTGTCGCAAATCCCTAAGGTATTGCATACACGCATACAAGCCGTATCTACCCCCTCAGTAATACCGCTATAAATAAGGGCTTTTCCTAAGCTGTCAACAATAAAATTGACATTTAGAGCGGATGTAGTGGGGCAAATATTGCCAAACAAATTAATGATACCTATCGGAATCACCACATCTGTATTCGTCCGTGCATTGCCAATAACTATCGTATCTCTAATGATTGTTGTGCGCGTAGGAACATTTGTGGCTGTCACGATGAGCGTTGTTGTATCGCAATTGCCGAATTGATCACATACTTTCAAACACGCGGTATCAGAACCGACCGAAGCACCTGCGTAGCGAATACAGCCATTTAAAGGTGCATCAAAAAGAACATGTGTTTTGGGTGTTGCACAAAAATTAACTAAATTGCCCGTTACGCCCAGCAATTGAGAGGCATCGAAACAATAGGTTTGAGAAGCACCTAAAGGTACTGTTTTACGCACAACATCACGCGTAATGCAAGTGCTGACCAATTGAACTGTATCACGAAGACCAGAACTTATTTTTTCAACAACAAATTCACGAATTCCTACTGGCACTGAAAAACGCAAACCCCTGAATGCAATACCCGTATTATAACATATCTCACTCCGTCCGCCACGTCCCAAACCGAGGATATTTTGGCAACTATATTGCTTTCCATTTTTTGCAAAACCATAAATTGTCATAGATATTGAGTCTAAACGCCAATCGCCCGAAGGGTCCCAACGACGCATCGAGTCAACTAAAACATCAAGACTGGAAAATGTACCTGTAAAAGTCTGCCCATTCACTGTCCATGAATTGAGTTGCCACGGGCCCCGTTCAAGTCCACGAAAAATATCAGTATAGCCATAGTTATGAATAGTATCAACAAAACAAGGCGTGAAGGTCGTGCTGAATTGCCGTCCATCCAGATAAAATCGAAGGCTATTGATGCTGTCGTAAACGAAACTGTCGATACAAACAGAAACACCCGCATCACAATTCGCAGTGCGCGTAAAAACCGAGTCCTGATGTATAAAATTGGTTTGAGCAATCAAGCCATTTAACCCGAATAAAAGTGCGCCAAAGAGTAAAAGTTTTTTCATCTATGCAAAGTCGTTTTGAAGTCAGGTCGAGGGAACTAAAAGGGTAAAAATAAATAATTACATTATCGGATTATCCACAAAAATACCCCTCAGTAACACACGACTTCAGACCTTTTAATTATGGTTTTTCTGAAAATAAAGTGAATGTGTTATTATTAAAATGCCGAAAATCATGCCAAAACGAAATGAAATATGGCTATAAAATACAAATTAACAAAAATTACAAGCCGTTTATCATTGATAATCAACTGATAATCAATAAGATATTATGTTTGCTTATACAACATTATGTTATCTGTTGTAGGCAGCGTGTTTGCCAATATGTCGTGTTTGCGGATGATAAAAGAAGAGCTTACTGATTGACTTGATGCTTGAAAAATGGGATTATGGATTTAAAATATATGTGAAAATTTGTCACACTAACAATTCAAAAACCAAAGTCAAAGCAGGAGATATATGTTCAAGTCATGCTTTTCAAAAAGCGTTCCAAAACATATCAAGGAAGACATTTTTAAAAAAAATAAATATAAAATATAAATTATTTCAACAATATAAATTCGAAACGAATATAAAAAAATAAGTTAAAGCGTTGGATGACAACGTTTTAACTCAATGTTTCATCTTGTATCAGCAATTTCCGCTTTTGAATTAATTTAGTAACAAATCAAAGCAGAAAGTGCTAACCTTATTGTTCAGTCATATTAAGAAAACGAAAAGGAAGCATTTTTAGAAAAAGAAGTCCAAAATAAAGAATGAGCCATAAATAACGCTGGCAATACCATTGGTTGTAAAAAAAGCCATATTGACTTTACTCAAATCATTGGGCTTGACAAGTGTATGCTGATATCCTAACAAACCTATGAAAATTGCTGTACCTATCCAATGAAGGATTCCAAAACCAACACCCTCAGTATTGACACGCCAAACAGCAAACAAGATAACTAAAGCACATAGTAAATGCAGCATATTGGACAATTGCAAAGCCCCCCCTTTACCCAATCGGACAGGTATAGAATTGAGATTCAAGGACTTATCAAAATCTTCATCTTGTAAAGCATAGATAATATCAAAGCCCGCAACCCATAACAAAACCACCAATGAATATAACAAAGGCAAACTATCAAAATGCCCAGTTACTGCCAAATACGCCCCAATCGGTGCCAATGACAACCCTAAACCCAGTATAAAATGGCATAAAAAAGTAAATCGTTTTGTATAGGAATAACCCAAAACGACCAATAAAGCAATAGGTGATAAGGCAAAACACAGAGGATTGATAAACCAAGTTGTCAATATAAAAGCTAATGAATTGATGATTACAAACGTCAAAGCCGATTGTGCTGTTATCACACCCGCAGGAATTTCACGTACCACTGTGCGCGGATTCAAGGCATCAATATCGCGGTCGAGATACCGATTGAATGCCATCGCTGCACTTCGCGCAAAAATCATACACAACAAAATGCTTAATAATATGGTCAAATTCAGCGATTTGCCTTCTATATAATGGGCAAGGAAAAAACCAACCAAGGCAAAAGGCAATGCAAAAATGGTGTGGCTGAATTTTATGAGCGATAGGTAGTTTTTCATGGATTGAATGAATATAGAATATGGATAAGCGCATGTCGAAGTATAACAAGCCCCCTTATTATTCTGTTGTGCTATTTTTTAATTTTTGTATCTCTTTCAACAACTTCAACGACTTTTCAGAGACCCCCTCAGTATTCAACTCCACTTTATCTAAAATATCAATAAGTGTATTGATACGCGCATCGGTTTCAAAAAATTTATTCACAATCGCTATCCGTTTGCCTTCCACAAGGCAATAACCTGATTGAAAACTGCCTTTTTCGTAGCGAACAACGTAATTGAGTTCTTTGAAAAGTTCTTCAATTTTTTGAAGCGTATGTTTTGTATAAGTCATTTTTTATAAATATGAAGTATGAAATATGTGATTTTCATATTTCATATTTTAGAATTAAACTTCTTTTTCAACAACATAGGCATTGCGGTTTGGCGATTGACGCGAAAGCATTTCAGCCAAAAAACCTGTGACAAATAACATCGTCCCCATTATCATCATCGCTAAAGAAATGTAGAAAAAAGGGTTGCTTGTTACTAAAATCGTTGGCAAATCGCTGTGAAGTCTATATAATTTTGACAACCCGACATAAACAGATGAACAAAAACCAAGAAAAAACAATATTAAGCCAAACGAGCCAAAAAAGTGCATTGGACGACGACCAAACTTGCCGACAAAGGAAATGGACATCAAATCTAAAGGACCATAAATAAAGCGGCTCAAACCGAATTTAGTTACACCATATTTACGGGCTTGATGCTGCACCACTTTTTCACCAATTTTAGCAAATCCTGACCATTTGGCAATCGCTGGAATATAGCGGTGCATTTCGCCATAAACTTCAATGTTTTTGACTACATCGCGTTTGTAGGATTTTAAACCACAATTAAAGTCATGCAAATTCGGAATACCGCTTATTTTTCGGGCTGCCCAATTGTATAGTTTTGTAGGCAATGTTTTACTGAGGGGGTCGTAACGCTTTTGTTTCCAACCACTTACAAGGTCATATTTGTCTTCAACTATCATGCGATACAACTCTGGAATCTCATCGGGAGAGTCCTGCAAATCGGCATCCATCGTAATGACAACATCGCCTTTACACGCTGCAAAACCTGTATTCAAAGCCGCCGATTTACCATAGTTACGCCGAAATTTTATGCCCCGTACACAAGGATTTCCAAGAGCTAATTGTTCAATAATTTGCCAAGAATTATCGCTACTGCCGTCATCTATAAACAGAATTTCATAACTGAAACCACGCTGTTGCATCACAGTCCGTATCCATGCTTCCAACTCAGGCAATGACTCTGCCTCATTTAACAAAGGAATGACAAGAGAAATATCCATTTTTTAAGTATGAGTTATAAATTATGAATTATGAGTTATCCGTTAATTCATAACTCATAATTCATAACTCATAGTTATTTATTGTTTCTTTTTACCAAATAACTAACCACCAATGCCACACCAAAACCCAGTATTGACCACCTTGCAAATTGCATCGCATTGCTCGAAAAATTATGCGCTTGAGCGTTGCGAATGCCTTGTTCCATATCAAAAATCTCATTTATGGGTGTATTGGGACGATACATTTCGATTGCCATATCCTTTTCCATATCAACAAGTAAAGGGTCAATATGGTTGAAAAGGACAAAATCATAGACATAATAAAAAACATTAGCAATCAAAAAAACGGCAAATGCCCCCCTCAGTAAAACCTTGAAATCGGGTTCTTTTACATCTTTTATGGTCAAAAACATAAAAAAAGCGCAAACCAACAAGGAACTGAACCGAACAGCAGGGCTAAATGCTGACGACCTATCCATATAATAAAAAAGCAGGACATAACCTACAACAGCTATGCCTGCAATTATACCGTTTAAAAGTATTTTTTGTTTCATTCCGCAAAAGTAGAAAAGGAATGATGAATTATGAATGATAAATGATGAATGTTATACAAATTCATCATTTATCATTCATAATGCATCATTACTAAAACATCGGACGCTCTTTTTTCATAACAGCACCCATAATCAATGAAAGTATCGCAACAACAACACCTGCACCTAATAGCCCCGTAACTAAGGACATCGGTGAAGCAAGGCTTGCCCGTTGTTTTTCGACTGCCGCATCCAATTGATCCTCAGGCATCCCAAATTTTTCCATCATGCCGCGTGTCATTTCAAGTTGCGCTTCCATAGCATTTGGGTTGATGAAATTCATGTAGATGTAATTGAAAATCAATACAACAATTGTCGAAGCCATGCCAATCATAAATGCCAAATAAAATCCTCGTTTGAAGGACATAAAACCACCTAACTCTTGCTCGCGGTGTTCACGTAACGCCATTACATAGATCGCTACACTTACTCCGATGCTAAAAACGGTGTATAAAGCGATAATAGTTCCGCTTTGACTCATTACGCCCGTTACTTGCTGAATCAACTGGAACACTATACCAATTAATGCTGAAATAAGCCCCCATTTTTTGACCATTCCCCAAATAGATACGTCTTTTTCTTGCAATGGAGCATCTGAACTGTCTAAAACTGCCATGATTTCTTTTGTTTAAAATTAGTTGTGAAGAAAAAATTTTGTCCTTTGTGCAACGCCATTTCTCTATTTGAAAACGAGTTGGTTGTTTAACACCTAACGAAATTAGCATTTTTCCTATAACTTCATCTGATTTTACGATAAAAAATAACATATTTCAGATAAGCCATGCTTTCAAATAGACTAATCGATTATTGTTGATTGATTATTATTGATGGACGATTGCCCATTTACCCTTATTGACAACACCTAAAACTGTACCCCTCAGTATATTGTTTATCAAAGGCGTATTTTTAGATTTTGAAAAAATGTCCTTACTTGTAAATGTCCAAGTTTTATCAGGATTAAAAATGGTTAAATTAGCTTCCGCACCGTCCGTAATTGTAGGCATTTCGAGACCTAAAATATGACGCGGATTGATGGCTAAAAACTCAACAAAATCTTGAATTGTGAATTTTTTATTCAAAAATTGATTCAACAATCCAAAAGTAGTTTCCAAACCAATAGCCCCAAAATCGGCATACGGAAATTCTAAATTTTTACCTTCTTCATCTATCGGCGTGTGGTTTGTCGATATAAAATCAATCGTTCCATCTTGTAAACCTCCTATAAGTGCTTGACGGTCAATCTCTTCGCGCAAAGGTGGCATAACTTTAAAATTGGTATCAAACCCCCTCAGCATCTCGTCTGTAAAACACAGATTCAAGGCAGCCACACTTGCCGTTACTTTCAAACCTCGTTTTTTAGCATCCCGCACACTTGCTACAGCACCCGCCGTTGAAATATTGTGAAAATGAAGCCGTGAATCAGCATATGCTAAAAGCTGCAAATCGCGCTGCACCATCAACTCCTCTGCCATTGACGGGATACCCGGCAAACCAAGTGAAGTCGAGACTGCTCCTTCATGAATTTCGCCATGCGGTGCAATCGCTTTGTCATTTGGTATATTAAAAATCAATCCATCAAAAATTTTAGCATATTGTAGACCCCTCAGTAAAAGTCCCGCATCTTGCACCGATTTTCGACCATCGCTGAACGCTACTGCACCGACCGACCGCATATCCAACATTTCAGCCATGTCTTTACCTTTACAGTCAACTGACAAAGCACCAATAGGCTCAAAATCAACTAAATATGCTTTTGTTCTATTTTTTATGTATAAAATTTCAGATTTAGAATGAATAGCCGGTTCTGTATTTGGGAACGGCGCAAGACCGGTAAAACCACCTGCCATAGCTGCTTTAGAAACCGACTCGAAATCTTCACGATGTTCCAAACCGGGGTCGCCTGTTTGCGTGCCAACATCGAACCAGCCGATTGACACACAAGCATTTCGCTGTTCAAATACTTCTATTTCGCCTTCATTTTCAAGCGAAATACCTGTATCAATTTTTAAAATTTTACCATTTTTGATGAGAATATCGCGGATTTGTCCATCCAGTTCAGGTTGATTCGGTGCGATGATGCGTATATTACGCAAAAGAAGTTGCGGCATAAGTTGTCTTTTTGGGGTACAAAGTTAAAGAAATTATTGATTATTGAATATTGCTGATTGATTATTGTCATATAATAATCAATCAGCAATATTCAATAATCAATTCCCTTAAATCCGTTTCAAAATCTCTTCGCCAATTGCATCAGTACCCAAAATCATATTTTTAGGCGTGTTTGCATCTGCAATATCGCCCGTTCTAAAACCCGCTTTGAGGACAGCATCAACGGCAGCTATGATAGCTTCCGATTCTTCTTTCATGCCAAAAGAAATATCTAACAACAAAGCGGCAGACAAGACTGAAGCCATCGGATTAGCCACACCCATGCCTGTAATATCGTGCGCTGAACCATGAATCGGTTCATAAACGCCCGTGCTGTCGCCCACCGAAGCCGATGCCAACATACCCATCGAACCAGCAATTTGAGATGCTTCATCTGTCAAAATATCGCCAAATAAATTGCCTGTAACTACTACATCAAAGCGGCGCGGGTCTTTAATTAAAAGCATAGCTGCGGAATCAACAAATTGGTGTGTCAACTCCACATCTGGATAATCTTTAGCCACTTCTAAAACCGTTTCACGCCATAAACGGCTGCTTTCCAATACATTAGCCTTGTCTACTGACATTAATTTGTTGCGCCGTGTCCGTGCTGCATCGAAGGCTTTGCGGGTGATGCGCTCGACTTCGTAACGATGATAACCTGCAATGTCGTAAGCATAGGTATTCTCTTCGTTGCGACCTTTTTCGCCGAAATAAATATCGCCTGTCAACTCTCTGAAAAATAGAATATCGGCACCCCTCAGTAATTCAGGCTTAATGCTCGATGCGTCAAGGAGTTCATCAAACAATTTGATTGGGCGTAAATTGGCGTATAAACCCAATTCTTTACGCATTTTCAAAAGCCCTTGTTCGGGGCGGACTTTCGCTGTCGGGTCGTTGTCATATTTTGGGTGACCAACCGCACCAAACAAAACAGCGTCCGAAGCCCGCATTTTCGCCAATGATTCATCTGGCAACGGATTGCCTGTCGCTTCAATCGCTGCATGACCAATGAGGGCTTCGTCATAGACGAATTCATGTCCAAATTTTGCCGCGATTTTGTCTAAAACCTTTTTACCAACGGCAGTTACTTCCTGCCCAATACCGTCTCCTGGGACGATTAAGATGTTTTTCTTTGCCATAATTTTGTTGAAAAATACTGAGGGGGTGTTTATGATAATGTATTGATTTCCAAGTATAAACTCATCACTAATATCTTTTTTCGTTTTTTACTGCGCTCAAATTTATGAGGTACTCTCCTAATTTTCTTAATGGTGTAGAATCTTGTGGGCTATGCCTATCTACATAATAATAGCCATTTTTATTATGAACTTCAATTATCCATTCCGAACCATCAACGCCGACATTTTCTATTCCTCTTGGTGAAATACATGTAAATTCTGTTTGTTTTAAAATATCAACAAACGTTTTGTATTGACTTTTTTCAATTTGTTTACGTTGATTTATTTGCAAATAGAGTGGTAATGTATCCTTGATTCCTGCAACTATATTATCTCTATAATATAGTAATCTTGTAGGCGATTGATAAAAAAGTCTATTTGTCTTTTTTGTAATAATAAAATACTCTCCTTGATCTTTTTCTAAAGTAATAGTTACTGGTGGATCAAAAGAGCGAAACCATGAAAAACGATAAATCTCTTTACCTAAATATTGACTATAAAGTATAGGTTCTTTCATTGTTTGAAGATTAAATGAAAACCATTGTAAGCTAAATGTGTCAATTTTAGAAAAATAGGTTACCGTTTTTGCAGAATCATCTTTTATAAGTGAACTATCAAGAAATGTTTTAAAAGGAAAATAAACATTTAAAGTATTTGGTGAGCCATCCTGCAACATTGTTGCTACCTCTGAAAATGGCATTAGACATTTGTATTTTTCATCATTGTCGCTGCATGAAATGATGAAAATAACAAACAACATCAATATAATTAAACTTTTATTCATCTTTTATATTTCAATAGCTATTTCACCGCCGCAAACTGAATCGCGCTCGAATCCCAACTCGCTGCATTTTTCAAAGCAGGAATAACCTCTTCAGGTTCGTCCACAAAAGTCCACATATCTCGATGAATTTCTGCCATAAAATTCTCTTTTATGCTGTTTTCCAAGAGCATTTTTAAAGGCTCATAAAAATTATCGGTATTCAGAATGACGATGGGTTTCGTGTAAAGCCCCAAGCGTTTTAAGGTAATGGCTTCCAATAACTCTTCAAAAGTACCGCAACCGCCTGGCAAAGCGATTAATCCATCAATATCTTCCAAAAGTTTTGCCTTGCGCTCGTGCATGGTTTGTGTAAATTCAAAATTGCTAACGCCTTTGTGTGCCCATTCCACATCGCCCATAAACTGTGGCATGATGCCTTTTATTTTGCCGCCACGTGCCACAATCGTATCTGCCAATTTCCCCATTAAGCCTTTACTGCCGCCACCAAAAACGACTTCAATGTCGTTGTCAAATAACAAATTGGCTAATTTTTCAGTCGTGTCGAAATAGACTTGCCTCACTCGTGGACTTGAGGCGCAATAGACTGTTATTTTTTTCATGTTTTTTCATGTTTTTCATAGGACATCACTCTATGTTAATTTATTATGCCCTTGCAGGGCTATTATTTATTTTGATGAATGTTGTTTTTATATTTTTCGAACATACTTGAAACCAGCCATATCTTCTTCTATTCTATGCGTTTTAAAACCTAAAGATTTAGAAGCCATATCGCCATAAAAAAAGTTGAAAATGATGGAATAATCGTCAGTTTCTTTATGTTTTTCATAAAAATCATTCAAAAATGTTATATCGCAAGACTCTGTTTTACTTTGATATGTTATCTGTTTTGCTACAAAAACCTCTTGCTCAACGTGTTCTTTGAGCGTTTTATGTTTGGGTTTTGACAACCCATAAACTGTCCTGAAAGCATATTCTAAAGTCCTTTCACGAATCAAAATAGGGTCATAAATTTCACTTGTCCTAAAAATGGGCGTGCAAAAATGACGATTTATCAAGGCATTGAGTTTGAATTTACTGTCATAATCTGTCGTGTAACGGTTTGTCCAGCCGCCTTTTAAATCGTCTGAAACTGTCAAAGAGACTTTAAAAACGGCTTCACGGTACCCCCTCAGTATTTCGGACTTATTGAGTTCAAAAATCGTATTTTCAATGATTTGTTCAGTATTTAAGGCTTTCAATTCAAGTAATTTTTCGACCACATGCTCTTTTGCCATTGGATTAAAACCACTTATTGGAACAGCTAAATCACCTTTTGTTTCGCCTTGTAAAAGAGTTAAATAGTCTTGAAATCTATCAAAAGTGCGTGGTTTTTGATAGATTTCAAGCATTTTATCAACGATAGGCAATAGTTCAAAAATCATTTTTACTGAGGGGTGTTTATGTCAATGCAGGAAAAATAGTTTTTAAAAATTCGTTCAAAAACCATGAAAATTAAAAAGGTAATTTTAGAATTTTCATGGTAAAATACTGAGAGGTGTTTCTCAAATCAAATTCAGCATTTTCTGCGTCGCCTGAATCGCCGACACGGTTTGGTCAGAATCCAAGCCGCGTGTTTTAAATTCCTTACCCTTAAAATCCCAAGTAATGATTGTTTCACATAAAGCATCGGTTTTGCCACCAGGTGGAATACGGACGTTATAATCGCTCAATTGTGGCAAAGAAATATTCTTTTTTAATAATATTTTTTTCAAGGCATTCATAAACGCATCGTACTGACCATCGCCTTGTGCGCTTTCTTCAAACGTTTGATTGTCAATACTTAACTGTACTGTTGCGGACGGTTTCAGGTTTTTAGAATGGGTCAACACATAATTCAAAATCTGTATCTTTTCTTCTACAACGCTGCTGCTGTCAATGACATCTGAAATAATATAAGGCAAGTCCTCACGTGTCACCATTTCCTTTCGGTCGCCGAGTTGAATGATGCGTTGCGTTACTTTTTTCAAATCGGCATCGGATAAGCGAATGCCCAATTCTTGAAGGTTTTTTTCAATATTTGCCTTGCCTGATGTTTTGCCCAAAGCATATTTGCGCTTACGACCAAAACGTTCTGGCATGAGGTCATTGAAATAAAGATTTTTCTTATTGTCACCGTCGGCGTGAATACCTGCTGTTTGCGTAAAAACATTTTCCCCAACAATAGGTTTGTTGACAGGAATATGAAAACCAGAGAAAGTTTCGACGATTTTACTGACCGAATACAAGGATTTTTCAACCGCAGCCGTTTTAAATTCAGGCATAAAGTCATTCATCATGGCAATTGCACTCGCCAAAGGTGCATTCCCACAACGTTCTCCCATACCATTGACGGTCAGATGCAACCCATGTGCGCCAGCATGTAAAGCCTCCATAACATTGGCAATACTTAAGTCATAATCATTATGTGCATGAAAATCGAAATGTGTATTAGGGTAGCGTTCAATGATAGGCTTTATGAAATCGTATGTTTCTTTCGGTGTTAAAATGCCTAAAGTATCGGGTAAAAGTACCCGTTTTATAGGCTGTTTTGTTAAAAAATCGAGAAATTGAAATACATACTGAGGGGAGTTACGCATACCATTGCTCCAGTCTTCGAGATAAACATTGCAATTTATTTCTTTACTTTGAGCCAATGCAATGACTTTCTCTATTTCATTAAAATGCTCTTCTGGTGTTTTGCGTAATTGGTGCGTCAAGTGATTCATCGAGCCTTTGGTCAACAAATTCATCACTTTTGCACCCGCTTCAATCATCCAATTAATAGATGATTCACCGTCAACAAAGGTCAACACTTCAACTTTATCTAAAAACCCATTGTTTTTTGCCCAATTTGTAATTTTTTTCACTGCCTCCAATTCACCTTCCGACACGCGGGCTGAAGCGACTTCGATTCTATCCACTTTGACTTCTTGAAGCAAGAGTTGAGCAATCGTCAGTTTTTCCGTTGCTGAAAACGACACGCCGCTGGTTTGTTCACCGTCGCGGAGTGTCGTGTCCATGATTTCTATGTATCGCTTTTTCATTGTAAGAGTTTGGAATACGCTGCCATTTTTGTTTCAATTAAGATAAAAATGTGTATTTTTGTAAAAAAAATAATAAAAACATGGCACTCATTATTTCTGACCAATTTATTAAAGCCACACATAAAACAGAGGATGAACTCCGTTTGGATTTGGCTATTTTCTTTTACAGCGATTTGAAAATGCCCGCAGGCAAATGCGGTTCTTTTGTCAATATGAGCCGTATGGCGTTTTTAGAAGAACTTGGAAAACGCAAAATACCGCATAATTATGAAGTCACTGACCTAAAAAATGATATAAAAACCCTTGAAATGCTCAATATATGATTGTTTTAAGCGATACTTCTACAATAAGTATTCTAATACGAATAATCATCAAGGTCTTTTGCATTTTGAAAAAAGAAATCCCAATAAATATTTTGCTCTTTTTGGTATTCCTCAAATTCTTTTTCTGCTTGATATTGAGAATCCCAATAAGCATGTTCGCCATTTATTCTGTTACTAACAAAATCAGATTTTTCAATTTCATCAAATGAAATACAAAACCAATGATCAGGATTACCAGCAGCATTTTCGGCCTCTGTAACTACATCTCTTGGGTCATCCATTTCGACAATATAATTTTTCAAAAAATTCAAATCACCTTTTGAAAGAAAAATAAGGCTTCTAACAAATTGTGCGCTACCTACAATACAAGCATCGCTATATTGACGTGCTAGAATAGCTAATGCTTCAGCTAAATCTACTTCTTTGAAATCAGCGTAAATCTTACGAATTATATCTGGTTCATAAATCTCTTTGTTTCTCATTAAAAAAATATAGCAAAAATACTGTGGGTGGTTTCAAATTCAGATAATATTTAAAGCTAAGAATTTATGGATTATACGAATTAACAGATTACGACTTAACTATATCTCGATTAGTAAATTCGTAAAAATCCGTGAATTCGTGGCTCAAATACTGAAGGGGCAATTAAAAAGGACGAGCTGCCGCAAACTCTGCTATCTCTCCTTTCATCGCTTGCAAATAGTCAATATCGTCATAACCATTTTGCATATTGTCCTTTTTGTAACTGTTGATGTCAAAACTTTCGCTTTCACTTGTGGCTACAATCGTAATAGTTTGAGCAGGTAAATCAACTGTCAAAAGTGCTTTTGGGTCGGCTTCGATTGCCTTGAATATTTTATCCAAAAAATCAGCCGATACTTGAACAGGTAAAATGCCAATATTTAAGGAGTTTCCCTTGAAAATATCTGCAAAAAAGCTCGAAACGACGCAACGAAAGCCGTAATCATAAATCGCCCAAGCCGCGTGTTCACGACTCGAACCGCTGCCGAAGTTTTTGCCACCTACGAGGATTTTACCACTGTAAATAGGGTTATTTAATACAAAATCTTCTTTTGGTGAATTATCATTATTGTATCGCCAATCCCTAAAAAGATTGTCGCCGAAGCCAACACGTTCGGTTGCTTTTAAGAAACGAGCAGGGATAATTTGGTCAGTGTCCACGTTTTCAATAGGCAATGGCACTGCTGTATCTGTTAATATGGTGAATTTGTCGTAAGCCATTTTGTTAATTAAGAATTAGGAATTAGAAATTAGGAAATTTATTATAAATATTCTTATTTAAGATGAATTTGTATTTAATTAGCATAAATTTATGGTTAATAAACATAAATTTAATGTTTAAAAGAATAAAATTATCTTTAGTTAGCATAAAATTACACTTTAAATTAAGTATAAATTTAGCTTTAATAACTATCAATCTATTCTTAATTATAATAAAGTTATTGCCATTTAAACAATTGTAAAATAAAGATTTAGTAAATTTTAAAAATTTACTAAATCTTTTATCCCCTCAGTATAAATGATAAAAACAGCGTTTTACATCAAGTCGCGCGGGTCTGTAACGACACCTGTTACTGCTGCTGCTGCTGCGACAAGTGGACTTGCCAAAAGGGTGCGTGCGCCAGGTCCTTGACGACCTTCAAAGTTGCGATTAGATGTACTAACAGCATATTTTCCAGCAGGAACTTTATCGTCATTCATTGCCAAACAAGCCGAACAGCCGGGTTGACGAAGGGCAAAACCCGCCTCTGTCAATATATCTAAAATGCCTTCTTCTTTGATTTGAGATTCGACGATATGCGAACCCGGAACAAGCCAAGCAATGACATTATCGGCTTTTTTACGACCTTTAACGATAGATGCGAAGGCGCGGAAGTCCTCAATACGACCATTTGTGCAACTGCCCAAGAAGACATAATCAATCTTTTTGCCCTTCATCACTTCGTTTTCATGGAAACCCATATACCCCAGTGCTTTGTCGTAAGTCGTTTTACCGCCGCCTACTTGTTCCGCCGTTGGAATTGATGCCGAAACCCCCAGACCCATGCCAGGATTCGTGCCATAAGTAATCATTGGCTCAATTTGGCTGCCATCATAGACCAATTCTTTGTCAAAAACAGTGCCTTCGTCGGTTTTGAGTGTTCGCCAATAAGCAACCAATTCATCCCATTTTTCGCCTTTTGGCGACAATGGACGACCTTTTAAGTAGTTAAAAGTTGTTTCATCGGGAGCAACCATGCCACCCCGTGCGCCTGATTCGATACTCATATTGCAGACTGTCATGCGCCCTTCCATCGTCATATTTTCAAAAACTTCACCTGCATATTCCACGAAATAACCTGTTGCGCCGCTTGCTGAAATTTGAGAAATAATGAATAACGCTACGTCTTTGGGCATCACACCTTTGCCCAATGTGCCATTGACTGTAATCCGCATTTTTTTAGGCTTAGGCTGCATAATACACTGCGAAGACAGCACCATTTCTACCTCCGAAGTACCAATGCCAAAAGCAATCGCCCCAAAAGCACCATGTGTAGAAGTATGAGAATCACCACAAACAATGGTCATTCCAGGCAATGTTATGCCGTTTTCAGGTCCCACAACATGCACTATACCGTTTTTTTCATGCCCCAAACCCCAGTGCGAAATGCCATATTTAGCCGAATTGCGCTCCAAAGCATCTAATTGGTTTGCAGACAATTTGTCTTGAACAGGTAGGTGTTGATTGATTGTTGGTGTATTGTGGTCAGCCGTAGCGAAGGTTCTGTTGGCGAACATAACATCTAAACCACGGCTCTCTAAGCCCACGAAAGCCACAGGACTCGTCACTTCATGGATGAAATGACGGTCAATAAAGAAAATATCGGGACCATCGGCGATGTGCCGAACCACATGCGTGTCCCAAACTTTGTCGAATAATGAAAGAGCTGTATTACCCATTTTTATTATTAGTTTTTTTATAGGGCGAAATTAACGCAATTGGATAAAATTTTAGTATAAAATGATAGGAGGGATTACGATGTCCAAACTCAATTAGATTGCTATCAAAGTATCCATTTTTATAGCATTCGCATTGAGTAGTTATTGTATTTTTATACTTACCTTTATCAACCTTTTTAGATTTTTAGGCGTTTTTCGTCTAAATAAAATGTGGATACGCTATTAAAAAAAATAAGCCGCAAATTTCTTTTCACTTTTACCTCAGCCATTTTGCTTTTTATCAAAAAATGATGAATCAAACATGAATCTCTCTTCCATTAGTGTCCGTCGCCCTGTTTTGGCCATCGTTATGAATCTGATAATCCTATTGTTTGGTATTATCGGTTTCCAATCTTTAGGTGTTCGTGAATATCCGAGCATCGACCCGCCTGTCATTTCGGTCAGAACGGGGTATTCGGGTGCGAATGCAGAAATCATTGAATCGCAAATTACGGAACCTTTGGAAAAGGCGATAAATGGGATTGCGGGCATCAAGTCCATCAGTTCTTCTTCCAATCAAGGCTCATCAAGTATTACTGTTGAGTTTGATATTAATTCAAATCTGGAAGCAGCAGCAAATGATGTGCGTGACAAAGTAAGTCAAGCAGTGCGCTCTTTGCCTCAAGACATTGACGGTGTGCCAACGGTTGATAAAGCAGATGCCAATAGTGATGCGATTCTTTCGATTGAGGTTAAAAGCGATACGCGCAATATTTTAGAAATATCAGATTATGCTGAAAATGTGATTGCTGAACGTATTCAGACTATTCCTGATGTTGCCAATGTCCGCATTTGGGGGCAAAAACGATTTGCAATGCGGCTGTGGCTTGACCCTCAAAAGCTATCTGCCTATAAATTGACTCCTTTAGACATTAAACAAGCATTAGATAAAGAAAATATTGAGTTACCTTCTGGAAAAATTGTGGGTGATAATTCAGAATTAGCCGTAAAGACATTTGGTAAACTATTGACTGTCAGTGATTTCGAGGAATTAATCATAAAACAAGATGCGAATGGAACGATAAAATATAAAGATATAGGCAAAGTTAATATTGGACCAGAAAATGAAGACACCAATTTGCGCATTAATAATGTAGCGATGGTTGCTGTTGCAATAAGCCCACAACCCGGTGCCAATTATATCAATATTGCTGATAATGTTTATAAAAAGTTAGAAAAATTAAAGGCAGATGCACCTCCAGACATCCAATTAGCTGTCGGTATTGACCAAACGAAATTTATTCGTAGGGCCATTACAGAAGTAAAGGAGACAATTTTTATTGCTATTGGCTTGGTTGTAATTATTATTTTCTTGTTTTTCCGAGATTGGGCAATTGCTTTTCGACCGCTCATTGATATTCCAGTATCGCTGTTGGGTGCTTTTTTTATCATGTATATCATGGGATATTCTATCAACGTATTAAGCTTATTAGCCATCGTTTTGGCAACGGGTTTGGTCGTTGACGACGGAATTGTGGTGACAGAAAACATCTATAAGAAGGTGGAGGGCGGCATGAATCCCGTGCAAGCAGCGATTCTCGGCTCGCGTGAAATCTTTTTTGCAGTCATTTCTACGTCTGTAACATTAGCTGCGGTGTTTCTACCCGTCATTTTTATGAAAGGTTTTATCGGCAAACTGTTTCAAGAGTTTGGAGTCGTTTTAGCGGGTTCGGTACTTATTTCGGCTTTTGTATCTCTGACATTAACACCGATGCTGAATGCTTACCTCACTCGAAAAGCAGATAAAAAAACTTGGTTTTATACGGCTACTGAACCTTTCTTTCGAAATTTGGAGAAAAGTTATAATGACCGTTTGCGCGGTTTTATGAACTACAAATGGGTGGTTTTCCCGTTGTTTGCGCTTATGGGTTTTGGTACTTATTATTATTATAATCAACTGCAAGAGGAGTTGGCCCCGCTTGACGACCGTTCGTATTTGCGTATGATGGTAACGGCACCTGAAGGAGCTACTTATGAATATACGGATAGGTACGTTTATAAAATAGTAAATTATCTGCAAGACTCTCTACCTGAAAGCAAATTCGCTCTGTCTGTTACATCGCCCAGTTTTACAGGTTCTGGTAGTGCGAACTCGGGTTTTATTCGTTTGATGTTGACAGAACCAGATGAAAGAAAAAGAACACAGCAAGAAATTTACGCCAAATTGAATGCGAAATTTAGGCAATTTAACGAAGCCCGTTGTTTTGTTTTGCAACAAGAAACCATTCAAACAGGGGGGCGTGGTTCACAACCTGTTCAGTTTGTTTTGCAGGCACCCGATTTTGAAAAATTGGTGGATAAAGTGCCAAAATTTATGGAAGAAGTCAGCAAAAGTAAAATTTTGATGAACGCTGATGTGAATTTAAAATTTAATAAACCCGAATTATTTATTCAAATTGACCGTGAAAAAGCACGTTCATTGAATATTAACGTTGTTGATGTCGCTCAAACGCTTCAATTGTCGCTTTCTGGTTTACGGTATGGCTATTTTAATATGAGTGGCAAACAATATCAAATCATTGGGCAAGTTGATAGAGCTGATAGAGATGAACCATTGGATTTAAAGTCGCTTTTTGTCCGCAACCAACGTGGTGATTTGGTGCAATTGGACAATATTGTGCGGGTTGAAGAACGTTCAAGCCCCCCTCAGTTATACCATTACAATCGGTACAAAGCAGCAACCGTTTCGGCTTCTGTTACACCAGGATATACCATTGGGGATGGCATAGCTGAAATGAGAAGAATTGGTAAATTAACATTAGATGACAGTTTTTCTACTGATTTAACAGGGTCATCACGAGATTTTGCTGAAAGTTCAGGCAATTCTATGTTTGCTTTCCTTTTAGCTTTGTTGTTGGTTTACCTCATTTTGGCAGCGCAATTCGAGTCCTTTGTTGACCCATTTGTCATCATGATGACAGTGCCTTTGGCTTTGGGCGGTGCGGTATTTTCGTTGTGGTTTTTCAATCAAACATTGAATATATTTTCTCAAATTGGTATCATCATGCTCGTCGGTTTAGTGACGAAAAACGGTATTTTGATAGTTGAATTTGCCAATCAGTTGCGAGAGACGGGTATGCAAAAAACGGAAGCGGTCATAGAAGCAGCGACAAACCGTTTTCGACCCATTTTGATGACTTCTTTTGCGACAATGCTGGGGGCTTTACCAATTGCTTTGGCACTGGGTGCAGGCTCAAAAAGCCGTATGTCAATGGGTATTGTTATTATTGGTGGTCTCTTATTTTCTTTGACATTGACTTTGTATGTGATTCCTGCAATGTATTCTTATTTGAATCGGCAACATTCCATAAAAACAGAAGAAGATATTTTTAATGTAGAACATGAAAATGAAACAAAAAAGCAAAATACGGAGGGGGGTGTTTTGGTTGATGCTCATTAGTACCGTATAGAAATCATCTCATCTGAACCCCCAAATCGAAAGCAGCAAGTAAAATATAAAACTAAGGACAACTAAAAAGCACTCACTATCATTGCCATCAATGTATATAAAACAATAATTAGTTTTTATATTTTGATATGAATCAATTATTTATGAAAAAAATAAGCCTAATCTTAGCATTATACATACCCCTCAATATGGCAGCACAATTGCCCAATTTGACCTTAGAGGAAGCAATTAATTTGGCATTAAAAAACAATTTCGGCATCCAAATGGGTCAAAACGATGCAACCATTGCACGTAATAATGTGACCAAAGGCAATGCGGGTTTTGAACCAAATCTCAATTTAGTGATTACTGAAAACCCTTCTATGGGCTTTTTGAACCAAAAATTAGGAAATGGTACTGAAGCAAATCGGACGAATATATCTAATAACCTCAATGCGGGTTTACAAATGTCATGGACTTTGTACGATGGCAAACGCATGTTTTTTACTCTTGACCGCTTGAAAGAACTGCAAGCAATAGGGGAGTTAGGTGTAAAAATTCGTTCGGAGCAAATTGTTTATGATGTTATGCGTGCCTATTACAATATTGTTCGTCAACAGGAACTATATCGTGGTTTGCGTGAACAGCTTGACCTTTATGAAGAACGGGAGCGTTTGGCTCAAACACGGCTTGAGGTAGGTAAAGGTAATCAACTCGATGTATTACAAGCACAAGCCGATTTGAACGTTCAAAAAACGCAGCTTTTACGCCAAAAGCAATTGATTGAGATGGCTAAATTGGTATTAATACAAGTCATGACTGAGGGGGTAGGTTTTGAGTTTGAAGTGCGTGATTCTTTCGGTATTATAAATAATATGAATTATAATGCTTTGAAAAGTAGTGCTTTAACTCGCAATATCAATATGGAACTGTTGAAAAGGCAAGGTGGTGTTTCTTACTTGATCATGAAAGAATTTGAAGCTCAACGCAAGCCACGGATTACGTTTAATCCAGCTTTTACACTGGGGCGACAAGACAATACAGCAGGTTTATTTTTATTGAATCAAAATGCTGGTTTAAATGCAGGTGTTACATTGACATATCCTATTTTAGATGGCAGTAACTTAAAACGTCAAGTCGAAAACAGTCGTATTGACATTGAAACCAATAAAATACGCCAAAAAGAATTGAGTTATAATTTAGAAACAAATCTGAATATGGCTTATCAAAATTACATCAATGCCATTGAAATACTGAGGGGGGAGGAAGAGAATATGCGCATTGCAAAAGCGAGTATCGAAATTGCAATGGAACGATACAGGCTAAGTCGTTCGACTGTTTTGGAATTAAAACAAATTCAACAAGGCTATGAAGCAGCCGTAACAAGAGCCGTTGGGGCTAAATTTGATGCTAAAAATGCTGAAATTGAAATGATGCGATTGAGTGGTGCTTTGATTCGATAAAAAAAAAACGGCGTGCAAAACACGCCGTTTAACTTTTATAAAGTTGTTAAATCTACAATAAACCCAGTAATATTTTTCTTTTTTAAACTTTTTTGATAACCTGCCGCTTCAGCAGCCGTCTCAAATGGGCCAATAAACACTTTGTAATTGATAGTATCTTTATTGACCTTATCGTACTGAATAAGGATGTTTTTAAAAAATAGATTTTGCAATTCCGCTTGCTTCCTTAGCACACTACATCTTTGATTGAATGCAGCTACTTGTATAGCAAAGCCCCGTTGGATTTGCTTTTGACCTTGAAAATGGTACAAACCTAACTGCTCATTGGCTATTGACTTTGCACTTACAATTTCAGGTTTTTTTTTTGTACGTTCGGCTTTGTTCCGTTTTTTGGAACGTATTTATACTCTTTCAAGATCGCATGTTCTTCAACACGTTTACTATTGAGGTCTGCTTTTTCAGATGAAGGCGTTGACCGCGGTTCATTAGATGAATTTTTGTCTTTTGCTTGACCTATTTCACCACTCCGGTTGTTGACTAATTCAAGTTTGACACGTACCTCTTCATTTTCTTTGTTTACACCCAATTTCAAAGCTGCCGCCTTAGATAAATCGGTCAACCGTCTGTTAACAAACGGTCCTCGGTCATTGATTCTGACAACAACCCATCTACCATTATCAATGCGTGTGACTTTGACCCACGAACCGAATGGGTACTTTTGGTGTGCGGCTGTAAAGTCATTATGGTTGAATAATTCACCGCTTGCAGTGCGTTTTCCTTGAAACGTTGCAGAATAAACGGAAGCTAATCCGTATTCTTGTGCCTCCGCTAAGGCTATGAATGAATTGACTGTGAACAGTATGGCTAATAAAGTTCTCATAGTAAAAAGTTGTGTAGTTTAATACCAGAATAAGTGTATGTTTCCTGAATAATGACGCTAATTTAGACTCTTTTATTTTACTCTGCAAATAAAAGCATGGGTAAAATTATTAAAAATACGCAATTTTATTCCAAATATACATAATTTTGTACCTAAATTGAGGCATATGAGCCATAAACAGTTTTGAGTTTTTTTTGTTTCGCTTTGATTTAACAACTGTAAGACAGGAATTTATCTATTTAATAAATCAATAAAATGAGTAAAAAAGGACGTGTTTTGGTTGCAATGAGCGGTGGCATTGATTCCACGGCTACAGCCATGATGATGCACGAACAAGGCTACGAAGTCGTAGGGATTACTATGAAAACTTGGGATTATGCACAATCGGGGAGTTCAAAAAAGGAGACAGGTTGTTGTAGTCTCGACAGCATAAACGATGCACGTGCAGTGGCTGTACGGATGGGTTTTCATCATTTTATCGTTGATATACGCGAAGAATTTGGTGATTATGTTATTGACAATTTTGTGGATGAATACATGGCAGGGCGCACACCTAACCCTTGTGTGTTGTGTAATACACATATTAAATGGTCGTCTTTGCTCAAAAGAGCAGATGCAATGGATTGTGAATTTATCGCAACAGGGCATTATGCCCTCGTCAATGAGTTAGAGGGTCGTCGTTTTATCTCAAAATCAGTGGATTTGAAGAAAGACCAAAGTTATGTTTTATGGGGTTTAACACAGGATTGTTTAGTCAGAACACAATTTCCGTTGGGCAATATGCACAAACCTGAAGTGCGGAAATACGTACATGAAGCAGGTTTTGAGGAGTTTTCAAAAAAGGCGGAAAGCTATGAAATTTGTTTTGTGCCTGACAATGATTATCGCAGCTTTTTACGTCGTCGTGTGCCTGATTTAGAAAGTAAAGTGAAAGGTGGCAACTTTATCAATGCACAAGGTGTAGTCATTGGCATCCATGAAGGTTATCCTTTTTATACCATTGGGCAACGTAAAGGTTTGGGCAAAGCGTTTGGCGAACCCATGTTTGTCTCGAAAATCATTCCTGAAACGAATACGGTTGTCTTGGGAAAAATCGAAGAGTTGCTACGCAACGGCATGTCGGTTGGTAAAATCAATTTGCAAAAATTCGATACCATTCCTAACGGACTTGAAGCCATTACACAAATACGCTATAATGACGGCGGCACTTTGTCCGCCTTACAAAATACTGAGGGGGGTAAAATTGGTGTTGAGTTTTTTGCCAATGTCAAAGGCGTTGCCCCCGGGCAATCTGCTGTTTTTTATGATGGCGATGATGTTATTGGGGGCGGTATTATCATGGGCAGCTATTTGAATTAATCGTTTTGTGACAATTTCTATCTACTATATCTTACTTCCGCTTAGTTCACAGTGTTAGGAAGCCTCGAAGGCTTCCTAAGACTTGACCTAATTTTCAATTTATAAAAGTGCCAAGCAGCTTATCCTTGCTTGGCTCTTTTTATTTAATAAATGACCAAAGCGATACCTACCCTTTTTAAAGTAATGTTTCCATATGCGGTTCACGAATGGCTGTCACAAATGTTTTTTACATAACGTTGTTGTTTGTGTTACAAATAATTGGTTATAAGTTGTTTGTAAAATTATAATTTATTTATTTTCTCATTTTAGGTAATAAAAACTCAAAACAAACCGCGCCTTACGGATTTGATTAAAAGCCTTTTTTTCTGTGACTTTGTGTCATTATTAAAAATAAAACAGGAAACACAAACCAACTATTCTCCTACCAAGCAGCTTGAGCAAACAGTTGATATTTAACAAATAAACATACAAAAATTAGACTTGTGGCTCATGAAACTAACAACCTCTTCAACAACTGTTTTACTCTTTTTAGCGCAATTGACTTTTGCACAATCTTGGCTCGATTTGAAAGAGCAAGGGGCTAATTATTTCGAAATCAAAGAGGCTTTTGAACGTCAATATACCCCTGCCAAGATAAAAGAAATCAGCAAAGAACTGCGTAAAGAACTCCAGAATCCCAGCCGCTTGATGGACAAGTTTGAAAAAGAAATGGAAGGCGTTATTCATTTCAAACGTTGGTCTTATTGGATTGAGCCGCGTGTCAAGGAATCTGGTGGTCGTTTTGAGGCACTTTCGGAAGGGGTTACAAGAGCCGTTGCTGAACAAAAAAGAACCATCAGTGAAAGAACTGGCGTCAATTGGACACTTATAGGGCCTAAATCAACCGCTATCGGTGGTGGCAATGGTCGTGTCAATGCAGTGCGTGTGCATCCAACGAATCCCAATATCGTTTTTGCTTGTTCACCTGCAGGTGGTTTATGGAAATCCACAAACGGCGGTAGTTCTTGGGCTGCCGTTTCAGATGATATAGCTTTGTTGGGTGCCACAGATGTCGCTTTTGACCCTGCGAATCCCAATACAATGTATCTTTTAACTGGTGATGGTGAAGCGGGCGATGCTGTTTCAACAGGTATTTATAAATCAACAAATGGCGGTAGTTCTTGGTTACCTACGGGTTTAACCTTTGCTATAAATAATCGTCGTTTATTGTCTAAAATCATCATAAATCCAAGCACTGGTGTTCTTATTGCGGGTGGCAGTGCAGGTATTTTCCGTTCTATGGACGGGGCAGCGACTTGGACACAAACTTTGACTAAATCTGTTCGTGACCTTGAATTTCAACCCAATAACCCTTCTGTTGTATTTGCTGGCGGTTATGGTTCAAACGGTTTTCTCCGTTCAACCGATGGTGGTACGACTTGGACAACGATTGCTTCTATACCCACCACAGGCGTTATTCGTGTAGCCGTTGCCGTGACGGCACTTGACCCTAATTATGTGTATTGCTTGGTTGGCAATAATTCCGATTACGGTTTAAAAGGTGTGTATTTGTCAACGGATGGTGGCTTAACTTTTACACTGAAATCGTCTTCTCCAAACATACTTGGTTGGAATGCATCAGGTAGTGGCTCGGGCGGTCAAGCATGGTATGATTTGAGCCTTACGGTTGACCCCTCAGTAAAAACAACCATTTATACAGGTGGTGTTAATATTTGGAAATCAACCACTTCGGGTGCCTCTTGGTCTTGTATTGCGCATTGGTCGGGTACGGGTGCGCCTTATGTTCATGCCGACAATCACGATATGATTTTTGCAGGAACGACCCTGTGGGTTGCCAATGATGGTGGCGTTTTTTCTTCTGCCAATGGTGGCGCAACATGGAGCGATAAAAGTACAAATTTGCCCATTGCACAAATGTATGGCTTTGGTCAATCCGCAACCGATGCCAGTATCATCGTCAGTGGACATCAAGACAATGGCACTAACTTGACAAAAAACGCGGGGACGACTTTTTCAGAAGTGCTGGGGGGCGACGGTATGCACTGTTTCATTGACGGCACCAATAACAATAATGTTTTCGCCTCTATTTACTATGGTGATTTATATCGTTCAACCGATGGCGGCAGTTCATTTACAAATATTTATACAGTGCCAGGCGGTGATTGGGTAACGCCTTGGATGCAAGACCCCTCTATATCAACGACCCTTTACGCGGGTGGTTCAGGCATTTATCGGTCAACAAACAGTGGAACATCTTGGTCAGCTATCAGTCCTTCGATAAACATAGGTACAATTGTACATCTCGATGTGGCACTTTCAAATAATCAAAATATTGTCGCTTCTTCCAGCACAAGAGTGATGAAAACGACCAATGGTGGTACATCCTGGGTTGAAATTACAGCTGGTTTACCAACCAATATTTCTATCCAATCTGTTCGTTTTTCACCGATAGACCCAAACAAAATATACGTTTGCTTAGCCTCTTATAGTGGCAATAGCCTTTATTGTTCCACAAATGGTGGCTCTACATGGACAAGTATTTCAACTGGTCTTCCAGGTCTGCCTGCCAATTGTTTAGCTTTTCAAAGCAATGGTGATATGTATTGTGGTACTGATTTAGGCGTTTATTGTCGAGCTGCCACCTCAACCTCATGGAAGGCTTTTAACAATGGTATGCCCGGAGTCGCTATCACAGAACTTGATATTTTTAAGCCCACTGGCAAACTCCGTGCTTCTACTTACGGTCGGGGTATTTGGGAATCGCCGCTCGATGGTGTCAATGCTCCCCCCTCAGTATCCATAACCTCACCAACGAATAATTCGAATTTTACTGCCCCTGCAACGGTTGCCATATCAGTCAATGCTTCAGATAGTGATGGTACTGTGACAAAAGTTGATTTTTATAATGGGACATTACTCCTTGGTACATCCACCGTCGCTCCTTTTGGTTTCAATTGGTCCAATGTGTCTTCTGGAAATTATGTTTTGACAGCAAAAGCAACAGACAATACAGGCAATTCAACGACTTCATCGTCTGTCAACATTTCTGTTACAATCCAAAACGATGCTGGTATTACAGCCGTTCTTGCGCCCACTGGTACAATCAATACACCCAATGTGACCCCCTCAGTAACCTTGAAGAATTTTGGCTCAAATACCCTCACATCTGCCCAAATCATTTATATGGTGGACAATAATAACAATACGACTTTTAATTGGACAGGCAACCTCGCAGCGAACACCACTACAAACATCACTCTGCCCGCTGTTTCTAATTATGCTTTGGGTACGCATACCTTCACAGCAGCCGTCTTAACGGTCAACAATAAATCAGATGTCAATGCTGCTAATAATGGTAAAACCTTCTCGTTCACCTATTCCAATTGTTCCAATGACAATGAAACAGCAAATAACAGCCCTGCGACTGCCCCTGTTTTGGCTTTAAATACTTTGCGAAATGCACAAATTGGTTACAATTCTGATGTTGATTATTATAAATTTTCGACGACAACGGCTTCTCCAAAGCTCAAAATAACCTTGACAAACCTACCTGCCGATTTTGACATACGATTATATAATGCCAAGTCAAATGGTGCTATCAGCGCACAAATAGCGGCATCACAACAAAGTGGCTTAGGCAACGAAACCATCGTTTACAACACACCAACGGCTGGAGCGATTTATTATGTAAAAATAGAAGGCTACAAAAAAGCATTTTCAGCCGCCGCTTGTTACAGCCTTTTGGTTCAAACCAGTAGCACACCTTATGCCACTGCGAGAAGTATTGAATTGAATGACAAAATAGAAGCGACAGATATTATCAAAATAGAACCCATGACGGTTTACCCCAATCCTGCACATGATTTGGTGAATGTGCGCTTCATTTGTGAAGAAGCCATGAATTGTGATTTGAATCTGATAAATACAGTAGGTAAGACCGTAAAATTGATGCAAATACATTATGAGCAAGGGGAAAACTTCACAACCATACCCACAGATGACCTATCACAAGGGATCTATGTTGTTAAAATTGGCAATGGCACAAAGTCTTTTATACAGAAAGTGATTATTCAATAAGAAATTAAAATTGTAAACTATGAGAGAACAGCCTCTTCAGTGATTGATACTGAGGGGGCGTTTTTTTTGTATTAATGAATAAAAATATCTATATTTATTTGCAATTATGAAATAAATATAGATATTTTTGTTTTATATAACGAATCTTACATTGAAGGCATTGAGACCTGCCTAAAATCAACGAATAATCCATATTTTTTTCATTACAAAAAACTTGTACGATGATAACAAGTGAGATTTTAGCAAACATGAGCATCCAAGAAGTTGCTCAAGCCATTGAGGCGCATCACCAAGAATCCAATTTGCTTTATGAAGCCTTGGGCGGTAAAATCACCAGAAAAACAGAAGGCGATGGCTTTCTCGGTGATGAAAAATTCGCCACTGCCGAGTATTGGCTCAAAATTGCGAAAGAGTACCGCAAAATTCTGGCGATGGATTTTAACTTGGCTGGTTTTGAAGAAGCCGTCATTGGCTTCAAATTTATGGTGGATTACGCCAAAAGTAATGGCAGCTTGACGGTCTATTTGAAAGCCGCCAGAGACAAAGCGTCAAAAGATTGTGCTTTTTTCTGTTCTGTTGTCCGTAAGCGGGTTAAAGAATTAGAAAAAGACCCCATTTACGCTTTGGTTTTATCAAATGAACCTAATCCGCGTAAAGCGATTGAAAAGTCAACGGAGAAAGCAGCACCCACACCGCAACCTGCAACGACCTGAAAAATCGTTTTAGAGAACAAAACAACCGCTAAAGACTTGTTTTAAGCCTTTAGCGGCTTTTTTTTACCTTTTTTGCCCTTTTTTAAAGAAAAATATAAAACATTTTTAAAGATTATACCAAATAATAAAACAAATTAGATGATTTAAACGACTGTTTCAACGATTAAACTAATCAAATTAATTAGTTTAAAAACATAAAACGTCTTTTAACTCACTCATTTGCTTATTTTAAAGAAACCAACCATTATGCAAAAAAAACCTTTTGCTTTGATGAATACAATTTATGTTGTTATATAGACCTTTTTTGTCTCTAAAAAGGCTATTCATCTTATTGAATTAACGTTTTATTTAATTTGAAACATTTTTACCGTTTATGAAATAAGCAAATGAATTAGTTCAATTACAATTTATGTAATTGAACTAACTCTTTTGATTATACTTTTTACTGATTGAAAGATGTGAAAAGAGGTTTTTGACTATTCATCACTCAAATTAAGCAAAGCCTTTTTAAGCTCGGTTAATCGGGCATGATACGCTTCATTTTCTATTGTACCTTCATCTTTCCCTTTTTCTAAGGTGACTAAACGAGATTGTAGTAAAATGAGCGCATTTTCGTCGTCTTTTGAAAGGTTTGTCTTTTTCAAAGCAACGGCAATGGCTTCGGTTAGTGTGTTGTCGCGCACAAGGTCTTTGATTGTTTTTTGGGTTTTGGGGTATGTTTTGGGTTTTGGGGTGTTTTGTTGCTCGGCTTCGCGTTCTTCGGCTTCGCGCCAGCGTTCTTCTAATTGGATTAGGCGAGTCATTTGTGCGCTTTTCCCTACTTTTAGAAAGCCTTTTGGATATATTCCATGAACTCGTTTAATATTATTCTCTAAATTAGTTAAAAAATAATTTAAAATTGTATCATCACTAAATATTGATAATCTATTGAAAATAGTAGCTATATAGTCTCTATCAGAAATTTTTTCTTGATTTATTTCTGAATTGACTTTTTTTAATAGAAGATAATTGAAAATATAAAGTATTAACCAAGTTACAATAAAGATAATTAAAATAACCAAAAAAACCTTGTACCCGTTTTCTGTTGTAATATGAAAATTAAAAATTTTACTAGCTAAGGAAAATACACTAATAGTAATAAAAACCACAGTTACTACAATTAACGACACTTTCACATCTTTAATTAACGATTTTTTGGTAATTCTGTTTTTGAAATACTTGCTTTTATTTAAGTAAATCAATTCTAAAACATAAATAATAGCATTGCCAAAGACAAAAAAAAGAAGAAATAAATTAAAGAAAGAAACTGCATAATAAAGTGGCTTTAATAAATATAAAGGTAATATTTTGTTGGAAGATTGAAAATCCAAAAATAGTGAAAAGAAGCAACTACTTATTAATGATATTATTAGTAAATATTTCTTATATTTTATTTTCTTATTTTGCCATTTAACTATTGGAATAAAATGTTTAAAGACATTAGAAAGTTTTAAAGAGAATTCTAATTCAGTAATACTCATTTGTAAATTAGGTTTTCCTTTAGAGATTTCTTTATTTTGCTTTTTTTCAAAAGTATAAAAATCAATAGTATTAAGTATAGCTATCTCCAATTCTTTTGAAATATATGCTAAATGTCTACAACTTCTCATCGCTGTATCATTTATCCATGCATCTTTTAAATTCAGTGCTTTTATAGTTCCGTCATCTAAGTTTTTTATATCTAATATGCCTAATGCTTCAACGGCCAATTTTATGTCAATAGGATCATTACCAACATGAATTTGCTCTAAAACATAACCCGACAATTCCTCATGAAAATCAACTAAACATTCTTGCCTTCCTCTAAAAGCTTCTATTAAAAATCGTAAACAATGCTTAGAAGCACGATTACTAATGTCATTATTAGGTTGAATCACATCAAACCAACAATAATTAGCAATCTTTTGTGCCTCTTCAAAAGGTGCAACTTCACAATACAAAACAAGTGTATCGCGCCAACGAGAATCTGTTGGAATGTTTTCCAAAGGCAAATCTGCTTTTCCTACTTTGAGTATATCTTGAACCACAAAATATTCATAGAAACGTCTGTGAGAGAAACTAAACTCGGATGTATTACTCGAATCGCCGCGTGCAATACGGGTATAGCGCATAATCTCAACGATGTTATCAAAATGCGGATGCGCGATTTGTTGCCGCAATATACTGAGGGGGGCTTGCAATCCCGATTCAGAAAAAATGGTTTTAGCGATTTGAATGGTGACGGACAGTATATCGTCGAAAGGAATATCGGTTAATCCTTTTCGCGCTTGCGCTTTTTGAATGGCTTTGTGGATATAGTTTTCAAATAAATCCGCTTGGTTTTTAGGAAATTGGTTGTTGTTGTCCGTCAAATAGGCTTTCAACAGCGATGAAATAAAAGGATTGCGAAGACTCGGTATTAATTCTGGACGTTCTCGCAATAGTTTTTCAACTGTTTCTTTTGAAACTTTATTACTTTGCGTCAAAGATTGTTCTATCTTTTCAAACGTAAAAGGTCGCACGGTGAGCTTTGTATTAGCTTCCAAATACTCTTGACGAGGCATCCGATATTCACGAGATGCCAAAATACCTTTTGACCGTTTTTGCTTCGAGCCTTTTAAAAAGTCCCGACAGACAATAGACAAATCTTCAATCAATTTAGCATCTGCGGTTGTGCCTAAGACTTGCGGAATTTCATCAAAAGAATCTAAAACAAAAAAGAGATTACCGTTTTCATCTAAAACATCGTAGTATTTTTCAAAGAAATCCGCCAAATAAGGGTCTTTTTGCAATAAACTCTGCTTGATGAAATTTCTTAAATCTTGCCAAGTCGGTGGCTTTATTGTCCAATCCTTTGTGTCTGTCCATTCTTTCAAATTGACATAAATCGGAATGTACTCACGTTTGACAGAATCTTTTAAAATATCCAAACACAATTTCCTTAAAGCTACACTTTTACCTGCCCCAGGGTCGCCAACCAATAAAAACAAACGGTCATTGGATTCTTTAATGGCTTCCAATAAATCTTTGACGACTTTATTGGTTCTGTTACTGGTTTTCATTTCCACCTCTGCATCCAAAGGCGTATAATATTCGTGCGACCAATTTGTGGCTCGGTCAATATCTCGGATGCTTGCGCTTAGGCTTTCGCAAATACTTTCCCATTTCTGTTTAATCGTTGGACCTTCGATAAGATCAGCTATTTTCTTTTCAGGTTTTTCAATAACAGGCTCTGGGCGCGTGTAGTAAAACACAATCGTCACAAGAATCAATAAAAACAAAAGTGTAATAGGCGAAACAGAATAATCGGGCAAAGGCAGATTGGGGAAATATTGATGCACCAAATTAGAAACAAGCGGTTGCCACCACGCATTGCCTAAGAGAACAACGCCACTTACAATTGTCAAAACAGCCCCTCTCAGTAAAAAGTTGGATTTATCGGTTATCCAGATAGATTTTGCTATCCAAATAACGGTTATTTGTACGCCTGCAATCAGCAAAGCCAATTCCCAACCGCTTAAAAGCCAAGCGGCAACGACAGAACCTGTGATGATGAGTAAAGCAAGGATTAAGGCTTTTGATTTGTCCGAGAGTGTTTGAAACATGAGGTTATTCGTTTTGATAGCGACCGATATAAAGTTGAATAGGAAGAATAATCAACTCAATTATTGTATGCGTAAAAATACTATTTTTCATAATGATTTGTTGGCACTGACTATCTTTTATTTTAATCCCATTTTTTACCCAACAACAAAGCCGCCCGAAGTTCAAAAACATCGAGCGGCTTTGTTGTTGTGGAAAATAGATTTATGCAGCAGCTTCAAGAGGATTAACAGAAGGATGTTTTAAGCCAGACAGCAAATCTTTACGAGCAATACCTGCTTCAATCAACTCCTCATCAATGCGGACATCGGTTCTGTTTTCTTGAATCCAGACTTTATCATCAATAATATCAAAGTGAAAAACAGTGTAATGGACATGTTTTTCTTTATACCAACCCATGCGTACAAGTTGATAATGATGGTTTTTGACATCTGCAATAACTTTATTTTCAACATCAGGCATAAAAGGTGATTTGATAGCCGCATATTCTTCTAATACTGTCAATATAATTTTCTGATATTTTTTTACTTTTTCCATTCAATAATTGTTTGTGAAGTGGGTTCAAAAATAATGAATTTAAGTCTGAATTTGTTAATAGCTCTTTGAAAAATGGGTGCATCATCTAACTTTTTAAAACCTAAAATCGATATAGCGATAAAGAGTTCATAAGGTTCTATTTGTTCAAGTAAAGCCAATTCGTACATCAAAAACTGCCCACGCTGCTGAAACCCTCCTGTAAGAAACCTTGAAGTAAAACTTTTTATAAAAGGGTTTTAAACATCAAGTATTTTATAATATCTTTGTTTGTGATATTTTTATTCATTTTTCAAACCCACATTTTTATGGAAAAGCAGCCTATCATCATAGAATTTGATGCCATTGAGTATGTTATTGACAATTATGAGTATGTTTATACGAATACAATACCTCGACAATTGTCTATTGAAATGGATATAGAATTTCCTAAAGAAGAATCGCCCTTAAGTATCATGATCGCTTTTGGCATTGACCATATCATTGAGTCAACGGGTCGCGACAATCAAGGGTTGGAAAAGTATATCAATAAAGTGATTGAAGGTTTTGAAGGACAAAAAGACCACGAACTTTTAGCTTTTCAGTCATTGGAAGCAGATGGTTTTGATATGCAGCCCTTGCTTCGTTATTCGCTGAAAGGAGTAAAAATGACTATAAATGAGTCGGAATAAGGGCAAGTTCAATTCTGTTGTCAATTTTAGGGCAGTTGGATGTGTCCAACAAGAGGTGGTTTTTGTTGATGTAGAAAACAGGATTTTATATAGATGTTTGCTCCTTATTGGCAACCTTTTTACTTTTTTTCAACCGATTTTTTTGAATTGTTCTAATTATGTCTTCCTCTTCTTTTATGACACCTTGTAGGTATAGACGGTAAGATGTAGTTGCGACATAAACTTTTTCAAGAGTTTCATCAAGCGGGCGAACAGGTAAAAGTATAAATCCTCGTCGGAGTTCTGTTGTTCCGGCATTCCTATTTTCCTCCCCAAATTTTTCTTTTCATTAATACTTTGCCATAAAATAATAAAACAACGATAAACGCTACTTTTGCCCCGAAATAGGCAATTTAACATTCACCATTCACTATTAATTTTTTTATGGCAAAACCCGATATTATCTTTGAAGACGACCACATCATTGTCGCCAACAAACCCGCACAGCTTTTGACAATTCCTGATAGGTTTGACAATACCAAACCCAGTTTATATGCCGAATTAAATCTACTATTTGGCAAAGTGTTTATCGTGCATAGGCTGGATCGTGAAACGTCTGGCATTATTGTTTTTGCTAAAAACGAAGAAGCACATCGTCATCTATCGCTGCAATTTGAAAACCATGAAACGCAGAAAATATACCTCGCTTTGCTCGACGGTGTGATGCACCAAGACGAAGGCGAAATAGATAGACCTATCGCTGAACATCCAACGATTCCAGGCAAAATGACGGTTGCTAAAAAAGGAAAGGAGTCGTTGACTTTGTTTAAAGTAACAGAAAGGTTCAAACATTTTACTCTTGTCGAAGCCGATATTCGAACAGGTCGGACACATCAAATACGGGTGCATTTTCAAAGTTTGGGCTATCCTTTGGCGATTGATGGACTTTATGGACGACGTACACAGCTTTTTGGCCATGACATTAAAAACAAATTCAAAGTCGGCAAATTCACAGAAGAAGAGATGCCTTTGATGAAACGCACGTCCCTACATGCATTCCGTTTGACATTTAAGCACCCCCTCAGTAATGAACCCGTTAGTTTTGAATCAGAACTCCCAAAAGACTTTCGAGCATTGTTGAATCAATTGAGAAAATGGGGAAAATGAGAAAAATAGATTGGAATTATCTTTTTATAACAGCGATTGCTGCATTGTTTTTTTTACCCTTCTTAGACCACGTTCATCTATTTGATTGGGATGAAATTAATTTCGCTGAATGTGCAAGGGAAATGTTGGTTACAGGTGATTACTTGCGTCCACAAATCAATTTTGCCCCTTTTTGGGAAAAACCACCGCTTTTTATATGGTTTCAAGCCATTTCTATGCACTTTTTAGGTGTAAATGAATATGCGGCTCGTTTGCCCAACGCTGTTTGTGGCATCACAACTTTATTAGTTATTTATCATCTCGGCAAACAGCTGTATGATAAAACCTTTGGGTGGCTTTGGGTTTTGGCGTACATCGGTTCTATTTTGCCACATCTGTATTTCAAATCAGGCATCATTGATCCGTGGTTTAATCTCTTTATCTTCTTATCACTCATTTTCCTCATAAAAGATGAAAAAACAATTAGCAAAGAGCAATTAGCAAAGAGCAAAGGGCAAAAGGCAAATGGCAAGATGCAAACTGTAAACAGCGATGAGCAACAAACAACAAATAACGAACCGTCTGCAAATTCATCATTCATCATTCATCATTCATCATTATTTATTGGTGGTTTCTTTTCAGGTTTAGCCATTCTCACAAAAGGCCCTGTAGGCTTTCTGATTGTTGCTTTGACATGGGCAGCTAAAATGGTTATTTTCAAGGAGTTAAGTGTTTTAAAAATTAAACGATTTATAGCCTTTGGTTTTATTGCTTTGTTAACCGCCTTGACTTGGTTTGGCATCGAAATCCTTAAAAATGGTACTTGGTTTGTCTATGAATTCATTACTTATACGCTTCGATTAGCGCAAACTGAAGACGCTGGGCATGGGGGCTTCTTTGGTTATCATTTTGTTGTTTTGTTTTTTGGTTGTTTCCCTGCGTCTATATTCGCGTTGCGAGCTTTACTGAGGGGGTATAATTTTTTTGATGAAAATGTCAATTTCACACGTTGGATGAAGGTTTTGTTTTGGGTTGTTTTGATATTGTTCAGTATTGTGCAATCCAAAATCGTTCATTACAGCTCGATGTGTTATTTGCCCTTGACTTTTTTATCAGCCATAACGATTAAAAGTTTTTTAGAAAAAAGCGGCAAAATGACGCAATGGGTCAAGGTTTTAGCGGTTTCCGTAGGGGTTTTAATCGGCGTTGTTATAGCTGCCATTCCTTTTATGGGTCAACATATTGATTTATTAAAACCATTGGCAGCAAAAGACCCTTTTGCCTTGAAAAACATGGGTGCAGATATTGTTTGGACTGGAAAAGAAGCCGTGGCAGGTTTTTTCTTAATAGCTATTTGTTTAGCATTTCCATTCGTTTTAAAAATGCGTGGTTTACTGAGGGGTGTTCGACATTTGTTTATTGGAACGGCTATTTTCCTTCAATTGGTCTTGTTGTTTTATGTTCAAAACATAGAAGGATATTCACAACGTGCTGCTTTGGATTTTTATGAAAGTAAGCAAATTGAAGATTGTTATATCAAAACCTATGGTTTTAAAAGTTATGCTCACCTTTTTTACAGCCGTTTGCATCAGCCAACGAATCCCAAATATTTTGAAAATGATTGGTTACTGAGGGGTACCGATGTGGACAAACCCACCTATTTTGTAGGTAAAATAGATGACTTAGAGGAGATGAATCAGATAGAAACTTTGCAGTTTTTGTATGAGAAGAATGGGTTTGTCTTCTATAAAAGAAGGTAACAGTTGTGTTTCTATACTAAATGAAAAGTGAAAAACGAAAAGTGAAAAGTATAAAAAATTGGTTATGAATGATTTGAGTTTATTATTTTAGCTAAACCATTTTCAACTGAGTATAACAGGGATAATGAAATGTCATAACATAACAGTTTTTCTCAAAAGTGCTTATATTTGTTAAAAATAGAAAATAATGGCAGCAACTATCATAGAAAATAAAGTCTTATCGTTTGATGACATCAAAAAGCTTTATCCAGATGAATGGGTTTTGATTGGAAATCCTATCTTAGATGAAACGCCTATTTTAAAGGCAGTGGTTAAAAAAGTGAAAGGAGGTGTTGTGTTGATTCATGACAAATCAAAAATGGCGGTTGCTCTTCATGCCAAAGAGGTTAAAATTGGATATGACACTTTTGTTTGCGTTTATACGGGTGAAATGCCACATAATCGGCGGTACTGGTTGTCAAATTGGTAAGAATTTTTAAATTTTCAAACAAACATCTATGGAAAACCAACGCTTTCCTTTTGAGTTAACAGATGAAGATAGCCTCATTCAAATTGATTTTTGGTTTCAAAAAGACAAATTAACGTTTGCTATTGATACAGGAGCATCGCACACTGTTATTGATTTAGCACCACTTTTGATTGCAGGGTACGAACTCAAAGATGCTGTTGGCACTGTTGAATTAGAGGCTGGAAAAGGAATTATTGAAGCCTATATTTTTAAAATCAAACGGATAGAAGCATTGGGGATTGAACGTAGAGATTTTGAAATTTGTAGCTATGATTTTTTTAGTAATTATATATTCAGCAATTTCGATGGTGTTTTAGGACTCGACTTTATGCGTGACCATAAAATCTGTATTGATTTCCCTAATTCTGTTATTACAATCAGTTGAGAATTATTGGGTGGAGTCAATCCTTTATCATAAAAAAAGCCCCCTCAGTACAAAACGACTAAGGAGGGTTTTTTTATGATAAAGGATTGACTTTCAATGAATTATTTCTGTAAATTGCTATTTTTAATGCCATAGAAGAAATAAATTAAGAATCCAATAGCCAACCATACGATCAATCGAATCCAAGTATCTAACGGCAAACCCACCATCATACCCACACAAACCAAAATACCGAGTATGGGTACAAGCGGAACAAGCGGTGTTTTGAACGGACGGGGTGCATCAGGCATTGTTTTACGCATCACGATGATGCCAATACACACCAAAACGAAAGCGAATAAAGTACCGATACTCGTCATTTCACCCACAATACGCGCTGGAACAAAAGCGGCAAAAAGACCTACAAAAACTAAGAAAAGCGCATTCGATTTCCAAGGCGTTTGGAAAACAGGGTGAACTTCTGAAAATACTTTTGGTAACAGACCATCTTTTGACATTGAGTAAAATACACGTGATTGACCCATGAGCATGACCAAAATAACAGATGTATAACCCGCTAATATCGCAACGATTATCGCCTGTTTCATAAATGTATAGGGCGTATGGTCAATCGCAATCGCTACGGGTGCAATACCATCAGCACCTGAAAATTCTTTGTAATTTGCCAAGCCTGTTAATACGTGTCCAAAAAGGATATAAAGAACGGTACATATTGCTAATGACAAAAGGATGCCAATAGGCATATCACGTTGCGGGTTTTTTGCTTCTTGTGCTGCTGTTGAAACGGCATCGAAACCAATGTATGCAAAGAAAATGATGCCTGCACCACGTACAATACCACTCCAACCAAACTCACCAAAAGTACCTGTGTTTTCAATAAAATAGGGTTGGTGGTTTTCAGGGTTCATGTAACCCCAACCCAGTGCAATGAACAATAAAACGACAGCTACTTTTAGGACAACAATCACGGTTGTGACCATTGCTGAACCTTTTGTACCCCGTATCAAAAGGATGGTCGTTAAAGCGACAATCAAAACAGCAGGCAAATTGATAATACCACTGACTACCGAACCGTCTTGCATGGTGACTGTATCAAATGGAGAAAGGGTCAAGGAGGGCGGCAAATCTATGCCCATATTTTGAAAAAATTTGACCAAATAGCGTGACCAACTGATGGAAACAGTGGCTGCACCTACGGCATATTCCAAGACTAAATCCCAACCAATTATCCAAGCCAATAATTCGCCCAATGTGGCATAAGAATACGTATAGGCACTCCCCGCAACGGGTATCATCGAAGCAAACTCCGCATAACATAAGCCTGCAAATAAACAACCCACTGCACCAATGATAAAGGAAATGGAAACAGCTGGCCCAGCATTGTGCGCAGCCGCAGTACCTGTAATTGAAAATAAACCTGCACCAATAATGGCCCCAATGCCTATCATAGTTAAGCTGGTGGCTGATAGTGTTCTTTTAAGTTGGTTCCCTTCATCTCCTGCTTCTCTTTGCAGTGAGCTTAGGGATTTTTTGACCCATAAATTTGCCATATTAGATTGATTTGAGTGTTGAAATGACTGTTTTAAAAAATTAGTTTTTCAATAATAAACTGATGAATGAACAAAAAAAGGTAAAAATAATGGCGTAGCAAAACAATAAACAGAATTTTATATTTCAAATAATGCTTGGATGCCAAATTTGCTACAAATGGGGCATTTCAGAGCATTATGCCCACGTGCGGGGCAATATTCACGACCAAAAAAAATGATTTGTAAATGCAATTTATTCCAAGTTTCTATTGGAAAAAGGGCTTTTAAATCCTCCTCAGTACGTTCCACATTTTTGCCATCGCTCAAACCCCACCGATACGCTAACCTGTGTATATGTGTATCAACTGGAAAAGCAGGAACGCCAAAGGCTTGCGACATCACCACACTCGCTGTTTTATGACCCACACCTGGGAGGGCTTCTAATGCTTCAAAACTTTGTGGCACTTTGCCTGCATATTTATCAATTAATATATGCGATAAATCAAAAATCGCTTGCGATTTGCGGGGCGATAAACCACATGGTCTTATGATATCCTTGATTTCAGACACATCTAAATTGACCATATCAAACGGTGTAGCTGCCTTCGCAAATAGGAGCGGTGTGATTTGATTGACCCGCACATCGGTACATTGAGCCGACAGCAAAACGGCTACTAATAAAGTGTAAGGGTCAGCGTGTTGCAGCGGAATGGGCGTTGTGGGATATAACTCTTCGAGTATGCTTGCTATGTTGTTTGCTTTTTCTTGTTTGGTCATAAACTTTATTTTTATTGATGAATATTGATTGATGAATGCTTATTCCACTAAAAATAAGCATTCATCAATCAATATTCATCAATCTTTTTACTTATTTGTTTCAATAAATCGAGCCATCTTCTTCTCCAAAATTGCCAATGGTACACAGCCGTCTTCCAGTACTGCGTTGTGGAATTTCCGAATATCAAACTTTGTCCCAAGTTTGTCCATCGCTTCCTTTTTCAATTGTAAAATCTTCTGTTCGCCGACTTTATAAGATAAGGCTTGACCTGGAATCGCCATATAACGCTCAATTTCTGCAATAATATTGGCTTCTGAATCGGCTTCATTATCGAGGTCATATTTTATCGCTTCTTCACGTGTCCAACCTTTGGCATGTAAACCGACATCAACAACAAGGCGAATCGCACGGTGCATCTCGGCACCCAAACGCCCGAAATATTGATACGGGTCAGTATATAAACCCAATTCCTTCCCTAACCCCTCAGTATATAAAGCCCAACCTTCGCCATAAGCACTGTACCACAAGTAACGGCGGAATTTTGGCAATTTCGCATCTTCGGCTTGCAGCATGATTTGATAGTGATGCCCCGGAATCGCTTCATGCAAAAAAAGAGATTCATCTTGAAAAAGATTGTAAGCTTTAACATCAGGAATTGGCACATAAAAAATACCTGGACGGTTTTGTTCTGGATTACCTTGGTTGTATTCTGCACTCGCTGATGCTTCTCTGAACGCTTCAGTTCGACGAACTTCAAAAGACGTTTTTGGTACTAATTCAAACTGTTTTTCAAGGGTAGGCTTCATTTTTTCGTGAATGGCATTAAAATTCGCCAAAACATCTTCGGGTTTTGTAAACGGACGCAGCTTTGCCTCCCCCTCAGTAACATGCTTGAAAAACGCCTTCAAATCGCCTTTAAAACCCACTTGCGCCTTCACGGTTTCCATTTCACTACGAATCCGTGCCACTTCTTTCTGCCCTAATTCAAAAATTTGGTCAGGCGTCATATCGGTTGTGGTATAAAACTTAACAAGGCTTGCGTAATAGGCAGCACCGTTTGGCACGGTCGATATACCCGAGGTTGTCCTTGCTTTGGGTAAGTATTCTTTTTGTATAAAGTCATACAATTTTTTATATGTTGGCTTTATATTTTCATTGACCATTTTAGTATATTCTGTCTTCAAACGGGCTTTATCCGCATCTGAAATGGTCGTGTTTTTTGTCAATTTGCCAATTGGTTGAAAAAACAGATGCGTCGCTGTGGGGTTTTCAGCCATAGGTTTCAGCTGTGGTAAAACTTTGACAACCAATGACTTAGGTAAGACCCAGCCTTGCGCCATACCTCGCCGCATATTGCTCATCGCTGTATCTGCCCAAGCAGGGAAATGGCTGATACGCCGCAGCCAAGCCTCATAATCGGCAGCCGTTTTGAACGGTTGCGACCCTTCGCCAGAGCCTAATTGACCTAAACTAAGTATTTTACAATCAAATTGATTAATCGGCATAAGGTTGTCTGCAAAAGCAAAAAAATCAAGCGAACGGTCAATATCCCAATTCAAAATATCAAAACTTGTGCGGTCTTTGTCCGACAATTTAGATGTATCAACTCCATTGAGCATGGTTTTATACTTATTGAAAAACTGCTTCAAAGTATCGCGGTAACTGTCGCTGATGTCAATAGGAAACTGGTCGTTGTATGCCGACACGCCATTTGCAGTCGCCAAAAAGGGGAAAAGTCTCATGCTTTCATCATAGTATTTTTCAAAAATCGTAGAAACAGGGGGTACTACTGTAATATCCGTTTTTGGCTTGTCTGCTTGATTTTGACAAGCTGCTACACAGATAAGCATAACAAATAACAAATAGTTTTTCATTGATTATCAATTATTTATGTGATGATTTAAAAAGTTGTGAAGTTAAAAAAAACAGGCGAAATGGAAAGTGAAAAACTGAATTTATACGCTTTTTTCTGCTTGCAGAAAAAAGTGAGCGACATTGTAATTAGGCAAACCACTTTTGTTTCAGTATGGTATAATTAGTCACTATTTCATACAAAATTTAGGCACTATGCGACATATCAATTATTTCATAGTAAAAAAAGAAAGACAAAAAAACACCCCCTCAGTATCAAACCCTCTATCTATTTTATTTTATTTGCAAAACTAAATATAAAAAAATCCTTTAGACACTGATAACCTGTAATCCACTCTAAACTATTCACTATCCACTAACAAAAATGGCGACCAGTATTACAAAAAAAGAATTGACAGAATTGCCCCTCGTCTCGTATCAAGAAATCAGAGACGAACTGAAAACAGGCGACTTATTCTTCGGTTCAGGCAGTTATTTTTTTTCAGGTATCATCCAACGTTTGACTAAAAGTACATGGAGTCACGTAGCCATCATTTACAAAGACGAGGAGTTGCAACGTGTTTTAGTCCTTGAAGCAGAACCGTTTTATGGTGTCAGAATGATTCCATTGTCCAAATATTTGTACGATTATAAAGGCAAAATGAAGCCCTATAAAGGGCAAATTGCCTTAGCCAATTTATTGATACCCCTCAGTAAACAGGACTTAAACAACGGCATCAGCTTCGGTTTAGATGAATTGACCCGACCTTATGACAATTATGAAATCATTCGTATTATGATTCGCATATTGTTTAAAATTACAAAGCGTTATGACAACCGATACTATATTTGCAGTGAATTTGTCCGCGATATTTTAGCCAATGCCAATGTCGTTATGCCTTATAATGACACGTATATCAGTCCAGACAATGTATGGCAAGACAACCGTTTGGTGATGAAATGTCGCATTCTTTAAGTAAAACGGGCTTTAATTGTTAATCAAAGGTAAAATGGGTTTTAACCCGTCAGCGTAAAACAATATAAAACGCGTAAATAATAAGGCGGATTTTAGCCTATCAATCCTATCATATATCTATTAATTTAACGGGTTAAAATCCGTTCTACGACTTAATTTTCATGCAAGAATTCACAAACGAACAAATTGAAGCCTTGTGCGAACAGCACTATGGCATCGTTGGTACAGCCCAAAAACAAGTGGGCGAAATTGATTTTAACTATAAAGTTAAAACAAAAAACGGCGACAGTTTTATCTTAAAAATAAGCCGCACCGACACATCTGATATGTATTTTGATTTTCAACAAAAACTATTACTCCATATAGATAGTAAAAATCCCAATTTTTTATATCCTAAAATCGTTAAAACGAAAAAAGGTGAAAATGACCTCACTTTGCTTGATAATGATAATAAAATACGTAAAATGCGTTTGTTAGAATGGGTTAATGGACGATTAATGTCATCTGTCAATCCACAATTAGACGATTTAAGATTCAGTTTGGGAGAAAAATGTGGGGAGATAACACACGTTTTAAACAATTTTACGCACCCTTTCGCAGCACGTATTTTTCAGTGGGACATCGCACAAGTGGCTTGGATTAAAGAGCATTTTAGTCTCATCAATCACAAACAAAGAACATGTTTGACTTTTTATTTAAACCAATTTGTTGATTTTGAAAAAGAATATAAAGCTCTCAGAAAGTCCGTCATTCACAATGATACCAATGATAATAATATTGTTGTGACCAATGATTTAGTTGCCCCCTCAGTATCAGCGGTTATAGATTATGGCGATGCAATTTATACCCAAACCATCAATGATTTGGCGGTCGCCTTGGCTTATGCGATGATGGGACAACCCGACCCTTTAGCATCGGCTTTGCCTTTGGTGGCAGGTTATCACAGCAAATTCCCTTTAGAAGAGCGTGAATTGTCCATGTTGTACACCTTAGTTGCTTTGCGTTTGGCTATAAGTGTCACGAAATCTGCAATCAACAAAATAGATGAACCCGACAATAAATACTTGCAAATAAGTGAAAAACGGGCTTGGGATTTGTTGTTTAAATGGAAAAACATACCCCCTCAGTACGCTCACTTTTCCTTCCGCTCTGCCTGTGGTTTTACACCCGTTCCGCATCAAAAAGCCTTTTCAGATTGGGCAGCAACGCAACCACTAAGCGTCCAAGATTTATTGCCAACGCTTTCATTTTCAAATGTTTATAATCTGGATTTGAGTGTTGGCAGTTTGTTTTTAGGTAATTATGCAGAATATAAAAACACAGCTATTTTCACGTCTAAAATCAAACAACTGCAAGCCGAAAACCCTGATGCATTGTTGGCAGGAGGCTATTTAGAACCGCGTCCTTTGTATGCCACAAAAGCCTTTGAAAAGGAGGGCAACAATGGTTATGAATACAGAACGATGCACTTAGGCGTTGATTTTTGGTACAAAGAAAAAACGCCTGTACATGCCCTTTTTGATGGTGAAGTCGTTGCATCTGTCTTCAATACGGCCGATAAAGATTATGGCGGTATGTTGATTTTAAAGCATAAATACGATAAAAAAGGCATTTTTTATACACTTTATGGTCATTTGAGTAAACGCAGCGTCGAAAATGCCCCCCTCAGTAAAAAGTTTAAAAAAGGCAAAAAAATAGGTGAATTGGGTAAACCCAATGAAAATGGCAACTGGACACCACACCTACATTTTCAACTCATTTTGGATTTGATGGGTTACGAAAACAATTTTGATGGTGTGGCTTCGCCAAACACAGCGCATGTATGGTCTTCTATTTCACCTGACCCCAATGTTTTGTTTAAAAATAAACAATTGAAACCCAAACAAACCACAAGCCATGAAGCGCTATTGGCTTTTAGAAAAAAACATTTGGGCAAAAGCCTAAGCATTTCTTACGAAAAACCTTTGAAAATTGAACGTGGCGAACGACAATATTTGATTGACGACACGGGCAGACGTTATTTGGACACCGTTAATAATGTGGCGCACGTTGGACATGAACACCCCTCAGTCGTGAAGGCAGGACAGCAACAAATGGCGGTATTAAACACAAACACACGGTATTTACATGACAATATTCTCGATTTTGCTAAAGAAGTGGCAACTACATTGCCCAAAGAATTGTCTATATTACATTTCGTCAACTCTGGCAGCGAAGCAAATGAATTAGCATTACGCATGGCACAAGCCGTTACGGGTCAAAAAGATGTAATTGCCCTCGAAGTCGGTTATCATGGCAATACAAACGGCTGCATCAACATCAGTTCCTACAAATTTGATGGCAAAGGCGGCAAAGGCAAACCCGAACACACGCATATTGTCCCTTTGCCCGATAGTTTCAGAGGGCTTTATCAAGGTGATAAAAGCGAAACAGGCGCACGTTATGCGGCGCATATTGACGAAGCGATTGAAAATATCAAGGCAAAAGGTCGTCGTGTGTCCGCTTTTATCGCTGAAAGTATCGTCAGTTGTGGTGGACAAATTGACTTGCCAAGCAATTATTTGAAACTCGCCTATGCCTCCGTCCGTAAAGCAGGTGGCGTTTGTATTGCAGACGAAGTGCAGGTGGGTTTTGGTCGCGTCGGTAAGACCTTTTGGGGTTTTCAACTCCACGATGCCCTTCCCGACATCGTGACGATGGGCAAACCGATTGGCAACGGACATCCTTTGGCGGCGGTCGTTTGTACGGAAGCTGTGGCGGTCGCTTTTGCAAATGGTATGGAATATTTCAACACTTTTGGGGGTAATCCTGTTTCATCTGCCATCGGTCTTTCAGTCCTAAAAGTGATAAAAGAGGAGCATTTACAAGAGAATGCCCTCGAAATAGGCTTGTTTTTGAAGTCAGAATTGCGTAAATTGCAAACAGAATTCCCAATTATTGGGGATGTGCGGGGCGAAGGTCTGTTTTTAGGTTTTGAATTGGTTGAAAAAGGGAAAATACCTGCTACGGATAAAACGGCTTATTTGGCGAATCGCATGACAGTTCATGGCATCCTCATCAGCGTGGATGGACCACAAAACAATGTGATAAAAATTAAACCGCCGATGTGTTTTAATAAATACAATGCAGTGGATTTGATACGTTATTTAAAGAAGATTTTGGGAGAGGATTTCATGAAGATAGCACCCCTCAGTAAAAACAACAAAAGTAATAGTCAATGATTCGTAATATTCATATCAAAAGAAAAAGCATTCGAAAAGCCCTCAAAGCATTGACCGGGGTATTCATACTCCTGAACATCATTGCCTTTTTTCAGGCTTATAAGTTAACACATTTGACAGAAAGCAACATAGAAAGAACAAAGGATGTTAAGGAACTTTCGATAGGGGGTAAATTTAAAACGGTGTTTTTTGGTATTGATAATCCTAAACCACGGACGACATTGTTTCCACCTTGGGTGTATGAAGCGGTGACGATTGAGAGCAATAAACGCCTTCAAGGCTGGTGGATTCGGTCAGAAAGTGTGCTTCAAAAGGCGTCTGAAAAAAAAGGTACAGTGATTTTCTTTCATGGTTTTAGTGGCGAAAAATCCATGATGTTGAATAGGGTAGAGGTTTTTTTGCAAATGGGCTACGATGCGTTGATTATGGATTTTATGGGAGCGGGCGATTCTGAAGGCTTACAAACGACAGTGGGATTTATGGAAGCGGAAGAAGTCAAATCCTCTTTTGATTATGTGAAACTGAGAGGCGAAACGGATATTTATCTCTTTGGTACATCTATGGGAGCAGTGGCTATTTTGAAAGCAGAACATGATTATCAAATGCATCCGAAAGGTATCATTTTAGAATTTCCTTTTGGTTCCATGTATGCGACGACTGCCGCAAGACTGAATAGAATGAATGTGCCGTCTTTCCCATTAGCAGGACTTTTAGTGTTTTGGGGCGGCGTGCAGAATGGTTTTTGGGCATTCGGCCACAATCCGATTGAATATGCGAAAGCGGTAACATGTCCAACGCTTTTGATGTATGGTAGTCAAGATGAAACGGTCAGTGAAGCAGAAATAAGCGAAATTTTCGCAAATCTAAAAACCGATAAAAAAACCATGAGCGTCTATCCAGAAGCGGGCCATGAGACCTTTTTAAATAGATATCGTCCTGAATGGACGTATGATGTGACTCTTTTCATGAATTTAACGCATTGATACTGAGGGGTGATTTAGGGATACAATTTAAAACCAGCCCTCATTGCACCCTCAATTGTGCCGTCTAAATCCTCTCGACCTGGGAACATATATTCATTGGGGTCATAAAACTCACTGCTGTATTTATAGACATCAAAAGTCCATTTATCTATATCGCCTGTCCATGTCAAGCGACCTAATTTAGTCGGCTCTCTCCAACTGATTTTTGATAAATAGCAATATTTACCTTTAAATTCGATTTGGAAGGGCGATTTGTGCGCCTTGTTAAAGGCTTGTACCCGTTGTAGAATAGCTGCTTTTACGTCTTCTGGTATTTTTATGGATGTGCTTTTTGCCATTTTTGATAGATTTTATTATGAATACTGAGGGGGTATCCAACTTAATTGTCTCCGTCGTGTGGAGACAATGTCTCAAATGTTCCTTAATGATTTCAACAATTAAGCGGCAATTTTTTCTGCATTCAACAATTCAATACCCAAAATGCGTTCAATTTTCACAAGGGTATCTACTGTAAAATTGTGTTGCCCGCTTAGCCACTTTGTAACAAGCGACGGGCTAATATTGAGGCGTTCTGCAAATGTTCGGCTGCTTATATTCTGCGTTTGCAGGGTTTCATAAATTTTAGCTGCCAACAGCATTTTCTTTTCTACAATGGCTGTTAATTCTGGATTTTCAAGTGAGCCAAATTCGTCTAATGCTGCACTTTCGTAAATTCGAGCTGTTTTTTTCATGCTACTATATGTTTTTGAATGTTTAATATAAAAAAAAACTCTTGCATACTGAGGGGGCGCTTTCAAAGCAAAGGATGCCCATTCCAATACAGCCAATCATTCAAAATTTCCAAATTTCCCTCCGTCGTCTGGATACTCACTATTTCTTCGGGGCTGATGTATTGCACACGGTCTCTTTTGCCTTCCGTCATACCCAAACGCAA
>JANOAU010000128.1:0-96122 GCA_031411275.1 Saprospiraceae bacterium | reverse complement strand
CAAGCGAAAAGCATAAAAATTAGCTTCGCTCCGAAAGAAATATATCAAAGCACGCTTTTCGAGCGTAGCGAGAAACAGTGCGTATTAGGTTTTAAAACAGTTCTAATTATTTTTTGATAGAAATATGAATTTTAAAGTAATCGTCTTGTCCTTTTGCCGAAGAACTATAGGCATCTGCCACACCTTGAACAAGCGAACGAAAACCATACGTTCGTTTCAATTCATCCCCCGTTTGGTTGACATCGTTTGTGGAATGGCTGTCCTCAATCCATTGAGGCATCTTTCGGATGAGTGAAATATCAAGGGTTGTGGGTTGTAAATCGTTGGTAGATATCAGCAGTTTATGGCTCAATTTTGAAAGACTGGGGTCTGCTTGCCGTTCTTTATCCGTTATGGCTTCCACCGTAAGCGTGTATTTGTCACTATTTAATTTATAATTCTCAGGTGTTGTCAGAAAGGATTCCGCTAAACCTAATTTTGTTAAATCAATGCCCACAGCAAAACGAAATTGCCCTGCATTGCGTTCGCGTGATTCCGCCAGAGCGTTGATGATATGCGTTTGTGGGTGTTCGCGGTCAGATTCAAATGACCCTATTTTATTGATTTTTAAAACGCGATAGCTGGGTGATGTTGCTATACTGAGGGGGTAAAAAGCATAGAAATCCTCGAAGCCACCCCTTATTTTTTTGATATCAATTTGGTCACGCAGTTTTTGAATATGGTCGTATTTGCCAATAAGCCAAATATAATAAGGTCGGCGAGATTTTAAAGGATGTTTTCCATTATTGAAATCATAATACGTGCCATCAAATTCAGAATTGAGCTTAATAACCACCGTTGCCAAATCTGGATTCGTGTATATAAAATCCGAGAAAGTGCGCTTAATACCTATACTTTGATTCACCAAATAATCTTCTGCTCCTTTTCCGCGTCCAGGCGAAAAGACACAATCAGAAACGAAAATAGCGACTTGTCCTTTGCTCGTCGCACCCAAAGCTGTTTTTAACACGCTGTGGATATCTGAAGCTCCCCTCTCTCCCCCACGTTCACTAAAAGTAGAAGGGTTGAGTTTTTCGATAAAATCAGTCAAATCGGGTTTAAAAGGTATCAATTGAGAATTGATATAAAACAATTTCATCGTATCCGTAATACCATTGGTTTTCAATAAAATATCAGATAAAAAGCCATAAATCGCATTTTTGAAATCGGTATTGCCGCGTACATAGCCATCCATACTCATTGAGTTTTCGATGAACACATTATATACAGGTTTTTGAGCGTCTGATACTGAGGGGGTCTGTTTGGGCTTATTCTGCGCAGTCAAACAACCTGAGTGTTCTTTGATATATGACATCACAGAAGCATCACTGTGGTATTTGCGTTTGTCTTTATCACGTAATGTAGCAGCTACATTTGCTATTTCTTCGACAGACATAGAGCCATCTTTACAGGCTTCCGCAATCGCTTCTTCGGCTTGGGACACACCGCCACATTGTGAGCAACTGATACAAAAAGAGAGTAATGCGGCGATATATAGAGGTTGTTTCAAAATCATTCGTTTTTAGTTTATAGTAAAACTCTTTTTTGCTTACTTTAAGTTCGTTCGAAATGTGGGTTTAGACGGTGAGTTAGGGCGATTCGTAGAAAAAATCAAATTGGGCATCATTCTCAATTTAATAACTTTATTGTTTTAAGAATTATTTTCTCGTGAGGCATTTTCAATAGAAAATAGTCTTCCACCATTTTTACTCTGTGTTTGAGTTTAGAGCAACTTCTTAAATTATACGATATGAGCGTTACATTGCCTACATTTATATATTTTCATTTCCTTCGCTGTAATATTGCATTATATTCTCGGTATGGTTGCTATAAACCTATAAATAATGCCTGATTATGTGCCAAATGGTGTTTAAATCAAGTGCCTGAGTTTAGAAAATTTTGAGACTTCCTATATTTATCGCTACAAAATATCAAAATACTGAGGGGGTCAATTTTGAACATACATTTTTTGGTATTGCTTCGGGCTTTTGCCTTTCATAAACTTAAATTGAGCATTGAAATTGGATACAGTATTGTAACCACTTTCATAACACACTTGAGCAATAGACATTTTGGTATCCATCAATAATTTGCAAGCCTGTCCGATGCGAATCTCACTGACAAATTCTGAAAAAGTCTTGTTGGTTCGACTTTTAAAATAGCGACAAAAAGCTGCTTCTGCCATGTTAGCCAAGCCTGCCACTTCTGACAAACTGATTTTTTCTTTATAATGTTTCATTACATATTCATGCACTAAACGCATGCGTTCTGTTTCTGATATTTTGTGCGTATTTTCATAGTTTATACTCGTAATAGATTGATAATCATTTGATTGTGCTAATGTATGCAACATTGAAAGTAATTTTAATATCCCATCGAAACCACTCATCGTCTCCAATTCTTTTAAGCCTTCTGCCATGGCTTCTCTCATGTTATTTTGGACATCTAAACCCTGTCGGCTTTTTATCAGGAGTTGTTTCAAATCATACATTTCAGGTTTTTCAAAAAAATCTTTCCCTAAAAAGTCTTCTGTAAAATAGACGACAATGCCTTGGGTTTGCAAAGTCGAATTACGCTCAAAATAAGCGCGGTCGCTGCGCCATAAATGCGGCATATTGGGCCCTAAAAAAACAGTATCACCTGCTTCAAAATGCCGAATATCGTCACCAATGAAACGCGTCCCTGTGCCTTCAATCACTGTAAAGAGTTGAAAATGTGGGTGAAAATGCCAGTTGGGGTCGAAATGCGGTTCTTTCAACGTCCTGACAATATAGGATTGATTCAGACTTTCGAGCGATTTTTTAAGTAAAGGTTTCATTTTATCTTTTACTGAATATTAACAGTAATTTTAGTTTATTAAAAAATAAATATCAAAATACAGTCAAAAGTAGTAAAAAAATGCCTTTTTTAGGTAATTTCTAAGTTCTAATTTTGTTCAAAAATAATATGTATGAAGCTCGGAATGAACCTTTTGTTGTGGGGAACGGATATTGATGTATCGCTTTTTCCTGTATTAGACCAAATTAAAGCATTAGGTTTTGATGCGGTAGAAGTGCCTATTTTTAACTTAAACCCTGATGATTGGCACGTTTGGCGACAAAAATTAGACGATTTGGGCTTACACCGCCTCGCCGTTGCCATCAATGGGCCCGATGCCAACCCCCTCAGTATGGACGCTGCTATGCGCGTTCATGCCTTAGAAAACAATAAAAAAGCATTAGATTGTGCTGAAATTATAGGCGCAACCTTGCTGATGGGGCCCATTCACTCCGCTCTGGGTGTTTTTACAGGCAAACCCGCTACCGAGGAAGAATGGCAATATGGCGTAACGCATATCCGCGCTTTATCGGCATATGCGGCGACTAAAAATATCACTTTGGGCATCGAATATCTGAACCGTTTTGAGACTTATCTTTTTACGTGTACAGACGATATGCTTCGGTTTGTCAAAAACGTGAATCACCCGAATTGTAAAATCATGTTCGATACATTTCATGCCAATATTGAGGAGAAAGACATTGCCGCCGCTATTGAAAAATGTGGTGAGTACCTCGTTCATGTGCAATTGTCTGAAAACGATAGAAGTACCGTCGGCAAAGGGCATATTGATTTTGAAAAAATTATAAAAACTTTGAAATCAATGGATTATAAAGGCATGGTAAGTATTGAAGCGTTTAGTATGAAATTGGCAGCCGCTAATATTTGGCGACAAATGTTTGAATCAGAAACGCAATTGATGGAGGACAGCATAAAATATTTGAAAAAATTACTCTAAATACTGAGGGAGTGATTTTTGGATAGAAACGCTTATTTTAAAAAAATTGGTTGACACGAATTTCACAAATTACACGAATTGTTTTTTTTTATTCTTTTTTGTAATCCAGATTTTAAAAAGTTAATTCGTGTAATTTGTGAAATTCGTGTCAGCCGAGCGGGTCTTTTTAAAATCAAAAATTTGACAATTTATAAACAACAAGTATGATGAAAAAAATAAACATTGCAATCGTTGGATTGGGTTTTGGGTCAGAATTTATCCCCATTTATCAACGCCATCCGCATGTGAATATGTATGCTATTTGCCAACGCAATGAAGCCAATTTGAACAAAATAGGTGATGCGTTCAATATAGAAAAACGCTATACGGATTATGATGAACTGCTCAAAGACCCCCTTATTGATGCGGTACATATCAATTCGCCCATTCCCAATCATGCAGAACAGACCATTAAAGCCTTAAAAGCGGGTAAACACGTAGCTTGCACCGTACCCATGGCGACATCCGTAGAGGATTGCATGACAATCGTGAAATTGAGCAAAGAGTCGGGCAAAAAATACATGATGATGGAAACCGTGGTGTACAGCCGCGAGTTTTTATTCGTCAAAGAACTCTATGAAAAAGGGGAATTGGGCAAAGTGCAATTCCTAAAAGCCTCGCACCAACAAGACATGGATGGCTGGCCCGATTATTGGCCCGGTTTGCCGCCGATGCACTATGCGACACATTGTGTCGGTCCTGTTGCAGGTTTGTTGAAACTGGAGGCGGAATATGTGTCGTGCTTTGGTTCAGGTACGATACGGGAAGAATTAGCTAAAATTCATAATTCACCTTTTTCAGTTGAATCAGCACATATTAAGTTCAAAGACAGCGATTTAAGTGCATATGTTTATCGTTCTTTATTCGATTTAGCGCGTCAATATCGAGAGAGTTTTGAGGTATATGGCACTAAAAAATCGTTTGAATGGCCCCTTATTGAAGGCGAAGATGCGGTGATTCATACGGCTAAGAAAGAGGAACATGAAATACCAAAACGGGTAGCTGTACCCGATTTTGCCCATTTATTGCCTGAAGGCATCCAACAATTTACGACAAAAGGCGTGTATGATGTCGCTGAAAATACGCATTTAAGTTTCGTCCAAGGTGCAGGTCATGGTGGTTCGCATCCGCATTTGGCACATGAGTTCATCATGGCTTTGATAGAAGACCGCGACCCTTTCCCCAATGCTTGGGAATCGGCAAACTGGACTTCGGTCGGTATTTTGGCGCATGAATCGGCTATGCAAGGCGGCAAAATTTTATATTTGCCTGATTTTAAACAGGCTTCTTTATAATGTTCTTATCACATAGTTAGATAGAATTTTTCACATAGATGCACATAGTTTTTTAGATGAAAAATCTATGCGCATCTATGTGAAAAATTCTATCTAACTATGTGATAAGAACAAATATTTTTACTTCTTTTTTACGACTAACTAATTGATTTTTAATGAAAAAACTACTCTTTCTCTTCATATTAATAACTGCTTTTTCAGCCACAGCGCAAAAAGCCCGTCGCCTTGAAATCCTTTTTTTAGGAGACAATGGACATCACCGACCCATAGAACGGGTGCCGTCAATCATGGCAGCATTAGGTGATAAAGGTATTAATTTCACTTATACCGATAAATTGGAGGACATCAATTCAGCCAACTTGAATAAATACGATGCCTTGATGATTTATGCCAATTGGGATAGCATACCCCCCTCAGTAGAAAAGGATTTATTGGCGTATGTGGCATCGGGAAAAGGTGTTTTACCGATTCATTGTGCCTCTTATTGTTTCCGCAATTCGAGTGAATACGTCAAAATGGTTGGTGGGCAGTTTTGGCGGCATACCAAGGATACGATTGAAACAAAAACGGTGCAGCCCGAACACCCGATTATGGCAGGTCTGAAATCGTTTAGGGCTTATGATGAGACCTATTTGCACACCAAATTGCAAGCAGATAACAATATTTTAGCAGTCAGAGAGATAAAAGCAGACCAATTGAAGGACAAACCGAACACTAAAACAGAACCTTATACCTGGACACGCAGCTACGGCAAGGGTCGCGTTTTTTATACCGCTTATGGACATGATGACAATACATGGCAAAATGAAGATTTTCATGCCTTGATACTGAGGGGTATCCTTTGGGCGGTTGATGATGCGGCGCGTCAAGCGCACGCCGCTTTGAAACCTGCACCCTTTAAGTATCGAGAAGCCAAATTGCCGAATTATGAAAAGCGGACGGGCATCCAATATCGGCAAGACCCTTTGTCACCCGAGGAGTCCATGAAGCACATTCAAGTGCCTGTTGATTTTAATATGTCTCTTTTTGCAGCTGAACCCAATGTAATGCACCCCATTGCTTTCTCTTGGGATGAGCGGGGCAGGATGTATGTACTCATCACAAAAGACTATCCGAATGAGCGCAAACCGACAGGCGGCAGCGATTATATCCTCATTTGTGAAGACACCGATAAGGACGGCAAAGCCGATAAATTTACCCGTTTTGCCGAGGGTTTAAGTATTCCAACAGGTATGGTTTTCAGCAATGGCGGTTTGGTGGTGTCGCAAGCACCTGATATGGTGTTTTTGAAAGATACCGATGGCGACGATAAAGCCGATGTGAAACAAGTGCTTTTTACAGGTTTTGGTACATTTGATACCCATGCAGGACCCTCAAATTTGCATTATGGTTTTGACAATTGGTTGTGGGGCAGTGTCGGTTATTCTGGTTTTAAAGGTGTGGTGGGTAACAATATCGATACGATTAAATTTGGTCAAGGTTTTTTCCGTTTCAAACCTGATGGCAGTCAATTGGAATACATAACAAGCACCTCGAACAACACTTGGGGCTTGGGTTTCAATGAATCAGGCGATGTTTTTGGCTCAACGGCTAATAATGCACACGGTTGGTATATGGCAATACCCAATCACTACTACCCTTCTGCGAATGGCGTGGACAATGGCAGCCGCAGCACAGACACCCATAAAGACATGAAAACCATTACACATAAGGTGCGTCAAGTGGATGTTTTTGGCGGTTTTACGGCTGCTGCTGGACATAATGTTTATACGGCAAGGGCTTTTCCAAAAAAATATTGGAACAATATTGCTTTTGTTGCTGAACCGACGGGGCATGTTTTGCATCAAAATATATTGACTAAAAATGGCACAAATTACAGCGATAAGGAGGGGTTCAATCTTTTGGCTGGCGCAGATGAATGGTTTTCACCTGTGTTTGCAGAAGTGGGTCCCGACGGTGCAGTATGGGTTGCCGATTGGTATAGCTTCATTATTCAACACAATCCACGTCCTGAAGGGTTTGTAATGGGATCAGGTAATGCGTATGAAACCGATTTACGGGACTTTACACATGGCCGTATTTATCGAGTAGGTTGGAACGAAGCCCCTACATATCAACCGATTACATTGTCAAAAGACAAACCGCAAGACTTGTTGGCTGCGCTTAAAAACACGAATTTGTTTTGGCGACTCCATGCCCAAAGGCTTTTGGTTGAGCGTAATCAAAAGGACATAGTACCCCAATTATTGGCTTTGATAAATGATAAATCTGTTGACGAAATCGGTTTAAATGCGCCAGCTATTCATGCGCTTTGGATTTTAAAAGGTCTAAATGCCCTTGAAGGCGATGCTTTAAAAGCCGTTTTTGAAGCGACAAAACACCCTTGTTCAGGCGTTCGGAAAACGGCTATTCAGATTTTACCACGCAATACTGAGGGGGTTGGTTTTATTATAAAAAATAATCTTTTGGCAGATAAAGAGCCGCTTGTGGTGTTGAATACGCTTTTGGCGTTGAGTGAAATGCCTTTAACAGAGCAAACTGAAAACGTTGTTTTACAGTCATTAGAAAACTCAAAAGACATCAATGATTGGTGGTTACCCGATGCGTATGCCTGTATTTTAGCTAAAAATGAAGGTAAAATATTGAATACAGTATTGAATCAACAAATTGCAAAGACTGCCAATAGTGCTAAAACAACAGAGAATCACAGCACCGAACATCACGACCACGCAGCTATGATGCCTAAAAAAGAGGATAAAACAACCGTCACTTCTCCGAATAAACCCGATTTGGTGGTGAGCAATATCAAAATTGAACCCGCCAATCCAACACCGCGTGAACGTATAACGGTTTCTATTGACGTAACCAATCAAGGCGGTGTGGCAGTGCCAAAAGGTACGGTTTTGCCTTTGGATATTCGTTTTGAAGGTAAAGGACAGTTGATAGACATGGTGAGTTACGTACATACTGAGGGGGTCAAATCGGGTGAAACAGTGACAATTACAAAAAGTAATAATGGGCCTTGGACGGGTAATATTGCTGTTACAGGCGAACAAACAGGAGAATATACTTTTACGGCAACCGTGGATAAAGCCAATACGATTGGTGAAGGCAGCGAAACAAATAATATGTTGACGAAAAAGGTCAATGTTGCCCTATCTCAAAGCATGACGCAGTATGTTTTAGCCAAAGCTGTTCGGAGTCATGCGTCTGTTGCATCCATTTCTACGGTTGTTGATTATCTCAAAAAAGCGCAAAAATTAGATGCACAAGGCTTCAATTCTGTTTTAAAAAGCATCGGCGAAGGGTGGAATTATAAGAAAAAAGTTACTGTTTCGGTAGGCGAAAAGACGTATTTGAATACCCTTTTAGCTTCTACTTCTGGCGTAAATAAAGACCGTTTGACCCGCTTGATGCAGTCTTGGGATATTTTGAAAAAACAAGAGGAAAATGACCCCTCAGTACAAACGGTAAAAATCAAATCTATCCGTGAAATGTTGCAGTTTGATGTGAAAAACTTTACCGTAAAAGCGGGAAAAACGGTTGAAATTGTTTTTGAAAACCCCGATGCGATGCAACACAATTTTGTGGTAGGCAAACCCAAATCGCTTGAAAAAATTGGCAAAGCGGCGGATAAAATGATCACTGACCCCGATGGGGCTTCAAAAAACTATGTGCCGAATATCCCTGATATTCTGTTTTCATCTGCCTTAGTGAATCCTGATGAAACAATCCGTTTGCGTTTTACAGCTCCTGCAAAAGCGGGTTTATACCCCTATGTTTGTACGTTTCCAGGGCATTGGCGAATCATGAATGGGGTGATGAAAGTAGAATAATTTTGTCTTCCAAATAGTATGTTTTTGAACAGCATCTATGTTCGGGGAATTTTAAAAATTCCCCGAACAGGGTGTTTGTAAACACACCTATTCTAATTCTTTTCGATTAAAAACACTCTCCTTTTGCGGTGCTTTATCCGTTAAAATAGCCAATACATTTTGGACAGTCGAGACACACATGTGGGTATAAGTTGTGGCTGAAAGGCTGCCGACATGTGCCGTGATGAGTGCTTTGGGGTGAGCCAATAATGGGTCATTTGGCGAAGGCGGTTCTACTGCCAAAACATCTGCGCCAAAACCTGCAATTGTTTTATTTGCTAAGTTTTCATACAAAACAGCTTGATTAACAATTGTTCCACGTGCTGTATTAATCAATATTACATGAGGCTGCATCAGCGCAAAAGCGGGGGCATCAATCAAATGATGTGTTTCTGGCGTATAAGATAGGTGTAGAGAGATAATATCGGATTGCCTAAGCACGTCTTCAAAAGATGCAAATTTATAGTCGTTTTGAATTTTACTTCTATTCCAATAAATGACATTCATACCAAAAGCATCTGCCAATTTAGCGACTTTTTGACCGATATTGCCCAAACCCAATATGCCCAAAGTCTTACCATTGAGTTCATCGCCTTGAAAATGATTGCGCGCCTCCCAATTTCCTGCTTTCACGTCGTTGATGGATTGATATAGATTGCGTTGTAACATCAGCATCAATGAAAGGGTATGCTCGGCAATCGTTGCAGCGTTTGAACCTGGGGCATTGACGACTTTTATTTTACGTGCTGTTGCTTCTTTTACGTCCACATTGTCCAACCCAACGCCGCAGCGTGCGACCACTTCCAAATCGGGACAAGCCACCATTAATGCCTTATTCAGTTGCCCTTTGCCTCGTGTAATGACGGCATGAATGGGGTTTTCTGCCATAATTTTTGCCATAGGCTCATCGCCATAAGCGGTGAAAACTGTGATATTTTCGGCATTGGTGAGTAAGTCTAATGCCTCATCGGCAATGGTTTCTAATAGCAATACGTTTTTCATGTTGGTAGATACCCCTCAGTATTTTTAATTAAATAATTGAAAATCAAGATGTTGTAAGTCCTATCCATTCATCATTTATCATTCCTTACTGTGGTACAATGTCGCATTTTCAGACTTATAACCCCTGAAATCATTGCGCCCAGATACATAAATACCCGCTTGATACAATTCATCTTCAAAAATAGCCCGGTCAATATAGCTGCCTGGTACAGAAGACAATTCGACCAAATTGCCCGAAGGGTCGCGTACAAACATCTGTATCGCCCCATCGGGTAGCTGCCTTACTTTACCCCATGGTCTGATGTCAATCACCCCTAACGCCTTCATTCTGAAGAAAATAGCGTTGATGTCATCCACTTGAACGCACACGTGACCCCTGAAAGAATAGGTGTCGTCCCATTCCGTGAGGTGCAATTGTTGTTCCTCATTGAACTTAAAAAAGGCGGTCGGATAGTCGAATAAAAAGGCGGGTAGCGGTATCAAGCCCAGTTCGTTTTCATAAAAAGCACAAGCCGCTTCCAGATTACTGACCACGAGGGCAACATGATTTATTTTTACTGCTCTTACCATGATTAATTAGTTTTGAGCTATGAGCCGTCAGCTATGAGCTAAATTTGCTGATAGCTGACGGCTCATAGCTATTGTTTAAATTCGTTTACAAAATCCCAGTTGGGTGTTAGCCCCAAACCTGGGGCTTTGGGGACTTCTATCATGCCATCTATGACTTCAATTTTTTCTTTCACCAAATCATACATCATCGGGTTGCCGCCCAAAGAAAACTCAATGACCACCGCAGCAGGGGCGGCAAATGCCACATTTACGCCCGCCATAAATGAAAAGGCGGAACCCCAACAATGCGGTGCTAATTCGAGTTGATAGGTGTGTGCCAAATGTGCTACCCGCATCGCCTCCGTAATGCCACCGATGATGGCAGAATCGGGCTGAACGACATCTAATGCCCTGACTTCAATCAAATCACGCACATCAAAAGCGGTGTATTCGCTTTCTCCTGCGGCAATCGGAATAGCAGTTGAAGCTCTTACTTCGGCTGTGCCGTGGCGGTTATCGGGGCTGATAGGCTCTTCAAACCAATACAAATTACAATCCTCAACGCCTCTACAAAACTGTTTGGCTTCGGGTACGCTGAACGTGCCGTGGGCATCGGTCATCAATTTTATGTCGTCGCCAAGTGCTTCACGTGCCGCTTGCACGCGTTTTATGCTTTCTTTTACGGTTTCATCCATGACACCGACCCGCATTTTCACACCTTGAAAACCTTTTGAGACATACCCCCTCAGTTGTTCACCGATTTTGTCTGCATTTGCCCAACCACCACTGGCGTAGGCTTGCATTTTGTCCCGACACGCACCGCCTAATAATTCGACAACAGGCACACCTAAAGCCTTGCCTTTTAAATCCCACAAGGCTGTATCAATGCCACTCATAGCAGAAATCGTCAAACCTCTGCGCCCTAAAATCGGAAATTTTCGACCGCGCGATAAGGCATAATGATCACGTGTGCCATTGTAAATTTGCTCCCAAATGCGAGAGATGTGGCGGGCATCTTGACCGATTAGCAAGGGTTTTAGTTCTTTTTCAACACAAGTAACAATCGAGGCACATACACCCGAAGAACCCACTGCTGCCTTTGCTTCTCCGAAGCCTTGAAGTCCTGTATCGGTGGTGACCACCACGAGAGTCATATCGAAATCGGTCAGTAGACCATAATCCGATTTGTGTTGTTTTTCACGAGGTATTGGGCAGCGAAGCCAATAAGCTTCTACGTTGGTTATTTTCATAAATAGTAGGTTTTGTTTAAGGCTGTAAATCTATTATTTCTTTTGAAAAACAGGAAGTTGTCTATTGAAATATGTTAAAAAAATGGGGAAATACTGAGGGGTAGTTGATGATTATCGCCTGCCTAATTTTAGATTTTTGGGAAAAGTATATTGCCGCTTTAAAGTATGTACTAACATTTTCTACCAAATATTATTTTATTGAACGACATTTACATTCGTGGAGCTTTAAAAGTTCCAGAAACGTGTTATCAGAATCGAAATAATATTCTATACTCAATGAAAAGTGAAAGACGAAAAGTGAAAAATATAAAACATTGGTTATGAATAATTTAATTCTATTATTTTAGGAAAACCATTTTCAAATGAGTAAATCTAAAAAGAGTTGTATCTCTTGGTACATCGTCGTGTTGTTGTACCATAAAATATATAGCTCCGTTATAATTTCTAATTCCTAATTCCTAATTTAAAAATATGCCTTTAAATATTCCAGATGCAGGTTATAAACGCATTGTCATTATCGGCGGTGGCTTTGCGGGTTTGACCTTTGCAAGTAAACTTATTAATACGGTTTATCAAGTTGTGTTGGTGGATAAAAACAACTATCACCAATTTCAACCGCTTTTTTATCAAGTCGCTATGGCGGGTTTAGAGCCATCGAGTATTGTATTTCCGTTTCGGAAAGCGTTTCAGAAAGCCAATAATGTTTTTTTTAGAGTCGCTGAAATGCAAGAGGTTTTTCCTTCTGAAAACTATATTATGACCGATAAAGGACGATTGAAATACGATTATTTAATCCTTTCAGTCGGTGCGGATACCAATTTTTTTGGTAATCAACGCTTGATGGACAATGTAATTCCTATGAAATCGGTCAGTGAGGCTTTGTATCTACGCAATGCTATTTTAGAGGATTACGAAGCCGCTTTGCTGACTGAAGACCTTGCCGAACGCGACAAACTGATGGATGTGGTTATTGTCGGGGGTGGTGCAACAGGGGTTGAAGTGGCGGGATCCTTGGCTGAAATGCGTGAAAATATTTTGCCAAAAGAATACAAAGAACTGAATTATAGGCAAATGGACATTATTTTGGTGCAAGGCGGTGACCGTATATTGAATACAATGAGTGACAGTGCAAGTGCCAAAGCAAAAGTTTTCCTTGAAAAATTAGGCGTAAAAATTATGTTTGGCGATTATGTCACTGATTATGACGGCGAAACGGTGACGATGAAAAGTGGTGGTTCACTCAAAGCAAAAAAAGTCATATGGGCGGCTGGTATCATTGGAAATGCCGTCAAAGGGCTACCTGCCGAAGTATTGGTACGGGGTAAACGATTGAAAGTCAATACGTTTTGTCAAGTTGAAGGTTCAGATAATATTTTTGCAATTGGCGACATCGCTTATATGAATGACGCCAAATATACTGAGGGGCATCCCCAAGTGGCACAAGTAGCGATACAAATGGCAAAACGAGTGGCCGCTAATTTTAAAGCACTCTCAAAAGGTGAAAAAACTAAAGCCTTTCGTTATCGGGATTTGGGTTCAATGGCAACAATCGGGCGGCATAAAGCGGTGGTTGACCTACCTTTTTGGCGTTTTCAAGGGATATTTGCTTGGTTTGTTTGGCTTTTTGTCCATTTATCTTCTTTAATCGGTGTCAAAAATAAGGTTTTTGTTTTCATTAACTGGGTTTGGAGTTATGTGACTTATGACCAAGCTTTGCGGCTTATCATTAGAGCCAGTGTTAAAAAAAAGATACATTAATAGGAAAATAATAAAGATTTACTACAAAATTAGGGCAACCGAAACCTCAATGGGGTTTTCAGTTGCCCTAATTTTATTTTAAAACATGAGGTCACTTGGAAAATTAAATAAAGGTAAAAAGCAGTATCTAACAATTAAAATGTTATAAGGTCGAGTGTTACCAAATATTTATAAAGTAATTGATTATTTTATGTGATAATTCAGCGAATTTTCGCATTAACATTTAGTTTTGCATTTACTTTGATCAAATAACTTTATTAATAACTTTAAAATCAAACACTTTTTGTATGAAAAAAACAATTCAATCCCTACTAACAATAGTAGGCTTACTCTTCTCTACATCCAATATGATGGCACAAATGACCATTTCAGGCACTGTTTCCGACAAAAATGGCGGAGTACCCGGTGTTAGTGTCGTCGTTAAAGGTACTACAACAGGCGCGCAAACTGATGGCGAGGGTAAATTCAGTTTTTCAGCTCCAGCAGGTGCAACAACCTTGGTATTGTCATCTATTGGCTACACGACTCAAGAGGTTGCTATACCAGCTTCGGGCGTTTTAAACGTGACTTTGACAGTATCGGACAATGTATTGAGTGAAGTTATCATCTCTACGGGTAGCCGTAATACACAACGTACAGTAACAGACTCACCCTTGCCTATTGACATTTTAGGTGCAAAGGACTTAATCGCAACGGGTCAACCGTCTTTTGATAAAGCGTTGCAGTACCGTGTCCCGTCCTTCAACACGGTCAATACGCCCGTTAATGATGCAACAACCTTGCTTGACCCTTGGGAAATTCGCAATATGGGCCCCAGCCGTACTTTGATTCTTATCAATGGCAAACGTAAAAACTTGAGTTCTTTGCTTTATGTTCAATTTTCTCCAGGTCGTGGTGAAACAGGTGTAGACTTGTCTGCAATTCCACAAGATGCCATCAAAAGGGTCGAAATACTGAGGGATGGTGCTTCGGCTCAATACGGTTCTGATGCGATTGCAGGTGTCATGAACGTTATTTTGAAGGATAAATATGACTATTCTTCTTTAACCATCAATGCAGGTACAACTACTTCAAATGGTTTAGATGTCGAAACTGAGATACCAGGCAATGGCTATGGTGGCAACTATGGCGTTTCTTACAACAGTGGCAGCAATTTGGGTGGCAAAGGTTATGTGAATTACACTTTGGCATTCAACCAAAACAGCAGCGCAGTGCGTTCAACAAAAATTGATGTACCCACTGAAATTGCTACTTTTGGCGATGGTGGCGGCGGCGCACAAGACCAATTAATAAAAGCCTACCTTGCAAAATACCCAACAGGTAACAATATCAACGGTACAGGTGACGTAACAGCCGCTAAATTCCTCATCAACGGTGGTCTGAAATTGACCGAAAACACTGAAATCTATGCCAATGCTGCTATGGTTTCTAAAAAAGTAAAAAGTTTTGCCAATTTCCGTGTCCCTTATTGGCGGCAAGACCGTGGTTTGTTGCACAAAACGACTGATTACGGTGGGTTCAACTTTATCACACCAGCCACATTGGCTTTCCCGACCGACGATGTGAATATCTATAAAGGTTATATCGGATATGTACCAACTTTTGAAGGTGATTTATTGGACTATAACGCTACAATCGGTGCTAAAAACGAAACAAACGGTTGGAAAAGCGATGTTAGTTTGACAACAGGTGGCAACTCACAATCTTATGTGGTTGATAACACGGTCAATCGTGGTCTTGGCGTATCAAGCCCAACGCGTTTCAGACCGGGTGGGTACGGTTTCAAACACCTCGTTGGCAACTTAGACGTTTCTAAATCCATCACTGACCAATTCAGTATTGCCTTCGGTGCAGAGGCGCGTTCAGAATCTTACACGATTGTAGCTGGTGACACCGCTTCTTACAAGTCAGAAGGTGCCAACTCTTTTCCAGGTTTTGACCAAGCTAATGCAGGTACAAACTCACGTTTCAACATCGGCGCATACCTCGATTTGAGCTACGATATCACCAAAGAGTTCCTTATTAACGTCACTGGTAGAACGGAGCGATATAGTGACTTCGGCAATGCCAACGTCGGTAAAATATCTTCTCGATACAAATTTGCAGATGACAAAGTCGTTATTCGTGGTTCGGTTTCAAATGGTTTCCGCGCTCCTTCTTTGCATCAGATTTATTCGCAATCCACACAAGCCGCTTTCGTGGGTGGTACAATTCAGTTGTCTGGTTTGTTCAACAACCGCAGTACACAAGCGCGTTTGTTGGGTATTGATGCTTTACGTCCTGAAAAGTCAACGAATGTCACATTTGGTGTGGGTTTGAATCCAAGCAAAAACTTCAGCTTATCGCTCGATTATTTCTCTATTGGTGTTAAAGACCGTATTGTTTACAGTTCTTCAATTTCTTCAAGCAGCAAGACAAGTACATTAGGTAAAATCTTGACGCAAGCGAATGTCGCAACCATACAGTTCTTCATCAACGGTATCGAAACCAAAACATCAGGTTTAGATTTCGTTGCCAATTATCGCAATATCGCCTTGGGTGAAGGTAAATTGAACCTTAATTTAGCGGGTAACTTTATGATTGAAAATGAAATCGTTGGTGCACCAGTTGAACCCGCAGCGATTGCCGCCGACGGTTCAAGTATCTTGAATGCACAAATCCGTTCACTGTTAACAGAAAGCCGTCCTGAATACAAAACTATCTTAGGTTTGGACTATTCGGTCGGTAAATGGGCATTAAACTTGAACAATACCTTGTTTGGACCAACCGCTTTCCGCGATTTGGACAATGGTGGCGGTGATATGAATTTCATAAAAGCTGTCTTCAAACCCGCCGTTGTAACTGACTTGAGCATTGGGTATATGTTCACCGACAAAATTTCATTGACATTAAATGCCAACAACATATTTAATGTATTGCCTCAATGGGATTTAGAGTTCAATCCCATTAATCCAGGTAAAAACCCAACAGGTGAGGCTGCTGCAAAAGCAACCTTAGCCGATGCTGCCAAAAAATCACTCCTTCGCGGTTTCTTAGGCTTCAGCGGTCGTTACGACATTTTGGGTTACAATGGTTCGCAATTCAGCCAATTGGGTACGACTTTGAATGCACAATTGACGGTTAAATTTTAAGTATTTAGTGTATTGTATTTGGTTTTTTGAATGCTTTGGAATTCATTGACAATCAATAGCTTCTGAATTTCCAAACACCCGAATACTAAATACCATACACTTAATGGTGAATTTGCAAATTCATCATTCCTTTTGATTTCACATATTGTTTTAGAAAAAACAAAAGCGGTAGACTCATGTAAGAGTCTGCCGCTTTTGTTTTTAGATACCCCCTCAGTAAAAAGTAGAAAAAATAAACTACTTAAGTGTATGGTGTTTAGTATTCGGGTGTTTGGAAATTCAGAAGCTATTGATTGTCAATGAATTCCAAAGCATTCAAAAAACCAAATACAATACACTAAATACTTAATTGAGATTCGGGTGGGTAGAATTAATTTTTACATTAAATGATTTGGAGGAAAAAACAAGTGCTTGAAGCGTAAGCCCTATGATAATCACAATGGCCATTGCAAAATCGGAAGACATTTTACCAGAATTAAACAAAAGCTCTGTTTTACTAATAATTGACTTCGACTCTTCAATTTGAATCGTGGAAAGCGTATTCAATACTTCCAAAGCTTGATTAGCCATATTCATTTTATTGTCAACATTATAGATACCGTGAGTTCCCATCTGTTGACACAGCCCTCTAAATTCATCATATTTAACTTCTTCTACTTTCGTAAACTTAGTTTTTTCATAAGCCTTATTGACCTTTTCGATATCTAAAAGAATAGAAGATATTTTGCTATCCGATTCAAAATCGCCTAAGCCTGACCTATTTATCAGTGCTTCTTTAATTTGATGAATATCATCTGTAAATTTCAAAATATAGCTTTCCGCAATCAGTCTGTCTTCATATAAAGTGTTGATGGATTGATTGACGGCTCTTGTATGTTGGCGGTCGTTAAAATTACTCAATAAAACCAATAAACATAAGACGAAAAGTGCCGCAGCAGCAGTCATTTTGTTTTTAATGCTATATACCCATTTCATTTGCGTCGCTATTAATGTAGTTATTGAACATTATGTTTTAGCTGCAAGTTACAAAATTTCATTTACATTTGAAAGACAAATTCAACCGAATATAAGCATCTGGCTATAATATAACTCGTTATTTTTCACTTCGCTCAAAATAATTATATGAAGGATTTTTTTGGGGGATTTAATCCCTTATTAATTGAAAATATGTTTTTTCATACCGACCATACCTCGCATTTCTGGTTTCATTTGTTCAAACCCTAAATGTAAAGTAACACAGTTTTTGAAACCCATTTTTTCATAAAACCTTAGGGCTGGACTCGTAGCCATCGCTTTTAACCAAACAACATCTTTACCACTCGAACGAGCCGCATTTAGAGTCAACTGTACCAACCGATGTCCAATACCCCTGCCTTGCCCATTTTTTGTCAGGTAAATCCGTTCAAGTTCAAGCGCATTAGGAATTTCATCTGTTTCAAAAGCCAACAAGGTTAAATCTTTGGTCTGACAATGGTCTTTACTGAGGGGGTAGTCCATATTCATTTTCAAAAAACCAAGGGATTCTTTGGCATCTTCAACGCCAAAAAACTGAGCATTGTCATCAGAAAGTTCTTGACGCATTTGTTCTATATTGAAACATCGTTCTGCATACCATGCTCCCTCGTCATACCAAAGGTGGGTATAATTGTCGAAATATGCCTTTTTTGCAAGGTCTGAAAGCCATTGGGCATCCTGAAAAGATAATTTGAAGATACGGATGCCATTTTCTGTCCATTCCATAATAGGATATTGGTTTATTTGTTATTGGGTTATGGGTTAGAAAATACGAATCAGATTCTTAGCCCTCAGTATTTCTGTCATAGAAACAACTATTTTTTATCCAAACATCTGAATAAATTACGCAGCACATCCATATCAAAAATTTCATAATCTTCATAACCCACACTCCACGACACCCGAATGACGTCCAATTCAGATTGCGTCAACTCAACGGCTTCTGCAACTGCTAATTGCGCCCGAAAAGTAGTCGTTCCTATATTGGCATCTACAACACCAATATCTGTTTTATTGGTTGCTAAGGCTATTTTTTTACCATTGATAAATCTAAAAATAATCAATGCACCTCTATCCAAAAAACCAAAAGTACGTTGCGCTTCTTTGGTTTGAATAGTCATTGTTAAGTTAATATAAATAATACGACTGCCTTCTACCCGTGTAGCTGTTGCTTCACAGGTAACAAAATCTTTACCTTTCATAGCGGGTCGCATAAAATCATCGGTATGGGCGAATAAAATAATGGGTGTGGTTTCTTGCTTTTTCTTTCCCGTAAAATTGTCCATGCCATCGAATGCCAGATGGCAATCCATAGTCGAAGGCGTATTCGACATCACGTCCTCTTTGGGGTCAAATTTTTTATAAGTAACAGACGTTTTGCTCGATTCTGGACGAGTAAAAACAACGGGAGAGGTTTTATCCTTTTGTTTCCTTGTCCGTGTATCAGGCTTGGGTTCAGCAATCACAATGTCATTTTGAGGTATGGCTTTAGGTTCTGATTTCTTTTTATTCGTTTTTTCAGACTTTGGTAAAGTGTCCTCTTTTTTAGCGTTCACCTCGTTTTTAACAACTGCTTTGGAGGGAGAACGTTTCTCTTTTTTTAGTTTTTTGTTTGTTTCTTTTTGGATAGGTGTGGCAGGTTCAGGGGAGATGACATCACTACCTACAAAGGGTTCGGGTGGGTTCTCTGATACATTTTCCAGTTCCTTTATCGTTGTTTTGTTTGTCGTTTTATGCTCACCTACAGTCGCTACCACTTTAGGCAGTTCAACAACGGGTTGCGTATTCACCTTTGTAACATTTTGAGTATCAAGGTTTTCTCTTTGTTTGATGGGACCATAACGGTTCTCATATTCTGAAATAAAATTACGCCTTTTTTTAGGTGAAGCCTGCAAAATATCAGTTACATCAAGCAAAAGATTATTCGCATATTTGCGTCTTAGGAGCAAATCCTCTTCTTTTTTTCTCAATGTTTTGATGTCGGTTTCTAATTTCTTTTTCTCATTTTTAGAAATGGATGAAGGATTCTCTTGACCATAAGCCAAGTCTTCCTCTAAACGGAGGCGACGACTTTTGACGTCTTCGAGTGCCTCGGCAGCTACTCTGTCCCGTTCTTGTGCAACAGAAAGCAACTGATTGGCTTTTCTAAGGTCTGTAACATAATCTTGAGATTGAAGACCGCCCGCACCTATCAAAAAGAAGCATATAAGCATTAAAAACTCTTTATTTTTTAATATCATAATATTTAGAATTTATAAGAAGCTATTTTCTATTTTTGAATTTTTATTCACCATCTATGAGTTAAATAGAAGACAAATTTAAGTTATTTTACACAATCGCATAAAATCTACCGTTTTTATATCATTTTTCATCATTAAATCTATCATTTATGAAAAGGAACGTTTTAGCATCCACTTTATTTATCTTTTTTACATTCTTTAAGGATTCAATGTACGCACAAACTATGCAAAACAATAAACCCACTTACCCCATTACAAGGCAAGACCCCTCAGTAATAGACGACTATCACGGTACAAAAGTCACAGACCCGTATCGCTGGCTCGAAGATGATAATTCAATAGAAACAAAAGATTGGGTCAAACGAGAAAATGAAGTCACTACCGCTTATCTCGACAAAATACCAAACCGTCAAGCGGTCAAAAACCGCATCGAAAAGTTGTGGAACTATGAAAAATTTGGCTCACCTTTCAAAGAAGGCGGCAAATATTATTTTTATAAAAACAATGGCTTACAAAACCAATCTGTTTTGTACGTTCAAAACGACCTCACTGCGCCCCCCTCAGTAGTGATAGACCCCAACACCCTTTCAAAAGACGGAACAGTGGCTTTGGGCGGCGTTTCTTTCAATAAAGCAGGAGATAAAATGGCTTATCAACTCTCCAAAGCAGGTTCCGATTGGCAAACCGTTTATATCAAGGATTTGAAAACGGGCGAAACCTTGAAAGAAGAACTCGATTGGGTAAAGTTTTCAGGTATCGCTTGGCAAGACGATGGGTTTTATTATTCAAAATATCCAACGCCTGAAAAAGGTAAAGAGTTGACTGTCAAAGCGGAATTTGGAAAACTCTATTATCACAAAATAGGAACACAGCAATCTGATGACCTACTTATTATAGAAGATACAGAGCATAAAAATCGTCGCTTTGGTGCAGAGACAAGCGAAGATGAACGATTCCTTTGTGTCTATCCAACTGAAAGCACAAAAGGTAATATGTTGAAAATCAAAGACTTAAAAAACAAGGGTGAATGGGTAACAATAGCCAACGATTTCAAAAACGATTGGAATGTCATTGACAATGATGGCGATTGGATTTTGATTGAAACAGACTACAAAGCACCGCGTAGCCGCATCATTGCTGTCAATATGACGATGCCAGATGAGAAAAACTGGAAAGAAATAGTGCCAGAAAGCCCATCGGATGTCTTACAAGGGGGCAGCATTGTCGGTGGTAAATTGGTAACCTATTGGTTGCATAATGCTTCAACTGCTGTTAAAATCTACGACCTATCAGGCAAATTTCTAAATGACTTAAAACTGCCTGGCATCGGCACTATAGGCGGCATCAGTGGCAAACGCGATGAAAACCAAGCGTTTTATTCTTTTTCAAGCTTTACACGTCCGCCTACTATTTACCAATTGGACATTAAAACCATGAAATCTACTATTTTTAAAGCCCCAAAAGTGGATTTCAATTCTGATAATTACGTCACCAAACAAGTGTGGTATCCCTCCAAAGACGGTACAAAAATTCCGATGTTCATTACCATGAAAAAAGGAACGAAACAGACGGGTAAAAACCCCACACTTTTGTATGGGTATGGTGGTTTCAATATATCTATGACACCTGGATTCAGTCCCTCTCGCGCTGCCTTACTGGACATGGGTGGCATCTATGCCGTCCCCAACTTGCGTGGGGGTGGTGAATTTGGCGAAGAATGGCATGCCGCAGGCACAGAAGAACGTAAACAAAATGTTTTTGATGATTTTATTGCAGCTGCCGAGTATTTGATTAAAGAAAAATATACATCTTCCGATTTCTTAGCCATTCAAGGCGGTTCAAATGGCGGTTTGTTGGTAGGGGCTTGTATGACACAACGACCCGAGCTGTTCCGTGTCGCTTTGCCAGCCGTGGGTGTTTTAGATATGTTGCGCTACGATAAATTTACCATCGGACGTGCTTGGTCTACCGATTATGGTTTGAGCGAAGAAAAAGAGGGGTTCGATTATCTTTACAAGTTTTCGCCTTTACACAATATTAAACAAGGCACAAAATATCCTGCCACTATGGTCACAACAGGCGACCACGACGACCGCGTTGTACCCGCTCATTCTTTTAAGTTTGCAGCCACTTTGCAAGCGGCGCAAACAGGCGACAATCCTGCATTAATTCGCATCGAAACGTCAGCAGGTCATGGTGCAGGAAAACCGACAGCAAAAGTGATTCAAGAACAAGCAGATATATATGCATTTATGTTTTACAATATGGGCTTACAAGTGAAGTAGTTTTATACCCCTCAGTATATAGCCCATTTTCAACAACCAAAAAGCCGCTCGATGTTTTTCAACATGGAGCGGCTTTGTAGTACAATGAAACATAATGCAAAGCTTTAGGTCTATTTGCTCATCGTCAGAACACCGTTACTTTCTATTTTTTTAACAATTTTAAATGTTTTTGAAACTTGGGCGTTTGAAACAATTAGAAAATAAGTAGCGGCAGACAAATCGGTCAAATCGATTACCGTTTTATTGTTTTCAATGCGGCTGCTTTTCATAACAAGTCCATCGGCGGAGTGTAGCAAATATTGAAGGTCTTCTTTATTTAAATCATCTGTTTTTAACACTAATTCATTGGGATTGGTAGGTGACGCAAGGTACGCTAAAGTAATGTTTTGTGTTTCTTTACTAGCAGTTACTATTGAGATTTCATAAGGTTGTCCCAAATACATCTCGATAATGTTTGTAGGAAGAGCAAAAGACGCTGTGATTGTAAGCAGCAAAAGGACGGTGGTGCATGTTTTCTTAAAAGCTTTCATCTTAATGTTTGTTTATTTATGTTATGAAATTAATATAAAAAGGGGGGAAATCGTCAAAAATGTATGAATAATATAAGTTTATCTTATCACATCTCCTTTTTCTTTAGTAAGAAACTTAATGACGGATAATTAAAGTATAAAAAAAATGTACCTTCGTTTTATAGCGTATAATTGGGTAAAATAATACCCACTTTGAGCAATAGATACTTTTTTAAACCCCTTATTTTGCCAAGCATCCAAAAAAAAACCGCTTTATACTCATTATAAGGCGGTCGCTTTTACTTTCAAGTCGTTCAACGCTTAAAACAAGTGTTATAGATATTTCAGAACGACAATACCTCAAACATCATCGCTTTTCTTTAATATTGCGCTCTTTTTAAATTAGAATATACCCATTTTACAGCATGAAAAAAACATTAATATTTATTCTCAGCATTATAGCGACAGCCACATTATTCAGTCAAAAAACCGCTGCCCTTGTGCGGGGCAACGTCTATGACAGCAATGGCGGTCAACCTGTGCCTTTTGCGAACGTGATACTGAGGGGTACGGCACAAGGCGCCACAACCGATGTCAACGGTTTTTATCAGATTTCTAATGTCAAAGCAGGTGAATACACCTTGTTTGTATCATTTATTGGTTACGACAGCATCGAAATCAAAGTATCTGTGAAAGAAGGTGAAATATTTTATAAGAGTTTTAACTTGACCCAATCCTCTACCTCACTCGATGTTGTTGAGATTTCTGGTAGAAAAGAAGCCGCTAAAACAACCACCCAAGTTTCCAAGATAACGATTACGCAAAAGGAAATAAAATCCTTGCCTTCCACAGGCGGCGAACCCGATATTGCACAATATTTAACCGTTGTGCCAGGTGTATTGACAACAGGCGACCAAGGCGGACAGATTTATATACGCGGGGGTGCGCCCGTTCAGAACAAAATTTTATTGGATGGTATGATTATTTACAATCCCTTTCACTCCATCGGTTTTTTCTCTGTTTTCGAGACAGAAGCCATTCGCTCCGTTGATGTACTGACGGGGGGCTTTAATGCCGAATATGGCGGCAGAATTTCAGCAATTGTAGATATTAAAACCCGCGAAGGCAACAAAACCCGTTTTTCAGGTTTGGTCAGTGGCAGTCCTTTTCAAGCCAAAGCCTTGATTGAAGGACCTTTGGTGAAACTGAAAAAGGAAGGCGGTCCCAGCATCTCTTTTCTATTAACAGGCAAACAATCGTTGTTGCCACAAACTTCTAAAACGCTTTATGATTATGCGCGAAAGGACTCCACAGGCTTGCCGTTTGGATACACTGATTTTTATGGTAAAGTATCGTTAGTGGCTTCGGGTGGCAGTCGTTTGAATGTCTTTGGTTTCAACTTTACAGATGGCGTTAATTATCCAAATATCGCTGATTTGAATTGGGAAACAACAGGTTATGGGGCAAACTTCCAACTCATTCCTACGGGTTTAAAGATGTTAGTCGGTGGTTCTTTAACCGCTTCAAACTACAATATTTCACTACAAGAAGCCGACCCAACGCCCCGCACCAGTGGCATCAATAGTTTTGCAGGTGGCCTTGATTTCACCGTCTTTGGCAACCGCAGCGAATTGAAATATGGCGTTGAAATCAGTGGTTTTACAACCGATTTGGGCTTTCGCAATCCCTTAGGTTTTGATTTCAAACAAAATGAAAATACGACCGAATTGGCAGGTTATGTGCGTTATCGTCGGTCGTTCAACAAATTGGTGATTGAGCCGAGTTTGCACATTCACAACTACAATGCCCTTGGAGAAACGACTTTTGAACCCCGTTTTTCCGCAAAATTGAATGCATCAGATAAATTTCGTTTCAAATTTTCAGGCGGTTTGTTTTCTCAAAACCTCATTTCAACAGTTTCTGAAAAGGACATTGTCAACCTCTTTGTCGGTTATATCAGTGGACCCGAAGAGAAATTGTTGAATCCTGACCGTACAGCGAATGTGACTTCTAAATTGCAAAAAGCGATGCACATCATTGGCGGTTTTGAAATTGATTTGTCCAAAAAATGGGACTTAAATATTGAAGGTTATTACAAAAAATTCAATCAACTCATTGACATAAACCGTACTAAATCTAAGTTTACAGACCCCAACTATATTACCGAAACAGGCGATGCGTATGGCATTGATTTTTCAACAAAATACGCTGATAAACATTGGACTTTTTGGGGTACCTTTTCTCATGCCTATGTTACCCGCTTCGACGGCGACACCAAATTGACGTATCCAACCAATTTTGATAGACGTAATAATATGAATATCGTCGCAACTTATGCCTTCGGAGAGAACAATTCATGGGAAGCCTCCATGCGTTGGAACTATGGCAGCGGTTTTCCATTTACGCAAACTGTTGGTTTCTATACAAAATACCCTTTTACTGAGGGGGTCAATACCAATGTCTTGACAGGCAATCCAGACTTAGGCATCATCTATTCTTCAAAAAGAAATGGTGGGCGTTTGCCCGATTATCATCGTTTGGATATGTCGGTCAAAAAGGCGATTAAATTTACAAAATACATTGGTTTAGATGTTGTGGCAAGTGTCACGAATGCTTACAACCGAGATAATATTTTTTATTTCGACCGTGTGAGTTATAATCGGGTTAATCAGTTGCCGATACTACCGAGTTTAGCAGCGACTTTTCATTTCTGATAAAACTAAAATCATGTCAAAAGCACAAGCCTTGCTTTATCTCATAGTTTCATTGGTCGTCTTTGCCATAGGTTCATATCTGTTTTACAGACTAATGGTTTATATTTTTAAGAAGTTGGATGAAAGGAGGAATCGTTAATGGTTATTAGGAATGGGGTATTGGATTTAAGAATAACCTGCTCGTCAGGATTTTTCATAAAATAACCGCTTACACCCTAAGTTAACGAATGGCGGAATGGCTTAATTATTCTATTTTTGTAGCGTAAAAAGAAAAACTCGTGTATTATAAAGATGTACAAATATTTTTTTCAATTTAAAACATCAAATCATGAAAAATTCATCTCTTCTTTTACCGATTCTATTTGTGTTAGGTGCGTGCAATATGCAGAACCCAAAAAAGGATTGTCCATTGGATGGGCGGACTTTTAAAATTGAAAACTTTGTCAATGGAAAATCGGAAGGTAACGAACTGCTGACATTTAAAAACGGTAGAGCAGAAAACGATGTGTGTAAACAATGGGGATTTACGGAGGCAACTTATACGACAGCGGCTAATTGTGCTTTTAAGTATTCACTTACAAGCGAAAAAGAAGGAAAAATGGATTGGGAGGGTCATGTATTAGGTGATAAAATAGAAGGGAAAATGGTTTGGATAAAAGCTGGACAAAATGATATTCCTTATATGTTTGTCGGACAAGAGGTAAAATAACCGAAGCCTACTGTGTTAAAGGGTCTCTAAGTCCCGAAAGTGTGTTTACACTGAGGGGGTAACGCTCTACATCCTTAATACTGCCACACATCGAGATGTTTCACAAATATCTTAGCCAAATTTTCAGCATCAGAAATGCCTCTGTGGTGTATGCCTGTAAATTCAAAACCTTCACGTTCCACCGCTTTTTTAAGCCCTATCGGCTGCCGATAGCGTTTCATTTTTTGATATTGTTCTTTCAAATTGATATGAGCATCGAGCCAAGCCGTTCCCACATCATGCCGTGCACATTCAGCAACGAGTTGCCGTTTGTCAAAACTACCCCATGAGCAGAGCAAATAATCATCTGCTTCGAGATCAATAAAATCCATAAAATCATCAATGACACGAGGGAAAGGATCGGCTCGATTCACATCTATTTGAGAAATAGAAGTTAATTGCCTACAAAAATCAGACAAAACAGGGTGAATCGTGGGGCGAATAAAAACGCCAAAACTTTCTAACCATTCGCCAAAATCATTGAGTTTAACTGCCCCTATTTCTATCGTTTCCATCTCCATGCCCGACGGGCGTTCGCGCCAACAAGTACATTCAAGGTCAAAAATTATATAATTCATGCTTTGTGGTGGGTTATTCGTTATTGGTGAATTGTTTATTGGTTATTGGTTATTGGTGAATTGGTTGTTGGTGAATTGATTATTGTTACTTTTGCTTCTTTTTTTTGAGAAAGTGGTTCTATCCATTTGCCAGTTTGTCACAAATATCAATCCCAATAACTAATTCACCAATAACTAATACCCATTCACGGAATAATCTTCAAACAAACGGGTGACGAAACCTTAATCTCCTTTCCCGTGGCAGTCAATTTACCTGTTTTTTTATCTCGTTTAAAAATTGTGATATTGTCACTGTCTTGATTTGCAACAAGTATAAAGCGACCTGTGGGGTCAATCACAAAGTTACGCGGTGTTTTGCCATTGACGGCTTGATGACCGACCAAAATGAGTTTACCTGTTTTTTTGTCAATTTTAAAAATAGTCAAACTCTCATGCGCTCTATTCGACCCATATAGAAATTTGCCATCGGGTGAGATGTGAATATCTGCACTCCATTTAAGTCCCGTATAATCATCGGGCAAGGTTTTGATGGTTTGAAAAGGCTCTAAAACACCATTTTTGTAATGAAAACCCATGATTGTCGCATCCAATTCTTGAATACTGTACGCAAATTTACCATTGGGATGAAATGTAAAATGTCTGGGTCCCGCACCTGCCACTGTAGGCGTGAACGGTGGCACCCCCTCAGTCAATTGACCCGTTTGGGCATTCAATTGATAGGTCATAATCTTATCAGTGCCTAAATCAGGTGCAAAAACAAATTTATTGTCGGGAGAAATATTCATAGAATGGACATGCGCTTTGTCCTGTCGCGGGTTGATGCTTTTTCCTTCGAGTTGAATCGTTTGGGCGAGTTCTCCAAGCGTTCCTTCTCGTTCTATAGGCAAAACACTGATACTACCACTGAAATAATTAGCAACGAATAACCACCTTCCTGTCTTATCCAATTCAACATGTGTTGCACCCAAACTGCTGCCCAAGGATTGTGTGTTCAACAAATTTAAAAAATGTGTTTGTTTGTCAATCGCAAAAGCATGGACAGAATCGCCTTTTTTACTACCCCCTGAATACAAAAAACGATGGTCGGGTGAAATCGCTAAAAAAGAAGGATTGTCAATACCCTTTGCTTTACTGAGGGGTGTAAAATCGCCCGTTTTTGTATGGAATTTGTAGATATAAATACCTTCGCTGGTCTTGCGGGTGTAAGTACCCACATACAAATAGGTGTTGTTTTGTGCAAAAATTAAGGCGTTGATAAAGTACAACAGGCTCATTAAGCATATTTTTTTGATATTTTTCATTTTTCAGATTTATAAATTTTACCATCCTTCATAACAAATTTGACTTGCCTAATATCACTTATTTTGGCTATCGGATTACCCCTAACCGCAATAATATCTGCCCATAATCCTCCTTTTAAACGACCGATTTTGTCTCCATAATGAAAAGCATCGGCATTGATAGCGGTCGCTGAACGCAGCGTTTCAAGTGGAGTCATGCCATAATCCACCATCAGTTCCATCTCGCGCGCATTGTCGCCATGTGGGAAAACACCGACATCGCCACCCATACATATTTTTACTTTGGCAGCGAGGGCTTCCTTAAATGTAAGGCGTTTTTTTTGCAAACGCTCAGGTTCGGGATCTTTACCTTTTACCCAACCACGGTATTGACTCACCGCATCACCAGCCGCTAAAGTCGGACACAAGCAAACGTTTTTTGAAGCCATCATACGAAAAATCTCTGTCGTTCCCGCATCACCATGTTCAATCGTTTCCACACCCCCTTCTATCGCTCGGCGCATGCCTTCCGCAGTCGAAGCATGAGCTACAACGCCCCGACCACTTGAAGCCGCTACTTCTACAATCAGTTTTATTTCATCCACAATATAAGTCGGTTTGGCTTCGCCAAAAGGACCCCAACGATAGTCGGCATAAATTTTTATGACATCTGCTCCTTTACCTATTTGTGTCCTCACGGCTTTTATCAATCCATCGTGTCCATCGGCTTCCTCTGCCCCTTGCGGTATGTCCATATCTGGACTAAAACCTTTGGGCGCGTAACTGCCTGATGCAATCAATGCCCTTGTTGCGACTATCATACGCGGGCCTTTTATAATATCGGCGTTTATAGCTTGTTTCAAGCCGACATCATCGTAATCTGCCCCCTCAGTACCTAAGTCTCTTACTGTTGTAAAACCTGCCATCAAAGTCTTTTCCGCGTGAACAGTGGCTCGCGCAATTCGCATGGCACGCGGCTCTTTCAACACTTGATCGTCCCAATTTGTCTCATTATAAGGATGCAAAAGCAGATGCGAATGTCCTTCAATGAGGCCGGGTAACAGCATAGCATCACCCAAGTCAATCGTTATTGCCTCTTTTGGCAAGTTACGTTCCATGTCTTTTTGACTGCCTACTGCTTCAATTTTTTGATTTTTGACCACAATACCCCATTTCTCATGAGCATTTTCGCCATCAAACAAGCGGTCAGCTTTCAGATAAGTCACAGGCTGTGCCATTAGGCTTTGGCAAAATAGTAAAACAAAGAGAAACAGGTTTTTCATGTTCGATTTTTTTTGCTAAGGTAAAAATTTTGTCGAACCCGTTGTTTTTTGTTTTTTCACCAAAAATTTAAAAAATGGTCAAATTACTGAGGGGGGCTAACATATTTTTTGTGAAAATATTCAGGGAACTTTCAAAGTCCCCGGAACATCATCGCATTTTTTATTGTGTTTTATTGTCTGCGTTGCTTTTAGTTGCCTGCGGCAATAACAAGGATGAAAATAACCAGAAATCTGTTTTCAGATACAACCAGATCAACCCCATCACTTCGCTTGACCCTGCTTTTGCGCGCAATCAATCGAATATGTGGGCGATTCAAACGCTTTTTGATTGTTTGGTAGATGTGGATGATTCGTTGCGAATCGTACCCAGTTTGGCGAAATCCTGGATGATTTCAGCCGATGGTTTGCATTATACTTTCCCTTTGCGTAACAATATTTTTTTCCATGACAATACTTGTTTTCCCAACGGCAAAGGTCGCCGCATGGTCGCTTCGGATGTCGTGTATAGTTTCAACCGCATTATTGACTCAACGACTGTCAACTCGCCTGGTTCATGGATTTTTAAAGGGCGAATTGCGACAAAATCGCCTTTTGAAGCACCCAATGATACGACTTTTGTACTGAATTTGGCAAAACCTTTCCGCCCTATGCTCGGTATTTTGACCATGCAATATTGTTCTATCGTACCTAAAGAAGCCATTAATTTTTATCAAAAAGATTTTAGAAAAAATCCGGTCGGTACTGGTCCATTTCGTTTCAAAAAATGGTTGGAAAACCAAGGGCTTTTTATGATAAAAAACGAAAACTACTGGGATTTTGATGAACATGGCACCCGCCTACCCTATCTCGACGGTGTTCGTGTCGCCTTTATGCCCGATAGAAAAACAGCATATTTGGAAATGATGCGGGGCAAATTGGACTTTATGTCAGGCATTGAGTCCTCTGTTGTCAACGAATTATTGACGGTGGATGGCGAGATGCAGCCAAAACATCTGGGTAAATTGCAACTCATCAAAACGCCTTACCTCAATACAGAATATTTTGGAATCAATATGGATTTCAAAAATCAAAAAACATCACCCCTCAGTATGCGCAAAGTGAGGCAAGCCTTGAATTATGGTTTCGATAGAAATCAGATGCTACGCACACTTCGTAACTCAATGGGCAAAGGGGCTTCTCAAGGTTTTACACCACGCGGTCTGCCGAGTTTTTCAGATAAAGTACAGGGCTATGATTACAATCCTGAAAAAGCGCGTCGTTTGTTGTCCGAAGCAGGGTTTAAAAATGGCGTAAATTTGCCAACTGTCAAATTGATGACCAATAAAGATTACCTCGATTTATGCACTTTTATTGCCCGTCAATGGGAGGATTTGGGGATAAAAACAAGCGTGGATGTGATGGAATCCGCCACTTTGCGCGAAATGATGACCAAAGGGACATCGCCATTCTTCCGTGCCTCATGGATAGCCGATTATCCAGATGCAGAGAGTTTTTATACTGTTTTTTATTCAAAAAACCCTGCGCCACCGAATTATACGCGTTTTAATAATGCCGCTTTTGACCAACTTTATGAATCATCGTTGAGTGAAAACGACGATGCCAAACGGTATGTCCTTTATCAAAAAATGGATGCTATTTTGATTGAAGAAGCACCCGTTATTTTTTTATTTTATGACGAAAGCAGCCGTTTTGCAAAAGCCGACATCGAAGGTTTGAGCCGCAATGCGATGAATTTATTGCCGCTTAAAAAAGTGAAGAAAAAATGAAGATAGAACTATGGGTCATTGGTAAAACCGCCTTTAAATACCTCGACGAAGGCATCGCTGTGTATGAAAAAAGGTTGAAATACTACGTTAATTTCGATTTGGTCGTCCTACCTGATGTCAAAAATCCCCCCCTCAGTACAGAAGCCTTAAAAATCAAAGAAGGTGAGTTGATTTTGAATAAATTACATAAAGACGATTGGCTTATACTTTTGGATGAAAACGGTAAACACCTCTCTTCTATGGATTTCTCAAAATTTATAGAACATCAACAAATAAACGCTACTAAACGCCTCATTTTTCAGATTGGCGGTGCTTATGGGTTTTCCGATGCCCTATATGCACGAGCCAATCAAAAGCTGTCTTTATCCAAAATGACATTTTCACATCAAATGATTCGTTTGTTTTTTATGGAGCAGTTGTACCGTGCCTTTACCATTTTGAAGGGGGAAAAGTACCATAATGGATAGTTGGTAGTGGATAGTTGATAGTGGGTAGTGGATAAATATTAAATACTTTCTACTACCAACTATCAACTATTCACTACCAACTATCCACTACCAAATACCAACTATCCACTATAATCACACATTCATGGCGTCATAAGCGTCAACGATTTCTTTTACTGCAGCAGCAGATTTTTCCAAACCTTCTTTTTCATCTTTACGCAAGCGCAATTTGATGATTTTTTCGATGCCGCCTTTACCCAAAATCACTGGCACACCCACGCAAAAACCTTTAATACCATATTCACCATTGAGATAAGCGCAACAAGGGAAAATGCGCTTTTCGTCTTTCACGATGGTTTGAACCATTTGAGCGGCAGCAGCACCTGGTGCATACCAAGCAGAAGTACCCATCAATTTGACGAGTTCACCACCGCCATTGGTTGTGCGTTCAATAATCGCATCCAATTTGTCCTTTGCGACCAATTCTGTAACAGGAATACCTGCAACAGTTGTGTAACGCGGAAGCGGTACCATGGTGTCGCCGTGACCACCCATCAGTATGGCTTGAATATCTTTTGGCGAAACGCCAATTTCAGTCGCTAAAAAAGCACGATAACGCGCTGTATCTAAAACACCTGCCATACCAATGATTCTGGCGCGTTTCAAGCCTGATTTTTTGAAAGCCGCATAAGTCATCACATCAAGCGGATTAGAAACGACGATGATAATGGGGTTTTTAGAGAATTTCAAGATGTTTTCAATCACACCGCCCATGATTTTAGCATTTGTGGCGACGAGGTCATCGCGGCTCATACCGGGCTTGCGCGGGATGCCCGCTGTGATAACCACTATGTCAGAGCCAGCTGTATCTTCGTATTTGTCTGAACCCGTTAGGTAAGTGGAGTATGAATCAATGGGTGCTTGTTGCCACGTGTCTAAGGCTTTACCTTGTGCCATTGCACCTTGAATATCAAGAAGATGGACGTGCTTGAGGATGTCCATGTGAGCCAATACGTTAGCGCAAGTTGCGCCTACGTTACCCGCTCCGACGACAGTTACTTTTGTCATATTGGATAAGATTTATTTTTAGAAAAAAGGAATACAAACAAAATATTGACACATATAGACTTCTATATGTGAAGTGCCGCAAAAATAAAGTGTTTTATCAAAACCCATAGACAAACCCAATAATAAAAATGATTTTATCGAAAAAAAGAGGCTCATTTTATTTTTTACCTAACTTTGGAGCGTATTATGTAATATTCTGCGTTCTAATATTTAATCCAGAGTATGTCTATTCTTTCATTTAAACATATAAATTTTTGCATGAAAAAAATTCTGTTAAAAACACTACTTTTTGCGCTATTCTTTATCCCCCTCAGTATAAAAGCCCAACAAATAACGCCGCAAACGGTTGGTTGCGGTCTTTCGACTCAAGATGCAGACATCATTTATAAAGAAATGATTGCCTTGCGCGAACGTTTTCCAATTGTTGCGCCGATGCGGGCTGTTGCTTATGTCCCCGTTTGGTTTCATTTAGTAGGCACTACTGAAGGCACAGGACGAGTGCCAATGAACAAAATCCTTGATATGCTGTGCGAATGGAATCGCTTATATGCTGCAAATGGCGTTGAATTACAGTTTTATATTAAAGGTATTAACAACATCAACAATACGGGACTCTATACCAACCCAAGGTCTTTTGCAGGTGACAATGCCATTCGGACAAATAAAAAGAGCGATGGCATGAATGTCTATATGGTCAATAATGCTGATGATCCACAGCAGCCTACTAATACCGTTTTGGGGTATTATCTCAATACAGGTACTGGTCAAGAGTATGAAGCAGATTGGTTTATTGTTGTCAATTCGCAAGCGTCAACAGGCGGGGCGACAACGATTGCCCACGAAGCAGGTCATTTTTTCGGTCTGCCACATCCTTTTTATGGTTGGGAATCGTGTCCATTTAAACCAACTTCTACAACACCTTGTGCGTCTGCAACAGTCAGTTGTTTCGGTAATGGTACTTACACCGTTGAGAATGCTGCTCGCACGGGTACGGATGCCAACTGTTCAACAGCGGGTGATGGCTTTTGCGATACGCCCCCTAATTATAATTTGGGTTTAGGGTACAATGGTTGTACGTATGTGGGTTTAGCGTGTGACCCAAAAGGCGTTAAAATTGACCCTGATGAATCAAACATCATGGACTATTTTATAGGTTGTGAATCAACTTTTTCGCCGATGCAAAAGACAGCTATGCAAAACAACTACCTCAACCATCCGAAAAGGGCTTATTTACGAAACGGCAATGTCGCGCCGTCAGCGACGACTTTAGCTACACCGATTGTGACAGCACCTATCAATGGCGCCTCTACAGCTTACAATAATAATTTCAATTTGTCATGGCAAGCAGTACCCAATGCAACGGGATATGTTATCGAAATCAGTAAAGCCTTTAACTTTTTTGACTCTCGTATTTTCGTTGCCACCACAAATTCGTTGAATATTACTAATGCCATGGCACCCGGTTACTTTACGACATCGGGACAAAACTATTATTGGCGCGTTAAACCTTATAATAACTATGTGTTTTGTGCAAGTGTTACAGCACGTCAAAATTTTGTAGCTGGTTTGGTGAATGGGACAAAGGAAATATCGGGTATTTCTAATTTTGAAGTATTTCCTAACCCCCTCAGTAATTCGCAGTCTTTACAGCTTAATATAACAGTTGAAACTGCTTTTGATGCTCAAGTAAAGTTATTCACTACAGCAGGTCAATTGATTCAATCTGAAAAACGCCGTTTTGAAGTGGGTTATTCTTCTCAAAATCTGTCTGTTTCCAACCTGAACAATGGTATATATATATTGACAATTGAATCAGAAAAAGGCATTATCAATAAGAAAGTGGTGGTTAGAGATTGATTTTCAACTAATCCCTTAAAACAAAGCCGTTTGATGTTTACTTACATCGAACGGCTTTTTTTTATGAATACTGAGGGGTCATCCCCTAACTATTTCCCAATCAAATCAGTCAATTTTTTCCTAAATAAGAACATCAAAAGCCCCGTCACGGCTGCAAATACAAAGACCGTGAAAAAGATTTGATGCAAAGGGAATGACTCAAACAAGCTGCCCACTTGTCCACCGATAAAATTGCCAACCGAGGAGGCTAAAAACCACACACCCATCATTTGTCCCACAATGCGGGGCGGTGCTAATTTGGTCATTGAACTCAAACCAACAGGACTCAAACACAACTCGCCAAGGGTTTGTAAAAAGAAAACGGTCAATAACCATTGAGGTCCCACCTTTGAACCAACGTTTGCACCCAAATACAAGGCGGCAGGAACTAAAAGCAGGAAACTTAAACCTGCGAAGATGAGTCCCAACGAAAATTTGACGGGTATAGAAGGCTCTTTGTTGCGATTCGCTAAATAAACCCATAACCATGCAAAGACAGGGGCAAAAAAGATGATAACTAAGGCATGAACGGACTGCCACCACGAAGAAGGGAAGTCTTTACCTATGATGCTGTTTTGGGTATATCTATCCGCAAAGAGACTTAATGTCGAACCGACTTGTTCATAACTTGCCCAAAACAAGGCGGCGGCAATAAATAGGACGACGATGACCACCAAACGACCGCGTTCTGCTTCTGTGAAGTCTTTTTGGAGAAACAAAGAGCTGAAATAGCCTAAAACCAAGACAACATAAATGCCACCGAACAAAATACTTAAGTTACGAGCATTGACCTCAAAGACATTGCCATAGACTAATCCTGCCAATATCGAAATGAATAGGACAAAGTAGCCCAGTCCCATCCCTAATTGACGTTTTGCAACACTAACGGCTTGGCTGTCTTTTGCTTTTAAAGAAGGTAAACCGACATCGCCTAAGTATTTTTCAGTTAATTTGTATTGCAACAAACCAAAGAACATACCCACGGCTGCTGCGCCAAATCCCCAATGCCAATCTATCGTTTGACCTAAATAACCACATATCAAAGGCGCAATAAATGCCCCCAAATTGATACCCATGTAGAAAAGTGAGAAGCCGCCGTCCCGTCTTTGGTCTTCTTTTGAATACAATCCGCCCACCATCGTACTCACATTGGGTTTTAGTAAACCTGTACCGATGATAACGCATAATAAACCTGTATAAAAAAAGGCTAAACCCGTGAACATCAATAAGATATGCCCACACATGATAATCACGCCGCCTATAAATACAGCTTTTCGTGCGCCCATAAAGCGGTCGGCTATCCAACCGCCTGGCAAATTAGTCATATAAACCAAAGCGGTATATATGCCATAAACAACGCCCGCCAGACGGACATTAAAACCGAGACCGCCCTCTTCAACGGTGGCAGTCATAAACAAAATCAATAAGGCGCGCATACCATAATAGGAGAAGCGTTCCCACATTTCCGTAAAAAACAGCGTGGCTAAACCGCGTGGGTGTCCAAAAAAGGCTGTGTCGTTTTGCTTTGTCATATTTTTTTAATGATTGGTGATAAAGTTGATATGAAATATAGGTAAAGATAGGGAAAACGGTTTCAGATTTTTATCGAAATCCTATAACAAGACATCAAAAAGGGCGTTAATTTTAGGAATTGACATTTAAAACATCACAGACTTATGAAACAACGACCTCTTTATCTCCTATCTTTTATTTTTGCTCTTACCCTTTCTTCCTGTTTTCGCCTACGCATCAGCGACAAGGAAGCCTTCAAGCTGTATGGCAAACTGCCTTATGACTTTCAAATTCATCGGTATAAGATAGGGGGCAATCACACCATGCGTTATTTGGAAATTGGGCGCGATTCGCAGCCTGTGGTTGTCTTTTTGCATGGTGGATTAGGCACAGCATCGGGTTTTAAAGCGTATTTGAGTGATACTGCTTTGTTGAATCACTATAAAATGATAGTGCCAGACCGTTATGGACACGGTTATTCTGATTTTGGGAAAACGGAAGTATCTATTCAAAAGCAAGCGAATTATTTGTTGCCGATTTTGAAAAAAGCGCGATATGTAGGCACTAAAACAATAGTAGTCGGTCATTCTTATGGCGGCACTATTGCTGCACGTTTGGCAATGGATCATCCGACATTGATAGATAATCTGGTGCTGTCTGCCCCTGCGATTGACCCGAATAACGAAAAGCGTTTTTGGTTCAATAAACCTTTAGATTTTTGGGCAATTAAGTGGGCGATGCCGCAAAACTTTATTATTGCCAACGATGAAAAGTTAGCTCATGCTCATGAATGTCTTAAAATGATGCCTGATTGGTATAAAATCACTACGCCTACTGTTTATATTCATGGCAAAAACGATGATGTCGTACCGTTTGTCAATATCGAATTTGCCAAAAAGCATTTGGTGAATGCACCTGTCGAATACATTGTCAAAGACAGTTTGCCGCATATCTTCTTCATGAAACAACCTGAAATACTGAGGGGGGTGATTTTGGATATTAAATGAGTTTGTCCGAAGTAAGTAAGGCGACCTTTGTGGTACAACAGGTTTCCATTGCCTCCTTCTTTAGATGGAGAGCTGTAAAAAAAGGTAACCTCTTTCGGCTTTAGCTAAAAAGCAGCTTATTTTTGGCTAAAGCCGAGATAATTTCTGCCTATTTTGCTCTCCATCTAAAGATGGAGGCAATGGAAACCTGTTGTACCACAAAGTATATAATTCCGTAAACGAAAATAAATGGGAAATTAGATGTCATGCTGATATTTGATAATCAATGCTTTATGTCCATTCATCATTTATCATTCATCATTCATCATTACTTATCTCTCTTAAGCAGCATCATTTAGAGAATATGTCTTTGTCCCACTTACGAAAGTCATAATACTTGCTTTTAGGTTCTCCTGTCCATCCATTTATTCCCTTTTTCTTTGGTAAATAGTAACCATGTACGTATAACAATGGAATTAGAGTAGTTGAAAGTAATATCATAGAGACTTCTCTTCCAAAATAATTAGAAATGCTACAAACAATAATGAGTGTCACTATGTATTTTCCAACTCTTCTGGCTTTCGGTGTTCTTTCCTCGAAGTGTCCCATCAATATATTACCTAATGCATAAATTATACTTACAATTGCTATTTCAAACCAAAGAGATTCTGTTGTCCACATATTTTGATATTTTATTTCTGTCGTAATTTTAAACGTCTGTTAGAGTTGTTGTCTTCATAGCCTGACCGCTAACTCGTGAATATGTGAAAATTTTGTCTTATTTTTTGTATTGTTTTTAAAAATTTTTAAAAACAATACAAAAAAGTAATGATGCATGATAAATGATGAAAGATGACTAAAGCAAGCTATTGACTATCAAATAATTGCAAAGAATCAAATTCCTGATTATTTAAGTCGAACTCCTTAGTAAGACAAAACTACTTTACTTTTTTCATTCTTTGACAATTGTGGAACACACGTATCGGATACGTGTGTTCCAAACGGTCGGGGAACTTTTAAAGCTGTGCATACCCCATTAGTTTTAAATCAAAAATAAAGATGTTTTTACAATGATAAAATGCCGTTAGGCATGATATATCGGTAGCAAATGGTCAAAATAATGAAAAAGTACCGTAGGTACGGCATATTGAATCACTCTTTTCATTATATCGAGCCTACGGCTCTTAAATACTGAGGGGGGCTTTATGCTACCGATATGTCAAGCCTAAAGGCTTTTAAAAGTAATAACTGTTAATTTTAAGTGTATGGTGTTTAGTATTCGGGTGTTTGGAAATTCAGAAGCTATTGATTGTCAATGATTTCCAAAGCATTCAAAAAACCAAATACCATACACTAAATACTTAAATGAATTAAACCATTTCTAAAAACATATTTGATTCGCTTACAAAAGATATAGGGTATGCACAGCTTTTAAAGTTCCTCACCCGTAAAGTGCCAAACTTATCACCAGACTTATATCGCTGGCTTCTCTCTGTTATTCGCAGACTCAACGACTTTATACAGCATGATAAAATTTATCAGAGTGAGTAAAAACATGGGAATCTTTCTATACATAAAATCGGTTGCTATCAATCGTTCAATTAATTCTAAAGAAAATCTTTTATCAAGCTCAACTTGAATAGGAATTTGAATAGTGATAGTGGAAACAAGGGTGATAAAATTGAAAAGTAATGCCAACCAAACCAACCACTTAGGTATAACCATCGGTCGAAACCAAAATAATAAAATTTGAGGAATGAAAGATAAGAAAAAGAAAACAACAAATAGCGGAATAATGAGCGCACTATCAATATGATGAAATTCGGGAAATTCATTTGCGCCTACAGCACGCCATGTCCTGTAAGCCACCATCGAATTGACTATACCACCACCAAAAACATAGAAAGTTAGGAGTATATAGACTGAAAATACAGCAGTTGATATTTTGTTCTTATGAGTCATTCTATGATTTTTAATAGCCTTTATATAAGCGTCCATCGCCCTCGCTTTTGGTAATCCCTTGTTGGCAGGTCGGTGTTTGTTTTTCCTTCTTACGTTCTACATGGACATTCGTGATTGTCATTTATGTATTTGATAGTCTCTTTACTTAGCTGTTCCAATATGTCCAGATTAAGATCCGTCAACTTTTTGAAATAAATACAAACCTTACCCATTTTGTATTTACCCAATTTGTCAAGCAGTTTTTTAGGATCGTGCTCTGCAGAAGAAACATACAGAGAAAATTCAGCCTTTCTGGGTGAAAAGCCAATAATAGGCGCATCTCCTTCATGACCACTGGCATATTTGTAGTGATAATTGCCAAAACCTATAATTGTGGGTCCCCACATTTTGGGTTCAAAGCCTGACCATTCACGCATAAGGTCAATGAGGCGAAAACTGTCTTGTTTTTTTTCCTCTTTGTCAACAAATGAGTTTATAAAATCATTTACGCTGACGTTTGTTTCTGTTGTCTTGTTTTTTGTTGCCATAGGTGTCTGTCAATGCTATTTTCTCTGCTTGTGATGTTTGTTATAATGACCGCTCACGCCTAAATAGGCGATAGTTTTGTCCTATTGTTTGTAAAAAGTTTATCAAACAATACAACAAAACTACTCTTCTTTTTGTGAATTAACTTGCTGCATGGGGTTTTTATTTTTGTAACTGGGAGTTTGATATAGAAGATTAGTAACAGCTTAGAAATAAGTTCTACTACATCTAACATCTTGTAACCCGCCGTTTCAACGGCGGGGCGATAATACATCCGACTTTCCCCATCTATCATCTTTACAAAACATCTCATCAAAAAACATCAAAAAGATTTGATGTTTTGTAAAGATGATAGATGGTAGTCGTGAGTTACCATAGCCCACCGATTGAAAATCGGTGGTTTCAAGATGTTAGATATGGTAGAACTTATTGAATTAGGTTTACTTAGCTTCAATAATTCCTTTGAAATAGAAAAAGATTGTCAAAATTCGCCTTTACTTTGCTGAGTTGAAATGGATTAAGCGTTGAAGAAATGAAGGAACTCACAGATATAGAGCAATGGCAAGCCTTTCTCGAGGGCGATATTGGGGCATTTGATACGATAATGACAGCGCATTTTCGGGTATTGTATAAATATGGCTCTAAGTTTTCAAATGATTCGGAATTTGTCAAAGACGCTATTCAAGACCTATTTCTCTATCTTTGGGAACATCGTGAACATGTGTCGCAGCACGTATCGGTAAAGGCTTATTTGATGGCATCGTTGCGGCGGCGCATGCATCGAAACAAAAAAGGTGAATTTTTGGACAAATCCATAGCCGAAGAAAGCCGGTTGCTTGAAATTGAGTTTTCGGTCGAAGATGCCTTTATTGAAAACGAATCTACTCATAATTTATCAAAGCACATACAAAACGCTTTGGCAGCCCTGCCCAAACGTCAAAAAGAAATCATTTATCTCCGATTTTTTCAAAACTTAGACCGCGAACACATCGCGCAAGTGATGGACATTGCGCCTCAAACCGTCTCTAATATTCTTCAAATAGCTTTCAAAGGCATTAGAAAAAATTGGAAAAATGAGTATTGGGCGTTTTTTATTTTGTATTCTTTATTCAATTAAAAAAAAAATTTGAAAAAAAACTTAAAAATGTATGGTATGTCGAGGCGTATCGTGTCTCCTGCCTTATGAATGCTTTATAGTTTAATATGGAAAAATATAAATACTGTACATTACAAGATTTGGTTTGGAGCGACCTATTCCGTGAATGGGTGTTGTCGCCTACAATCGAAACCAATGCCCAATGGCATCAGTGGCTATCTGAAAACCCCGAAAAATGGGATATGGTGAATGAAGCAAGTGACATTGTACGCACTATAAAAGTTAAAGAACCAAGCATTAGTGAACAGGAGATGAGGAATTTGGTGCAAAAGACGATTCAAAAGATAGACAAGAAAGGAAAATTGTCCAAAAATGAGAAAGATACTGAGGGGGTCGTTCAATTAGAAAATGCAATAACGAAAGCTGTTTTTTATCGCCAAATGTGGTTCAAAATGGCGGCTTCAATAGCGTTGATTGTTAGTTTAGGCTTTGGGGCGTGGGTCGTACAAAAAAATATTCAAGAGGGTAATGTCTATGAAAGTTTGGTTTCTGGAACAAATGCTCAATTAATCGAAACGATAAACAAAACGGATTCACCTCAAATTGTATGCTTAAGCGATGGCAGTGTGGTGACATTGAAAAAAGGCAGTCGCATCAGTTATGAATCCTCGTTTAAGGGCGACAATAGAGTTGTTTATTTATCGGGCGAGGCATTTTTTGAAGTGACTAAAAATCCGCAAAAACCATTTTTGGTATATGCGAATGAGTTAGTAACAAAAGTATTGGGTACAAGTTTTACGGTAAGAGCTTACAAAGAAGATAAGGAAGTAACAGTTGAAGTGAGAACAGGACGAGTATCTGTTTTTTCTAAGAAAAATCAAGACCAAACGACTCAAACAAATAACAGTATCTTGACAGGGTTGGTGTTAACGCCGAATCAAAAAATTGTTTTTAAACGTGATATTGAACAATTAACCAAGACTTTGGTAGCAGAACCGACGATTGTTTTGCCTAAAAAAAACAATCAAACGGTGAATTTTGATTTCGATGATACCCCAGCTAATGAGGTGCTTCACGTCATTGAAATGGCATATAGTATTAATATCGTGTACGACGAAAGTGTCCTAAAACATTGCCCAATTACAGCACCTTTGACCGATCAATCGTTATATGATAAACTGAATATTATTTGTAAAGCCATCGGTGCCCGTTATGAGGTTGTAGATGGACAAATTATTATTCAAAGTAAAGGGTGTAAGAATTAAAAATGATGAGTTATGAATGATGAATTATGAATCATAAAACATTGTAAATCAATGCTTCATAATTCATAATTCATAATTCATAATTATTATCCCCTCAGTATTTTTTAGGAAAAAAGACTTTTTGCTTACTGCTTGATATTATATTTTTTAACAATTATTAAACAACACGAATGATATGAAAAAAAAAATCTACACCTGCCTTAAAATAAAGCCGATGATGTTGACGCATCACCGACTTTAAAAAAAAATCCTTTCTGGTTCAGCATTTACCAAACCGAGCATCTTGATTAGAAGATGTAAAGAAATTGTTTTGCCTGTATCTCTTAAATTGACTAAACAAAACGTAACAAAGTTATGAAAAAAAAGACTCTTTACGAACTATTCATTAAAGCAATGAGAATGACGATTGCTCAATTACTGCTCGCCATATGCTTTACAAGTATGGGTTATGCCAATGATGCTAAAGCACAGGGCGACTTAAATCAGAAAATCTATCTTCAAGTCCAAGATGAAGCTTTTTCACAAGTACTGAAGAAGATTGAAAAACAGACGCAAATACGGTTTGTTTTTAGCTCGAAACTGATTCAATCAACTCAAAAAGTGAATGCTTCTTTTTCGGGTGAGCCACTGTCAAAGGTGTTAGACAATCTGCTACAACCCCGTCATTTAGATTATGAAGTGATGGAAAAGATGATAATCTTGAAAAAGATGGATAATCAAAAAACATCCAGTACTGATGTTTTACCAGCAACGACCATCAAAAAAGTAGAACCTATCATACCCGCCTTTGTCGTCACGGGTCAAGTAACAGATATTAAAAATGAGCCATTAGTCGGCGCAAGTATCGTACTGGAAGGGACAACAAAAGGAACGCTCACCGATGAAAACGGTCGTTACAAGCTCGAATTGGCGGAAGATGAGAAAAAAGGTAACTTGGTTTTCAGTTTTGTGGGTTATGACAAGGTGGTTGCAGCTATTGATGGACGGTATGTCATCAATATCGCTTTGAAGGAAGCAGGGGTATTGAATGAAGTCGTCGTCATTGGATATGGCTCTCAAAAAAAGGTCAACTTGGTGGGTTCTGTCGGAACGGTCAATGTAGATGAGAAATTAGTGGGTCGTGCGCTGCCTAATATTTCATCGGGTTTGAGTGGCTTAGTACCAGGTCTGTCGGCCGTTCAAGCGTCTGGTATGGCAGGTAGAAATGGTGCTGCCTTATTAATACGTGGATTGGGTACTTCTAACAACAGTAGTCCATTAATAGTGGTGGATGGGATGCCCGATATTGACATCAACAGGATTAATGTCAATGATATTGAAACGGTATCCGTTCTTAAAGATGCCACTTCATCCTCTGTGTATGGTTCAAGGGCTGCCAATGGTGTCATCTTGATTACCACCAAATCGGGTAAAGGTATGAAAAAAACGTCTCTTAATTTTAGCAGTAATATGGCTTTAGAATTGCCAACAAGGAGTTTTGATTTTTTAGCAAACTATCCTGTTGCCTTAACTTTGGAACAACGGCGGGCAGCTACAAGTACACTTGCAAGCAATTATCTCTATAAAAATGGCACCATTGACCAATGGATGGCGTTGGGCATGATTGACCCCTTGCGTTATCCAAATACGGATTGGTGGGATATTATCCAGCGCGAAGGTGCTTTACAAAATTATAACCTCTCGGCATCTGGTGGCGGTGACAAATCCAATTTTTTTGTGTCTGTTGGTACGAAAAAAGAGCAAGGACTTCAGATTAATAATGACTACGAGCAATACAATGCCCGTTTCAATTTCGACTATAAATTGGGAACGAATATGAATACGGGTGTTAAATTTAATGGCAACTGGTCAAATTTTGTTTATGCTTTAGAAGAAGGATTTACAGACCCCGCTCCTACGAATACGGCAGGTTTTGATATGCAATATGCGATTGCAGGTATTACACCTTATGACCCTGTTTCGGGTAATTTTGGCGGTGTCATGGCTTATGGTGAAGACCCACAAGCGTACAATCCCTATACGGTTTATGTCAATAACTTGAATAGGCAGCAACGTAAAGAAGCCTACACAACGATGTATTTGGATTGGTCGCCCATTAAAGGTTTGAAAGGAACAGTCGAATATGCCTTGAATTACTACGATCAGTTTGGTTGGAATGCAAATACGCCCAATCAAGCTTTTAACTTTCAGACCAATTCTTATGGCAGCCGTGTTTATGTGGGTCCTAATGCTGGGGTAAGCAACAATACGAACTCTGGTTACAAAACCTTGTTGAATGGTCGTTTAAACTATGAAACGAATTTTGGTAAAAACCATGAAGTCTCTGCCTTAGTAGTTTATAGCGAAGAGTATTGGTATGACCGTTTTCAAGGCAGTTCAAGAAATGACCGCCTTTATCCGACACTGCATGAGATTGATGCGGCTTTAACGGACATCCAAACAACAGGTGGCAACTCCAGTACTGAGGGGTTGAAGTCTTACATCGGGCGGGTAAACTATTCTGCTTTTGGCAAATACCTTTTAGAAGCTAACTTCCGTATAGACGGTTCTTCACGGTTTGTGGAAGGACAACGGTATGGCTTTTTCCCCTCTGCGGCTTTGGGTTGGCGTTTTACAGAAGAAGAGTTGTTTAAACCCGTCCTTGATAAGTTTTTGAGCAATGGTAAATTCCGTATTTCTTATGGTACTTTAGGTAATAACAGTGGTGTTGGGCGTTATGAACAAAAATCTACGCTTGCATCTAATAACTATATCATTGGGGGCAGCGTCGTAAAAGGGTTTGTGAACAATAAACTCATCAACCAATTCCTATCATGGGAAGAAACGGCTGTATTGAATGTCGGCTTGGAGTTGGGTTTCTTTAAGAACCGCTTGACGGCTGAAATTGATTATTACGACCGCTTGACAACAGGCATGAATCGCCCTTCTGATTTATCTATTTTACTGACGGGGGCCTATAATGCACCACGTACAAATATTGGTAATATGAGAAATCGGGGTATTGAAGGTACTTTCACATGGCGTGATAGAGTAGGCTCTGTTAATTATGGTTCAACCTTAAACATGTCTTACAATGCGACAAGACTTGAAAAATGGAATGAATTTTTGACTCGTGGAACAATCTTCTTAAATATGCCTTACAATTTTGTCTATTCTTATGAAGATATTGGCATTGCTCAAACATGGGCAGATGTCTATAAAGCCACACCACAAGGCATACAACCTGGCGATATTATTCGCAAAGACTTAAATGGTGACGGACGTATTGACGGCAATGACCAAAAAGCCAATCCCAATTTACAACGAGATCGCCCAACGACTTTCTTAGGCTTAAACACCTTTGTGTCGTGGAAAGGTTTTGATTTGTCTTTCTTATGGCAAGGCTCAACGGGACGCAAAAGTTTTTGGATAAATGCCTTCAATAATGTCAATTTCAGTACCAGCCGTTATGCCGTCACGCAAGAGCATTTGGATAATCCTTGGAATGTCGAAAATCGAGACGGCTTATGGCCTCGCTTGGGTGGCAGTGGTAATAATACAATTACTACATCATTTTGGTTGGACGATATGACCTATTTGCGCTTGAAAAACGTTCAACTGGGTTATAGTATTCCACCACAATTATTCAGAAAATTAGGTGTTAGCAATTTACGCATAGCGGGTTCCGCTGAAAACTTGTTGACACTCACTTCCTTCCGAGGCTTAGACCCTGAAAAAGAAGGAAACGCCAACAACCTTTATCCTATCAATAAATCTTATTCATTGTCTATTCAAGTGGGTTTCTAAACTGATACAATCATGAAAAATCTAAAATTATATTCGTCCATATTGACTATAACAGCATTTGCACTGTGTGTGACACTGCAAATCTCTTGTCGTAAAAACCTATTAGACCAAGACCCAACGACTGAATTACCTGCCAATGTTTTCTGGAAAACAGAAGCAGATGCGGTTGCAGGACTCATGGGGGCTTATGCAGCGACCAGACCTTGTTTCGATAGAGATTATTATTTCGATGGACAAGGCGAATACGTGCGTGCGCGCGGCACAAGTACCACTGCGGGCAACCTAAGACTCGGCGATGCCTATAATGGTGGCAACTACGATCCATCAGGTTATGGGTCCAACTTCGATAAAATGTACCGCTATCTATATGGTGCTGTCAATCGGGCTAACTATGTGATATTCAATGTTAATAAAATGCAGTCAGAAGGAACGACTGCTTCAGCAGCGACATTAGAAACGATACTTGCAGAGGCTCGTTTACTGAGGGGTATGTCCTATTTCAAACTCATCACGATGTATGGTGATGTCCCTTATTTCACCAATGTCGTTTATGAAAACTCGGAAGTGTCACAATTGGGTCGGCTGCCTATTGGACAAGTAAAAGACTCCATTATGGCTGATTTTACTTATGCTTTTGATAAATTACCTACAAAAGCATCGGCACTCGGCAGGGCTTCTAAACCTGCAGCCTTGGCGTTCCGCGGCAAATTGCAGCTCTATTGGGCATCATGGAATAAAAATGGCTGGCCCGAATTGAAAGGCTTTAAACCCGATGCTACTGCTGCAACGACTGCTTTTACAGCCGCTGCAGCTGATTTTAAATCCGTCATAACCAATTATGGCTTAACACTTTATCTCAATGGGGATGCTGGACAAATAGATACCTTGGGTGGTGCAGAGATTTTACCGAATTATTATCATCTTTTCACACCAAAAGCGAATGGCAATAGTGAAATGATTATGGTGTTTACACATGGCGGAACGGGTACAAATCAAGGCGAGGAACTGATGCGTGATTTTTCTGGACGTTCCCATGAAGGCTCGCAATGTTGGGTTTCGCCTCGTTACGAGATAGCCAATAAGTATCAATCAACGGTAACAGGTGATTTTGTTACGCCTTTGATACCCATGAATCCGACTGTAACGCCGAGTGCGCGAACAACCGTTAATTCCGCCGTAAATCCAGCGAGTTATGCCAATCGTGACTATCGCATGAAGTCAACCATTCAATGGGATTATGAAAAAAGCATTGGCATGGCGTCGCTCGCCTCTACGGGTATGTGTCCTTTTATTTATCAAACTTGGGCGATTGCAGTTACCATTAATGGCGTGAAATACACGACTTATAATACTGACGGGTGCAATTCAGGTTATGTCTTCCGTAAATTCGTCCGCAACTATGCTGGACAAGGACGCAGTGACGGCGATTTTGCTTGGCCTGTAATGCGTTTAGCCGACGTTTACCTTATGTATGCCGAAGCAACGAATGAAGTCAGTGGACCACAAGCCGATGCCATTGATTTGGTCAATAAAATTCGCAAACGCGGCAACTTACCCGCTTTGGCAGCAACAAAGACAGCGAATAAGACAGCATTTTTTGATGCCATCGAACAAGAACGTATCGTTGAGTTAATCGGTGAAGGACAACGTTCATTCGATATTCGTCGCTGGAGAACGATTGAAAAAATTTGGGGTGGCCCCGGCAGCGCAGGTGTTTGGCGTATAGATACTTATGGTGCCAACCAGCAACGTTACTATCAGAATACAAGCGATAGAACCTATCAGCAGAACTATATTTTCAGAATTCCACCGTCTGAAAGGGATAAAAACCCGAATCTGACGCAAAATACGCCTTGGGAATAAGAAATCAAGGAAAATACTGAGGGGGGCATTGGCGTAAAAAACATGCGTCAAGTTTCAAACTTGACGCATGTTCTCCCATCAAAATTTATTCAACTTTCAATATTAAAACAATGAAAAAATATATAAATATAACATTGGCTCTGTCCATTTTGGCTTTGACTTGGGTATCCTGTTTCAAAGAAGATACGCCTGTCGATGAAGACGGCTTGCTTATTACTACAAGAACAGAATGTGCGGTGACCAATTTTGAATTACTCGGCAGTGATTTTGTCACCGTCAGAACCGTTGCACCTGTTATTGATACAGTGGCACAGAAAGTTTCAGTGACCGTTCAGTTTGGTACGGACTTGAAAAATCTATACCCTCAATTTTCATTATCACAAGATGCTAAATTGGATCCTAAAATCACAGGTAAAATGGATTTTTCGGACTTAGGCAATCCTAAAGTGTTCACGGTGGTTTCTGGCAATCGCGTGGTGAAAAAACCCTATACCGTTGTCATCACGGTTCAACCAAAGTAATTCATTCAATTTTTAAAAATAGAAAAGATGAAACTAAAATATATAAAGACTATCAGCCCCGTTTTTGTGGCGGCAGTATTGCTTTTTTTAGGCTGTAAAAAAGAGGAATATGCCTTGCCAACGGCTAAAGATGTATTACAAAACACAGCGATTAAAAGAACGCTGGGACCCAATATCGTCACACAAACCATTGATTTTGCTTACGCAGCAGCCATTTTGCCTGAAAAAGGTAAACTCACATCTATTCAAGTGGAGGCAACGATAGCGGGTGCAACAGGCACGTATCTCGAAAATAAGTCCTACAACACCAATGGCAGTGGTGTAGATGTCGGTGTGCCGATTGGGGATGCATCTGTTAATGATGGCGCAAAAACAACGGTTACTTTCAGCAAAGATACTTCTGCCGCTACGCTCCGTTACTATTATGTTATTCCAGAGGAAGCACGCGGTAAAACTGTCAGTTTCACATTCACATCCAAAAGCAGCAACGGAGAAACAGCGACGATGACAATGGGACCATATACCATTGCTAAAATGGATATGGTCAGAAATTTAGCGGTCAAAACGGACAGTGCCTATATTTCGATAGCCGATATGAAGGTGTATGACCCCAAAACAGCGGCGACACTTGGGGCTAAAATTGACCTTATTTATCTCTATCGCAATATCACTACCAGCACTTTTGCCCATGCTTTAGTCTCTCCTGCCGCTGATACAGCGTACCTGCCAAGTGTGAAAATGCCAGCTGGTTTGACTAATAGCTCAAAATTAATTAAAGTGTTTAATTTACAAGACTTCAATCTGGCACGGCTTCAATTCGGTATTTATATTGACGATATAGACTTACAACAAGTTGATTTTACCAATGCGCCCAATTATGCCATTAATCTAAGAGCCGAAGCAGGAACGTGGGTACAAACAGCAGACGGTAAGTACAGAGCCTATATTTTTATCAATTCCGTTAATGCGAATGGCAGTGCTGTCATTAGCATAAAGCGGTTAGCACTTTAATTTCTTTCTTTGACAAGTACACGTATCGGATACTTTTAACGTATCCGATACGTATTGTTTTATCGAAATACTGAGGGGGTACTATCCTTCTCAAATACCCACCATAACATCACATTGTGATACTCACTAACCAATCATTTCAATAAAAATGAGAAAAATACGCCTTATTTCCTACACAATCATTCTTTTTTCATTCATCCAAAATCCTGTTTTTGGACAATTAACGCATTTGAAGGATGTCAAAAATATACCCAATCATCCACGCATTTTATTGCTTAAAGGAGAAGAAGCTATCATTCAAAAAAGTATTGATGCAGATAAAAATTGGGCAAAAATCCACCAAATCATTGTAGAAGAAAGTGATAAAATCGTGGATTTACCCACCTTGGAACGCATACAAATAGGTCGCCGTTTGCTCGATAAATCGAGGGAATGTCTCCGCCGTGTCTTCTTTTTATCATATAGTTATCGTTTGACAAAAGATAAAAAATACTTTGAAAGATGTGAAAAAGAACTGTTGAAAATCGCTGGGTTTAGCGATTGGAATCCAACACATTTCCTTGATGTCGCTGAAATGACGATGGGCGTTTCCATCGGTTATGATTGGTTATACGGTGAGTTATCACAGTCTTCACGCGATATTATCCGCGAAGCCATTTTGAAAAAAGGCATTGAACCGTCTTTGGATACCAAATACAACAGTTGGCTCAAAGCCACCCATAACTGGAATCAAGTCTGCAACGCAGGTATGACCTATGGCGCATTAGCGATATACGAAGACAATCCAGAACTGGGAAAACAAATCATGGACAGAGCTATTGAATCCATCAAATTGCCTATGAACGACTACAAACCCGACGGTGCATACCCCGAAGGCTATGGTTATTGGGGCTACGGGACGAGTTTCAATATTATGTTTTTAAGTGCTATTCAAAAGGTCTTAGGCAGTGATTTTGGACTGTCAAATACTGAGGGGTTCTTAAAAACGGCAAGTTACTTGGAAAATATGGTCGGTACGTCTGGTAAAAACTTTAATTATTCAGATGCGGGTGGCGGCGCAGGTCTCAACCCCGCCATGTTTTGGTTTGCCAATCAGACTAAAAACAACAGTCTTTTATTGACAGAGAAAACATTTTTGGCAGCAGCAGATAAAAAAATGGGCGGCAATCGCCTATTACCCGCCACGTTGATATGGGGAAAAGGCATTGATTTATCAAAAATTGAAGCCCCAAAACAGTTGATTTGGGTAGGACAAGGACCCAATCCTGTCGCCATGATGCGTTCTTCTTGGACAAAACCTGAGGCTATTTATGTTGGTTTCAAAGCAGGCTCCCCCTCAGTAAATCATGCCCACATGGACATTGGTTCGTTTGTTATGGATGCTGACGGTGAGCGTTGGTCAATGGATTTCGGGATGCAGGACTACGAATCGCTAGAATCCAAAGGCGTTAAACTGTGGGGCAGAGAGCAAAATGCGCAACGTTGGGATGTCTTTCGCTACAATAATTTTCACCACAGCACCTTAACTTTCAACGATGAATTGCAACGTGTTGAAGGCTATGCTAAAATCAATAATTCGACAAATAATCCCCAATTTTTAAGCGCAACAAGCAATATCAGCACGCTTTACAAGGGACAAGTGGCATCCGTCAGTCGGGGTGTTGCGATAATTGACCAAAGTTATGTCACTATAAAAGACGAAATCAAAACAACAGATAAAGGAACCACCGTCCGTTGGACAATGGTAACGCCTGCTAAAGTAACAATCGGCAAAAACGGCACAGCAGAATTGACACAAAACGGTAAAAAACTGCAATTAAAAGTTTTAGAACCCGCGAATATTACTATAAAAACATGGTCAACAGTCCCCACACATGATTATGATGCCCCCAATCCGAATACTGTTTTAGTCGGTTTTGAAGCTGTTTTGCCTAAAAATACGACCACAACATTGACTGTTTTATTGATTCCGCAAGGTAAAGCCGTTAAAACAGCTGCTTCGATACCATCGCTTGCAAAATGGGGAAAGAAAAAATAAATGGACAAATTGGCTAATTGCCGCTTTGGCTTGTTATAAAATTAATCACATAGGAAACATAGGAGGTTTCACATAGAAACACATAGAATTTTCTGAAAACCTCTGTGAATCTATGTGAAAGCCCCTATGGTGCCTATATGATTAATTTTGTAACAAGCCAAATTCCAGATCGCTGTTATCATTCATCATTTCCTAAACAAGGTCTTATATGAAAGCAATCATTTTAAGCATATTTATACTGCTTTTTTCAACCCAAACCTTTTCGCAAACACCGAAAAGCACAAAATATCAAGCGGATGTTATTATTTATGGGGGTACTTCGGCAGCCATAACGGCGGCGGTGCAGGTGAAACGCATGGGCAAATCGGTTCTGGTGGTGTCACCCGATACGCATTTAGGGGGCTTATCGTCAGGCGGTTTGGGGTTTACAGACACAGGCGATAAAAGCGTCATTGGTGGTCTGTCCCGTGAATTTTATGAGCGATTGTATCAACATTATCAAAAAGAAGCCTCTTGGAATTGGGAGAAAAAAGAAGAATATGGCAACAAAGGACAAGGCACACCTGCCCTCGACGGCGTAAACCGCACCATGTGGATTTTTGAACCCCACGCTGCGGAACAGATTTTTGAAGATTTTGTAAAGGAAAACAATATCACTGTTTTCAGAAATGAATGGCTTGACCGTACCTTAACAGGAGTGAAAAAAAACAAAGGTAAAATCACTTCATTTCGCACCTTAAGTGGTAAGATTTTCAGCGGCAAAATGTTTATGGATGCCACTTATGAAGGCGACCTCATGGCATTGGCAGGGGTCAGTTATCATGTTGGGCGGGAAGCGAATAGTGTGTATAATGAAAAATATAATGGCGTTCAGTTTGGCGTTTTTCATCATGGGCATTATTTTAAAAGTAAAATCAGTCCCTTTATCCTTGAAAATGACCCTAAAAGTGGACTTTTACCAGAAGTATCAGCCGAACCAGTCGCTGCAAATGGCACGGGCGATAAAAAAATTCAAGCCTATTGTTTCAGAATGTGTTTGAGTCGGCATCCCGATAATCGTGTTCCTTTTCAAAAACCTGACGGGTATGATGCCACGGGTTATACGCTGTATGCCCGTGTTTTTGAGGCGGGTTGGCGCGAGACTTTTAATAAATTTGACCCCATTCCGAATCAAAAAACGGATACCAACAATAATGGCCCTTTCAGTACAGATTTTATCGGTAAAAACTATGATTATCCAGAAGCCTCTTACGCAAGGCGCAAGGCTATCATTAAAGAGCATGAATTATATCAAAAAGGCTTGATGTATTTTCTTCAAAACGACCCGCGTGTCCCCCTTGAAATACATGAAAAAATGAAAGAATGGGGCTTGGCTAAAGATGAATTTAAGGACAATGGCAACTGGCCACATCAACTCTATATTCGAGAAGCGAGAAGGATGATAGGCGAATTTGTGATGACAGAAGCCGATGCTTTGGGCAAAACTCAAGTCCCTCAACCTATCGGTATGGGTTCGTATTCCTTGGATTCGCACAACACGCAACGCCTTGTAACCAAAGACGGTTTTGTGCAAAATGAAGGCGATATTGGTGTGAAACCCGACCGACCTTATTCTATTGCTTATGGATCCATTTTGCCAAAAGAGAAACAGTGTACTAATTTGCTTGTGCCGGTTTGTATGTCCAGTTCCCATATTGCTTTTGGTTCAATTCGGATGGAGCCTGTTTTTATGATTTTAGGACAATCTGCTGCAACCGCCGCTGTATTGTCGATAGAGAACAGCGTTTCACCACAACAATTGCCTTATGAAAAACTGCAAACGGTGTTGTTGAAAGATAAACAGCGGTTGGTGTTAGGAGAAGAGAAAAAGTGACCCCTCAGTATAAATGGCTTAATTTGCTATAAAACATTAATTTTCAATCGATAATGTCATATTTGTAAACTAAAAAACATGCAACTATTTAAGTATTCAAAAATCATAAGTTTAGTCCTTCTGCTTTGTTTGACTCATATAGCTTTTACGCAAAATGCACCCTCAACGCTTGTGCTAAATGGGGCAACTTTGGCAAAAAACAAACAAGCGATTGTGAAAAATAAGGATGCGACAAAGAAAAACGCGCTTAAATCTGTGTTGCGTAATGCCGATAAAATTGTCAAAAATGGCAAATTTTATTCTGTTATGGATAAAAAACAAGTGCCGCCCAGTGGCGATAAGCATGATTATATGAGTCAAGCCCCGTATTGGTGGCCTGACAGTTCAAAGCCCAATGGCTTGCCTTATATCAGAAGAGACGGCGAACGGAATCCTGAATTGAATAATATCAGCGACCATGAGGAAATGGGCATCTTAATGGATGACGTGGAAACCACGGCATTGGCTTACTATTTTTCAGATGATGAACGCTATGCGCAGCACGCTGCCCGTCTGCTCAAAACATGGTTTTTGGATAAAGAAACACGCCAAACGCCGCACCTCAATTTTGGGCAAGGCATACCAGGTATCAATACGGGCAGAGGTATTGGCATCATCGAAACACGAGAACTGTATCGCCTCATCGATGCCGCTATTTTACTGAGGGGGTCGAAAAATTGGTCAAAAGACAACCATATTGCCTTGAAAAAATGGTTTTCAGACTATTTAAAATGGCTTATCGAAAGTCCAATTGGTCAAGATGAAGCCGATGAACACAACAATCACGGCACGTATTACGATGTGCAAATTGTCTCTTTGGCTCTTTTTACCGACCAGCCCGAACTGGCGCGGAAACAATTAGAGGTTACGAAACAACGCATGGCGAGCCAATTGAAACCCGATGGCAGTCAACCGCATGAATTGGCGCGGACGGTTTCGTGGGGCTATACGAATATGAATTTATATGGTTTTATGACCCTCGCTCAATTAGCCGAAAAAGTGAAAACCGACTTGTGGCATTACGAAACGACAGATGGTAAAAGCATTCAAAAATGTGTGAATTGGCTACTGCCTTACCTCAGAAAAGAGCAGAAATGGACTTACAAGCAAATTAAGGAAATGACGTATGAAAATACGATTAAAGTCCTGAAACTTGCCGCCATAGCCTATGCAAAACCCACTTATGATGCCTTGGCTAAAGAAACCGATGCAGCTATTTATCAATCAGATATGTGTCAATTGACTTTTTAAAAGAAACTTATCGCCCATGACCCCTCAGTATTTTAGCATAAAAATGGGCATGAATAACCTTATATTCGTTTTTTACTTTACATTAGTATTTCACAAAATAAAAATACAATAATGAAAAAAATCTGTTCCATTATCCTATTTTTCACCTTATTTTTAACAAGTATACAAGCCCAAACTTTCAAAGGGCTTGATAAAAGCCCCATGGATAGGACGTATTATCCACCCGATTTTGCCCACGACCGCAAATTTGCGCCTGAAAAAGTTGGCGAAAAAGCCTTTATAAGGGTCACATACAGCCGACCCGCTAAAAAAGACCGCGAAGTGTTTGGCAAATTGATTCCCTTCGATAAGGTTTGGCGAACGGGTGCGAATGAATCCACAGAGATAAAATTTTACCAAGATGTGGTCATTCAAGGAAAGAAAATCAGCGCAGGCACTTACTCGCTTTTTACCATTCCCAAAGCAACGGAATGGACGATTATCCTTAATTCAGACGTGGATTGGTGGGGCGCATATAGTTATGACGAGACAAAAGATGTGTTGAGAGTCAATGTTCCAGCCAAAAAGGCGGAAACGGTTATTGAAAATTTCACCATTCAATTAGCAAAAGGAAATGACAACACTGCCCTTCTACAGTTGGGTTGGGACACAACTGTTGTAGAATTGCCGATTGGTTTTTAAGATACGAGGTTGTATTAAAAAGTAAAGAATCTGTTTTTGTTCAGAATTTTAGCACCCTGTTCGGGGAATTTTCAAAATTCCCCGAACATAAATGGTGCCCTCAGTATTTTTCCTGTTTTTAGTCATTCAAAAATAAAATTGACAAACCAATATCCATCCAACTATGAAAAATCAACTACTCGCCTTGCTGTTGCTTTTCAGCACGTTGACACAAGCACAAGTCACACAGCGCAATCTATTGGCTAAAAAATACACTTTGGATGCTATCAAACAATCGCTGATAGCCAAAGCCGATTACAAGCCATATCCTAAAACACCCGCAGAATGGCAGGCGGCAGTGCCTGATTCCATTTTGAGAAGCCTCATCAAAGGGGCAGAGGCTTTGTTGAATAATAAATTTGAAGCCATTTCAGCCACTGTTTCCTTGGATTATGCCCGTTCAGGCGACCGTGAGCGACATGGTAAACTGTCATTTGGCAAACGGATTGCCTTGATGAATTTGGTTTTGGCGGAAAGCATTGAGGACAAAGGGCGTTTTACAGAAGCGATTTTGAATGGCATTTGGTCTATTTGTGAGGAAAGTTATTGGGGCGTTCCTGCACACATTTCGGGTACTGGGTTACCTGATGTGGAGAATCCTATCGTAGATTTATTTTCAGCAGAAACGGCTGCGGTGTTGGGTTTAGCGGATTATTTTATCGGTGAAAAATTGGATAAAATCAACAAACTCATTCGTAAACGCATCTATTTTGAATCGAATAAACGTATTCTTGAACCTTTGTTCACAAAATCTGACAAGTATGGTTGGATGAGCAAAATCAAACCCGTCAATAATTGGAATCCGTGGATAATGTCTAATTGGATAGCAGCGACTTTATTGTTGGAAAAAGATGAGAACCATCGTGCCGCCATGATTTACAGCGCGATGAATGGCTTAGATTTATATTTTAATGGCTTAGGGGAAGACGGTGGTTGTGATGAAGGCCCAAGTTATTGGTTTGCAGCGGGTGCGAGTGCGTTTGATTGCTTGGAATTATTGCAAAATGCAACAAAGGGCAAAGTGACTATTTATGATGAGCCGTTGATTCAAAAAATGGGTTCTTATGTCTATAAAACCCATATTGACGGGCATTATTTCGTCAATTTTGCCGATGCAGACCCTAAGTTGCGCCCTGACGGACTCATGTTGTATCGTTTTGGCAAAGCTTTAAAAGACAATACGATGATTGGTATGGGACAATGGGCGTTCAAAAACTTCCCAGAGTCTTCTCTTACGTTTGGCGGTTTTCAACGGCCCCGAAAAATTGAAAATTTCCTGACTGTCAATCAATTAGATAAAAATGCAGCACCTTACAAACCATTAAAAGAAGCTTGGATTAGTGATATTCAAGTCCTCACAGCCCGTTCAAGTAATGGCTTTTACTTAGCAACGCATGGTGGTCACAATGCCGAAAGCCATAACCATAACGACGTAGGCGATTTTCTGTTGTATGCCAATGGCGAACCTGTCATTATTGATGCGGGTCGAGGTAATTATACGGCACGTACTTTTTCATCGAAGCGGTATGAATTGTGGTTTACACAATCGCAATACCACAACTTACCCATAGTCAATGGTTTTGGTCAATTGGCAGGTCGGGAATATGAAGCTAAAAATGTGAAGAGCCTTATCAACGATACAGAAGCCACGTTTTCATCAGATATTGCCGCTGCGTATGCTAAAGAAGCCGGTATTCAATCATGGAATCGAGTTGTAAGACTGAACCGCACAAAAAACCAAGTAGAGATTTCAGATGATTATGCGCTCACTCAAAAACCAACATCCTTGCAACAAATCTTTATGACGATTTGCAAAACAGACATTTCAAAAGCGGGGAAAATCACTTTAACAACGCCTAAAAACGCCACTTATACCATTCAATATGACCCCTCAGTATGGACAGTCGCCACCGAGTTCCCATCCACAGAAGGCATGGAATACAGTAGTTTTAAAACAAAATGGGATGGATATCAAGTACAACGCATCGTTTTGACCAGTAAAAATTTGCTGCAAAAAGGGAAAAATGCGTTTGTTGTAGTGAAAAATTAGAACCTATAAACTCTGTAACAATATCTTTTTTAAAAAATACGCTGTAAACCGTATAATACAAAAAATATTGCCCTGCAAAATGGATGATTAAGCTAATGGCACACAAGCTACTTTGGAAAAGGGGGAATTCGCTCTCTCAACCTTTAATGGTTTTGTGGATATAAAAAATCCCCTTTTTTACCCTCCGCTATGCTTTTTCAGAATATACACGAGCATTAAAAGCAGAACATAAAATTATCAAGCCTTTTTAATAAATTAGGAATTAGGAAATAACCCATAAATTCCTAATTCCTAATTCCTAATTTGTTAAAAAGGTATGCCTTCATTTCCATGGCTGAATCAAAGCGGTTTTTGGGTTTTTTAGCCAGACTTTTCTGCAAAAAAACGATCATTTTAGGCGAAACAGCGTCGCCAGAAGCACTTAATGTAGGGAAATCAATATCTTTTTTCAAAATATCAGTTGCCAATTCTTGCCATGTATCGCCGATAAAAGGCAGTTTTCCGTAAGTCATCCAATAAGCAATAATACCTAATTGATAAACTTCTGTGCGGTAATTTGCTTTTCCTTTGACAATTTCAAAGGCATGAAAATGGATATTTTCAGGTGGTATAAAATCCGGCATACCCCCCCGTACAGAAGCAAACTTTTTCCTCTTGGTTAATTGGTGTGCCAAATCAAAGTCAATAACCTTTATTGACGTATCGTTTAACCATAAAATATTGCTGAAATGCACATCGCCATGTAGTATATTTTTTTGGTGCATAAAAGCATAAGCCTCAATGATTTGTTGCAACAGCGTATCTCTTATAGCCGCAGGAAGGGCGATACCTTCATCCAATCGGCGACGCAAACTCATACCCTCAATCCATTCCGAAACAGCATAGTCGAGCTTCAAATCTATAAGGTTACAGATGTTTGAATGACCCCTCAATATTTTTTGAATTTTAAACTCTTTTCGGAACTTTTTACGCCATTGGACTGCCCGTTTTTGCGATAAATGCGTTGGAATGCGCAATAGTTTAAGGATAACAAGCTGCTCGGTGCGGGTATCCGTGGCTTTATAAACTTCTAAAGGGAGGTTAGTAGATAAGTTTTTTTCGATGCGATAGTGGTCAATCAACGTCCCTGCGTTATAAGGTTGGGGGATTTCAGAGTATTCTACTTTTTTAGGATTAAGAATAACACCGCGTTCTTTCATCTCTTTGAAAAACTGTTTGACTATCGGTAAGACTTCTTCAAATTTACTTTCAAAAGCTGCGGCAAAGAAATGGGCTACTTCTTTCAATGTTTTGGGCGTTTCATATTCCTTTAAGAACAAATACATGGTACTATTGATGATGATGCATTCACCCGAAGCAGTATCCAGTAAGCCGTGTCGTTCGCCACTTTTCAGTTGTGTAGCTATTGTTGTATCGCTTTCGTTTAGGTCTCCTTCTGTTGTGAAGCGATATTGTTTTGACAGTTGAAATTTTCTCATAGGATATTATACTTTTGGTTATACAGACAAACCCCTTGCCGAAAAGCAAGGGGTTCGTTTGTTTACTCGTCTTTGAAGTTACCAGCAGCCGTAGCCACCGTAGCCTTTTTTAGACTTCTTCTTAGACTTCTTTTTTGACTTCTTTTTCGAGCCACCGCCGCCTTTGATGTTAAGCATGTCGTTAGTGACGAGAAGGGTCATTTTGTCTGATGCCAATTCGTTGGCGAGTGCTTGTAAGTTCTTCATAGAAATTTGATTTTAGTTAAAGAATTAGAAAATAAGTTTCAGTCAAAAGAGGAGACATTGTGACAGTCAAAAACTTTTTAAAAACACAATACTTCCTCCCTTGAACGATACAAATATAGCCCCTAATTAATTTATTTTCCAAGAAAACGGTTATAAAAAATTGGCAAACGGTCGCATTTTACTCTTTTACGGTATATAATGAAATTAAATAAAAACAAATTGTACACGTAAAAATATTTATAATAACAGTTTGTTTTTTTGTAGATAACCCATACTTAAGCAATGAGTGCCGTAGGTGCGTAACATGAATAAATAATATAAAAAAGCCCCTGCTTTTTGAGCAGAGGCTTTTACAAAAAGGTAAAAAATCCGGATTACCAACTATAGCTGCAGCCACAACCATGACCACCTTTATATGATTTATGTGATTTTTTTGACTTTTTGGATTTTTTTGACTTTTTAGATTTTTTTGAACCACCGCCACAGCTTGTACCGCCTTTGATGTTAAGCATGTCGTTAGCAACGAGAAGAGTCATTTTGCTTGATGCCAATTCAGTGGCAAGTGCTTGTAAGTTTTTCATAGATGTTAAGATTTAAAAATTTTAAGAAATAATTGTTTGTAAGAAATGATTGTTGCAATGTCTTATTGAGCAAAACTGTGAGCGACTAAAAAAACTTTAATAGAATCCCCGTCTTGCGTTTTGACCTCACAAAGGTAACGACACTTTTATCGCGTTTGCAAGTGAACGGTAGAAATTAAACGGTAAACGGTCACATTTTCCCTTTTTTTGGTACGCATTATATTTTGTAAAAAAAGGCTATGGATACTGAGGGGGTAAAAATGAGGCGGTTTTTCTACTATTGAGTGACAAAAATGCGGTGATTATTGATTGATATTGAATAACCCATTCATGATATTTTTTTTGTCTCGAGGGTCTCGTCGGTATTCAGGTAATGCCTTTTTTGATTTTTATTTAAATTTTCTATCTTATATTCACAGGTCTAAACAACATCGATTTCACTATCGAGGAATAAATAACGCATATAACTTCTATTTTTTATGAAAAAACAACACCTATGCCTGCTCTTTATTTGTGTAAATATGTGGGCAAATGCCCAAAATACAGCCACATTCACCGTCAAAACAGACAAATCCATCGCCGATGTGCAACCGACCATGTGGGGTATTTTTTTTGAGGACATCAACCTCGGCGCAGACGGTGGCATATATGCCGAACTCATCAAAAACCGTTCATTTGAGTTCTTAAAACCTTTAATGGGCTGGACAATCAAAACAACCAAAAGTGATACCGGTCAGTATTATTGGCAAAAAACAGTGGCAGGAGAGAAAGAATTCCAAATATTGACCCGTCGCGGCAATCCTGTCAACAACCCGCGCTACGTGCATGTGGCACTCAATAACCATAAAAAAGGCGATTTGGGCTTACAAAATGAAGGCTTTAGAGGCATGGGCATCAAAAAAGGACTGCGGTACGATTTTTCTGTTTTCTACCGTGCCACGTCTCCAAATATCAAAGCACACCTTGAATTAGTCAATGAAAAAGACATTGTTATAGGGCGAGGCGTGATGAATTTTACAAATACTGAGGAGGAAAAATGGAAAAAAGGCGAAACAAGTTTTACAACTACTGAGGGGGCAGCCAAAGGCAAATTCAATATCTGGTTTGAAGGTACAGGTACAGTAGATTTAGACATTATTTCGCTATTCCCTTCAGATACTTGGAAAGGACGAAAAGGGGGAATGCGGGCAGATATGATTCAACTTTTAGCGGATTTAAAACCTGGATTTATCCGCTTCCCTGGTGGCTGTATCGTCGAAGGTTACGACCTTTCACAACGTTATCAATGGAAAAAAACGGTGGGTGCTGTGGAAGAGAGGCAGCTGATTATTAATCGTTGGAACAACGAATTTGCGCATCGCCCAACCCCTGATTATTACCAAACATTTGGCTTAGGTTTCTTTGAATATTTTCAAATTGCAGAAGATATTGGTGCAGAACCTTTACCGATTTTGAATTGTGGTATGGCATGTCAATTCAACTCTGCCGAAATGGTGAACTTGGATGAACTTGACCCTTATGTGCAGGATGCGCTTGATTTGATTGAATTTGCGAATGGTTCTGCCACCTCTACTTGGGGTTCAGTTCGTGTCAAAATGGGTCATCCCGCCCCTTTTAACCTCAAAATGATGGGTGTGGGCAATGAAAACTGGGGGCCTCAATATCTCGAACGTTTGAAAATTTTTCAAAAAGCGATTAAAGACAAATACCCAGATTTCAAGCTCGTTTGCAGCAGTGGTACAGACCCAAGTGGTGAGCGTTTTGATTATCTGAATAGTGCATTGCGCAGCTTGAAAGCTGATTTTATTGATGAACACTATTACCGCACCCCGCAATGGTTTTTAGACAATGCCAATCGCTACGATAAATACGACCGCAACAGCGTCTCAAAGGTCTTTGCAGGCGAATATGCAGGACAAAGTGACCATACCGTAAGCGTCAATAACAAAAATAATTGGCGGACAGCCATAGCTGAAGCTGCTTTTTTGACAGGTTTGGAACGCAATGCCGATGTGGTGAATATGGCTTCTTATGCTCCTTTGTTTGCTCATATTGATGGTTGGCAATGGACCCCCAATTTGATTTGGGTGGACAACCTAAGGTCTTATGGCACAGCCAATTATCAAGTTCAAAAACTGTATTCGACGAATAAAGGTACGCAAGTTGTGCCGATGCTTTATAAAAACGATGCACCCGCAACAGGTCAAGACAGCCTATATGCGTCCGCAACGCAAGACAAAAATACAGGCGAGTTAATTATAAAAATTGTCAACACACTCGGCAAAGCACAAACAGCATCCGTTAAATTGGACGGTAATAAAACACCTAATGCCAAAGCACAATTGATTGTCTTAAAAAGCGACAACCTCGAAGCAGTCAACTCTTTGGACACCCCCTCAGTAATTACACCCACTGAAACAACTCTTGATGTAAAAGGGAAAACGGTGGCTTTGACACTGGCGCCGTATTCATTTTCGGTTATAAAAGTAAAAATGCCTTAGACCCCCTCAGTATTTTGTTCAAACTGTTTTCTAAAAAAAAGCTTATTGAACAATTATGTCTCAAAATATTGCCTACTTTTGTCATACACGAAAAACAAATCATTGGTGCTTCACTTTTTTGCTTTTCCATGCTTTTCCCTTATTTTTTATAGATTTTGCTGTTAAAAAAGACCCCATCATGAATACCTAACAGTACCGTTGAAATGATATTTTTCTTAATAAAAAACCGCTTGAACGATGAGAAATCTCCTACTGCTGTTGCTTTTAGTGTTGCTCATTTTTTTGACCCGCTACTGCCAAAGTTGTTGTGGCCTTTGGGGTAATTGTCCAACTGTCAATACCAATGAATTATGCGCTGACCCATTGTATAAAGACAGTATTTATTGCCATCAAATCATCACACAAGGGCCTCAAAGTTCTTATTTTAAAGCAAAATTGGATAGTTTAGGCTTTATCAAAACGGATAGTTGCGATTGCGACGCCAATTTCGCTTTGTGGGTGAGTGCCAGTCATACGGTTGTTGACCTGATCAGTGCGCCACCACAAGAAAGTGCGGGTGGCCGAGTAGGAGGTGTGGGCGGCGATATTTTTTGTGTCAATATACCGATGGAATTTACGCCGCGTATTGTTATTAGAGACCAAACTGGTCGAAACGATACAACCAAACTATCCAATCCAGGTAATGCAACAACACAAGTTGTCAAAATAGCAGTTATAGATTCGGGTGTTGATACCACGGTTATGTCTATTAAAGATTTTTTATGGCGGGATAAAAGCCCATTAAATTCAGGTTGTGGTTCCTATCCGCAAGTCAGCCCTTATGGCATTAATATGGCTGATAAAACAAAAGCACCAATAGACATGAATAATCATGGCACACAACTCAATTCGATACTCATCAATTATTCAAAATTATTCAATGAATATTATTGGCAAAACGAAGATTATTACAACAATGTGCGTTTAGAAATCATAAATGTCAAATTTACTGAGGGGTCAACGCTGAACGGTTCGCTGTTTAAAGCCATTTGCGGCATGTATTATGCCATCAAAAAAGGGGCAAAAGTGATTAATGTGAGTTGGGGTTTTTATGCCGACGATGTACCAGTTATCTTAAAACCTATCTTGCAATATGCCCAAGACAGCAATGTATTAATCGTCGCAGGGGCAGGGAATCGTAAAAGCAATATTGACGGGCAACGCTCTTTTTGGCCTGCCGCATTTGCGCGTGACACCATGAGCTATTGGGATGATGCGACAAAGAAGATAAAAAATGTTATTTCTGTCGGTGGTTATAAAGCCAATCCAGCCACGCACAATTTTGAGAATGTTTCTGATACCTCCAACTATGGCGCAAACTCCGTTAATATCTTTGCTTTAGGGCAAGATGTTTTGACTATTTTAGCTCATCCAAGTGGCCAGACAGCCCTCGGTGACGGTACTTCTTTTGCAACGCCTTTTGTCACCCGCACCGCTGCTATACTGAGGGGGATAAAACCGAGCAAGACCGCAGCAGAAATCAAACAATGTGTTATCAACGCCTCAAAAGCGCAAGGAACACCTATTGGAAATATTAAAAGCCACAACCATGCGGCGACTTTATTCTGCAATTAGTGAAAGTAAGCGACAACTTTCCACAAGTTTGGAGAGTCGAGCATTAAGTCTTAAGAAGCCTCGAAGGCTTCTTAAGACTGTAATATCGCACACTATGAATTCATCAAAATACCTTCTCCTACGCCTTTCCTTGTTTTTTATACTTACCGCCCTGTTTTTCATTAAGTGTCAAAAACAAGCAGAGCCGTCCGTTGCGTCTCTCGATGTGTCAAAGATTCGAGCCACCGCCGACAGTTTGCGTTTGGCTGGTAATGAGGTGATTTTGAAGGACTATCAGTTGGCTCGTCAATATTTCCAAAAGGCTTTGGATGTCTGTTTCCCTGTTTTGCCGAAAAGTGACGAATTGGTTTTAAGGCTTTATCACAACTTAGGTTCTTCTTATTTTAATGAGGAAAAATATGAACAGGCATTAGCGTTTTTTGACTCTGTGCGGGTCAATCAACCACAAGAGCCTATAATGTGGTTACAAGTACACAATGATTTCAAAATTGGCAAATGTTATGTCAAGTTACGAGATATAGGTTTAGCCAAACTTTATTTACAAAATGCAGTTCAACTTGCGCCCAATTATCCTAAAAGTCGCCCGATTCTACCTTTTATCTTATTGGAATATGCCGAATGCCTCCGTCTTGAAAAAAACTTTGAAGCGGCGTCATTAGTGAGCCAACAGGCGATTGATTCCAGTTTTTTGTTTCCTGAAAGGACTCTTGAAGATTCGTTGACTTATGCCCATAGTTTATTCGGTATGAGTAATATTATAGCCGATACATTGAATTATCAAGCGGCTATCGTGTATAGCAAAAAAGCTATCACCATCTACAAAGCGGCTCATTCTAATTACGATATTGCCCGTGCAACCATTAATTTGAGCGATTATTATCGACTTTCTCGTCAATTTCAAGCAGGTAAACAACTGATTGACGAAGGGCTGTCTATTATGAAACAGTCAAAGGACGATGTTAAACGCATCATTGGTATTCTTTACACCAAACGCGGTAATATCCACGCCGACCAAAAACAACTGAAGGAAGCCCTCATAGATTATGACTCATCTATGTACTATCTTAGCCGCCATTTTGACATCAATACTGAGGGGGGGCATTTACCAACATTGGAAACTGACCCAGACAAACGCCCGTATCTCATGTCTGCTTTGACAGATGCCGCTTTGGCCCGTACACAACTCCTTGAACAAGGCGATACCCGACAGCAACCCTTTATTTTAGCCACCTATAAAGCTATCACGGCGTTAACAGAGATGATTCGCCGCGATTACCTCAGCGAAGATGCGAAACTTAATCTGTCTGCCGTGGTCAAACCCATCCTCGAAAAGGCTTTTGCTTTTAGCCGCCCCCTCAGTAATGGCGCGGAACAGGCGTTTATGATTTCAGAACAGAGTAAATCCATGACTTTATTGGAAGCTGTACGGATTAACAACCGTGATTTTTCCAACCGCAGCAATGCCGAAGAAGTAAAAGAAATTCAAAATCGTTTGGCAAACCTTAAAAAAGAGAGAATAGAAATTGAAAAAAAACTTGTCAACACTTCGCCCCAGAGTGCAGAAGCCCAACAACTGAATGCTGAGTTGACTGAAAACATCGCCAAGGAACGCACGGAACACTTAAAATTCAATGTCGCTATCCGTGTCGCCATGGCAAATGATAGCCTTGTATCTGTCGCCAATATTCAAAAAAAATTGCTCGAACCCGACCAAGCATTGTTGGAGTATTTTATGCAAGGCGACTCCATACTCAATATTTTTTGCCTGACTCAAAACGAGCCGATTCTGTTAAAAACCATTCATTTGCCCAAAGACTTTGCGACCCTGCTCACATCTGTTGCAGCCGCCGCAACGCCTGATGGGATGCGTCAAAAAGGGGTGTGTGATAATGCTTATAAACTGTATCAATTACTGATAGAAACTATTGAAAAAGAGAAAAAACTGCCGAATCGCTTGATTATCGTCGCCGAGTACCCCCTCAGTAATTTGCCCTTCGATGTCCTACTGACGCAACCTGCAACCGATTACAACCGAGCTGTAGCCGATGGTTTGCCGCTTATTTTCAAACATGCTTTGAGTTATTCCTATTCTGCCAATTTGCTTTGGGAAATGCGTTTTTTGAATAAAAACAATGCACAAAAAGGTATTTCAGCGTTTGCGCCCGCCTTTCCAACAAAAATGAAAGCCGATAACAGCTATATGAATTTAGCTTTGCAAAACTCTTTTTCCTTTCTAACTAATTTGCAAAATGCCCAAGAGATTCAAAATATTGGCAACAATGCCGAATTGTTTGTCAATGAAAAAGCGACAAAAGAAGCCTTCACAGAGGCTTGTCGCCACAGCAATGTGCTGCATATAGCCACGCATTGTATTGTTAACTACAACAATCCCGATTTTAATTATATTTCGTTTTCGCAAAACAGCGATACACTCAATCGCAATGCCTTGTTTTATCTCAAAGACTTGTATGCCAATCCTATGCCTTTAGATTTAGCCGTTTTCAGTGCCTGTCAATCGGCAATTGGTAAGGAGATTAAAGGAGAGGCCCCCCTCAGTATGGCGCGGGGTTTGGCATATGCAGGTGTCCGCAGTTTCATTACGACACAGTGGTTTGTCAATACCGATAAAAATGCCGATTTCTACAAATTCTTTTATGCCGCTTTAGCCAAAGGAATGCCCAAAGATGTGGCATTGCAAGAAGCCAAAAAGCAATTCATCAACTATGCAGAAGGCAACAGTGACCCGTATTTTTGGGCAAGTATGATGCTCATTGGCAATACAGAACCGATTGATTTTCAATCAAGTAGGGGAAATATGTGGTGGGCTATTTTAGGATTAGCGATAGTGGTTAGCGGGTTTTTGTTTTGGCGTAAACGCAAGTAATTTTTTTAAATTACTCAAAATAAGACCCAAGCCAACCCCCTACCCCATATTTTAGTAATGATTTCATTCTAACCATCGAAATAATGAGCTGGTTATTTTTTATACTTTTATATATTGCGTTAAGAGCTATAAAATTGAACATTACTCATTTCAGTATATTGTCTTGTAATACTTGTAATATTTTAAATACCATATTACAATAAAAAGAAAAAATAGACCCTCCATTTTATTTATAGATTTTAAGCCCTTTTTACCTTTTACCGCTTGCCTAATTTCAAGTATCTCACAATTTGTGCTTAAAATCTAAATTTTGATATTTTCTGAAGCATCCCTACCCCGCCCTATTTTATGAAAATAAGGTAAAAATTATTTTTTCACCTTGTAATACGTGTAATACTTTATTTATTAAGAATACTGTATTACATTTACGTTTAAATTTTAAACTTAAATTTAATGATAACGATTTGTCTCCTAAATCATAAAGGCGGCGTGGGCAAAACAACCTCAGTCGCCAGTATTGGTGCAGGGTTAGCCTTGCGCGGCAAACGGGTATTGGTCATTGACCTGGACCCTCAAACGAATCTTACGGAAAGTATGGGGGTAAAAGACAACCCCCTCAGTATTTACGACGCTATGAGTAGCGGAAAACCGCTGCCCATAGTGTCTATAAAAGAGAATCTGTCTGTTGTGCCTTCTGCGCTCAATTTAGCGGGACTTGAACTCGAAATCGCAGCCCGCATGGCACGAGAAACGATTTTGCGCCGATTAGTTGAACCCTTGAAAACGCAATTTGACTATGTTCTCATTGATTGCCCCCCTTCTCTTGGGCTACTCACTATCAATGGTTTGGTGGCTGCCGATGAGGTTATTATTCCCTTAGAAGCCGAGTTTTTGGCGTATCGGGGTATTGATACCATAGTCGGTATTATTGAAACTGTGCGGACGCATTTCAATCCTAAACTCTTTATTTCAGGCGTTTTCTTGACAAAATTCAACCGTCAACGCATTTTGACAAAAAGTATTCGAGAAGAAGTATCCCAATATTTTGGTGATGTCTTGTTTGAAAATACAGTTCGGGTCAACGTGGCTTTAGCAGAAGCCCCCGCCAATGGTCAAGATATTTTCACCTATGCCCCCACAAGTAATGGGGCAGAGGACTATCTGGCCATCGTAGACGAACTCTTGAAACGGCATATCTGAGTATCATTTTAGCACGTTTTTGTCGTTTGAATATTATGTTACAAGTATTACATCCTTATTTTTCTTAAACCACTTCCTTTGAACATAATATTACAAGTATTACATCAAACTAAAATTTTATAGCAATGGCAAAGAAATTTGATAATTTATCAAGTCAAAATAAAAATCTAACGGGTGGTGGCATCCAAAACTTATTCCGTCCAGTCGACACACCCAATGCAGCGGATACTGTGGATACCCCCTCAGTAATAGTACCGCCAGACTATATTCGTCATACGGTTATGTTCTTTCCAGATGATTTAGAGTTTTTGAAAAATTTAGTCTATGCTGAAAAACGCAAAGGCAATGTCAATTACTCTCAAAAAGAAGCCCTACACGAAGCCATCGAGCAATTGCGACACATTAAAGCAGATATTCTCCAACGACCTGACGATGTTATCGAATACGAAAAACAGCGCAGTCGGACTATCAGTAAAGGGAAAAAAGCTTAGAATGAATATCATGTTACAAGTATTACATGTATTACATTTCATGAAAAATCGACTATTTTAAGTATTTAGTGTATTGTATTTGGTTTTTTGAATGCTTTGGAAATCATTGACAATCAATAGCTTCTGAATTTCCAAACACCCGAATACTAAACACCATACACTTAAAGCCGTTTGATGGCTCATTCCAGTATTCTTATGGGCTAACATTAAAGTTTTCAGGAAATTGCTGTTTGAGTCGAAAAGTAATTTTAGATTTTAAAAAAGGAAAATCTTCAATATTGTCAATCGTGTAAGCGGTTTGTTCAAAACGATTGATAGCGTCTAAAATATCTTGTTTGAGGTTTGGGAAATCGAGAAACAGTTTATCAGCGACCGTCAAATCATGCTCAAATTGTTGTTTTTCAGCTTGTTTTTTTAATTCTAATTCAAGAGACAGAGATTCCTGTCGCGCATTTCTCTTGGGCGTTGTATCTATGGGAGCGGTATTGGATTTTGGCTTTTGCGTAAAATCTGCTTGTTCAATCAACACCCGTAAATAACCACCTTGCTTGGTTTTGTCCTTTTCGTGTACACGTCCCGTCCGCACTTTGTCTAAAAATGCCTTCCAACATTGTTCAATATGTTCTGCCGAATATTGCTGCACCCATTGCGTAAGGGTAGAGGCCGATACGCCATATTCGCGCATGGACACGAAGTATTTATCAAAATAGGCATCAAATTTTTCTTCTGTTTTGGTTTCTAAATTCCTTTCCGACGGCACAGTTTCTATTAACAAGGGCGTCTGTTTTCCTTTAGGTTCATTCGGAAAAATTCTAAATTTAACAGCAAAAACGGCCTTTGACCCTGCTTTTTTGACTTCTTCATATTCAAATCGGATATCTGTTTTTTCTTCTAATTCAGCCTTTGCTTTGTCAATAAGTCGTTGTTTGATATTGCCAAAACTTTTGTATTTATCCTGCAAATCAAATACATCCCGTATCTCTTCAACGGTCATGTATCGAAATCCCGTATCGGCAAAACGTTTCAATAACAGGTAAAAACGCAGTATTTTTATCGGTAATTCGATGGCATAATTGCGGTCAAATAAGGTATAATTTCTATCCAAACTGCCATTAATATTCAACAAATAAGACTTAATTTGGTCGTGCAACTGCAAACGAATATAACCATCATCATCTTCTGAAATCGTATTATCAATGTTCATTTTGACGGAATGTGCCGTTTCTGAAAAAAGGCTTTTATTCACCATTTCCCAGCTTCCTGTGTCCATATTTTGTTGATAAATTTGAATACTCCGTGTGGCCAATGCTTTACGTGCCTCCCTAAAAAGGTGATAAGATTGACGGCTGTTCTCCAAATGAAAGTCTTTTATGAGTTCACGGATAGGTATTACAAAGTTTGTTGTTCCTTTATGGGCTTCTTCGTTGACCAAAAAAACAATTTTGAGGAAAATACGCATTTCCCAAGTAGATAAGCTGTGGCGTGCTTCGATTAAATCATTGGCTTTTTTAATCAGCCGTATGGGTTTTAGGTTTTTCTTTTGCGCTTTAGCCATTGTAACACTTTTAGGAAATGACGATACCAAAAATAGGAAAATCAATAGATGTCTGAATTTAAGTTATTCAGATACCCGATGCTGTATATAAATGATGTTATTTTGTATGAAACAGCAACAAAAGTAACAATTATAGGAATAATTGTAACAGAAATAGGAATAAAATAAGAGGAAATTTTGGAGCAATAGAATTGTAACAAAAATAGGAAGCTGATTTTTCCTAAAAGTGTTAAAATAGCTTCCTATTTTTGTTACAATTTGTCCTAATTCTGTTATGTTTTGTCCTAATTCTGTTATGAATGTGTTTATAAACAGTTGATTATCAATGACTTAGGGAGCTTACAATTACTATACAATCTTTTTACAAGAGAACAACAACTGAAAAAATTAATGTTGTTGTTCATTTTGTAATGAAAACTATATTTCTATCATAGTCGGAATATTTTTGTTGTATTTTATGTTTTTTTTGTACAAAGAAAGATACAACACAGTGTATTCATTGTTATATTGCTCTTAAACTGCTTTCTGTTACAAAAATCAATTTAATCCTCCTAATTTTGTTACAATTGGGGAAATTGTAACAAAATTAGGAAAAATAATAGGAGGCGACCGACACCCCTCAGTATATAAGCATGAAATTAAACGCCTTAATTAAGCGCGTTCATCGGGAAAATGACACTTAAATCTATGCCTATGACTTCCTTGTTAGATGATTCTAAACTTAAAGAGCTCCGTTCTCAAATACCGAGGCTTAACAAGGCAACAAATATGGTTGCATTGGGCGGTGGCTTGACTAATAAGAATTATCGAGTGGATACTGAGGTCGGGCGTTTTATGATGCGGGTGAGCGACAAAACAACGGGTTTGTTGGGCATCAATCGCGCTAACGAACGTGTGAATACCGTGAGGGCGCATCAGGCTGGTGTAGGGGCAGCGTTAGTAGATGCTTTGCCACATGAAAATGTGCTGGTCATCGCTTGGATAGATGCTAAAACATTACACGCTGAAGATATTCACACTGAACCAAATCTTCTGCCGAGAATCGCTTTGGCTATGAAAAAACTCCATTCTGGTCCTTCATTTCAAGGCGATTTTCACTTTCCGACAGTGAGAAAACAATATTTGCAAACGGTTGTGGAGGCGGGCTATTTTATTCCTGACGGCTATTTAGCGATTGAAACGCAGGTGCTTCAATTAGAAGAAGTGCTTGCTTTAACAGCAGAAATATTGGTGCCCTGCAACAATGATTTACTCGCTGAAAATTTTATGGATGATGGGGAGAAGATATGGATTGTGGATTATGAATATGCAGGACAAAACGAGGCTTCTTTTGAAATTGGTAATTTCGCCAGCGAAATTGCTTTAAATGATGCCCAACTTACTCTATTTTGCGCTGCTTATTGGCAAAAACACCAACCTTCAAAGATTGCTCGCGCACAGGCTTGGTCTATGATTGCCCGTTTTGGTTGGGTGATGTGGGCATCTATTCAAGAAGCTGTTTCACCTATTGATTTTGATTTTAGAACTTGGGGTCTGAAAAAATGGCAGTCTGTTTTGCCTGAATTTGAAGGCAATCAGTATAAGGAAATATTAAAAATTTTAAAAGAACAGGCTATTAATGACACATTTACCAAGTAAGACAAGGATAATCATCATTGGCGGTGGAGTAGCGGGGACATCTATCGCTTATCATCTCGCTTTGAGGGGCGAAACAGATGTGGTCATCCTTGAACGCAGTGAACTGACCAGTGGTTCCACGTTTCATTCGGCAGGCCTTGTCGGACAACTGAGGGGGTCGGTCACATTGACTTCTATGATGATGTATAGTGCCCAGCTATACAGAAACTTAGCTCATGATTTTGAGACAGACCCCGGTTGGGTAGAATGTGGCGGTATCCGATTGGCGTGTACGCCTGAACGGGTGCAAGAATTGAAAAGACAAGTCGGTTGGGCAACAACTTTTGGGTTGCCTTTGCAAGAAATTTCACCTAAAGAAGCGCAGGATTTATTCCCTTTGATGGCCACCAATAAAGTTTTGGCAGCGACTTATTTGCCGACCGATGGTTATTTAGACCCCAGCCTTTTGTGTCATTCCTTTGCGAAAGAAGCTCGACGTTTAGGCGTTAAAATATGCCAACAAACAAGAGTAACGGCTATTAATATAAAAAACAATAGGGTTACATCTATTATAACTGATAAAGGTATTATCGAAGCGGAAATGGTTGTGGCAGCTTGTGGCCTTTATACACCTGAAATAGCACGCATGGTGGGCGTCCGAGTGCCGATAATACCGATGAGCCATCAATATTTGGTAACGGCGGCGTTCAGAAAAATAGTGAAAGGCGAGCCGATAATCCCCACGTTGCGTGACCCTGACCATTTAGTGTATTATCGCCCCGACGGCGCAGGTCTTGTGATGGGTGGCTATGAAAGACAATCGGCACCAGCGTTTTTGAATGATGCGTTGCTCGATGAAGTGCCGTCCGATTTTAATGGCAAGTTGCTGTCTGAAGATTGGTCAAGGCTTGAAGAAATTTCCATCAATTCAGCGATGCGTGTTCCTGCTATGGAAACCGCACCGATTCGCACCGTTATCAATGGTCCCGAGGCTTTTACCCCTGATAATGAATTTTGTTTAGGCCCTACCCAAGTTAAAGGTTTTTATGTGGCGGCAGGTTTTTGCGCTCATGGCATTGCAGGAGCGGGTGGGGTAGGTAGAGAAATGGCAGCGTGGCTGCTCGATGGTTCGCCGACAATGGATTTGTGGGAAATGGATGTTCGCCGCTTCGGTACTCAATATAAATCAACCTCTTATACCTTGGCAAAAGTTATTGAAAACTATGAATCCTACTACGATATTCGCTATCCGGGCGATGACAGGCAAGCAGGACGACCTTTGAAAATGAGTTCAGCTTATACGTGGCATCAACAACATCAAGCCGTTTTTGGTGAAAAATCCGGCTGGGAACGCGTCAATTATTATGCATGTAATGAAAATCCAGCTTTTGAATACCTAAGACCGACGGGTTGGGCAGGAAAAAACTGGAGTACGGCCATTGTTACTGAGGGGGTCGCTACAAGAGAAAAGGTTGGGATGTATGACGAGTCTTCTTTTTCCAAAATTGAAATTTCAGGGTTAGGAGCGGCTGCTTTTTTAGAGTATTTATGTGCCAACACCGTCCACAAAGGCGCGGGGCATGTCACCTATACCCAAATGCTCAACGCTCGGGGTGGCATCGAAAGTGATGTGACAATTACGCAAATCAATGAAGATACCTTCCGAATGATTTCGGGAACAGCCTTACACAGCCACGATATGGCTTGGCTAAGAGACCATTTGCCAGATGATGGGTCGGTGGTTTTGAAAGATGTGACAGCCGTTTTGACGTGTTTTGGCATTTGGGGACCAGATGCCCGTCATATATTGTCAACGCTGACCGACCAAGACCTTTCGACAGAAGCGATGCCATTTTTAAGTATGCGAGAAACCCATATCGGGGATATACCTGTTCAATTAGTGCGTGTGACATTTGTTGGAGAATTGGGTTATGAGATTTATGCAGCAACTGAAAAAGGCTTGATGCTTTGGGAACGCTTGTGGGCAGCAGGACAACCGTTTGGCTTGGTGGCTTGTGGCTATAAAGCCATTGATTCATTGCGTGCAGAAAAAGGATACCTGTATTGGGGTGCGGATATGAGTCCTGATGAAACACCTTTTGAAGCAGGATTAGGTTTTACTGTTGCCAAAAACAAAGACTTTTTAGGCAAAGATGCTTTGATGAAGCATCAAATGACAAAAAAACTGGTCACGATGATTTTAGATGACCGCCGAGCCGTTGTTTTGGGCAATGAACCAGTGCGGGTGGATGGTAAAGTGATGGGTCGGGTGACGTCAGGGGCTTATGGCGTGAGTCTTAAATCCGCTATTGCTTTTGCATATTTGCCCGTGGAAATGGCAACGATGGGTAAACAGGCTGAAATATTGGTCTTTGGTAATTGGATTTCTGGCGTAGTTGCTAAAAGCCCACTATATGATCCTAAAGGTGTGAAAGTCAGAACGTGAGGTTATTGAGTATTTAGTGTATTGTATTTGGTTTTTTGAATGCTTTGGAAATCATTGACAATCAATAGCTTCTGAATTTCTAAACACTCGAATACTAAACACCAAACACTTAAAATGTATAAACCAACGCATCTGTTTAAACTTTAAACAAGTCCATTTATGAATGAAAATAAAGCGCCCAATCCAGCTATCTCAGAAGATGAACGCCGACTGGCAGCCTTAGGTTATAAACAGGAATTGAAAAGAACGTGGTCAAGTTTTTCCAATTTTGCCATCTCGTTTTCAATCATTTCCATACTATCGGGATGTTTTACCACCTTCGCACAGGCTTGGAACAATGGAGGCCCTATTGCCATTTCTATTGGTTGGCCGCTCATTTCTGGTTTTATTTTGATTATTGGTTTTTGCTTGGCAGAATTGGCTTCGGCTTATCCAACTTCTGGGGGCATCTATTGGTGGGCATCCAAGTTGGGTGGGGCAGAGGCTGGTTTCTTTACAGGTTGGCTCAACTTGATTGGCTTGCTCGCAGTGACCCCCTCAGTAGCGTATGGTGCTGCGACGTTTTTAAACATCACAATGGGTATTTATTCCCCTGATTATGCGACGCGCTTTTTAGGCGGTGACTATATACATCAACAATTCTTTTGGTTTGCGGTGATTATGTTCATAATTACCGTTTTCAATACTTTTAGCAGTCAGATATTAGCCTCAATGAATAATATTTCGGTGTGGTGGCATGTATTTGGGGCTGCCATCATTGTCATTATTCTTGTTTTTACACCAACGGAACATCAGAGTTTGACATGGATGTACACCACCCAAATCAATAATTCAGGCTTTTCAGACGGCACAACTTATTGGTTTTATGTCTTACCCTTGGGTTTTTTGCTGACGCAATATACGATTACAGGTTTTGATGCCTCGGCGCATCTTGCAGAAGAAACGCAAGACGCACATGTATCGGCAGCGAAAGGCATTTGGCAATCCATTTTTTATTCGGCAGTCGGAGGCTATATTCTTTTGATGGCATTTTTGTACGCCGCAACCAAGCCCGAGGTGGTTAATTCATTTGACCCCTCAGTAAATCCATTCGGTGCGGGTTCAGCGATTTCGATTTTATATTCCGCTTTGACACCCGCTATGTTCAAACTCGTTATGGCTCTTTCTACGGCGGGACAGTTGTTTTGTGCCACGGCTTGTTTGACTTCTTGCTCACGCATGATGTTTGCTTTTTCAAGGGATGGCGCTATCCCAGGGTTTAAATATTGGTCAAAAGTCAATAAAAATCAAGTGCCTATCAATGCCGTTTTGATATGTGCCTTGATTGGTTTGCTTATCACTTTACCCGCGCTTTGGAAAAGCCCTCGCGGTATTCCGACCGCCTTTTATGCCGTTGTTTCGGTAGCCGTGATTGGTCTTTATTTGTCTTTTTTGATACCCATATGGCTGCGTTGGCGGGCTGGCAGCCAATTTACTGAGGGGGTCTGGACTTTGGGTAAAAAGTACAAATGGATGAACTTAATCGCTATTTTTGAAATCGTCGCCATCTCTATTTATTTCATCATGCCTTTTGAACCTGCCGCTATTCCTGGACATAAAGACTTTACGTGGGTGGCTGTCAATTATGCCCCTATTCTTTTGGGTTTTACTTTATTGACCCTGTGGGCATGGTGGCATTTATCGGTCAAACATTGGTTTACAGGACCAAAAAGAACTATTGAATAGTAAAACAATCAATAAATGAAACATTTTTGGACAAATTACCACAGCCACAGCCATTATTGCGATGGATCAGGCAGCCCTGAAGAGCAAGTTTTGGGCGCGATTGAGCAAGGCGTGAGAGCCTTTGGTTTTTCATCCCACAGTCCTGTACCTTTTGAAAGTGGATGGAATATGAAAGCCGAACGGCTGGCTGAATATCTGAAAGAAACCCAAGTTTTGAAAGAAAAATATGCCGACCAAATCGAACTCTATACAGGTTTAGAAGTGGATTATATACCCAACGCCTGTGGCTCCAATCTTTATAAAGACCAATTGGATTTTACCATTGGCTCGATTCATTATTTAGATAACGATTCTGAAGGCATGCCCTTAGAAATTGATGGTAGTACTATCGTTTTCATGAAGGGTTTGGCAGATATTTATGATTACAATATTCAAGCAATGTTGGAAAAATACTATGCCTATTTTCGTAAAATGGTGACTGAAGACAAGCCTGACATTATTGGACATTTGGATAAAATCAAGATGCACAATATGAATAATGCCCTTTTTGATGAAAACGATGTGTGGTATTTAGCTGCTGTGCAGGAAACGCTTGAAGCGATTGCGGCGGCGGGTTGTGTCGTTGAAGTCAATACACGCGGTGTTTACAAAAGAAATTTAACGACATATCCTTCTTTAGACATACTCAAACAAATGAAGGCGTTAGACATTCCAATTATGATTAATGCCGATTCTCATCATCCATCTGAAATTACAACTCAATATGCTGAAACAGCTGAAATGCTTCTGACAATCGGTTATAAGACGGTTAGAGTCCTTCTGAATGGACAATGGCGAGATATGCCTTTCAGCAAAAAAGGTTTAATATCCTAAATTTTGGCTATAAGTCATTTCAAAAAAGGCTATTAATTCAGTAATTTCCAAAGCGGAAATTGCTGCTATCTATTATTCATTCTCTATCACTTATATGTAATTTTTTAAAATTTTAAAAATAAGTCAATGAATACAATCACGAAAAAACGATATATTTTTTATGTTTTCCTTTGTATATCACTCTATACAACGCCTACAGGCGCACAAAACAAGCTAAAAACCGAAAATGTCATTCTCATTACCACCGATGGATTTCGCTGGCAGGAAATGTTTGGCGGTGCTGATTCAACGTTGGTTCAAAATAAATCTTTCACACCCAATGCCGACAAAGTTTTCAAGGCTTTTGGAGCAGAAACACCACAGGAACGTCGTGAAAAACTGTTGCCTTTTTTTTGGTCAACGATTGCTCAAAAAGGGCAAATATATGGCAACCGTTGGGCAGGCAACAAGGTTGACATTTCAAATATTTACGGATTTTCTTACCCCGGTTACAACGAAATACTGACGGGTAATCCTGATAAAAAAGTCAATTCAAACGATAAAAAGAACAATGAAAACGTCACAGTTCTTGAGTTTTTGAATAAAATGCCTCCCTTCAAGGGCAAAGTTGCCGCTTATACGACATGGGATGTTTTTCCGTATATCATCAACGAAAAACGCAGTGGTGTACCTGTGAATGCAGGGGCAGAATTGGTCACGGGAAACCTTACGCCGAAGGAAGAACTATTGAACGACATGCAAAAAACCATTCCACCCACAGGCAGTAACCGACATGATTTTTTGACCTATTACATGGCAAAGGAATATATCTACAAGAAAAAACCACGCGTATTTTTCTTGTCATTTGATGAAACCGATGAATTTGCACACGAAGGCAAATACGATGAATATCTACATGTTGCCCACTCATTCGATAAATATGTTGCGGATTTGTGGCAATACTGCCAATCGCAGCCACAATACAAGGACAAAACGACCTTTATTATTACAACTGACCACGGACGTGGCGATAAAGTGAAAGCAGAATGGACGGGTCACGGGCAAAAAATATTAGATTGCAACCAAATTTGGGTGGCTATTATCGGACCTGATACCCCCTCAGTAGGAGAGGTAAAAACGGAAGGACAATTGTATCAGAACCAAATTGCTAAGACCTTAGGCAAATTTTTAGGTGTTGATTATCAAAATGGCAAAACAACGGGCGAAATCATCAAAAGCGCATTCCGATAAAACCAATCACAATATGAAAAATGTCTTTATTCGGGTGCTACATACAGCACTCTTTTGGGGTATCCTTACTTCACAACTTCTTGCCCAAAATGGACACATCTCTGCGCCTGCGGGTAATGAACAAACAAAAATTGATAAAAACGGTAAAACGGTGATACCCAACGGACGATATATCACGCCACGCGGCAAGCAGTTGATGACCGCCCCGCACCCTTACGGTTTGGTATTGAGTCCAGATGGCACTGTGGCTGTAACCGCAAATTCTGGCATTAGACCCTTTTCTATCACCTTGATTAACAATATTTTAGGAGCGACCCCCTCAGTAAAACAAGTGCCAGAAGGCGTAAAAAATGATGAAGGCATATTGCAAGCCTGTTTCATGGGTTTAGCCATCTCGCCCGACAACAAAACAGTATATGTAGCGGGTGGTGAAAGCAATGCTGTTTTGAAATACGACCTTTTGACAGGCAAACCAACGGGCAAAATCAACTGCGCTGTGAAAGCCCCCACGGACGACCCTAAAAGTCGTGTGCCGCATAATGGCTATTTGGGCGATATGGTGATGACAAAAGATGGTAAACGCCTGTTTGTCGTTGATCAAATGAATTTTAGAATCGTTGTGATTGACCTTGAAAAAGAAAAGGTGTTGCACAATATTCCGACGGGCCGTTACCCATTTGGTATCACTTTTTCACCCGATGAAAAGAAAGTTTTTGTCGCCAATGTGGGCGTTTTTGAATACAAACCTTTTACCGATTTAGACCCAAAAGACCTTAAAAATACGGCTCACACCTATCCCGCAACGAAATATGGCTCCACAGAAATGCTGGAAGGCGATGCCGCAAAAGGGATTCCACCGTTAGGCGACCCCAATGTGCCAGAAGCGTTTTCTGTTTGGGCTTATGATGTGACCAGTGGTCAACCGCAAGTGACGGCAAAAATCAAAACAGGTTTTTTAGTCGGTCAATTGATTGAGGATTTCCCAGCGGTTGGTGGTGCAAGTCCTAACTCATTGGTAGCCAATGATAAATACGTTTTTGTAAGCAATGGCAACAATGATTGCATTTCTGCCATTGATATTCAAACAAATAAAGTCGTAAAAAACATACCCCTCAGTATAGACGCTCGTTTGGGCAAATTGCGGGGCGTTATTCCCTTTGGCGTCGCCCTTTCTCCCGACAAAAAACGCTTGTATGTAGCAGAATCAGGTGTAAATGCCGTAGGGGTCATTGATGCTGAAACGCTGAATGTCCTCGGTCATATTCCAACAGGCTGGTTTCCATCCAAACTAAAAGTCAGCAATGACGGCAAAAAACTCATCGTTGCCAACGCGAAAGGCTATGGCAGCGGACCCAATGGCGGTAAAAACTTTGCGATGACCGATGTGGGTAGTTATATTGGTGCCTTAATGTACGGTTCGGTTTCGGTAATGGATATTCCGACGGATGAAGAACTGAAAAAGGAAACGACACAAGTCGTAGAAAATAACTTCAAATTTATCCAAGCAGATGTAAAAACGGCTAAAAAAACGGTGTTTGACAGCCTAAAATACATTGTTTTTATTGCCAAAGAAAACCGCACGTATGATGAAGTTTTTGGTCAATTGCCAAACGGTGATGGCGATGCATCTTTGGCGCGTTTTGGTTTGGGCGTGCCTGTTTCAAGCAAAAAATACAATATTCACTTGCCAAAAGTAGATGTTTTACGCAATCACATCCAGTTAGCAAAACGTTTTGCCATTTCTGATAATTTTTATTGTGATTCCGATGTTTCGGCAGATGGTCATCGGTGGTTGGTCAATACCTATCCGAATGAGTGGTGTGAAACGTCAACGGCAGCCGCTTATGGCGGTAAATTGTCATTAGTGGACAGCTCAAAAGCTCCCGGGAACTTAGCGATTTATGGCTCTGCGGGTTCAATTTATCCCGAAGACTACAACGAAGCAGGCTCTATTTGGGATCATTTGGGCAGAAACAATATTGATTTTTTCAATTTCGGTTTTGGTGTCGAAATGGCGGCGGCTTACAGCGATAGTACGATGAAGTATATCGGCGAATTATACACCGTCAATTACCCTTTACCTGCGCCTTTATTTGACAAAACGTCTCGTACTTTTCCGACCTACAATATGGCGATTCCAGACCAATTTAGAGCAGACCTTTTTATGCAAGAGTTTAAAAAACGGTGGAGTAATAACAATTTGCCACCGTTGTTAACATTGATGTTACCCAATGACCACGGTACAACAGAGCGACCCAAAGCAGGTTTTCCATTTCAAGCCAGTTATATGGCAGACAATGATTTGGCAGTAGGGCGAACAATTGAGTTTCTATCCAGAACGCCTTATTGGAAAAATATGCTCATCGTCATTACGGAAGACGATGCGCAGGGTGGGGTAGACCATGTGGATGCTCACAGAAGCGTTTTACAGGTCATTTCGCCTTATGCCAAGCGCAACTATATTGGGCATGTGCATTATAGTTTTGGCAGTATTTTCAAGACTTTTGAGGATATTTTGAAGATTCCGTACCTCAATCAATACGATGCAGGCGCAACGGATTTGTCTGATTTGCTGACGCAAATACCTGATTTTACACCTTATAATGCCTTGCCCGCCGATGCTCAAATTTTTGACCCTGGCAAAGCCTTAACGCCTTTTGATGAAAAATTTGATTGGAAAGCGTTTTCTGAATCGGAAGAATTAGACCGAACAGAAACGATGCAGAAACGGCGAGCAGAGGATGATAAAGAGCATAAAATCAAGAAAAAAGCGGCTAAAAAGAAGAAGAACAAGCCTAAGGAAAAATAAAATTTATAGATTAGCCTTTCAATTTTAGAAAAAATCAAACAGCAAAGAGGATATAACAACAAAATAGGGAAAAATTGAACCTGTTATTCTAAATCCTATTTTTACAAAAAACCTAAAGCTTTTGACACATGGAAAATCAATTAAGTCCTTTTGAAGGTAAAGAAATTCGTAAAGTATGGCACAACGAGCAATGGTATTTTTCTGTTGTGGATGTCATCGAAATTTTGACCGATAGCCCTATTCCACGTAACTATTGGACGAAGGTTAAAAAAGCATTGATAGAGGAAAGTCAAACGCATCCGTTTTGGATGCAGTTGAAATTGACGGCATCTGATGGACGGAAACGCCTGACAGATTGCGCCAATACTGAGGGGGTGCTGCGCATTGTCATGTCTGTACCTTCCCCTAAAGCAGAGCCGTTAAAATTATGGCTTGCTCAAGTTGGTACGGAACGTATTCAAGAAACCGAAAACCCCGAATTGGGTTTTGAAAGAATGGCAGAATTATACAAAACCAAAGGCTATTCGGATGATTGGATTGACAAACGCATAGAAAGTATTAAAACCCGAAATAAATTGACCGATGAATGGAAAAATAGGGACGTTAAAGAAGGACAGGAATACTCCATTTTGACAGCTATCATTGCGAAAAGCACTTTCGGATTAACGCCCAAAGAGCATAAAGAATTTAAAGGACTGACCCAAACGAATCAAAACCTGCGAGACCATATGACACCTTTAGAGTTGATTTTCACCTCATTAGGTGAGGAATTAACAAGGCAAAGAGCCATTAAGGACGATGCACAAGGTTTTGATGAAAACAGAAATGCAGCCATTCAAGGCGGAACAACAGCAGGTAAAGCCCTAAAAATGGTTGAAGATGAAGAAGGCGAAAAAGTGGTGTCGAATACAAATTATTTGAAAGCTTTGAAATGATAATTTCAGAAAAATATCCCGTCCATGACAACTAAAGAAATATTAGATTACGTCAAACAATATCCCGCCCAAAAAGTCAAATTAGCAGTGACTGATATTGACGGTATACTGAGGGGTAAGTATATGTCTGCTGAAAAATTTTTATCCATTGCTGAAAGCACTTTTGGCTTTTGCGATGTGGTTTTTGGTTGGGATATGGCAGATGTTTCCTACACAAATGGTACTTATACGGGTTGGCATACGGGTTATCCTGATGCAAAAGCACGTATAGATTTAAGTACCTTTCGCAAAATACCATGGGAAAAAGACATTCCTTTTTTCTTAGCAGAATTTGTCACCGATGATAATCAGCCGCTATACACTTGCCCTCGTCAACTGTTGAAAAAAGTAGAAGCCGATGCCCAAGAAGCAGGTTTTACGCCTTATGTTTCTCAGGAATTTGAATGGTTTAATTTTGCTGAAACACCTCAATCGGCAGCGGATAAAGGCTTTTTGAACCTCTCACCGCTTACGCCCGGCATGTTTGGCTATTCAATTTTGAGAAGCTCCTTGAATAATGATTTTTTCAGTAGTTTATTTGATGACCTGACAAAATTTGATATTCCAATTGAAGGACTACATACAGAAACAGGTCCCGGTACGTATGAAGCCGCTATTCAATATGGTAGAACGATAGAATCTGCCGATAGAGCCGTTTTGTTCAAGACCTCTGTTAAAGAAATTGCTTATAAACAGGGCATTATGGCAACTTTCATGGCTAAAATCTCTGAAAATTTGCCTGGTTGCGGTGGTCATGTGCATCAAAGTTTGTGGGATAGTGCCTTAAAAAATAACTTGTTTTTTGATGAAAAAGACCCGCATCACATGAGTGATTTGATGCGGAGTTACATAGCGGGTCAATTGTTGTGCTTACCTGAAATATTGCCGATGATTGCACCCAATGTCAATTCTTATAAACGTCTGGTGGAAGGAGCGTGGGCGCCCACGACCTTGACTTGGGGTATTGACAATCGGACAGTTGCTTTGCGTGCTTTGCCTGTCAGTAGCAAATCTTGTCGCTTGGAAACGCGGATTATTGGAGCCGATACTAACCCCTATTTGGCGATTGCAGCGAGCATAGCAGCGGGTTTGTATGGCATTAAAAACAATTTAGAACTCAAACAACCACGCACCATCGGCAATGGTTATGTCGATGAAAGCAATGGACGTTTGCCCAAAAATCTGATAGATGCAACTGTGAAAATGCGCGATTCTGCCATAGCGAATGAGTTATTAGGTGAAAAATTCGTCCAGCATTTTACCCAAACCCGTGAATGGGAATGGCAGCAGTTTGCAAAAGTGGTGACGAATTGGGAGATGAAACGGTATTTTGAGATTGTTTGATTTGTTTTATCGCATAGAAACATAAGGATTTTCACATAAGGTCACAAAGTTCTGGTAACTTCGGAGCACTCAATTAAATACTTAAAAATGCTGTTAGGCATGATATATTGGTAGAAAATGATAGACAATAGCGCACAAGTTCCGTAGGAACGGCATATTTTAATCTCATTTCGATATATCGTTCCTATGGAACTCAATAACAATGACCCCTTTTTCTACCGATATATCATGCCTAACGGCATTTTTATAGGACAAAAAAGATTTCACTTTGTGACCTTATGTGAAAGTCCTATGTTTCTATGCGATAAAACAACTTTATACTGAGGGGGCATTTTTAATTTTAAAAACAGAAGAAGAATATGATTTCACAGTTCAATTTTCCAACCACCATTCGTTTTGGTGCAGGTGTTGTGAAAGAATTGGCAGATTATTTAAAGCAAAATAATTTGTCACGACCTTTGGTAGTCACAGACCCGAATGTGCGAGAGTTAACGTTTTTCAAAACCATTATTTTAGACCTTGCAAATGCGGGTTTAAAAGCGGAAATATTCTCCGATATTCATAAAAATCCAGTCAAATCTGATGTTTATAAAGGAGCAGATGCTTATGACGACACCAAAAGTGATTGTATTGTTGGAATAGGTGGCGGCGCGGCTTTAGATGTAGCAAGAGCCATTGTTTTGCGTATCAATCACTGCGAGGATTTATTCAAATACGATGATTTGATAGGCGGCGATGTGTATGTCACCAATGATGTGCCGCATTTTGTGACCATTCCGACCACCGCAGGCACAGGCAGCGAGGTGGGCAGAAGTGCCATCATAGCCGATGACGAAACCCACCAAAAGAAGATATTGTTTTCACCCAAACTCTTAGCAAAAATCGTTTTTGCAGACCCTATGTTGACGATGGCGTTACCTGATTATATCACGGCTGCGACGGGTATGGATGCTTTGACGCACAATATGGAAGCTTTCTTAGCTAAGAATTACCATCCCATTTGCGATGGCATAGCCTTAGAAGGCATCCGGTTGATACATGAATCCTTAGAAAAAGCCACAAATCATCCGGACTTGGAGTCGCGCAGTAAAATGCTGTTGGGTTCGATGATGGGTGCTATTGCATTTCAAAAAGGGTTGGGCGTGGTGCATTCGTTGGCGCATCCGCTATCTTCTCTTTTGGATACGCATCATGGTTTAGCCAATGCGGTGAATATTCCTTACGGTATGCAGTTTAATATTGCTGGTAATGAGGACAAATTCAGACGCATTGCTCAAACTTTGGACCTGAAAAGTCATACAGGCGAAGCGGTCGTTACATATTTATTTGACCTAAATACCCGCATCCATATTCCCCATAAATTGAGTGCCATAGGTGTTAAATCAGAACATATTGAAACGCTTGCAGATTTGGCTTTTGCCGATTTTGCACATCCCAACAATCCGAAACCCGTCAGTAGAGAAGATTTTAAAAACCTCTATTTACAAGCGTTGTAAATAACTGATAATCAAATATTTGTGCAATATTCACCATTCACCATTAAAATATTCACCATTATTTTATGGCATTAAAAATAGGCATTACACAATCTGAAACCAATTACGCTAATTATCCGCAATGGATTAAAGGGCAGGATGATATTGACATTATTGAGTTGTCTTACGACCGCAATAATTTTGAAGATGTGGCTTTGTGCGATGGCGTGGTACTAACGGGGGGTATTGATTCGCATCCCAAATTTTATTTGGCAGATTTTGACTTAAATTATCCACGTGCGCCCAAAGAGTTTGCTATATATAGAGACGAGTTTGAATTAGCTGTTTTAGATTTGGCGATACAACAGAAAAAGCCTGTTTTAGGTATTTGTCGCGGATTACAACTTATCAATATTTTTTTCGGCGGCACATTGCTTTTAGATGTTGGGAATAATAATATTGCTACCCACGTGAAAATGAATAATATTGACAAAGAACACACTGTTTCTGTAGAAAAAGACTCTCTTTTCTTTGATATTGTTCATCAAAAAGAAGGTATTGTCAACAGTGCGCACCATCAAGCGATTGACATGTTGGGAAAAAAATTAAAGGCAGTGGCTTATTCAAACGATAATTTAATCGAAGCCATTGAACTCAAAAATGCCGATAATGCCTTCCTTTTAGCCGTGCAATGGCACCCTGAACGTATGTCTGACCCAGAACATCCTTTTACAAAAAACATCAGAAAGGCTTTTTTAGAAGCCAGTTTAAAGAAATACTGAGGGGTGTTAAATCCCAATATTTTAAAAAATCACCAATCAAAAACAGCTAAAATGCTATTAATTATTAAAAATCCTGCGACCAACCAAGTTATTACAACGGTCGAAACAGATACTAAAGCTTCAGTGTCTCAAAAATTGCAAACCTTAAAACAAGGTCAAAAAGAGTGGTATTCACAGCCGATTGAAGCACGAGCCGCCGTTTTGATGCGATTTCATGATTTATTGGATGCCCACAAAGAAGACTTGGCAGCCATATTGACAGCCGAAGTCGGAAAGCCGCTGCAACAATCCCGCAATGAAATAGACGGCGCACGAACACGCATAAAATGGCTGTGTGACCATGCCGCCAAATATTTGCAAGACGATTGGATGGATGAGCAAGCCGATATGGGTGAACGCATTGTTTATGAACCACTGGGCGTTGTGTGCAATATTTCTGCTTGGAATTATCCTTATTTGGTCGGCACGAATGTCATCATTCCAGCCTTGTTAGCAGGCAATGCAGTCATGTATAAACCTTCGGAATATGCAACTTTAACAGGTATGCAGATTGAAAAATGGCTTTTAGAAGCGGGTATTCCATCTAATACATTTGCCACTGCACTCGGTGCAGGTGAGATGGGTGATACTCTGTTGGAGCTGCCTTTTAGTAGCTATTTTTTCACAGGTTCATACAAAACAGGCAATTATATTTATCAAAAAGTTGCGCCTAAAATGGTGCCTTGTCAACTCGAATTGGGCGGAAAAGACCCCTTATATGTAGCAGATGATGTCGAAGATATTAAAAACGTGGCTATCGGAACGGCTGACGGTGCATTTTACAACAACGGACAAAGTTGCTGTTCCGTTGAGCGCATATATGTTCATGAAAATGTCTATGATGACTATGTAAAAGCGTTTATTGAAGAAGTCAAAACATGGAAAATAGGCGAGCCTACTGAGGGGGGTGTTTACATCGGTCCTTTGACCCGCGAAGCCCAACTTGATTTATTGGAAAATCAAGTAAAAGAGGCTTTAGAAAAAGGAGCGACATTGGCACTTGGTGGCAAGCGGATAAATAGAGTCGGTAATTATTTTGAACCGACCGTTTTGATAAATGTCACCAATGATATGGCGGTGATGCAAGAGGAGTCTTTTGGTCCTATTATCGGCATAATGAAGGTGAAAAATGATGATGAAGCCACAGTTTTAATGAACGATACACCTTACGGATTGACAGCCGCTGTCTATTCAGCGTCTCAAAAACGGGCTGAAAGCATTCTTTCACATATAGATTCAGGCTCTGGTTATTGGAATTGTTGCGACCGTGTTTCACCCGCTTTGCCGTGGAGTGGTCGAAAAAACTCTGGCGTTGGTGTCACACTTTCACACATTGGTTTAAGGGCGTTCACTAAGCCTAAAGCCTATCATTTGAAAGGAAATTGGGAGAAATCTATCTAATGCAAAACTGTATTTTAACTTATACCCCCCCTCAGTCTAACGGCATCAAAATCCGTGCAAAAACGGGAAAATGGTCAGATGAAAACAAGCCCCCCCAAGTTTGGCTTAAAGTAGCATGTTGCAAAACGGTCATTTTTTTATTGATAAAAACATAGTCAATCGGTTGGTCTGAATTCTCCTTTGATGTAAAACCATTGGCCGTACCCGTTGGGCCATAGTGACCCGTTTTAGATAGCCCTTTTGTATCTATCAATTTCATGGAATTGGTTGGTTCGACAATCACTTTTATCGGCTCATCTGCGGGGTGTGCATTAAAATCACCTGTTATAATAGCATAAGAAGTGCCTGCAATTTTATTCACTTTCTCTAAAAGCAATTTAGCACTTTCACGCCTTGCCACCTTTCCGATATGGTCAAAATGGGTATTAAAAACAAAAAACATCTTTTTAGTGCGTTTGTCCTTCATTTTTGCCCACGTAACCACACGTGTAATGGCAGCATCCCAACTTTTACTCCCCGCTACTGAGGGGGTCTCTGAAAGCCAAAAAGTTTGAGATTCCAAGACAGTTAGGCGTGTGGTATCATAGAAAATAGCTGAATATTCGCCTTTCGTTTTGCCGTCGTCTCTACCGACACCGACATATTTGTATCGTGGTAAGCGTTGTGTTAAGTCTAAAATTTGCTCATGTAAAGCCTCTTGCACACCGAGAATATGTGTTTCGTGAAACAAAATTTGCGAAGCTGCCTTGTCTTTTCGATAAATCCAAGCATTCGCACTGTCGCGCAAGGTGCTGTAACGGATATTAAAAGTCATGACGTTTAAATGATTTTGAGCATATATTTTGCTCAAAACGCCTAAGAAAAGGAGGAATAATAAGTGTTTTTTCATCTTCATCTTATTTTGATATTTTATTTAAATTTTCATTCTGAATCGCCTTCAGGTAATCCCTTTGCCTTATCCTCATCGCCTTTTAAGCCTAAAAAATTGGTAGGCGAAACCACTTGATTTTCCCTTATATTTTGTTTATTTTTTTAAAACATCAACCAAAGCTTTTCCCAATAATTCATACCCCTCGGTATTCGGGTGCAAACCATCAGAAAACAGCTTTTCATCAATTTGCCCTGTTTTTAACAAGAGATTTGTGCCAATATCTGCATATTGTGACCCATTTGACAGCGCAAGGTTTTGAAAACCTTTATTCAAAGTGACGATACGTGCCTCTTGCGCGCGACGTGGATACAAGCCTAAAAGGTAAATTTTCGCTTGTGGTTGTCTGATTTTTATGGCTTCAATCAGCAATTTCAAGCCACTGATAATGTCTGCATCTGTATTAATCAACAAGTTATTGGTGCCAATATTGAGGACAATTTTCTCAGGCGTTATGCCTTCCAATTCGTCATGATACACCCGCCATAAAACGTTCTCTACCCTATCCCAACCAAAACCAAAATTGCGGGCTTGAAGTGCTTCAAGGTATTTCTGCCATGAATCTGCCCCTTTGATACGGTTATTCAAGGGTTTGCCGCCCCAATTATGCGTAATAGAATTGCCTATCATCAGCACTTTGGTGGGTTCAGTTTTGTTCAAAGTGAGCATTTCGTTGTGTCGTGCTTCCCAATTATAACTGCCAGGTTCTCTGTTTTGGCGTGTCGGTATTTGCGTGGTGATTGTGCCTTTTGGCTCATTGAGTATCTCTCTTAATTTCTTTTCATACCCATCTGCATAACGCATCATGCCGTAGTCGTTGGGGTGTGTACCGTCCACCATAGCGTCTAAATCTAAGCCGATTTCATCAATTTTCAAGGTAAAAAGCGCGGAAACGCCTTCATTTTGGAGTTTTGCAAACGCTTCTCGCAAACTTTGATTGGCATCTTCAAACAGTTTTTGTCTGTCGGGCATGAGATACCCCTCAGTATAACCCGCATGTTCAGTCAATAAAATAGGCGTTATGGGGTGTTTCAATCGAATACTTTTGACGGATTCCATGATGCGTGTTTGCAATTCAGCATCGCCAAAACGGGTGCCTGTCAAATTGGGCAAACAGTCCAAAACATAGACTTTTGCATCAATTTCATTTATCAAATCTATGAGTTCTTTTTCCAATTGCCCATTGCCTGAAAAAGCCAAATTGACAACGCTTCGGTCAAATTTACGGGCAACAATATTCGTCCAAGCCATGCCTGGGCGCGAGGCACAAGCCCCTTGTGCGATGGATGTACCGTAAATAACAATCGGTTTTTCGTTCATTTTTGCCAAAGGCGTAAAGTCACTGCCTGTCGGTACACCAATTTCTAACTCTCTGACGGTGTTGTACATAGGCAGATACAGGCGGTATTCACGACCCAATTTGTGGTACTTGTCATTGGGTTTTAGTTTATCAAAATTATAAGAAACAGTGTCCTTAAAACTGTATTTGCCCGTGCAAAAATGCCATTCGCCATCACTGTCAATGGCATATAAATCCACGCCACTCACACCTGTTGCGGGCATATGCGACATAGCGACATTGCCCGACACCTTGTATCTGACCACAATTTGCGGTGCATTGCTGACAAAACGAATGGACAAACCCGCACTGTTTTTCGATAAATGCCAAACGGGTTTTCGCACCAAAGGCTCGGCGCGTGGTGGCAAACGAAACAATGAATCGTTCATTTCGCTCGACCACATTTGTCCTTCAACGACTTGAAAAGCACTGTTTGAAGGTTTCCACCAAGTAAAATCGGTTGTGTTTTGAGCAAAAATGCCGTTTATACTGAGGGGTAGGATAAACCACAAAAGGAAGGCAGTGTGTTGTTTTTTCATCTTTATTTTTTGTAGCAAATGTATTCATTTTAAGGAATTAAGTATTGATGAATGATGAACTATGAACTATGAATCATACAACCCATTGCAAGGAATCAAGTGCCCGATTTTTTAAGCCAAGCTACTTATTTCTATATTGGCACTTTAAGTTTTGTTGATAAAAGTGTCGTCACTAGATAACAAAGGGAGTCAAGTTTGGCGTTTCATTATAAATCTGTTGTCGCTAAGGCGACATTTCATATCCGTATTACGCCTTAATGTCGCGTTAGCGACAACATATTTATAACAGATATGGAAGATTAATCCCTTGTGTCAAAGTGGAATGAATTATTGAGGTATAATAAAACATTTTTTAGTAAGAAATTTTATTTTTGTGGATTATATACGTAGAAAAACAATATTGGATAATTCTAAAAATTAAAGCAATAATGAGCAAATCAACCGTTAAAATCAAAGATATACTCATCAAAAAGGAGCTAAAAATTAGCGTCGCCGAAAGCCTTACTGCTGGTCTATTGCAAACCGAAATCGCCAAGATGTCTGGCGCTTTGAATTTTTTTTTAGGCGGCTTGACCACTTATTCAATCGACACAAAAGTTGCTCTTTTGAAGGTTGATAGAGCAGAAGCAGAGGCACACAATGCTGTATCGCCCTTAGTCGCAGAACAAATGGCAAAAGGGGTTTGTAATTTATTCAAATCAGATATCGGATTAAGTACCACGGGCTATGCGGAGCCAGAACCTGAAATTGGCGTTTTATCTCCTTTTGCCTATATTTCTATTTGTATTAATGCTAAAAGGAAAAAAGTCTATTCAAAAAAAGTTGAAGGAAAGGATTTAAGTAGAAAGGAAATGAATGAATATGTCGTTAAATCCGTATTAGAAATGTTGTTAAAAGAGATAGAACAATAACAATTTTTAAAAAAGATGTATCCTTAGAAAATGATGAATAATGAATTTGTAAAACGTTGATTGTCAATGGATTTTCAGCATTTTACATTCACGTTTCAATAACTTCAAAAGTTTCCAAAACGTTTGCCGCTAATGCCCCCTCAGTATAAACGCCCAAAATACTTGCTTTTAGGTCAACATAAAAAAAAGCCCGACGCAAACGCATCAGGCTTTTTTTTTACTGCAAACACAAAAGGCTTACTTCACAATCGTTTGATAAAACGTTTCGTCGCCAGCCATTACTTCTACGATATACGCGCCATGTGGCAAGTCAGACAAGTTATAACGTTTGTGTAAATCCAAAACCACGTAGTTTTTGTCTGTCGTAACTGTACGTCCTTCGTTGTCTAATATCGTTACGGTGATATTGCTGTATTTACCTAAAAGGACATTGACATCCAATTTGTCTTTTTGGAAATGCACAACAGGGATAAATTTCTCTTTCTTTTCGAGTTCCGTAATCGTCAAACCCGCTTTTGTAATTTCAAACGGTTGAACTGTGCGTTGTGTCTTTTTTGTCACCGTCAACGTGTAAGTGCCGTTTGGCATTTGCGACATATTGTAACGTTTTACAAAATTGGGTGTTTCTTTCACCAATTCAGTGACCAAAATGTTTTCGTCGGCATCTTTAATAACAATGAAAACGGTTTCTTTTTGAACACTGCCGAGATTGACGATGATGCCTTTCTGAGCGGCAGAAATTTTGACAGTGGTACCAGCTAAATCGAATGTATTTTCCACTGTATTTGCTGATAATGTGGTTGTAAATAAAGTAGCAACAAGTGCTAAAACTGAGAACAAAGACTTTTTCATGATTTAAAAAAAATTAAAAATTGTTAAACAATAGATTGAATATTTGATTTTTGCCAAAACGGCATTTTAAAATATTATTTTATGCAAAGTTTTTTATTTTTATTTTTATTCTTTTTACAGATAAAACAGCATAACTATTCAGAACTAAATTTGGTTCATTTGAACCTTTAAATTTTTACTTATCTTTTTTCCTAATTGATTTTATGCTGCCCTAAACGCTCGCAATCTCTTTTGTTGCTAATATGATGCAAAGATAGCGGGTAAAGTTACAGACAGTCAAATGGCATTCGACGAGTCCTTGTAAAAGACGGTTTAAGGGGTGTTTAAAACCGTTAAAAGTGTTTTTTACTGAGGGGTATTTTCCTTCAAAACAAATCATTTATATTGCCTTTTGAAATTTTCGGATATGGCTATTCATTTATTTAATTTCTTTTCCCTATTTGAAGGGATAGATACAGGTTAAAAAAGTAAGGTTTATTTTCTTCGATAACCATAATGGGCATTTTTTTAGAAAAAACCTGTAACTGTGCACCCACTTCTACGGCATGAAGGAATTCATCAAATGCGCCCCAATCCAGATGCACGCCGACTTGTGCAAAAACGCCCGGCACAATCGACGTTTCTTTTACACCTTTAAAAACGCCGCCTTTACCGCGTATCAAATGACGGTCAAGAAAAGACGCTGCTGTTTCATCAGAGTATTTGAAATAGTTTGAACTGCCTCGTTTTTTAGGGTCAGACACATCTAAATAATAGGGGATCAACAGCCCCGCAATGAGACCGCCCGAATAATTCATGGCTAATGACACGCCTTTGCGCTTTGCTTTTTCGGTATAATAATGCTTCATACCCCAACCACCGTGCAGGGTGTAAACGTAGTTTTGTTTGCCATATCTATAATGTCTTACACCTGTACTAAAACCTGTGGCAACGTATTCTGTGGCCGCTCTCTTCTCTTTAGAATGCATCAAATTACCGATGCCAAAGCGGTAATACTGCGTCTTAAAGTATGTTTTCAAGGTCCCTAAATAGACATCTACCGCCCATCCATGCGTTAAAATACGCGCATCTAACGCTTTTTCTTTGTTGTATAAAATGCCCTTTGTGTCGCTATTTAGGCGTTGCTGGGCATTGGATTTAAGGGCAATAAAGCAAAAAGTGGTCAAAAAAAGGACATTTTTCATCATCGGTAACGATTGAACGATTAAGAAGTAGAAGCCATTTGTTGGTCTTTGATGTTACACCCAAATATACTCTTTTTTTTAATCGCTTTATAGACCTATTAGAAAATGATAAATGATGAACGATAAATGATGAATTTGTAAAACGTTGATTTTCAAAAGTTTTGGAAATTAATCATTCATCACTTCTCATTCATCATTTCCAAACTATTCTATTCGCCCACTTTGTCGCCTATTTTTGCCTTCTCGTTCAGTAATATCGTCGCCTAAATCCTCTCGGGCTTCTTCGGCGACTTTCAATAATTCGGCGAGTATTTCGGGATATTTTGTCTGCACATCGTATGCTTCGGCAGGGTCACGACGCAGGTCGTACAAGCCTTGAGTATGTGGGAAATTTTCAGGCGCAGGGCCCGGGAAACCATCGTTACCAGGCAATTGTCCTACATAAGAGCGTCCATTGTGTGGCAAAACCAGTTTCCAATTATCCCTTCTAACGGCTTGTAAATCGTTGCGACGGTAATAATAATAGAAATATTTGCGCGGCTGATTGTTCATATCGCCCCTCAGTATCGGCAGCATATTCACGCCGTCAATGCGGTTTTTTGACCCTTTTACTTCACAAACGGCTGCAATAGTTGGCAAAATATCAATCGTTGAAGTCAATTGATTGCAGACCAAACCTGCTGGCACCGTACCTTTCCAACGCATGATGCACGGCACACGCAAGCCGCCTTCAAACGATACACCTTTGCCTTCGCGCAAGCCGCCTGTTGAACCTGCATGATTGCCAAAATTCAGCCATGGGCCATTGTCGCTGGTAAAAATCACGAGGGTATTGTTGTCTAAACCATTGTCTTTCAATGATTTCAAAATTTCACCCACCGACCAATCCATTTCCATCATCACGTCACCATACAAGCCTTGTTTGCTTTTACCTTTGAAAGCGGGCGAGGCATTAATCGGCACATGCGGCATGGAATGAGGCACATACAGGAAAAATGGTTTGTTTTTGTTTTTTTTGATAAAATTAACGGCGCGTTCTGTGTATCGTTTGGTGAGAAGCCCTTGGTCTTCCAGTGTTTTTACTTCATCTGCTTTCTCGTTACCTTCTATCAACGGCAGCGTTGGAAAGCGGTATTTATTTTGATCAGATGTCGCGGGTGTGCCATCATAATTGACGGGCCACATATCATTGGAGTATGGAATCCCAAAATATTCATCGAAGCCGTGTTGTAGCGGTAGAAATTTTTTATGGTCGCCCAAATGCCATTTGCCAAAAATAGCGGTAGCGTAGTTTTTTTGCTTCAGTATGTCAGCAATAGTCATTTCTTCTGAACTGATACCCATTTTCGCACCGGGGAATAATGCCCCCGAAAAGCCGATGCGGTTCGGATAACACCCCGTCAGTAAAGCCGAGCGCGAAGCCGAACAAACAGCTTGTGCGGCTAAAAAATTGGTAAAACGGATACCCTCCGTCGCCATTTTGTCGAGGTTGGGCGTGCGATAATCCAAAGCCCCAGTGATACTTAAATCACCATAACCCAAGTCGTCCATAAAGATAATGACGATATTGGGTGATTTTTCCTTGCTTTTTGGTAAAAAAGCGGCTAAAAGAGCTAAAATACTGAGGGGTATGATGATGAACAAAAGGTGTTGGTTTTTCATTTTTTACTTTTTTTCATTACCTTTTAACATGATTCTTTTTGTCATTCTGAACGCAGTGAAAGAATGACAAAAAGAATCAAAAAATCTTGAACCGTCTAAGCGGATGCGACAAAATCATTGTCAAATCTTTACAACGCTCTTGCACCTCCCCTTTTGTTTCATCGGATTTTGAAAGGCTATCCAATGCCGCTGTCGCTTCCTTTTCATTATGATTCAGAGCCAATTGCGCTAAAATCTGATTGAAACGCAACTTACCCATATCACTCGTCACGCTGAATGTTTTTAACGCAGACTGTTGTGCTATAACAGAGGCAAACAGTGTTTGAGCCGCGGCGTATTGTTCCGTCCTCAAATCCGCATGAGCTGTATAATAATTCATCAAAACCAAGCGCAAATTGTCTGTTTGCGGCGAAAATCCACCCCTCAGTATATTCAGCTTTTCAACGGCTTTGTCAGGCGTTTCAGTGAAATAAATCGTTGCCAGTTCTCTCAAAAAATCAGCCTCGGATAGGGTCGGCGTGTCTGTTTTGTTACCTGCCACACGTGGGTCAGCGGGTTTGAAAGCATAGAGAGTGACCAATTCTGTTGTTGATTCTAAGGTGTTAGCATAAGTAAAAAGACTCAATACGGTGACCAAAACCAAGCTGCATAGGAGACCAAAAGGCGTTTTAGCCCAATTTATCAACCGTTGCCAAAAGCCGCTTTCAGGCTTAGGGTCAGGCAGCTTGCCAATATGCAACCGCACCTTATCCGCTACAGCACGGATATACTTATCTTGAGCATCTTCAGCCAAAGCCTTATTTGCCAACCGATGCCACCGCACGGACTCTTGCAAATCGGTATCTTGACGAAGTGCTGTTTCAAACGCTTGTTTTTCAGTAGACGAAAGAATATCGTCTAAGTAAGCGTCAATCTGTTCATTATAGGCTTTATTTTCCATTGTAAAATTGAGTTTTGGGTTTCGCGTTTCGCGTTTTGGGTTTCGCGTTTTGGATAGCCCAAAACTTAAAAACCAAAACTTAAAACGCAAATGCATCTAAGTCTTCAAACTCACTGCGGTGACGTTTCATCAAGTCAATCCACCTATTTTTTGCTAGCGTAGCCAACGGTGGAATAGAATCAATGCCGATACCCCATTTTTTTGCTAAAGACTCAGATTCGGATTTTAGTAAGTCTTTTCGTTTGTCTTTGTCCGATTCCGCAAGCGGTGGTCGGAAGTATTTTAAATTCAGTATGTCTCTATCTCGTTCGTCCAATTGGCTTAAGTAATGTTTTGACAGTTCAATCATGCGAACCATTGGGTCTTGCGGTTCGGTTTCAGGGATGTTTTCCATACCTAAAACAGGTGGTACGATTGTTATCAAAGCAGGCTTGGGATGGCTGTCTCCCCCCTCAGTATTTTCTTCTTTTTTCTGTTTTCGACCTTCCAATTTCTCTAATTCTTTGAAGCAAATATTGTGGCAAATCATCCCAAAATAATTGCCGCCATGCTGCACTTCTGCCCCTTTTGCCACTTGTTGCACAAATCGAATGACCGCTTCATGAAAAATGTCTTGCCATTCATGCGGCGGATTGAGCTTGCGTTCAAAATTTTTAAATCGGTGGTGCGCGATGCGCTGCCAATAACTATCGGCATACACCAATTCAATGGCTTTTTGCAAAGCCCCATTTTTAATGTGTTGAAGAAGTGTCGAGAAGTCTTGAGCCATTGTTATAGATTCAGTGAAATCGGATTCAATAGTATAGTGGGCAAGTGTTGCTTTTTTTTAACGGAAGTCAAAGAAAATTTTTTTTAACGACTGTTGGGTATTGTTTTAAAAAAACTTTCATAAAACTTTCATAAAACTTTCATAATGCCATTAAAAAAAATAGCTCCATGGATACTGACCTATCAAACAGCCAAACGATAAATTATAATCAATTTTTATACGCTTTAACAACCTTATACACAGTCTTTATAGTCCGAATTTCCATAATTCGATATCCGAAAGGATAGTTGAAGGATGGAAATCGGATGTTTTACTGAGGGGCCTGTCCCCTCAGTATTTCGACCCTGTGTGGCACCTTAAAACCATGTGAAGTATAGACGATGGCGCGAATGCAATACCTTCGCAAGACCTTGTATTTTTCTATGCGTAAATCTATGAATAGCATTATGCACATGCCCTCCTTAGTGTCTTGATACCGAGGGGGGCATTTATTTGAAGGCGGTTAAGAAAACGGTCGTTTTCTTGACCGCCTTCAAAAACCTTTTTTCTTTTGTTTTTTTGGTAAAAATTTAGAAAATAAACTGTGTAAATAAATCAAAGTAATAAATATGCCGTATTATTGAGTTTTTTAACCCCTGATATAGATAAAGATTGTGCAAGAACGAATAGTAACAACTTAGAAATAAGTTCTACCA
>JANOAU010000127.1:0-46729 GCA_031411275.1 Saprospiraceae bacterium | reverse complement strand
AAAACCGTCAAGAGTTGCCTCTATTGTAAGAGAAACGCATTTTAAAACCATTGATAAAAATGGTAATTTGGTTGAAAACCCCAATACAAAATACCAAATCAGCATTGAATATTCCGATGGTTTGGGCAATGTGGCTTTGAAAAAAGTGCAAGCTGAAAAAAATAAAGACGGACTACCGCAATGGATTGGCAACGGGCGCACCGTTTTGAACAATAAAGGCAAACCGATTAAGCAATATGAGCCGTATTTTTCAACTATACCTGATTATGAAAACGAAGATGAAGAGTTTAGAAATCAAGGCGTAACACCCATTATTTTTTACGATGGCATTGGGCGCAATATCAAAACAGAATTGCCCGATAAAACCTTTACCAAAGTCGAATTTGACGCTTGGGAACAGCGCAGTTTTGACCCAAATGATACGGTTTTAGACAGTGAATGGTATGTGTTACGCATGAGTAACAATCCAATAGATGTCGAAAAATTAGAAGCAAAAGGCAAAGACCCTGTTAAAGAAAAACAAGCGGCGAAACAAGCGGCTATTCATTATAATACCCCGTCCATTGTTTATTTGGACAGTTTGGGCAGACCGTTTTTTAGCGTTGAACATAATAAATGGAACAAACCCGTTGGCAATAACACGGTTTTGACAGAGGAATTTTACCCTACTTATGTTGATTTGGATATTGAAGGCAATGTTGAAAGGCTCATAGATGCTCGTGATAATACTGTTATGACGTACAGCTATGATATGCTCGGTCATCGGGTCTATCAACTCGGTATGGACAATGGCGAGCGTTGGTTATTCAATGATTGTATGGGTAAGCCGCTTTATGCTTGGGATGTAAATACTGTGGGGGCTGTCAATCAAGTGCGCCAAATGCAGAAAGTTTATGATACTTTGCACCGCCCAGCAAATGCTTTTTTAAGCATAAACGAAGGTGAGAAACTTTTAATTGAGCATACCGAATACGGTGAAGATGCACCCAATGAAGCGGCTTTTAACCTTCGAGGACAAATGATTAAGCACCAAGATGGCAGTGGGCAAATCGAAAATATCCGTTTTGATTTTAAAGGCAATTTGTTGGAAACGCATAAACAAATGCTCGACCTAAAAGAGGTTAAAAGACCTATTGTGCATTGGAATAATATTGAATTGGAGAATGAGGCTCAATTAGACGACACGGTTTATAAACTATTGACAGAATACGATGCGCTCAATCGCATGACCAAATTGTACAATTGGCATTATGGAAATATAAACGATGCCGCTTTATATGAGCCAACGTATAGCGATAGAGGTGTGTTATTGAGTGAAAATTTTACACTTAAAGGTGAAACGAAAACCGTTATCAGAAACATTGAATACGATGCCAAAGGGCAGCGTACCCGTATGCAGCAAGGCGACAATAACGGTACTATTACCACAACTACCCGTTATCAGTATGATGTAGAAACTTTCCGTTTGATGCAATTGCGGACAACACGACATAATCCTAATCCTAATAACGACCCTGATTTCCCCGAATATCGTTCTAATTTGTTGGATAACAGCGTTTTACAGCAATTGGTTTATACTTATGACCCTGTTGGCAATATCATTGAAATAGAAGACCAAGCCTACGAACCTGTGTTTTTTAGCAATCAGCAAGTTGAGCCAAAATCAACATACACTTATGATGCTTTGTATAGGCTTATCGAAGCAAAGGGAAGGGAAAACTTCAACGCGACCCAAGAACCCAAAGGCTTCGGTGCAGTTGGCGAAATGGCGAATCACAACTTCGGCAGTGGCGATAAAGTTTTGCGTAATTACACCCAACGTTATGAGTATGATGCGGTGGGCAATTTTATCAAAATGCAGCACATCGCCCACCGTGTTGACAACCAAACCAATGTAGGTAGTTGGACACGCTATTATCAAACCGCAGCGGATAGCAACAGGTTGATAAAAACAAGTTTGGGCAGAAAAATCACGGAGGAAGAACCAGAGCAGAGGGTAGCCAATGGGGATATATTGTATCGCTATGATGTGCATGGCAATATGCTCAATTTCAGCAATACTCCAACAGACAATGACTGGGATTATCGAGATATGATTGGGCATCTTAATTTGACGGTTGGTGCTGCCACTTGCAATGCCTATTATCAATACTGCAATGACAAACAACGCAGTCGAAAATTCATTGATAAAGGCAATATCAAAGAAGAACGCCTTTATCTCGGCGGCATGGAACGCTACCGCCGTTGGGAAAACAACAATGCTGAACCCGTTGAAGAAATAGAAACCCACCACCTTTTTAATGGAGAACAACGCATTTTGATAGTAGAAGATGTCATAACAACTCCCCCTTTGGGGGCAGGGGGGCAAAATACTGAGGGAGTACTCTATCGTTACCAATACAGTAATCACTTAGGTTCGGCTGCCTTAGAATTGAATGGCGAAGGGGCAATTATTTCTTATGAAGAATACCACCCTTACGGCACAACTGCCTACCAAGCCAAAAATGCAGATATAAAATGTGCTGCCAAACGCTACCGCTATACAGGCATGGAGCGCGATGAAGAAAGTGGGCTGGCGTATCATACGGCAAGGTATTATTTGCCGTGGTTGGGGCGTTGGGGGAGTGCGGATCCGATTGGGGTTGAAGGGGGGATGAATTTGTATGGGTATGTAGAAAGTCGCCCTATAAACATAATTGATAAACAGGGTGAAGATGGAAACGTGGGTGAGATAATTTCGAAAACAGCGGAGCAACTTAATAAACAACTCTTAAAATCGGCTGGAAAGGGAATTGCTACTGGGACAGAAGTTGGGACCACAGTGGGGACAGCAGGAGGAGGAATTGCTTTCGCACAAGCAGGGTTAACTATTACTGCATTGGTAGTCGCAGTGGATCTTTATGCTATTAGAACTAATAATATAGTAACATTTGGCAATGTGTGGGGTGTACCCAGACCAGGTGTTCCTAATTTCGATTTTTCTAACCAACCCACACTCCAACCACAAGCTCAACTAGAACCAGAGGTAATGAAACCTTCGACTGTGACTGTGACAGATACGGCATCGCAGCCACAACCAGATGAGAATAAGAATAAACCTACACAACCTAAGAAAAAAGATGAAGAAAAGAAGAAAACTGTATATGTATATAGGGCAATGGCAACTATTAATGGATCATGGATTCCTAGTCCATTGAAAGGCGCGCCTAATGGAACTCAACTTGGGGCAAGAACTGTAAATTCAAATCCTTCTTCAATAGATATTTCCCTTGATAGTAATAACCAAGTTGCTCCTTCAACAATTCTTTCTCCTGAATCTCCTGAAGGACTAAGTGCACAATTAACATCAAGAGGCGGCAACATTGATGAAATAGAAGATAGACTAAAGAAGCGTGATAAACCAGGGGCAGTAGGTAGGGTAACTTTAATAGAACTACAATCCATGGGTTTAATGCCAACTCTTGACCCTAAAGATCCAAAACATTTTTTCATACAGCCTGGATCTAAAATGGACTTTAATACATATCAAACACTACTAAATAATATACCTTGGCAACCAATAAGAAAGTTTTAACTAATAAATTATTAAACAATGAATAAGAAAGAATTGAAATTTATCAGACATTTGGTTAATAGTGATACTTCATTTGAGAAGGATAAAAATGTTATTTATAACCTCATAAATAATTATAGAAATTTAAATAGGGAAGAGCAAATTGAAGTATTTAGCGAAATAACTCAAACTGCCATTAAGTTAGATTGGAGTAGGCGTAAATTATTTGGATTGATAGACAAAATATTTTTTGAGTTAACTAAAGAGGAAAATATTTCAGAACGACAATTTGACGATATTGAAGGTTATTTAGATGCTCTAGGAGGAAATTGTGCTTGGAAAAGTGTAATAAAACTTAGGAATGACCCTGATGACCAAGAAGAATTATATGGTTATGTTAGAAGCAAAAAGTGGATATATAATGATTATTATAGTGATAATAATTGATACCTCCCCGCTCTTGTGTTTTTATAACAAAGCAAGAGTTTGTGAAAATGTATAGCGAAGCAGTCATTTTCACAACTTAGCAACGAACAAAAAGCCTAAAATAGAAAGGGGGGGCAAAAAACAACCTATCCAACTAAAAAACAAGACATGGCAACAAACACCGCCCACACAAAGGATAAACGCTTGGCAATCGCCTCGTGGGTATATGCGAGGGTGAGTGGGTTATGATTTTTAGAATTTTAAAATAAAAAGAATATGGCATTTTTTGATTTTTTCAAAAAGAAGCCCGACCAAAAGGCTGTAAAAGATTACACTTCGGCAATACAATCGGCATTAGCCGCCTTTGCAGCCGATGACGACAAAGGTTGGCAAAACCTTGTAGCGGCTATCGAAGCCAAAGTGGGCGACAAGATGCTGGCAGTTGATTTGTACCGTTTTTTGCCCATTGCGTATGCCCGTCTTTTGCTCCCCGATGCAAAATTGGCAGACCACTATCGCCAGCAAACGCAGCAAGGCGATTTCACGGAACATAAGCTGGCAGACAATCCTTTGTATGTTCAAATTTTCAATTACTTGATGCTGAATCCGCCACAGAAAGGGCAATATGAAAATTTGATAGGCTATAATGCAGAATTGAACGCTATCAACCAAGCTTTAAACGCTGGGTCTCGATTAGAAGATTTGATATGTGCACCGCCTACGTTTTTGTGAAAGGGTATTTTGAGCGGGAAATTGTTGAGGAAATACTGAGGGGGTAAAATTGTAAACAAGATAATTTAAAACAATGGCAACAGAAAAAGAAGCAAAATACGCCTTAGAAAATAAAGACTACCTCGCTCTATGGCAATATTTCAGCGAGGACACGGCAAAAATCAAGGATAAACGCTGGGCAATCGCCTCATGGGGGTATGCTTTGAGGGGTGGGTTGATGAGGTTTATTGGTATTTTGATTTATAGACTTTTTAAATAAAAACATCAAACAGTAGGAAAACAGCTAAAATCAAACGATGTTAAATTTTAACATTCTAAAAATTAAAAATTATGGGATTAGAAACATTGGGTACTACCCTTGAGTTAGGAGAAAAATTTGTAAGCATTTTCGATACCCTAAAAAAGAAATTATGGGGTGATGAAGAAAAAGCATCTGCTAAACTGGCAGAAGTTATTGATGAAATGCTTAAATTTTATAAAGCCACGCATAGTGAAATTTCAAGTTTCATGGGTATGGATTTTTCAATGACTATCCATAATCAAGCGAATAGGAAGGCTTTATATGACATAATAGGAGGTAGTTTAGACATTAGCATCAGACAAGCCAAAGGTAATTGTGGCTTAATTAAAAAGATTTATGAAGAAAATCTTGATAAACCCTTTAAAAAGCATTTGAGCCAAGAGGAATATTGGGATTTAAATAGAATATTCAAATCTCTATCAGAATATGACTATTCTATGATAGATGCAGCCACAGAGCTTGAAAAAGAATTAAAAATAATGTCTGAAAACCTTATCAATACTTTAGATACACATAACGCAGCTCAAGCAGAGAGCTATCAAATAGACAATAGAAAAAAATTTATGCCTACTCAAAAAAGGCTTTCAGAGCTTATGGGGCAACTATTGTCATTGAAAGAAGAAGTTTAAAGACTAAATAAATTGCTTTGTAAAAGATATTTGAGGTGAAGGTTTAATCATTTTATAAATAGAAAAACATAAGATAATGGCATTTTTCGATTTTTTTAAAAAGAAGCCCGACCAAAAGGCTGTAAAAGATTACACCTCGGCAATAAAATTGGCAATAGCCGCCTTTGCAGCCGATGAGGGCAAAGGTTGGCAAAACCTTGTAGCCGCTATCGCCAACACACGAAGCAAAGCGATTTCACGGAACATAAGCTGGCAGACAATCCTTTGTATGTTCAAATTTTCAATTACTTGATGCTGAATCCGCCACAGAAAGGGCAATATGAAAATTTGATAGGCTATAATGCAGAATTGAACGCTATCAATCAGGCTTTAAACGCAGGGTCTCGATTAGAAGATTTGATATGTGCACCGCCTACGTTTTTGTGAAAGGATGTTTTGAATACATAAAATACTTTCTATCATGGAAGAAAACGAAGATTTTCAAATGTGTGGCTTGACATAACAGATAATTTTAAACTGGAATCAATAAAAGATGAAATCACTTTCAGAAAACTTCAATCTCTCTATTTTAGAGATATTTTCGGTACTGTTCCCAGGTGGAGCAATGTTACTTGTATGTATGCGAGTGCCTGATATCCAAGCTCGAATATTGGCTTTTCTTCCGAATAAGGATAGTGAATTGCAAGGGTCATTAGCGTTTTTAGGAGCAGCGTATTTCATAGGCTATGTGCTGTTTTATATCAGTTCCTTCTTGGATACGCCTGTATATGACCGTATGAAAGCAGAACGGAAGACATTGACAGATAAGGTTATTGATTACAAAACAAAAGCCTTTGGTTATGATAACAAAACTGAAATCAACGCTTTTAAATGGTCTTGTGCAGTGCTTTTAGCGCAACAACCCGCTATGTATGCCGCCGTAGAGCGATTTATGGCAGCCTCTAAGTTTTTTAGAAGCATGATTGTGGTCTTTTGCTTGGCTGCCTTGATTTTTATATGTCAAGGTCATATTGTGTTAAGCATTGTTGCGGTAGCGTTTGCAGTTATTTCTTTATTCAATTATATCAGACAACGGGATAAAGCGGTGGAAGCGGCTTATCATTATGTTATCACGATACAAAATTTTTAAACAACAACAAAGCGGTTTAGAAAACGCTTTGGACAAAATGTCTTTTTTTAAGATGATAAATACGCTAACGAGTCAAGAATCGAGAGGCTCTATTTGGGATGATCTTTTCAATAATTTAAGACGTGGAATAGCTTGGGGTGCATGGGGTCATCATGATAGAGTTGTTGAATTCCGAAGGGATATTAAAATGTTTTTAAATGCGATTAATGCTCATGAATCGGATGAAGGCAAAAGAGAATTGCTTTTCTGTCATATCAAAATAATGGTGGAGGAGTTACTAAATCCGCCTTATGAAGATGCGTCTTCTGCGCTGAGATTACTTCAAGTCTGTCAAACAATAAAATTAAGTGAACGGACGCAAAAAGAGTTTGAAAAGATGATGCTTGAATTTTTTTATAATAAAAAAAATTTCAACATGGAAAACAATGAAAATTTCAACATGCCATCTAACCCCATAGCCGCTACAGCGATGATGGTGAAAGCAATACAATGGTTTCCTGGCACCAATAAGCAAGGCTCTACCTACAGCACTAAAAAGGTGTTGGAGTGGGTGAGCCAAACACCTTTAGATGCCTCGCCCGAAAATTTAGAAGCCCGCGAAAAATTGGTTTATTGGATGAATGAAGTTGCCAAAAAGATAGAACAGCCGCCCTTTGAGGATATAGATTCTGCACTGCAATTGGTGCGTTGTTGTCTGACAATTGATACACGGGCGTTTATACAAGAGTATTTTAAGGATTTTTTAGGTAAATTGGAGGAGAAGGTTGGGGGGTACTGAGGGGTAGAATATAGATAAATTCAGATTGGATTTTGGTTTATGGAATTTTAAAATAAAACATATGACAAGAGAGCAGTTAAAATCAATGGTTGCAGAAGACTATCTCAAAGAGACATTTGAGTTACTGATAAAAGCTACAACAACTGACGCAAGGCTCCACAATGCGCTGATTACGCAATTTGGAACTTTCAACAGTCATAGTTGGGCAAGTAGAATTGGTACACTCTATCGCCCAGAGGAAGTAGTGGAGAAAAATAAAGTAGTGGAAAATTTATTAAACACGATAGATAAAGTACCTGTAAGCTGGTTGCAAAACTTAGTTATACCTGTTGCTGTGCAACACATATTTGAGGTTGAAAAGCCCAATGTTCCAATTAAACCAAAGACAGTTCAATGGTTGCTGATAGGTCTTTTAACAGTGGTGTTAGGGATTGGGTCTTGGATGTTTTTGAACAGAGATAAAAAAGATAAAACTGAAACGCCCGCTACCACAAGCCCAAGCGTTTCAACTACGGATGTAAAACCTGTAACAGGAACAACGGTTATTGAGAACCCGCCACCGTCAAAACCAAAGGAGGTAGTACCCAAGTCTAATCCACCTATTAAACCACCAACAGTAGAAACAGAGAAGCCTAAATCCCAATCAAATGCTTTTATAGGTGTTTGGAAAAATATAAGCTCAACTTCAACGCACTTTCAGAAATTGGAATTTTCAATTGATGGAGAAAAGACAAAAGTACATATCATTGGCTACAAAAATGCAGAATGTGGTACCCTAAATACCGTTTCTAAGGCTAAAAAGCATTTGTATATCAAGGAATTTGATTACCAAACTACCAATGTTTATCAAAATGTAAATTTTAAGATAGACGAAAATGGGCTGTTAAAAATGAGTTATTATGCTGAACGTTATAAAGAAGATATTACAGATGTGTTTTCAAAGCAGTAAAAATGAGCATGGCATTAAAATAAAAAGAAAATATACTGTTATAAATTAAAATGGCTCGAAAAATAACGACATTCCGTTCATTGCTTCACATGGTTTATCTTGACAAGACCAATCATACCACAAGAGATTTGGCAAGGCTTTTTGTAAGTGCCTTGACTGACTGGGGTAACTGTCAAAATATTCCGACATGCATAGCGCTTTTTAAAGCCGAGATTGGAAATCCATTGACCATTGAGAACACTGCCTATTACAGGGGTGGAAATTCCGAAGATTGGGCATGGCGTTGGGAAGTAGGTGCAGCCTTGAATAAAATGATAGAAATCTCAACACAAGTTTATGGTGTATCCGATTTTGACACCATTGTTGATAATTTTCTAAGCTATTATGAGCAAAAATTTTTGATGACAACTGAAGGAAAACCAATAAAACATACGGGTTATGCGGTTTTCAATATTTACATAAGCTCAATGAGTGCCCTCAAAGAAGTAGATTTTTTGCACTGGCTTGGTATAGAATCTGACAGTTGCGAAGGAGATGGCAAAACGGATTGGACAATTAGAACACCTTTGACAGTTAATGTCTATCAGTCCAAAATGATTGAAACCCTCGTAAAACGCTTGATGCCAATAAAAGACCGCTTAATAGCCCTTAAACAAGAATATTCCGATTTGCAATATCAGTTAAATATTGTGGTTGGGTACTTTAGCGATATGCTTAATGCTATGGCTTTATGTTTCCAAATCTCCGATTTCACATATTACAGAGTCTCAAGAGGAGATTATAGAGCCAAAAGTGCCTTCAGTCGGACTTTCTTCAACCACAACAAAAAAGGTGGAAACCCCTATCGCTTCTTCTGATTTTATTGGCAAATGGCGGAATAAAGAAAGCGATGGTCAAAACTCCTTCCAAACGCTTATTTTTTCAAAATCAAAGGGGATTAAGGTACAAGTTTCGGGCTATTCAGGTACTAATTTAGACAATCTGAATACCACAGCTCAATCGCCCAGTCAATTATCCACTGAGCCATTCAAACATCCTTTTGAGCCTTCCATACAGTTTGATGAAGTAAAATTTGATTTGCAAGACAAGGATATATTAAAAATGAGTTTTAGAGTGTCTTTTGGCAATGAAAGGCACTTAAACATAGTCAATAAATTTGTAAAATATTAAATCCAATTAGCCAAAATCAGACAATATGAATCGCTACAATATTTTAAAACAAATAAAGCTTTACACCTTTTGGGGAGGGCTTTTATTCAATCTCTGTTTTGTAGAAACGCTGATTGCACAAAACCAAGAAACTATGAAAGTAAAACCTAAAAAAACACAACCAGATGGCATACCTGGTCCGCCAAAGGATTTTCATTTGTTAGGATTTAATGGACGTGATTTGATAAAAGCACCACGCATCGAAGACAATTCAGATATAAGCGGGCGAATCGTGATGGCAATATGTGTCAATAAAAAAGGCAAAGTTGTTTCAGCCAAAGTTGTTCCGACAAAATCAACTATTTCTGATGCGGCTCTTATTCAGAAAGTGACGCAAGCAGTAAAGGGATACAGGTACTCACGGGCTAAGAAAAAAGGAGAAGATTGCGGCGAAATTAATTTTCGTTTTATCGTCCAATAATTACTTAATAACAAGATATTTAAAACGTATTCTATCAACAAAAAGTAACCAAAATCATGGCTAATTACACAATCAAAGGAAACATTACAGGGTTAAACAATACACCCCTCAGTAATCTCACTATCCGTGCCTATGACATGGACTTACGCCGCCGTGAATTGCTTGGTGAAACGACAACCGACCACAAAGGTGCATATCAGCTACACTATACTGCACAACAATTTGCCCGAGCAGAAAAAGGCGCGGCAGATATTCTCGTTGAAGTCTGGTCTCTGGACAATCAACTTGTTGGACAATCGGATATTCAGTTCAATGCCAAAGAGGAAACAACGGTGGATTTATCCATTTCGCCCGAAAAATATACGCCTCCTACGGAGTTTGACGACATCGCTACGACAATAGCACCGCTTTTAGAAGGCTCAGGCATCACCTTAGCGGAAGTAGAAGAAGATGCAACGCACAGCGATTTGACATTTATCGTAGGTGAAACAAGTTTGGATAGAACCAAATTGATAGGATTTTTATTGGGACATCGGTTAGCAGCAAAAAGCGATTTGGCAGCCGAGGTTTGGTATGCTACTTTGTTGTATCAGGCTATTTTACACCTCAATACTGATGTAACATCCCGAGAGAATCGGGAGGGAGCACTGGCACAACAGACCGAAAGTATTTTAGCGACGTTACCTTCTGTTGATATGGAAGATGTGCGCAGTGCCTTAGAAAAAGCAGTGGCGAGTAATCGGATTAAAGCCGATATTTCTATTGAAGATGCTGTTATAGCATTTAAAAAACTGGCTGTTTTGCAAGCTAATCGTTTGGATACAGCCGTCAAAAGTCTATTGGTCATTGCGAATGTTGGGGAGGGCAAACATGCCGATTTTGCAAGCCTTTTCCTTGAAAACCGTGCTTTTGATGCGGATTTTAAACAAAAAATCAAAACAGACAAACGGTTTACCCAAAAGGAAAAAAACGATTTGGCAACCACTGCGCGTTTAGCGGAATTGACAGGGCATCATGCACCCACGATGCAAAAACTGAAAGACATTGTCGGTGTACATGGTGAAAATGGTATCCGTCAATTGGCACGTAAAAGCGCGGCGGAATGGGAGAAATTATTGGCAGACACAAGCGAAAGAAACATTTTAGAACGTGACAGTACGCACGATTTTACAAAGCTTGGTGCAATGCCAACAACCGTTTCAAGTATTGCTTCGAGTTTTGCGGCAGCTTATCCAACAGCAGCTTTTGCAGGAGCATTGAGTCGTGATGTGGCGGCGACAAAACGTAAACAAAGTCGGCAAGTTGCTCAAACGGACAGAGCAGTAACTGTCGAAAAAGAACAGCTTGTTTTGGATACCCCCCTTCCGATTGTCTCGGAATCTGCGATAAGTATTTTACCGACTGTTTCAGCTTTTTTGAATAAAAACTCCAGTTTAGATTTATTGGAACATAATATTGATACCTATTTTGAGCAGAATACGCCTAACGAAGCGACTCAGACGCGGACATTATTAGCCCAAGAAGATACAACGGAACTCAAAAACGCATTGAAAACAGTTCAGCGTGTTTTCCGTTTGCAACCGAGTTTTGAAGCGACAAAAAGTTTATTGGAAAACGACCTCCATTCCTCTCAAAAAATATACAGTATGGGCGAACAGGCGTTTGTAAACACGATGCAAGATGCTGCTGGCTTTTCAGAGCGGACGGCTCGTGCTACTTTTCAAAAAGCGGCAAATACCCATGCAGCTGTTTTAACGATGGTCGCAGATTGGCGCGATGCCCATGAAGCGCAAAATATTGCTGCATTACAAACACCTTCAGTATCTGCAACGGTAAGCAACGAAAGAGCCTTATTACCGAATTTACAAACCCTGTTTGGGTCATTAGACGTCTGTGAATGTGAGCATTGCCGGTCTGTATTCAGCCCTTCTGCTTATTTGATGGATACGATTACGTTTTTGAAAAATAGAAAATCCATAACATTGGGTCAATCGGCTTGGGCAGTTTTGAAAAAACGCCGCCCCGATATTGGCTTTTTGGAAATGAGTTGCGACAATACCAATGTGCCTTTGCCGTATATTGACATTGTTTGTGAAGTTTTGGAAGAAGAAGCAGCTTTTATGAATCCTGTTTTATCATTTAACGAAGCGGCGTGGGCATTCAGACTCCCCCTCAGTAGTGAGGCGAATTTGACAAAAGGATTGGCATCATTGGCTTTAAAAGTAGATTTTTCAACTAACAATATTGTACTAACAGATAAGGCGGTTGTCTCCGAAAAACGAACTTTGACTGACCGCTCGACTTACGATTGTTGGATTGTGCGCGACACCAAAGCCAGTTTTAAAGTGGTCAAAAGGGTCAACGATTTAGCAATTGCCCTATTGAGGCAAACACGCGGCACAGAAGCATGGTTGGCGGCGACCCCTCAGTATGTGAACCAAAAAGTGTATTTTCCTGACGGTCTTTCGTCGGCAGTGTATCCGATGAATTTACCGTTCAACCTTTTTTTAGAAGAAACGCGGGCGTTAATGTCTCATGCAGACGTTCAACGGTGGGAATTGATGGAAACGATGCGTGGCAGCAGTGCAAATGTCAACACAGCGACTGAATATTTTGAGTTGAGTGTGCCTGTTTTGAATGCCACACCCGATACTAAATTTAAGTTTTGGGGTGAAGTAAATAATTCGACACTTGTCGCAAATTGCTCAAAAGTGAATACGTTTTTGCAAAAAACAGGCTTAGAATACGCCGATATGTTGCGCCTGTTGGATTTAAAATGGGTGAATCCGACAGGAAGTATTTTTGTAGAGCATTTGGATACCTCTTGTGATACGGACAAAAAAGTAATACAAAAAACAGACCCCTCAGTATTTGACCGTATTTTGAAGCTGATTCGTTTATCAAGATTAGCTGGCTGGGCATTATGGGAAACGGATTTGATTTTGCGTCATCCCAAATTGGGTAATGGTGTTTTGACAGAAAACACGCTTGTGCAAATATGGATATTTGCCGATTTGACAAAACAACTGCATCTTTCTGTCGAACAAGCCCTCGTTTTATTGGGTGATATGAATACCGAAACTCGTTTTTCGGAGGCTTACGCTCCGCGTATAGAGGGGTTATATCAAACACTTTTTTTGAACATTCGCAATGTGCCGCCTACTGCTTTTGACTTGGCAAAAGTCACATCGGCTGCGCCAATTGCTTTAATTGCCGATAATAAAAAGGCGTTACAAACGGTTTTGCAACTCAAAGAAGCTGAATTAGAGATTTTGCTGAATCTTAAACGCCCTGATGGGTCTGCTTTTTTAGCTGCAAATGCACCATTGAATTTGACGAATATATCATTTTTATACCGCAATATTTTGCTCTATCGGGCTTTTAATATGTCTTCTGTATCCGATTGGGCAACGTTTTTGCGTTTTATGAACTATATCGCTTTGGACAATACGGCAAGTGCCTTGCCTTTTACATGGTTATCACGCGAAAGTACAGCTGTTGTTAACCAAGCAGTTACGTTTTACAATGCCCATTTTTTTGATATGCCTGAATTGGAATATATGGGCAAAGATGACCGTACCTCAACGACTGCCCCAAAAGAATCGGTGGCGTTAACTTTTCTATCAAATTTGATAGAAAAAACTAAGATTTTACATGAAGAAGCGATAGGTAAAATCAAAGTTTTAAGGGATGAAAACCCAATAGTAGTTGGTGAAAACCCAGCTTTAAGGGCTAAAATTAACGCTTTGATTTCAAATATTGACACTTCAAATGAAAAGAACAAGCGTACTTTTATTGTTCAACAATTCAGCGAACAATTAGATGTGTCTTTGTCCTTGACGGAATCTATTTTAGCTGATGTTTGGTTTGGTACAGTCAAAGGCGGTGCTATACTACCTTTTTTAGATACGACTCAGGTTCTGCCTATTACGACAGGCAATTTCGCAAATGGTTTCAATAGTTATCATTGGTTACACCGTGTCGCTTTGCTTATCCAAAAATTCGATATGAATTTGACAGAAGTACAAGCTATCAATGATTTGCAAGCCCAAGATTCGCTCTTTGCACATTTGGTTTTTGCACCTTTGGCACAAACAATCACGCTACAAACCTTATCGGAGTTTAAAAAAATATTGGATTTCAACCGCTATTACAACACCGAAAAATTCAATTTTTTCGCTATTCAAACTAAACTCAAAGCAAATACTTATGCAAATGTTGCGGCTTTTGCACAAGATACAGCTTCGTTGTTCAACAGTAAAGTGGCAGATATTGAATTTTTGGTTCAAGAATGGAGCCCTGTTTCGCCTTTTCCAAGTGGTTACGTTTTGAATGTGGCGGCATGGCAACGCCTTGAAAAAACATTGATTTTTGCCCAAAAACTCAATGTCTCTACTGCGCAACTTAAAACTTTATCGGACAGTGTTGGGAATTATGTTGAGCAATCGGCTTTGTTGCGACAATCGCTTCGACCTGCTTATTCTGAAAAACAGTGGCTCGATTTACTGAAAACAATCCGCGATGATTTGCGCGAGCGCAGACGTGAAGCACTCGTTGCCTTCATTTTGACACAAACACCGCCTCATAACGTCCCTTCGGGCAAATGGGAAAATGCGAATGACCTATACGCCTATTATTTGATGGATGTAGAAATGACTTCGGCACAACCAACAAGTCGTATCGTGCAAGCCGCAGGATCTATTCAACTGTTTGTTCAACGCTGTTTTATGGGACTTGAGCCTGAAATCATCGTAGATACTGAGGGGGCTAACGCTGATATGGGTTGGCTTGAATGGTCGTGGATGAAAAATTATCGCGTTTGGGAAGCCAATCGTAAAGTCTTTTTATATCCTGAAAACTGGATTGAACCCGAACTACGCCGCAATAAATCACCATTTTTCAAAGAATTGGAAAATGAACTGGCACAAAATGAATTGACCAAAGAGAATGTAGAAACCGTCTTTTTAAATTATCTCGAAAAACTCGAAAGCGTTGCACAACTTGAACCAATGGGGCATTGTTGGCAAGAAGAAACAAATACATTCCATGTTTTTGCCCGCACAGCAAGCATTCCACATACCTATTATTATCGACAATTCCAAGAAAGTCGGCGGTGGACAGCTTGGGAAAAAGTGGAATTGGATATTCAGAATGATTACCTCGTGCCGTTTGTAAGGAATGGGCAATTGTATTTGTTTTGGGGGCAAATTTTAGAAATTCTGCCAGAATCAGGGAATAATACAGTAATTATTCCAACACAAGCAAACTCTAACGAAGCCACGCCTTATACCATGCAAACGCCTAAAAAACAAATGAATCTACAGTTGGCTTATAGTCAACTTAAAAATGGTATATGGACACCCAAAAAAGTGTCAAAAAATAGTATCAATTTGGGCGTATATCCAAAAGATAAAAATAATATTTTATCATCAAAAGATTTAATTCTTGTACCGCTTACCAGCGATGACTTGACGCATTATGTCAAAGAAGATGCCTCTTCTGTTTTAGTAGTTTGCTATAAAGCCAATGCTGGAGAACAGAAATTTCAGGGTGAATATGGCTTTTTCAAAATTGATGGCTGCAAAGGTATACCAGAAGCGTTCACGACTACACAGACAACTGTTCTATCTAAATTCCCAATAGCCATGAGGACGAGATATGAGAACATGAAAGCTGTCGAAACTTCCATAGATAGGTTAGATTACTTTAGCCTGAAAAGCAATGGAGAAGTACTTAAACTTTTAGATAAAACAGGAGAAGGCGCTTTTGAAGTTTCGGAATCATGGCAACCGACGATTATTGATGAGATTGCAATATTTCTTCAAAATAACCGATTTATAGAGTTGAAAATAAGCACTTCTGTACCTTATTTCTTTCGAGATTTTCAACGGACATTTTGGGTTTCTGAAAAATATATCAATCCAGAGAATAATGACATATTTGGACTTATACCCTTGGCAGATTGGGTTCGTTTTTACTTAGAGAATTCGCGCAAACTTAAACAGCTACAAGAAGACTTGGCTGCTAATAGAATTTCGCAAGCCCGATACGATGTTGTAAAGGCTGCACTAAGTAATCAGTTTAATAAATATCTTTCAGACCATTCTTCATTTTTTAATGCGGTTTTAACAACAAAACCGCGTACTTTTTTCTATACTTTTTATCATCCACTCATTTGCCTTTTTGCCAACAAAATCTATAACGAAGGTATCAAAGGCTTAATGAAACGCTCAACACAATTGGCGGATAAAAAATTTGAGTTTAAAGATACTTATTTGCCTACGGTTAATGTTGGAACACCTTATCCGCGTGAAAATGTGGACTTTACACCCGATGGCAGCTATTCCCTTTACAATTGGGAACTGTTTTTCCATGCCCCTTTGACATTGGCAACACGATTAGCAAAAGACCAAAAGTTTGAGGAAGCGATTAACTGGTTTCACTATATTTTCAATCCACTTGACCCAACACCGCTTGACCTTGCAAATCCTGCGAGCAAGTACTGGGTAACAAAACCGTTTTTTGAAAGACAGAAAAAAGAATACAATTATCAGCGTATTGATACGCTTTTGAAAAAATTGGCAGGAGACCCCTCAGTACCCGCCGATGATACGACGATAGCACCGCCTTTTACAAAACAAGAAATTGAAAATCAAGTAACAGATTGGCGCAAACATCCATTTGAGCCTCATACCATTGCCGAATACCGCACAGTTGCGTATCAAAAAACGGTGGTGATGAAGTATTTGGATACTATCATTGCTTGGGGCGACCAACTGTATCGCCGCGATACGATGGAATATGTGAATGAAGCCACACAATTGTACATCATTGCGGCTGAAATTTTGGGCACACGTCCTCGCCGAGTACCCCCTCAGTATAAAGCCTTGCCCGAGACCTTCCACGAATTGGAAGCGAAAATGGATACGTTTTCAAACAGTCTCGTAACAGGCTTAGAAAACCTTGTGTCTGCTGTACCTGCAACTCCTACAATAGGTGCAACGCCGACATTGCCCAATGTTTTATATTTCTGTTTACCGCAAAATGATAAATTATTAAATTATTGGGATACAGTTGAAAATCGCTTGTTCAGTATTCGGCATGGTTTGAATATCGAAGGCGTTAAACGGTCATTGGCATTGTTTGCGCCTCCAATTGACCCTGCTGCTTTGGTAAGAGCCGTTGCAGGAGGCGCAGATATTGGTTCCGCATTGGCGGATATTAATTCACCGATGCCTTTGTATCGCTTCCAAGTTGCTTTGCAAAAAGCGAATGAATTGTGCAGCGATGTCAAAGGACTCGGTAGCGCATTGCTATCTGTTTTGGAGAAAAAAGACGGCGAAATTCTTAGCTTATTGCGCCAAACGCATGAAATTGCCGTTTTGGAATCTATGCGAAGTATTAAAGTCTCTCAGATTGAAGATGCTAAATTGGCATTAGATGGTTTGAAAAAGAGTAAAGAGTTGATTGAAATTCGACGAGATTATACACTTGGCTTGCACGCCGAAGATTTAAATACAGGAGAACACTTCGCGCTTGGACTTCATAATGATTCAAAATTTATTGAGAAAACTATTGCCCAAGGTCATGCATTAGCCGGCATGCTTGCCTTGATACCAGGTAATACATTTGGTGTTTCTGGGTTAGGCTCACCAGTAGCAACGCTGAAACTTGGAGGTCATGATTTTGCCAATGCGGTAAACTATGCAATGAAAACGGCATCGGCTTTTGCCCAATTATATGATAAAGAAGCAAACTTGTCGAATACGCTTGCCTCTTATACTCGCCGTAGAGAAGAATGGGCGCAACAAATCAAATCAGCTGACAAAGAACTCGAACAAATCGAAAAATCCCTCACTGCTGCCGAACTCAAAATCAGCATCGCCGAGCGTGAACTTAAAAACCACGATTTGCAAGTAAAAAATGCCCATTCGATAGACGAATTTATGCGAACAAAATATACAAACCGCGAACTCTACGAATGGCAGCTCTCGCAAATCACGCTGATTTACTTCCAAACCTATCAATTGGCGTATGATTGGGCGAAAAAAGCGGAAAAATGCTGGCGTTTTGAATTGGGCATTGCAGAAGCCACCCCATCAGTAATCCAGTTTGGACATTGGGACAGTTTGAAAAAAGGCTTATTGTCGGGCGAAAAACTGCAATTGGATTTGCGTCGTCTTGAAGCGGCTTACATGGAAACCAACAAACGGGAGTTTGAATTGACCAAACATATTTCATTGGCTTTGATTAATCCAATGGCTATCCTGCGATTACGTGAAACGGGCTCTTGCCAGTTCGATTTGCCTGAAGAAATATTTGACTTGGATTATCAAGGGCATTATTTCCGCCGCATCAAAACGGTGAGTTTGTCTATGCCGTGTATCGCAGGACCTTATACGACGATTAATGCGACATTGAGATTGATAAATAACAGTCTTCGTTTTGATAAAACGACCACACCACAGTATGCACGGAGTACAAATGGTGATACACGATTTATGGAAAATCCCGTGGGTGTGAAAAACGTTGCACTTAGTTCCGCACAAAATGACAATGGTTTATTCGATTTTAATTTCCGTGATGAACGCTATTTGCCGTTTGAAGGTGCAGGTGTCATTAGTACTTGGGTTTTAGAATTGTCAACAGAGCGCAGTTTGCGGCAGTTTGATTACAACACCATTTCAGATGCGATACTACATATTCGCTACACTGCACGAGAAGATGCTGTTTTAAAAACAAAATCAACAGATTATTTGAAAACATTGGTTAATATGTCCAATAATACGCCGTTTCGCCGCTTATTCAGTTTACGACATGATTTCCCAACAGCATGGCACCACTTTTTAAACCCTGCTGCGGGGCAAGAGAATATTTGTTCGCTTGATATGGTTCAAGACAGGTTTCCTTTCTTTGCACAAGGCAAAAAAATAACCATAAAAAGTGCCGAATTTCATATCAAAGCACCGAGTACAGATGTTTTTGACATGCAATTTATGTCACAACCGACAGCACCCCCTGTTTTGACATCCGCTAAGGCAATCGCTACAACAGGATTACAAGCTGTGACAATAGCTCAAACTTTATCGTTAGCTAATGCCCAAAATCCAGCAAGTTTTTGGCAACTCAAATTAAAAAAGCATGTAATTGCGAGCTTTAACGCGCTGAAAGAAAACGATGTCGAAGATGTGTTTTTGCTTGTTGAGTATGTTTTACAGTAGAAATCAATTTCAAAGATGAACGCTATTATTGACGCTCATAGCTTTACGTAAACTTCAGTTGAAAGGGATTTTTTCACAAAAATCAAAATAATCTCAACAAAGAGCTGACAGAGCCTCTCAAATTGATATGTGGATATTGTTTCAAAAGCTAAGGCTCGCGCATCTCCATTATTTCGATATAGAAATTGACCTTTTGCAGGATTTTCAAGAAGCCTTATACCAGTTATTGAAAATCCTGCAAATAAGTACTCGAAAAAATCATTGCAAAGTTCAAAACTATATTTATCAAATATTGGATGTAACTCTTTAATTTTATTAGATAACAACAGAGCAATGTAAGATATTGCTTATTTTAGCCCCATAGTTTGAAGACAACGAAAAACAAAACGAGACATGGCAGCAAACATAGATTGGGATACCCTGAAATCAGCCTTAAAAAACAATAAATGCGTGTTGTTTATAGGTCAAGATTTTCATCAAACGGATGAAGGCAAAACTTTAGACGATATGTTGGGGCGATTTCTCAATCATGCTCATGCTGACCTCAAACCGATTTATGACCAAGACGGTTTTTTACCGCTTTCCAAACGCAATCGCAATAAAGCCGTCACTAAGGTGGTAACTTTCTTTGAGGATATTGCGCTCGATTTCCAAGATTTATATAAAACCATAACTTTGATATCGTTTCGGGTCGTTGTCAATATGACACCCGATGAATCCTTGATTGAAGTATTTAAAGCGGCTGGAATACCGCCTATCGTTGATTATTACAATCAGAATGATGCATCTGCCCCAAAGTTCGACCCAATGCAACCTTTTATTTTCAATTTTTCGGGTAAATTAAGGGATGAAGATTCTTTAGTCTTGACACACGCGGACTTTTACAACCATCTCAAATCAAAATTTGCGGAGCAAAGTTTAAATCGTTTACGCAATGCGCTTTTAGACGTGCGTTGTGCTGTTTTTATGGGCGTGCCTTACAATCGCTATTTTATGGATTTGCTGCTACGCACTTTGAGAATGCACGAAGCAGACTCTGTTGAAAAATATTGGGTGACTTTTGAAAATGAGAAAATAGGGACACCTTACAATCGCTATTTTATGGATTTGCTGCTCCAAACATTGAAAGAGGACGAAGCAGAAGCCCTTAAAAAATATTGGTTGACCTTTGGAGATGCGGAAAAAGGGCTTCGCAAATCTTATCTCAATGATGCATTTAATATAACATTTATCAAACAAAATCCTGTTGATTTTTTTAAAGAATTGATAGAAAACTGTGGCGCATCGGTGTTGAGAACATCTGAAAGATTGGATAAGCAAGTGCAGACACCCCCCACAGTAAAACCGACTTTTAATGCGCCTAATTTGCAGAAATTATTGGGCGACGGCAAAGATGAAAAGGTTTTGATGGATTTAGAAGCGTTTTTCGCTTTTGAAGATGAGCCTTCTTTGAAGGAATTGTCTGACCAATTAATACTTTTGAAAAGCGAATGGTCAAAAAATAAGTTAAATGCTCATAAAGGTTTGATAAGCCTAAGAGATGCGGCAATCGAAGAAAATCGAATCGTCAGAACGCTGCAAACCTTAATTACTGAAACAGCCGAAGAATACCAAAAAATAAAAACTGCACGTGAGCAATGAACTAAAATACCGCTACCCTGGTGCTTATTCGTTCAGTACAGAACAAAAAGCACTCTTTTTCGGACGTGAAACGCCGATTAAGGAGTTGTATCAATTAGTTCGTTTGGAGCAGTTGATTGTTTTGTATGGTAAATCGGGTCTCGGGAAAACGTCTTTGATTAATGCAGGTATTTTGCCTTTGGTTTCGGAAGAAGGCAGTTATGAACCCATTTCTATTCGATTCAATGCGTGGACAAAAGGAAAAAAAGAAACGCCTTCGGATATTGTCAGAGCAGAAATTTTGAAAAATATACCGATAGATGCTTCTTTTTTGCCGAATGTAATGCCCGATGATGGTTCGTTTTGGTATGCCGTCAAAACCCGTTTATTGAGTCAAGTTGTGCCGAAACAACCTTTGTTTATTTTTGACCAATTTGAAGAACTGTTTACGTATCCCGATGACAGTGTGCGCGTATTTGCTCAATGGTTTTCGGAATTGCTGCTCAATGAATTGCCTCAAAGGGTACGGCGGATGCGGGATTTATATCTACAAATTGAACCCGATGGTTTGACAGAAGCCCAATTACAAAGGCTGAATGAAAGCCCCATACCGAAAGCCCTTATTTCGATTCGTTCCGACCGCATGAGTTTGTTGGATAAATTGACGGGACATGTGCCGCATATCTTGGACATCCGTTATGAATTGCAGCCATTGGGTGATACGGAAGCAGAAGAAGCGATTGTAAAACCCGCCGATACTGAGGGGGTGTTTGCCTCTGAAGAAAAATTTACTTACGCACCCGCCGCTTTAACGGCGATAACGGATTATTTGACGAATAAGAAACGGCAACGAGTTGAATCTTTTCAATTGCAAATCGTCTGTCAATCGGTGGAACAGACGGTGATTAAGCAGAAATTAAAAACCGTACAAGCACAGGACTTGGGCGATTTGGAAAAGATATTTGAAAACTATTACGAAGACTCCATTTTGGCTCTTGTTACTGATGGAACATCCCGAGATAGTCGGGAGGGGGGTAACAGCGAGTTGCGTTCAGTTGCCCGAAGACTCATTGAAGATAAATTAGTTTTAGAAAAAGAACAACGCCGATTGAGTGTGTATGAAGGACAACTTTTAGGCGAACCAGGGGTTGATGAAAATCTTTTGGTGCAATTGGTCAATACGCGATTGTTGCGGCGTGAAATCAGTCGTTTGGGCGATGGGTTTGATTATGAATTGAGCCACGATACTTTGGTTGCGCCTGTTTTGAAAGCGCGAAAAGAGCGTATTGAAAAAGAACAAGCCCTACAAGCAGAACAAAAACGTTTGGCAGATGAACAAGAAGCGAAACGGAAATTGGCAGAAGCCGAAGAACAAGCCCGCATTGAACGGCACAGAGCCGAAGAATCTGAACGACTGCGGCAAGAAGCTCTAAATGCGAAAAGCCACGCAGAAGCCGAACAAGTCAAAGCACAAAAAGCCACACAGCGTACACGATGGGCTTTGGCATTGGCTGTTTTATTGCTTATCGCTTCTGTTTATGGATATATTTATGCGCGACAAAAGCAAACAGATGCCGAAAATGCCAAATCACTCGCCAACGAAAAACTAAAAGAAGCCTATACCGAAAGAATGGAACGACTGAATAATGAAATAAAAGATTTGGAACGTCAAGTAGGGATTTTTGAAAAAGCACATATTAAAGAGGCTGTCGATAAAGCGAATTCACAAAAAGATTCTATCATAAAGGTTTTGCAAAAAAATCAATTGGCGATGGATTCATTAATACATTCCACATTGATAAATAAATAGCTGTCAAAAGATGAAAAACTATCTACTCATTGCTGTTTTATTTGTTTTATGTATCTATCGCATAGATGCACAGCAATGCCCTTTGTTTGATAATGCGGTACAAAAAGCCCGCACCTTATCGAGTAAAGGTCACTATGTAGAAGCCTTAGACCAATTAGAAGCCGCAAAAGAGTTGTGTAAAGACAGAGCAAAAGAAACAGATAAAGTCCGCAATGAGATTGTCAAAGCGATTGAGAAAAAGAATAAAGATTTAGAGGACAATATTAAGCGTTTGAATCAATCACAAAGACAAACCAAAGAGGCACTTGATAATGCGAAAGCTGCCCAAGAACGTGCCGAAAGAACAGCTCGACAAGCTAAAAGTAAGGAATTGGCTGCGAATGCTCTTTTAGAGTTTTCAAAAGAGAAAAATAGAGATGAAACTGTTGCTTTACGTTTGGCTTATACAGCTTTAATGACCAATACAACAAAAGCAGCCCAAGATGCTTTTAATAAAATTATTTTGAGAGCTGATAATCAGTTTTATTTGAGTAAAGTTAAAGGCGAAGTCCGTGGGTTTAATCGGGATTCTTCCCTATTTTGGACTTCTGATTATGACAGTACACGCTTGAGTGATTGGACAGGGAAAATCTACAGGAGCTTCAAAGGCGAAGCCCGTGGTTTTAATCAGGATTCTTCCCGCTTTTGGACTTATTATGGTGACAGTACGCGGTTGAGTGATTGGACAGGGAAAAACTATTGGAACATCAAAGGGTTTGTCCGTGGTTTTAATCGGGATTCTTCCCTATTTTGGACTTCTGATTATGACAGTACACGCTTGAGTGATTGGACAGGGAAAATCTACAGGAGCTTCAAAGGCGAAGCCCGTGGTTTTAATCAGGATTCTTCCCGATTTTGGACTTATGATAGAAAGGGGGACAGTACACGCTTGAGTGATTGGACGGGGGAAATCTACAGGAGCTTCAAAGGCGAAGTCGCAATCCTTGGTTTTAATCAAGATTCTTCCCGCTTTTCGATTTATTATAACGGCGTTACGCGGATAAGTGATTGGACAGGGAATAACTATGGGAGTTTCAAAGGCTATATTCTTAGGTTTAATCGAGCTTCTTCCCGCTTTTGGACTTATGATTGGGACAGTACACGCTTGAGTGATTGGACAGGGAAATTCTACAGGAGCATCAAAGGTGAAGCCCTTGGTTTTAATCGGGATTCTTCCCGCTTTTGGACTTATTATGGAGATAGTACGCACATGAGTGATTGGACAGGGAATAACTACGGGAGTATCAAAGGACAATTACGTGGTTTTAATCGGGATTCTTCCCGATTTTGGACTTATTCTAATAAAATCGTAGAAGGTGATGACAGTACGCGCTTGAGTGATTGGACAGGGAATAACTACGGGAGCATCAAAGGACAATTACGTGGTTTTAATCGGGATTCTTCCCGCTTTTGGACTTATGATTATGACAGTACACGCTTGAGTGATTGGACAGGGAAAAACTATGGGAGCATCAAAGGCGAAGTCCGTGGTTTTAATCGGGATTCTTCTCGCATTTGGGCTTATCATGGTGACAATACAAGCTTGAGTGACTGGACAGGGAAAATCTACTGGAGCATCAAAGGCAAAGTCCGGGGTTTTAATCGGGATTCTTCTCGCTTTTTGCTTTATGATAACGGCAGTACACGCTTGAGGGATTGGACAGGGAAAACATACGGGAGCTTCAATGGCTATATCCGTGGTTTTAATCGGGATTCTTCCCGCTTTTTGATTTATGATAACGGCAGTATGCGTTTGATTGATTGGACAGGGATAATCTATAGGAGCACCAAAGGCTATATTTGCGGGTTTAATCGGGATTCTTCCCGATTTTTAGCTTATTATGGAGACAGTACGCGCTTGACTGATTGGACAGGGAAAAACTACGGAAGCATCAAAGGCGAATTCAGAGGTTTTAATCGGGATTCTTCCCGATTTTGGACTCATGATATGAATGAAGACAGTACGCGCTTGGCTGATTGGACAGGGAAAAACTACGAAAACATCAAAGGCTATATTCGTGGTTTTAATCGGGATTCTTCCCGCTTTTGGACTTATTATGGAGACAGTACGCGGTTGAGTGATTGGACAGGGAAAAACTACTGGAACATCAAAGGCTTTGTCAGTGGGTTTAATCGGGACTCTTCCTGCTTTTGGACTTATGTTATAAATGGAGACAGTACGCGGTTGAGTGATTGGACAGGGAAAAACTACGGGAGCATAAAAGGCTATATTCGTGGGTTTAATCGGGATTCCTCCCGCCTTTTGACTTCTGATATAAATGGAAACAGTACGCGGTTGAGTGATTGGACAGGAAAAAACTACTGGAGCATAAAAGGCGAATTCAGAGGTTTTAATCGGGATTCTTCCCGCTTTTGGACTTATTATGGAGACAGTACGCGGTTGAGTGATTGGGCAGGAAAAAACTACGGGAGCTTCAAAGGTCATGTCAGTGGGTTTAATAGGGATTCTTCCCGCTTTTGGACTTATGATGGAAACAGTACGCGGTTGAGTGATTGGACAGGGAAAATCTACGGGAGCTTCAAAGACCAAGTCCATGATTTTAATCGGGACACATCCTTATTATATATCCAAAAAGACAATTACACCGCCTTTTACAATTGGGATGGACAATTAACTGGTGTTTATCGAGGTGAGCCTTTTGTTTTTAAAGCCGATAACCAAACTGTCGTAATGCGTATCCCCAACGGTGACGATGATGTTATTTTAGAAACGCGCCGTTTGTACAAAAGCATCCACGACTTTATGCAGCACGAAGTGGCAGAACTCACGCCCAAAGAACGGGTGCAGTACGGCGTAGATGATTACCCAAAAGATTAGTTGACTGTATTTCCAACTTGGGAAAACAGTTTGGAAATTTCAAAACCAATGGCAATTCAATCAAACTGAGGGGTATGCCATTACTGTGGATGATAAACCCTCTCTGCATTCTTATAGACATCTTCCTTTTTTAAAGTCATGGGTTTCGTTTTTTGATGGGTGGACAACTCCATTTGGTCTGTATAATGGGGTGAATTTGGCTTACTCGATGCGCCATAAGCATTGACTGATTCGATGATGGGCAACCCTTCTTTTGGAAAACGCACCAATTCCACGTAACCATCACCATGTACGCCTTTTAATAGACCATTTTTGTAAGGAACGGAGCGCATCGGGGCTAAAACATCGGGCAATCCGCCTTGGGGTAACTCTTTATTGCCGCGCACCAATTTCTGAATATCGCCCAATTTCAAATCTGTTTTGCCAAAGGTTTTAAGCATTTCGGCTTTAACTTTTGTTAAAATCGCAATACTTTGTTCTTTCGTGATTAAACCAGTTCTCGGATATTCTTTCGGCGATTCGGAGACGATTTTATAAACAAAATAAAACATAGCCGCCCCGATGTTTTCGGCATCTGTCCTTTTATTCCACTGATTGAGGTTATTAATAACATCTGCAATATCTGGATGTCCTTCTGCTTTTAATGAAAAAACAGCGTCAATATTAATCGGAAAAGCATAGTTAGAAGGATATTGCCTATCAAATTTAATCTTTTTAAAATCTTCAAATGATACTTTATCATATCCTGCTATGAGTTCTTCAAACCGCTTACTTCTGTTGTTTTCAAGCGTTTCATAACCCATCGTCGGGTCAATTATTTTTGGATTTTCGACCCCCTCAGTACAATGGAACGGTGAGTGATTGGTATTGAAAACAAAACCGCTTTGAGGTTGCAATACTTGCGGCAAATCCGCCACAGGATGTATCTCTGTCCATAAAGTTGCACTGGTATTGCCGGGTAGCGTTTTTTCCCAATTGAATTTTGGGTCGCGAATCGGAATACGTCCGTTACTGATGTAGTAAATCGTGTCAAAACGGTCGGCATAAACAATATTATAGCCCGGAATGGCGATCATATTCAAAACCGCTTTAAATTCTGTAAAATTCTTTGCTTTATCCAATTGTAACGATACCATTGTTCCATGCCTCGAATCTCCATCAAAGCAGGCATTCTGATGGAAAAAGTACCGCGTGGCGTTATCATTGTCGGACCATATTTACTCCAATAAGCCTTTTTGTTCACGGGGACATTTATCCCTTTCATTTTCACTTTCAACGGCACATTTCTTTCTTCCAAAGTTTCCCATTTGCCATCAAATTTGTATTGGAGCTTATTTGTCGGGTTCATTTCCAATTGATAAATATCGTATTTATCGGGATTATTGACGGTATGTGCCCAACCTAAATTTTCATTACACCCATGTAAAATACAAGGTGCACCCGGGAAATTTGCGCCCAAAATATTCCAACCTTCTTCGCTGCACAAATGCGCTTCGTAAAAAGCGACCATGCCTTTCAATGGTTGATGGGCATTGATATCGAGATACACTTGCCCGTCTGTCGTTTTGTGACTGTTGAAAGCAAAGGCATTGCTACCACCTGTTTTGTAATTCTCCAAAAGAGGGACACTGCCATTGAAAATAGAAGACAAATCCTTATCTGCTCCCGATACGACGCAGAGCTGCAAAACAATGGTTTGCATCATATCTTTAGGCGTGGCTGGAAAAGCCTTTTTCATCAAGACTTCTTTTGGATGTTTAGCAGCATAAGCGTTCAAGCCCGCGCAATAACCCTCTAATAATTTTTTAAAATCTGGACTCAAATCACGTTCATATCGCTCCTCAATCAACTCTGGAATCCGCAACAAATGAACGATATAATCTATGGAAGCACCTTTTTTGCCTTGATATTGTCCTAAAAGGGCTTTGCCACTCATCATAACTTGTTGAATCGTCGCAAAATCATCTTCCGAATGCGCATAAGCCAAACCATAAGCCACTTCGGGGTCAGTCTTGGCAAAAATATGCGGTACGCCGTATTTGTCCCGCACAATATCAATTTTGCTTGCATCAAATTGTGCAAAAGCGGGAACGGTTAGTAACAGAAGGCTTAAAAAGAGAAAAAGCGGTTTATAGATTTTATACATTTTGTAGATTTTATACATGGTTGTCGTTTGAAAATTAAAGTATCACTAAAAATATATTAAGCAATTTAAATGTGAGATTAAGAATCCCTACCTTTTTGAGGGCATCTATCTGCAATTCGAGATTTTGGTCTTTGGTCGAGATGCGTGCGTAACCGATTTTCATTTTAAATAATTTTGTATAGACTTATTTGATTGAATAACTTTATTATTATACTTTGATTAGTATACTAATTTTATGTACTCTTTATTAGACAAAAGTAATCATTAAAGTCTATTATCAAGCGGTTAATGTCAATTCCAATTCGTCGTGATATTGTCCAATCAAACGAGCGTTTTTTTGTACTGTCTGTACGTTAACACATCTTGAAAAATATCGTATTATTGACATCCAATTTCAGTACGATACAATAAAAGGCTGCCCATTTTGGACAGCCTCCTCAACCTTTATTTCACAATTTTTATTCTTCTTTAGTTATTTGACAATAGACAATTTACGCACAACCGTTCTTTTGCCGCGTGTTTGGATTGTCACCATATAGCTACCGCTCGGCATGTCTATTAAATCCAACCGATACGGCGCAGTTGTCGCTTTTTCTACTTTTTCATGCCGCAAGACTTTTCCCGCAACGTCTGATAGGATAATATCAATGGTACGACCTTCAAATCTTTTTAAGTCAATCCATACTTCATCATTCGTAGGGTTTGGAAAAATGGTGAAATCAACCAATTTTTCATAAAAAACCTTTTGAATGAGTGTATAATCCACTTTTCCATCTGATTGTACAATTTTCAAGCGGTAGAAATTATCGCCTTCGATAAGGTTTTCGTCATAGATAAAATGATAAGAATTGAAGGCATCGCTCCACACTTTTTGTAATAAAGTAAAGTTGTTGCCATCGGCAGATTTTTCTACTTCAAAATACGCTACTTTATCAGAACGACGCACCCAATCCAAGCGTGATTTACTATCAATGAGCTTAACGTTCAAACTGCCCATCGTGACTAAGGCTTGGAAATTGGAGCTAATGACCACTGAATAATCTTCTACTTCACCAAAGGCATTGCTCCAAACATCGCAAGGATTAGGCGCAAGGTCTTGTTTGAAACTCACACGGAGAACTGTTGTACCCAAATGAGCGATTGCCGGAATCGTCACATTACCTGTAATCGGAATAATCGGTTTACCCGGTGTGTTACCTATATAGGGTTGATTGATAATCATTTCACCCGCATCTAAAAAGTCACCATCGCCACTAAAATCAATCCACGCACGAACAAAACCATTGTATTGTGTATAACTAAAACTCGGTGTTATACTGAGGGGAACAACTTCACCTGTATTGACACTTGCCGCAACACTTCTGAAATTGCCGTATCCTTCTTTGAACGATTGTTGATTGATTTGTTTGAAATTAACTTTTCCAATCCATGCTTCCCACGGGGTATTCCCTTTTGAAGTGCAATAGTTACTGCTTGGCGGTATCGTCGTCGTTTGCTTGACCGTTACTGTAAATGAACATGTTTGAGTATTATTACAAGCATCTTTGGCTTTATAAGTCACTGTGGTTACGCCAATTGAAAATGCCCCGCCATTCGCATTTCCTGCTGTTTGTTCCACTATTGGCGGTGGTGTATTGCCACTTCCGCTACAATTGAGCTCCAATAAAACTCGTTTGGCGACAATACCATTGACATCCTCCCATTTACCATCCCAATTTTGGAAAACGACATAATCTTCTGTCCAAGCTTGTGGACTTTGTGCAGGTTGCCCTAATGCCCAATTTGTATAAACCAAAGGTTCTCCATTTGCCCACTCAAAGGTTCCCTCAGTAGTTTCATCATTTAAACCAATGAAAACCATGTCGTTGAGCTTAGATTTCAAAAAATCATTTTCTGCTTGTGACGTAATCGCTGCCAAATAGCCGCCATTGTTGATACACAATTGTTTGGCATCTCGCCAATTAGCCAATTGATTAGAGATAAAATATTGATGTCCATTCAGTTCACCAAGCAAGCTAAAACCGTTGATACTTGTTGTTGCACAATTATTATTTGATTTACAATCTGTACTCGCTGTGGGTGTCTGCCAACTGACATTTGTATAGGTTGCGCTTTGTGGAATTGTGATATTTATATTTGTAGGACAGTTGATTGTTAAACCACTTGCTGGTGTCGGATTGACGGTTATGGTAAAAGCACATATTGCCGTATTATTTTTTTCATCTGTTGCTGTGTAGATAATTTTTGTTGTTCCTAAAGGAAAACAACTACCAGAAAGGGTTGTGGCAGTCGTGGATACTGAGGGCGTGCTACAGTTGTCGATTGCTGTTGGTGTTGTCCATGTGGCATTAGCACAGTTACTCGAGGTTATTTGTGTAATATTTGATGGGCAAGCAGTGAAAACGGGCGCAATTTTATCAAAAAGACATGTATCACAAGGCTCTATAAGGAAAGTACCGATTGAGATATTGGGCGAGTCTATTCCTTGTCGTGATAACGTAATTGTGAATGCTGTTTTGTTATCAAAACAACGCTCTCCGCCAGTATTAGGCACAATATCACCAAGTCGTGCCACAGGATTGCCCGATGATGTAACCACTATGTATTCACTTGCATCGCGTTGAAAAGGCAAAGCGGGTATATTTAAACAGGTTTTACCCTCTTTACACTTGCGCTTTAAAAGGCGATAATCAAAGCGACATTGACTCTTATTGCCTGCTTGGTCAGTTGCTTCGTACAGAATGGGGGTATAATTTACCAAAAAAGCAGGGGTGGAAAGAGGATCAATTATTCTAATTGTCGGTTGTGCATCACAGTTATCCATAACTGTTGGGAGTGGAATATCTGCAAATCGAATTGAATCATTGTTGGTTAAGAGAACAATATCTCCTAAAGGTGGTCCCGTATTAAAAAAACGACGACAACTACTGAAAACTGGCGGTGAAACATCATTATCGCATGGATTACAAGGTGTGATTGTAAATGACCCAATTGCGAGTACAGGAGTTTGACTTATATCACGACCTTGACGCGTTAGGGAAATGGTGAAAGGTGCTGTATTATCAAAACATATCGTTCCACCAATATTTTCTACTTCTTTTGGTGGTAGTTGTGCTTGTGTCGTCGCAGCATTTGACGAAGATACAACAATGTATTCGCTTATGTCTCGATAAAAGAAACTTGAAAATTCTAAACAAACTCGCCCATCAACGCATTTTTTTTTGATAAGGGCATAAGTAACTGAGCAAGTCGCTTTATTTCCTGCCTTATCCATTGCCTCAAAATTTATTTGCGCCTTGTCAGAAATAGAATTTGGTTGCCCTGCTACAACAGTGCTGATGATGAGTCCATCGCAATTGTCAGAAACTGAAGGCTTTGGCAAATCTTTCACCTCTACTTCATTTTTATCTGTTAAGACAAAAATAGCGTCAGTAAAAAGGGGGCAATTAAAAACTGGAGGTGTTTTGTCACTATCACATTGCGCTTTTGAAACGATTGATAAATGGCTTAAAAGCAACATTAAAATGACCCACTTCTGTTGTGTAATTTTCTTTCTGTTCATTGCATATTGTTTTTTAATTGAAGAAATAAGGTTTAAATAGCTAAAGCAATGTTTTACAAGGGCTTATACTGCCGTACTTGTAAAACATTGCTACTTTTTAGGAAAAGATGAGTCAGAGTGGATGATTACGGATATTAATCGAAGAAAATGAAGTGTTATCTTAAAGGCTTATGATCACTTTTGAGGTGAAGATAAGCCGTTAAGCTACATATAAAGGCGTTAATTTTTAAAAATCCTTTTTTGAATACGCTGCGTTTCTGACGAAATCTCAATATAATACATACCTTTTGGCAAATCAGACATATCAATCTCATTGCCGATAATTGCCTTAACTAACACTATTTGCCCTAAATTATTGACTATCCTAACAGACTTGGAGAGGAATTCACTTGATTTGATAAACAATTTCCCATTTGTCGGATTTGGAAACAGCGTGATTTCATCAGTCACACCCCGAACAATGCTGATAATATTCGATAATGTTTCCTTTCCATTAAAGTCAATTTGCCGCAGCCGATAGTAGGAAATACTGAGGGGGTGAGCATCAATAAATTCATAGTTGGCAGCTTTGCCTGCACTAGGTATTTCCCCCATTTTGAAAAAGCTTTTGCCATCACTTGACCGTTCAATTTCAAATTTATGGGATTGAAACTCGCTGGCTGTTGCCCAATAAAGGTGGTTTTCTTTGCCTTTGCTTTGAGCATAAAAACGGACTAATTCAACGGGAATGGGAGTACAAGGTGTAATATCAATAGGTTCAAAAGCGACTAGAGAGTCTAAAGGTACCAAAGAAATAGGAATATATTTATCGGTAAATTTAGGGTGTCTATCAAGGAATTCATGTGTTGGCAAATATATCTTTATTTTAAAGGATTGCTGATTGCTAAAACACAATGTACTTCCGCCTGACTCAACCGTATCTCTTTGTTCTAAAAGTTCTTGTTGAGCTGCTTGAGCACCTGACGAGCTGACTACAATATAATCTCCAACATTAGAACTTGCAGGGAATTTGATACAAATTTGGTTTCCTACACATGTTTTTCTCAATAGTCCATAATGCACTAAAATCTCACTCCTGTTTGATGAATGGTCAATAGCTTCGAATCGAAGAATACTATAATCACGAATGAATCCACCAAAGCCTTGATTTTCTGTAGCACCACTAACTAATCGTATTATTGGGTTTACATCGCAATTATCAATAGCAGAAGGATAAGGTGTTGAAGTAAGTGCAACAGAATCGCTATTAGCTAAGAAAAGTATCTGGACATTACCAGGTTTATCTAAGACGTAAAAATTACTGTTTTTAAAAACAGGAGGTGTAATATCATTAATACAGTTACTAACGGTATAGACCTCACCTGTAAATGGTAACGTATTTGTAATACTGGTTGCCATGCCTGTTGAATTGACAAAATTAAGTCCTAATGTACCTGAACCAGTACCAACGGTCGCAGTAACTCTCCATTGAGTATTACTGCTGCCACCTACTGCAGTTACGGTAGTAAATAAGCTGCCTGACAAGCCACCCGAAGACACTAAGCTAAAATTGCTGGCAGTAACACTCCCCATGGGTCGGTTGAAAGTAACCGTCCATGCCACGGTGCTACCTGCTGTCGTAGGGTTAGTACTGGCTTTTATGGCGGAGAGTAATGTGCAATCGGTATTAATCTCCCAACCCAAATTGGCAACAGGGCTACCATTTGTAAAATTAAAAATACTGCCTGTGGGGCTACTTGCCGAAAATGAACCTGATGCTGGGAAAGTAGTGGTTTTGAAAACAGCATCGGCACTGGTGCCTAAGTCGGGTGTTGTAAAAATACCCATGCCTAAGTTTTCTAATTGAGCGGCGGTTGCAACCGTTGCACCCGTATTGTTGTCAAAAAGAATACAAGCCCATACTTTATTGGTTGTAACGCTAAAAGGCGTGAGGGTAGGTGTAACAAAAGTCGAAATTGACCCAGATGTAAGTGAGATAGGATTAAAGTCGAAACCTTTTATATAAGTACCCGGTCCACCGCTTGTACCGTCTGCAGCATAGAACCTAATGAGCGGACGAGCAGATACGGTTACAGCGTTAAAGTTAGCCACATTAAATCTGAACTGAGTAACTGAAAAAGGAGCCGTCCCTACAAAAGTCAAATCATCTCCAATCATTTTTGAGATAGCATTACTACTGACCGTCCCTGCACCTACACCAGTAGGCAAGCCACTACCGCTAAAAGTAGTGACGTTAGAATAAGCGGCTTTGACATCAACTGCTAAAACACCTTCGGGGGCGGGCTGCGTTTGTCCGAGTGGGACGACTTTGACAATTTGCAGTGTACCACAGTCTTGCGCGAAAAGACATGGGGCTGTGAGCATGAGTATGGAAAAGCAGATGTACTGAGTGCTGCTTTTAATTGGCTTGATAGGCGTGTAATTTTTTTTCTTCATAATTGAAAAAGTTAAATTGATTGATAACAAGTTAAGCTGCAATGCAGAAACCAAAGCTTGACGATATATTTATACCGTTAACAGAAGTCTCGTTATGTTTATTCGCTAAGAAAATGACGTATTAGTGGGGATAATAAATTCTTTATTCCATCAAAACAAAGCCCGCCCAATTAAGCGGCGTATTGGGGTAGTGTAAGCGCATAACTTTTCGAGCATTTTGAAAAGCTTGACGTACATTGTTATCTGTTGTGAGATTTTGATAAAACAGCTGCATGAGTTCAGCCGTCGGTGCATCGGGTATTTTCCAAAGACTCACAAGTAAATAGCGCACTCCCGCCATTTTGAACGCCCGTTGCAAACCAAAAACACCTTCCGATCCTCGAATATCACCTAAACCCGTTTCGCAAGCCGATAGAACCGCTAATTGTGTGTTTTCAAGGTTAAGATGACTGATTTCGTAAGCGGTCAAAATGCCGTCTTCGTGACCCTCATCAGGTATTTTGCCTTGCCATGTCTTGTTGCCCCCTGCCAAAATCAATCCTGACCGAATCAAGGGCTGTGAAGATTGTATAAAAGTGTTGTTTTCAGTTGTGTCGGATGCATCTGTATTTTGGTTAAAAAAATAGCCATGTGTTGCTAAATGAATAATAGAAGGAGAGGGCAAACCAGAGCCTAAAGCTTTAAAACTTTCTTCAGAAGCCGCATTTTGGGTCAAAACAGTTGTTGCGATATGCGCTTTTTTCAAAATAGCATTGATGACTTCGGCTTCTTGTTTTGTTGCATCCAGATGTGTCCAAGTTTCTCTATTTGACCTTTTAGGTGCGGGTGAACGCATCGCCAAATTGTCCTTTGCTATACTCTTGATACCTTCTTTATTGTAGTCAATATCACCAAAAATGACTGCGTCAGCCCATTTCATTTTGCTATTTAATTGATTGAAAGTCAATAAACTGCGTGATGAACTGATATAGGCTAAATTAAAACTATCACTCAAAACGCCTCCTTTTCTGAGGGGTATCGACTCCATAGCAACACGATGTAGTAAACCCGAAGGCGCATAATAAACCTGCTTTGCACCTTTCAAAAAAGTATCGAGAGGCGACCATATCAAATCGTATAGATTCGTTTTTAAAGTAGAGCTAACAGGCTTAATACCCCTTGTACCTCGATAAAGTGCTGCAACCATTTGTTCGGCATCACGATTACGATATAGGATACTATCTAACAGATTTTCTTTGAAAAGCAATACCCATTGAGGGCGGTCAAAGTAGGGGCGCAAGACGTAAGCACCATACCAAACTTGGCTGTCTTTCGCCATAAAATGAACAAACTCCACAAGTGCATCCGTTGGTTTCAACAGTTTTTGAGCTTGTTGTGCTGTAAACAGCTGTGTCTGCTTTTCTGTCAGTTTGTTGTCATTAAATAGCGATGATTCTATTTTCAAAAGCACTTGATTCAAGCTATCATACTTGGAAGACCGCATACTAAGGGGTCTGGTTTCTTCACGATCTATTATTTTTTTCAAACGCTCACGTTCTTGCAATTGCCGTATTGTCGTTGAGTCTGTCCTATTTTTCAATGCTTCTGTCGAAAGACGATTTTGTTGTAAGAGAATGCCTTTGTACAGCAAAGCATTTTCAAACATGATATCAGATAGAGCATCGGCTTGTTTTTTTTGAAGGCCAACAGACTGAATAATATTGAATTGGTATTGGACATTTTGCAAATAAGGTTCACGCTCCGCATCAGTGAGGAAAGCAAAATTGCTGTTATTATAATCGTTTCGAGCAGAGTTGAACAGATGCAGCCGTTCACTTGATTGGTCAAATTGTTGCAAACTTGCTAAAGTCAAGCCGCTCATCATAGTCGAACGTAAAGTACGGTTATGAGCCAATCCATACTGTTTTTTTTGAAAGTCAAAGGCTTTTTGAAAATACACATTAGCGGAATCTATCTGTCCTATTTTCTCAAAATATTCACCCATGTAGTGGGTTGTAATGCCCCAATCGGCATGTTCCCGCCACGTTTTATTGGTGTCGGCAATCGCTAAAGACTCCTTCAAAAGAAGATAAGCACTGTCCATTCGCCCATTTAAAAAATAGGCATTGCCTAATCTCATCAAAGCTATACCGAGGCGAGCAACATCCTTTTGTTGTCTTCTTAAATAAAGAGCCTCTTGATAAAATGGGAGAGCCTCAAGCATTTGACTGCGTTTTTCATGGTTATAACCTAAGTTACTCACGACATTGGCGTAATTGAGAGTATCATTAAGCTTTTTTTGCTTTTTATGTTGAAAAACAACTAAGGCTTCGTTTAAATAAATAGATGCTTTGTCTAATTGCCCGATGTCGTTGTATGAGCTACCAGCATTATTTAAAAAAGGAAAAAGATTTGGAGACGACAGTTCCCGTGCCAATGGAATAATATCATTAACTAAAATGGAAAAACTTTCATCGAACCGACCTAATTGCGCCTTGCATGCATTGATATTATTAAGCAAATTAAGTTTTCGGTAAGGTGCTATTGATAAGTCCCATTTTTTCAGCGTATCGAGTGAGGTAGGTAAAAACTTTTCAAGAGAGTCGCTCAATAACTGCGTTTTCTCAAACTGAATAATTGCCGCTTCATAATTACCTTTTCCATACAAAACTATCCCTACCTTTTCTTCTTGCATGAAACGGCGGTAAGGCTCAGGTATGGAATCCACTTGGGAAAAAACCGAGTGTTGTAAAATGAAGAAAAAAAAGAGACGAATGATGCAGTTTTTCATTAACATATTGGTTTTTTTTAGCTGTTAGTTTTTCGTCAAAAATCCTATTTACACCTCAGTTCATCTTTCAAAGATATTGTTTAAAGCTGAAAATGAAAACTTTTTTTATTGTTTGAGGAATTATTTTTGGAAATATATTAAAAATTTAGCTGACATTATTGCTTTCAATTCAACACCTTCCCCCAAACAGTCGCTTGACCAGTCGCATCTACTTGAAATACCAAACCACAAGGGCGACAGAGAGCAATCAAACCTGATTTTTGCCCAATAATACAAGCGGCAGAAAGTTTGGACACCTCTATATGCTCCCTTGATTTATGAACAACTTGAATAGCCGTTTTTTGCCCCCCCTCAGTATCCACAATATAAACGACAGAATTCGGGCGATTTTCCCAAGCAATCCTAATAGAATTATCCAATTTTATCGTTTTCAGTTTGCGTATCGAACTGTATCCATATACTTCATCAACTGTTTTCGGTGCAGATAAAGAGCATTTTTCAGTAACAGAAAAAACAGTTTTTTCGCCTAAAAGGATTTTTCTATTATAATCAGCCCAAAGTTTAATACGGGTGTTTTTTGATACTGTGAGGCTATTAAAAGCTTGTTTGGCTTTTTCTGTTTCGCCTTTCATGGCTTCAATAATGCCATTTAACAGCTTGCCTTCGTCCTTAAATCGTGTACTTTTGAGTAATTGAGTGCTGTATTTTTGAGCATCATTTAATTTGTTTTTTATTATTAGAATGGATATTATGTTTGTTTTGGCTATTTCATATTGAGGATTTAGTCTTAAAACTTCCTTCACATAAGAAAAAGCAAAATCAAGGTCACGTTCTCGAGCTTGTTTTTCAATCATGGTTAATGGCTCTGCTTTGAGTTGTCCAACACGAAAATCAGCATCCATTTCGAGTGGCAATAAAAATTTATCCACTGTTTTGCCGCCTACATTCATCGCTTTGTGGACGAGCGTTACGGATACATCATTTAACACTTCGACTCCGCGATAAAAATTTAAGATATATTTATAACAACTGATAGACGCTTCGTATTGACCCAAAAGCCCTAAAAAACGGGCGGCTTCAAACACTTTTTCCAACGAATCAACCTTCGACTGCACCAACAAAGCTGTTTTCTGACGTTCTATTTCTTTTCTATAACAAGGTAATTGTTTGTCTGAAAACTGATAAGTGTTATACAAAACTGTAACGATTTTGGGCAAGAGAGACCGTGTTTTGTAGCCCGCCAAATGTGCTAAAAACACACCTCGAATATCGGCATCGGTTTCTTTTTTTTGTTTTTGGACATCATTGCAACCTTGTTCTGCAAAAGCCGATCGGTCTCGTTCTTTTTGAAAAGCATGGGTCAATTCATGCCCAATGATAAATGCCAAAGCACTTTCACCGTCCGTTTGCCCCAAAGAAAGGCAGGCATTAATCGCTTTTTGTTCCACAAAAATAGTCTTCGATGCACCATCGTACCAAGCTATTAGTGACTGTTGTTTGTTATATGATTGGATTTTTGGACAATCTATACTATTATTATCAGCCGCTACATATAGTTTTTGCAAAACAGCCGTCAACTTTTCATCTGTTGTTTGCGCTTGATTAGGGGTCATGTATAACATAAAACTAAGAAAAATGAGTACTGTTTTCATGGCTTAATATTTTTATTTTTCACCTAAATCTGAAAGTAATTTATGGGCTTCGTTTTGATGTGCTGCATCCTTTTCTGCCGCTATTTTTTTCAATAAAAGTACCCCCTCAGTATATTTCTTGTTTTTGATTTTTGCCAACGCCAAATACCAATTGGCTTCTTCTGACCAACCCGATTCAACATCAGCGGCAAGAGGTGTCAACAATCGAATGGCTTCGTCAATTTGCTCATTTTTGTTCAATAAACTGATAGCAGTATAAAAATGGGCAGCGACATCAGCATCTTTGCCATATTGTGTTGTGTAGTTTTCAAACGCCGCAATCGCTTCCGTATATTTTTCCGCTTGATATAATTTCAGTGCGTTCAGAAATCCCGCTTCTTGCGGGCTGCCCGCAGCCATACCATTTTGCTCTGTTAATTTGCGAATCAATAGGTTTGATTCGTTTTTTTCGGGTACAAAATAGCGACTGGCAACCGCTTCATAATCCACTTTGGGTTTTGAAAAAAACAACCAATAACCTACCGCAACAAGCAATAAAACAGAAGCTGCGGCAGCCATAACCCAAAGCATCGGTGTTATTTTCCTGATTTTGGTTTGTTCTTCTTTAAAAAAATCCTCATTCTGCAATGCTGCATGAACGGAGGTAATTTGGCTTTTTATACTGAGGGGGTCATTTTCAGTTTTGAAAAAGCCTTCTACTTTCAAATCACTCGCAATATTGCCAATTTGCTGCCGCAATTGTTGTTTTTCTATAGGTTCAATGCCTGTTAGAACCTGTTTATAAGCCTCCAGTTCAGACGCTAAATCGAGGTCTTCAATTAGTTTTTTTTCAAAAACTTGTCGCTCCTCATCGGTCATATTGCCACTTAGATAGGCATCTATTTCTCTGAAATATATTTCTTTGAACATTATTTTTTACGTTTGAATATGAATATTTGAATACTATTTCGCTGCACAAGTCTTCAAAACATTCATGGCATTAAAAAGGCGTTGCCGCACATTGAGCGCAGGATCTTTCTCGCTTGCCGCTTCAATGTGCATAATCTGCATGATGTCTTCGTAGCCATAACCAAGGCTGTAACGCAGCAATATCAGCAAAATCCGTTCTTGCGGCATTGCGGCTAAACAACTTTTGACCTTTACTGCATCTTGATCAAACAACGCATTACGACCCGTTTCGAGTTCATACAAAACAGAATCTGCTTCAGAAGGCACTACGAGCAAATCGTCAAGGCTGCGGGTACCTCGTTTACCACGCCTGTCAAGCTCTTTGAGCCACAAACGACGGGCAATACTCCTCAAAAACGTATTAACAGACACGTTGTCATAAATAGTCAAATTGCCTTTTTGCATTTTTTCAATGAGTGCCATCAAGGTCTCTTGAAACAAATCTTGAGCATCGTCAGACGAACCACTATTGTTGCGTACCATGGCTGCAATACTCGGATAACAAGACTCATAAGTTTGGCGAATCGCATGGGCATTACCTTCTTGTAATGCTTGCTTCCACGTTGCTTCATCAGGAAATCTTTGCTTTGTCATAGTGAATACCGTTATTAGTTGCTTCGTTATGTTAAAAAAATAATTATTTTCAAAAAAATAAAAAAAACTTAGGCGAGTCAGAGTAAGAAAGGATGTGCGAATATGGGTTAAAAAGAGCATTATAACAAGTTGACATCAAAGGATTTATGAGAAAAGATGTCAAAAAAAGGCATAATCAGACTCTTCTATTACTTCCGCATCTATTTTTCAATGATAAAATGAAGCGTTTTAACGGTAATCAAATTAAGCTGATTTGCCGACCTTGCCGTTTGTAGCTTAGGTTTTAGTATGTTTTGAATCGATGAAAACGGTTCTTTCTCTCCGACTGCTCCCCTCAGTAAACAAGGTGTATATGGGGTTTTAAAAGGTATTGCTGAAAAAATGTCTATCGGGTATGTTGAGGCAATGATTTTAAAAACCTCATTACCTGTAGGGTCTGATACAGGATTGATGTAGTTTGTCAAAAGAACCGTTTTACCAACACCAATTGGGTCGTTGGCGGCGGCAAGTTCGGACGGAAGAACGGCATTAAGGCTATTCGTTGGCTCAATATCAATAATTTGAACATATAAGGGCATTTTACTTCGATTCGTGATTCTAAACACAAAATTTTCACCTACTTTGAAATGTTGTGGCTTTGTTTTGGGGTTATTGTCCAATATTTTATCAAATGACGTATCTTTAACAGAACAGGGTAAAAGCTCTATATCTACATTCAAAGCCTCCTCTTCTTCTGTCCAAGTTCTCAAAAAACGACCTTGCTCAAAGGCGTATATGCGACAAGTGACCTGTTCCATCAAATCCGCTACACTTGGCGCATCTGACGCATCAAAAGTTAATCCATCAGGTGTTTTGAGTAACCATGCCCAGTTTTTATCATTGTCTTGTTTTATGTCTAAAATCAAATCCATTTCAGGTGTCTCAACAAGTTCAATTTTTTCTGATAAGGCTTTTTTTAGTCCTGCATCGGTGGTTAAAAACTGGACTTTTGCCCTAATTCCTTGTCGCAAAAGGTCACGAACAAATACTTTTGCCCCCCTCAGTATAGAGGCGTTTATTGACGTTTTTTCTAAACGAACCGTTGTGGTTAGAGGCATAACTTCGACGACTTTTCCTATTGCAAGAGGTCTAACACCCACAGAATCAATTGTTTCCGCAGAATAAAAAACCAATAGGCTACCCTGCCCTACCCCATTCAGTGCGCCAATATTGACCGTCACGGCATCTGCGGCATTAACTTGGGTAACATCAAAATAACGCTTTTGTGCTGCAATGCCGAAATTGAAAATAGGTGCGTCTAAGTCGCCTTCGGCTGTCGGATGTTGTGATGGTACAACCTGCGCCATGGTTGTCGCAATACGAGAAAGCAATATACGAAACGATTCTCCTGTCTTCGATTGTGGCAAACTGCGGGCAAAGGCATAACAAAGCGGACCATACATATTGCCTTTTTCATCTTGAATTTGACGACTCTTTTCATCGGGCATGGTCGCAAAAAAGCTAATCATCGCTGCCCAATTCGCTTTATCACAAGTTGGCGAGGCAGACGATTCTTGGTATTGAGTATCCACTAGCTTGAGCAACATCTGCTCAATATAGGATTTTTCAGCTAAAATACTGAGGGGTGCGCGGTCTAACTTTGAGACCACCGCACGGGTTGCCGTACCTGCATAACAAGCATCGAACAAGGTAAGAAGCTGTCCTGAGACACCGAGTTGGCATCGCCACGAAGAGAAAATGCGCCACAATTCGTCGTCCAAGATGTGCAATGCGCCTTCGTTTTTTCCTTTTTCATACATGGCTGGGGCATCGTAAGGCACGATAGCCTCGTCATAGCCGTCCGCTTCGTCGAGGGGTGGTTTGTCGGCGATGCGTTGCCCATGACCTGAAAAAAGGAAAACGACAATGTCTCCTTTATGAATTTTGCTTGAAATAAGCTCAAAAGCTGCCATTATCCCGGCTTTTGTTGCTTTTTCATTTTCTAAAACGATGGTTCTTTCATCTACAAAACCTTGTTGTCTGAGTGTTTCTCTGACAATCGCTACATCATTGTCTGCGGCTAATTCATTCCAGCCATTTGCTTTTGGATAGTGGCTGACACCAACGAGCAAAGCCCATTTGTTGGCGGCAGTGCTGTCGTGTATGATGAAAAAGAAAAGAAGGTATAAAAGTGTGCGCTTTCTCATTATATCGCCTTTTTTTAAAATTAGAAAAATTTGGTTTGTATAAGGTTTTCACTCAAAAATACTTCTTTCTCTGTTTTGTTAGGTCAAAATAGCTGTTTTAATTTTTTTTTCAAAAAAAAATGAGAACAAGCATAACGGATACTGAGGGAGTGGTATAAACCATCGAAAGCCGTTCAGAAGGCGATACAAAAAGAGGATTAAGGGAAGCAAAAATTATTTTTAATAAAAAATGAAAATGAGCATAACGCAGAAATTAATCCAGTATTAACAAACAAAGCGACAATGAAAAAGGCTTTTAGAAATCAAAAAGGTGGATGCCGAAAAGCCTTGAATATAGTAAGCAATTTATTAAAATAAAACTCAAATAAACATAACGCAACCTAATAATACGGTATTAACAATCAAAATAGTTTAAGAAATAACATTAAATCACTTATTAAAAATTTGTAAAATGAAAAACAGGTTATGCACTTTAACATTATTAGTTGCCTTTTTATCGGCATTTATGTGCCAAAAGGTAGTCGCTCAACCATGGATTGTAGCAGATTTAACGACAAATCCTCTCGCCTTAGGCACAAATAGTTACAACGGTGCCATCCAGTTCCAAACGCCTTATTTATCAGAATTGGCAGTAGGTGTAGGCGGTGGCTACCAATTTAACACGACAGAAATGAAGGATTTCAAACTTCAATCTCAGAGCCAAACATGGCAATTTGAAGGACGTTATTATCCATTTGGACAACAAATATTGAGGCTAAACAAAAAGAAACGCTATCCAGAGATTTGCAACGGGGAGTTTACTTGCTTGGTACAGTGGGGCTTGAGACCGCCTTCTTTTGACGACAAAATACACATGTTATTAGCAGGGTTTTATATTTCGGCAGGCGTAGAAAACCGCCAAACGGATTTTGATATTTTGCCTTCGCCTAAACTTGAAGCACCTAAAGACCTTTATCAATTCAGTATAAAAAACAAAGCTTGGACGGTGGGCGCAGGTTATCAAATAAGGATTGGACATATTACATTGGGTGCTGCCTATCGCGCAGCTGTTGGTAAACCAATCGTTACGGGTGATTTTGAATTGTTCAAAGATGCTTTGTTGACCAATACTTTTCCGACGCGATTGCGTGTCGAACACGGCGCACAACTGACAGTTGGTATCAATTTTTAAATAAGACAACCCCATCCAGCTTAACACTCTTTTCCTATCACTTTTTTAAATTCTATTTCAATATGAAACAGTTACTCTCTGCTACGGGGCTGTTGTGCCTCCTTATTGCCGCAATTTCACTTCTTGATAGTTGCAAAAAACAAGATGATTTATTCCTTGATACTTTGCCCGCAGGTTCGGTTCAACAAACGATTCTTGACACCATTGATAAGCAAAAACGGCAGTCAATTGATTCAGTTTTGGGTTTGTTGCCGATTATGCCGATACCAACAATCATTCCTGACCCGATTACTGTGGGCAGCTCTACCAGCGATAAGCCAGACTCTTCGACTTATTGTAAAGTTCAAAAATATAAGTGGGCACCAGGCAAGGAAGAGTCAATGCTGCTTGACCCGACAACAGAGGTGATTTTCCCAGGTAGTGGATTGAAATCTGAAAGTGTTGCAGACGGGTCTTATATTCCAATTGTTGCATCACGCCGTCCCATCATTATCTCTACTTCGTTAACAAATGTCAAGGGCAGCCCGAAGGATACTATTTTTGAACCCGAAAAGAAATCAAGTGCTCAAGAAGCCTTAACACGATTGTTTAGTCGTGAATTAGATGGAAATTTTCCCGCAAAAATGACAATGGATGTTGAGCGTATTTATTCACAGGAACAAGCAAGTGTAGCAGTTGGGGCAAATTATAAAGGTTATGGTGCAACTGTTTCAGCTAAATTTGAATGGAGTAATACTAAGATTAAACAACGATACATGGTCAAGTTTTATCAAGAATTTTTTAGTATAAGCGTTGACCCATTTGCAAAACCAAGTGACATGTTTTTAAGTGTTCCAGATCCTAAACTAATTGGTGGTTACAGTCCTGTTTATGTATCAAATATGAAATATGGACGTGTTGTTTTATTTCTTTGGGAAACCGAATCAGACGACACCAATATAAATGCTGAATTAAACGCTTCGTATTCAGGTATTATACAAGGCGGTGGTATTGAAGTAACCGCTAAATTCAGAAGTTTATTGCAAAAAGCAAGCATGAAAATTTTTGCAGTAGGCGGAGATGCACAAAAAGCGACAAAAGTCAATTCTCCTGAGACATTAAGAACATTTATTGAAGATGGCGCAAACTATTCTAAGGCATCACAAGGTCTTCCTATTGCTTATACTTTGCGCTTTTTGAAGGATAATTCAGTGGCTAAAGTGGTGCAATCGGCAGAATACACCGTGCGGAATTGCGAAAACATTCCTGATAGAATCTACGAATTAGGCAGCGCAGGTGGGACAGGCGGCGATCCTTTTGAGTTCACTATTCCTTCGGGCGCAAAACTTTTAAGTGTTCAAGCTAATGCAGGTGACAAGGTAGATGGTCTTACTTTTCGTTATTTATTGAGTAATGGTACAATAGAATCTAAACATTTTGGCGGTGATGGTGGCAGTCTTCAACCAACAGCAGCACTTTCTGACAATTTAAGATTAACAGGAATTTCAGGTAGATATGGTCGCGTAATTGATAAAATAAAATTCCATTTTTCTGACGGAACTACAAGCCAAGACTATGGTGGAGGTGGCGGTGATAATGATTTTTCATTCCAAGTACAGAAAAATGGAGATCAAATCATTGGTTTCTTTGGTAGAAGTGGACGCTTGATAGATGCTTTGGGTGTGGTATGTAAAGGGAAGTAGATTAACAGAATTTCAATAAAACCAGCCGCCCAAAAAGGATAATTTTTTTGTAGCTGGTTTTGCTTTGAACACAAATCGACTTTCAGTTTTTCTCATATTTTTATTCACTTTTTAATCAATGGTTCGTTAAGAAAATCTACAATGAGCTATTCTTAAATACTTGATTTTAAAAGAGTTCTAATTTTGCATTTATTTTAGGTAGGGTTCGATTATAAACCTAACCCTATCAAAAATAAAAGCCACATTATAATCGCTTGGCAATCAGAATATTGTTTTTTTTTCCAAATCGAAATTCTTAACGAACCATTGTTAATAGTGCTTTTTACTTTAATGGAGAATCAGATTATATTAAGATTCCACATTCAGGGAGTTTCAACTTTGGCAAGGATCAGGATTTTACATTGTCCGTTTGGATAAAATTCAGTGCCGATCAACAAAATAAAGCTACTCCAGATAATGATGTTCTGTCAAAATGGGTAACAGATGACGGTAAAACGGCAGGTTATCCATTTGTATTGAGGGTAAATAATAGCAAAGACATTAAAACAGGTGGCTGGTACATGGCTCGGTGGGATGGTAGTAGAGGTGGTGGTGTAGGCGCAAATTCTGATATGGGGGATAATCAATTTCACCATGTTGTGGCTATAAAAAAAGGCACTATAATTCGCTCTTTCGTTGATGGAAAACTAAGAGAAGATAACCACATAGAGGAAACGATTGTCGAAACAAAAAATACCGCTCCACTCATTATCGGCGGTAGGCAACAAGGCAATGTACCTTTTTTTTTAAAGGATATGTGGACGAACTACGCATCTATAATCGGGCATTAACGGATTCAGAAGTTTCTATAATTTACGATTTTGAAAAAAAGTAAATAATTGAGCGAACTGTCTTTACACTCGGTCTATAGTTACAGCTATTAAAAGGATGTCTGGCAAAAAAAGCAATTGCGGGGGATTTGTCAATATTACCTTATCTACCTTTAAATTATACTTAGAATGCCATCATGGGATACAATCGCTGATTGCCATGTCTAAACTGACGAAAAAGTAAAGTGAGTTACCATTTCATCATCTTCTAACAGTAGTTATTAAACAATATTTATTGACCACTAAAAAGGTTAATTTAACCCATCTTTGAGTATGAATGGGTAAATCAGTGAAATCAGTGGTCAAACAAAGGGCCGTTTTATTAACTTTTACATTGGAGGCATCTATTTGACGTATATTGGTAATACGGAGAAGTGCTAATATACCGAAAGGAGTGGGGGCTAATGGGACTTATGTTAAATGAGGTTTTTACCCTTTTTCTATATGGATAAAAAAAGAAATAATAATAATTTTCATATATTTTTGTGAAGATTTTCCGTTTTATGCTGTCCTAATCTTGCGGAAGTACAAATATTTTATACAAGCAATAAAAAATGAAAAAATGAAAAAATGAAAAAAGTCTATTTGCATGAAGGTAACAATTTTGATTACAGTTACTACATTGTTACAGAAAAAAAAGAAGTGATAATTGATAAAAACTCTTTATCTTTTCTTGATAATACAAATAACAAAGTAGAAATAATAGATGAAAACGGCCGTTTAGGAAATTTCGATTATGTAATTTGTCAAATCAACAATGAGAGTAAAGAGAAGAAATTTATATTTTGCCTAGCTGATGAAATTCAATTGTAAACACACTTAATAATCTTTAAGTGATTGCTTACAAAAAATTAAAATGATAAAATATTAGTAGCATGCATTTACATGATATTTTTATATTCGGAAAATATAAAGGTTTGAGATTGTCTAATTAACCCGCACACAAAATTCTCTAATAAGAGATTACATTTGTGATATGGAAAAACAACGCATCAAACAGACATATCGTAAATACGATAGTGACTTCAAAAGTGAAGCCTTAAAGTTAGTCCGCACA